>CAZLXB010000024.1:27873-30762 GCA_964563545.1 uncultured Bifidobacterium sp. | reverse complement strand
GGCATCGAAGCGATCGACGATCTCTGGAACGATCTGCAGTGCGCGCTGGCCTCGATCGGAAGCCGTTAGCGTCAACGCCATGGCCGATCAGATCCTCGACGTCGATCTCCTCGCCTTCGAGAAGGGTTCCGAAGCGACACGCCGGGCCGTGGTCGACGGTGTGCGCCGGAGTCTGGCCACCGGTTTCGTGTACACGAGCTCGGATCTCTCCGACGATCTCCTCGACTCCGCATACGGCATGCTCGCCGAGTTCTTCTCGATGGCACCCGAGGAGAAGCAGAAGTTCGTCGCACCGGGAGCGCACGGGCAGACCGGATACACCGGCCTCTTGGTGGAAACTGCGGCCTCGAGCGACAAACCCGACTGGAAAGAGATGCTCAACTGGGCCGCGCCCATCGCGTCCGGTCATCCGTTGCGTCGCAAGTATCCGGGTTCGTATCCCGACCAAGTCCTGCCCGACGCGGCGGTGCCCGGGATCTCCAAGGTTCTTTACGCGTTCCACGACGCCATCGCCGATCTGCAGAAGCGTTTCCTGCGGGTGATCGCGCTCGGCATCGGCTGTGCGGAGTCGTTCTTCGACGACATGGTGACCGACGGCCCCACGCTCACCCGCGCCATTCGTTATCCGTCCATGAAGCAGGCACCCGGTGGTGGCCACATCTGGGCCGGTGCGCACGGCGACATCAACCTCATCACCGCGCTCCCGCGCGCCACGGCACCCGGTCTGCAGGTGGAAGTCGACGGCGAGTGGATCGATGCCATCCCGCCCGACGACAAGGTGATCATCAACACCGGCATCATGCTCGAGCGACTCACGAACGGGGCGATCCCGATCGGTTGGCATCGCGTGATCGCGGCTCCCGGCTTCGAAGGTGAGCGCTACAGCGTCGTCCAGTTCTGCCATCCGCGTCCCTGGACCGTGCTCGCGCCGGTTCCCTCGTGCTGCACGACCGACAACCCGCAGCGCTACTCGGCGATCTCGGCTGCCGACGCCCTCGATGAAGTCCTCTATCAGATCAACCTGATCGAGGACGCCCGTCGCGTGGCCGACTGAGTCCGCGCATGGCCGACACCGAACTGGCTCTGGCCATCGACATCGGCGGCACCAAGATGGCCGTCGGTCTCGTGGATCGACGGGGTCGACTGGTCGATCGTGACAGCGTCCGCACCGACCGCGACAAGCGCGCGAATGATCTCTACGAGTCGCTCGCCCAGGTGATCCGACGACAGGTGCAACGCGCCGCCGAACGGCACGGCGCCCCGATCACCACGGTCGGCATCGGTGCCGCCGGACCGATCGAACCCGAGTGTGCATCCATTTCGCCGCTCAACATCCCGGCCTGGCGCCGCTTCCCCTTGCACGACGCCATCGTCGACACGCTCGCCGAGGTCGGCGTGAACGCGCCGGTGTTCGGCGATCTCGATGCCAAAGCCTTCGCGCTCGCCGAAGGTTGGCTGGGGGCGGCGCGTGGACATTCGAATTTCATCGGCATGGTGGTGAGCACCGGAGTGGGCGGCGGAATCGTGGTCGACGGTCGCATCCTCGACGGCGCAACGGGCAACGCCGGACACATCGGACACGTGATCGTCAACCCCGAGGGCCATCGTTGCAGTTGCGGTGCACGCGGATGTCTCGAAGCCGAAGCATCGGGGACGGCGATCGAGGCGATCACCGGTCGTCCACCCACCGAACCGAGTTACGAGATCATGCAGCGCACCGGACGCATGGTGGGGATCGCCGTGGCGAGCGTGTGCAACCTCTTCGACCTTTCGCTCGCCGTGGTGGGTGGTTCGGTCGCGCTCGGTTTCGGCCCGACGTTCTTCCACGCCGCGCAAGAGGTGATCGACGAAAACTGCCGCTTGTCGTTCTCGGTCGGTGCCCGCATCGTGCCGGCGCGCCTCGGTGACCAAGGTCCGCTCGTCGGCGCCGCTTCGGTCGGCTGGCGCGGCCTCAACCGCGCCGCGGCGCGAGCCTCAGCCGCCGAATGACCGATAGATCTGCTCGGCCGGCCCGCGGCCGATGCGATGGTGCCACCACGAACCGATCGTGATCGCGACGATCCAGAAGCCGAGCGCGAAGAGAAGTGCGGTCGAGAGTTCGTTGCCGCCGATCCAGCCGAGCCAGTTGCGGATCGCGCAGTAGGCGAGAACGTGCAGCAGATAGAGCGACAGCGTGAGCTGACCGGCGCGCTGCAGTGTCTCGAGGGCCGGTGAAGTGGAGTACTTCTCGACCAGCCAATCGATGCTCGCCAAGGCGACGAAGGCGATACCGAGAGTGGTGACGGTGTACACGACGCTGCGGCTGTAGGGCTGGGCCGAGGTGAGCGAATACACGATGACGCCGTTCCGATGGTCGAGTCGGTCGAGCATCGAGACGAGTGCGTAGAGGGCTGCGGTGACCACGAGGGCCGCAGTGAACACCCGGCCCCGCCACTCGCGCCAGCGATCGAGATGACGGCCGACCAACATGCCGGCGCAGAAGAAGGCGAGCCACGGGAACACCGGATGCGTGTAGTCCAGGAAGGTGCGCACCACGAGGTCCTGCAGCGAATCGACCTCGTAGGTACCGAGCCACATCACGATCTCGCCGCGCGACGCCTTCCAGTTGGCCCAAGTGGCCACAGCCGTCGCCACGAGAGCCGAGCCAGAAGCGATCGCGACGAGGGCACGATCCGAGAGTCTGAACAACCCGACCGCGATCAAGAAGTACGCGCCGTAGAAGAAGAGGATCGTGCCCGGCCAGGCGAAGTTCAGGAAGAAGCCGACGCCGTAGAGGAGAACGCCGCGGCGACCGAGTCGCCAACGCATACGCGCGATCGTCGCGGGGTCGTCGGATGTGCGCGCGGTGGCGGTCAGTAGCGACAGACCGATACCGGCAACGAGGACGAA
>CAZLXB010000024.1:0-27773 GCA_964563545.1 uncultured Bifidobacterium sp. | reverse complement strand
GCCGCCGGGTCGACGCCGTAGCGGCCCATCGACGAGCGGATCTTCACGAGAATGCGGTGACCGGTTCGCCCGAGTGCGTCGAGATGGGCGGCCGAGCCCACGGTGACCACGGCTGACGGGCAAGGCCCAAGTGAGGGGGTCAGGACCACGGGTGTGCATCCGGCCGGGACGCTCGGTACCTCGTGCACCGTGCCCACGGCCAGAACCGAGCCGAGCTCAGCGGCCCGGGTCGCCAGCCAATCCCGGCCGAGGCCGTAGCCGTTGCCCTTGACCACCGGGACCAGCCCCGAGACCCCAGCGGCCGTGCGTTCCACGTGCTGGTTCCAGCGGGCGGAGTCGATCGTGAGGACCAGAGCCACGGGGTGACCCTACCGACCGGCACCGGAGGGCCTAATTCCGACTTGTTGAGTCGGGATTTCGGACCTAGCCTGACCTCATGAGCCAGCGCCTCTTCTCCTTCCCGAATCCGGTCAATGAGACCTCGGCCCGTCTGGTGGCATCGGGAGCCTTCGCCCAAGCCGTTCTGTTCCTCACCATCCGTCAGTGGTGGGTCCTCGTTCCGCTCGTTTACGGCTTTGCAGCACGCGTGCTGAGCGGTCCGCGGTTCAGCCCGCTCGGACTCTTGGTCACCAAGGTGATCACGCCGCGTGTCGGTGGTGAGCAGCGTTTCGTGGCCGGACCGCCCAAGCGTTTCGCGCAGGGTGTGGGCCTCGTCTTCTCGTCGGTCGGATTGATCGCGTGGGTGTCGGGTGCGCACACGTTGGGTGCCGTGATGATCGCCGGTCTCGCGGTGGCGGCGAGCCTCGAGGCCTTCGCTGGGTTCTGCTTGGGCTGTGTGATGTTCAGTTGGTTGATCCGCGCCGGCGTGATTCCGCAGAGCGTGTGCCGCGAGTGCTCCGACATCACCGGTCGGATCAACGCACAGTTCAGTCGAAGCGCGGCCTGAGCGCTCCGAGGCGGCGACTCCGCCACACACCGGTCCAGACACCGGATCCGTACGACATGTCGTCGACGATTCTCAGCGCGACGTAACGAACGGGATCGAGATCGGATTTGCTCGACCGCCAGCGGTAGAGGTTCGGAAGAACGAGCGCGATCAGAAGCACGACGCGCAAACGACGCGACAACACGGCCATGGTCAACGACACTGGCCACCAACTGCGCGTGACGGCACTCGCCATGAGTCGACCAGCATGCAGATTGCCGAGTCCGGCGAGTCGACCGGCGACCAACCAGCGGTTGGGGGTTTCTCCGAGTTTGCGCACGAGAGCAGCGGTGGATCCGGCACCGACGGCACCGCCCACGAGCGGGTGGCCGATGGCCACGAGACCCCATGCGATCGCGCTCCAGCGATTCACACGAAGCGGTGTGGCCGCACCCGGATGACGGGTGTCGAGGGCCGCCGCCGCCGAACCATACGACCATCGCTGTCGGGTGAGGGCGCGCAGATCGGGTCGAGCCCGATGGCGAGCCACGGCCGCCGGTTCGTAACGGCAGACGTAGTCGGCATCGATCGCGCGCCACACGAAGTCGACGTCCTCGCCGTAGCGAAGCGACTCGTCGAAGCCATGGAGGTCGTCGAACACCGCGCGCCGAACGAGGAGCGCCGCCGACGGCACGTACGACACACGAGAGCCGGCCCGCACCCGTGCCGGCTCACGACCGAGATCGAGGGGCGAGTCGGTGAGTTCGTAGCGCGCCACCAGATCGGTGCCCGGGCGGCTGGCCACCCGTGGCGCGACGAGGCCCACGCGTTCGTCGTCGAAGTGACCGAGCACGGTGGTCCAACACGCCCGATCCCACTCGGTGTCGGCATCGACGAAGAGGACGATGTCGGTCGTGGCTTGTGCCGCGCCGGCATTGCGCGCCGTCGCTGGGCCTCCGGCCGTGTCGCGGCGCACGACCTCGGCGCCGTCGATCGGGCCGAGGGGTCGGGCCGAACCGTCGTCGACCACGATCACCCGCGCCGCCGCGCGTACCTGCTGTACGAGGGCGGCGATGTTCGTGGGGTCTTCGTCGTGGGCGGGTATCACCACGGTGACGTCGTGTGGTGTGAGGGTGGAGGCCGTGACGATCGGGTGGATCGCGCCGGCCTCCAGGAATCTTTCGGCGAGTGTTTCGGTTCCGGACGGAACGGCGCCGTCGTTCTCGAGCACGTCGGCGAGTCGCGATCCGGCTGCGCCGAGACGGAAGAGCCGTAGCGGCGATCCGGCGACGAGCGTGTCACCGGCGGGGGAGCGATGGCGCCACCATGACGAATCGATGCGGAAGCGGTGCGTCGTCGTGCTCATCATGTCCGCCAGATTCGAATGGCGGTTTCGAGTTCGGCGAGCCAGCGTTCGAACAGTTGTCTACCGTGATCGGCCGAGGCCGAACGCGGGTCGCCGAGCACGCCGTTGGTGCTCACCGACTTCACACCGCCCTTGCGCAACATCGGCGCGATCTCGCCGATCGGCTGCGTATTGCCGGCCTCGAGACGAGCGCGTTCGACCACGGACGGATCGAGATGGAGGAGCAAAGAAGTCTCGGTCCGCCCGGCGTGCAGATCGTCGTCGGCCGCCGCGGTGGGCGACCAGAAGAGGGCACGTCGTCCTTCACCGGTGATGAGCGAGTGAGCAGTGGCGATCGCTTCGCCGTTGCCACCATGGCCGTTCACGAACACCACACCATCGGACCAGTCGGCCGAGCGGCAGATCTCCACGAAGGTTCGAATGGTGACTTCGGTACCGATCGACACCGTGCCCGGGAAGCCGTTGTGCTCACCACTCGCGCTCACGGTGATCGTCGGACCGAGGACCGCACTCGGCGCGAAAGCTTCCACGATGCGCGTCGACAAAGCGTGGGCGATGCGCGTGTCGGTGTCGAGAGGGAGGTGCGGACCGTGTTGTTCGAACGATCCGACCGGAATCACGAGGATCGGCGACTCGATGTCGGCCACCGATGTCCACGTCATGTCAGATATCCCCAGTCGCGCAGGGTGTCGAGGATGCGTCGGGCGGCGGCGGCGGGTTCGAGCACGACCGTCTCGGTACGGCTCGGCGCGGCACCGGTGTCGGTGAGCACACGCACACGATCCAAAGCGTTGGTGCCGGCGGGTGCCGGTAGCACTCGAGCGCGCGGTCGGTAGGGCACGAGGTCGGGTGCCGACACGTCGGGAGACTCGAGTACACGAACCGTGATCGTGGCCGAGTCGGCGGTGATCACCGAGCGCAGCGGTGCCCGTCGGAGTCGCGCCGTCGATCCCTCGACCGACAACACGGCGCGACCCGTGACGCTCAGGATCTCGCGTCGACCGCCATCGAGTCGGCGGACGGCGCGGATCTGCGATCCGTTGCCGTTGATCTCGATGTCGATGAGGCCGAGCGCCTGGTCGATTCCGAGACGGGCGGCGAGGAACGCGGGCACCGATCCTGAACCGCGGTCGGCTGAGTAGTCGCCGCACCAGATCACATCGGCGACACCGATCTCGTCGGCCAGCGCGGTGGCGGTGCGCGCGCTGCTCACACCTGGTTCGGTAGCGATGCGCACCGCGCGAGTCGCGCCGCAGGCGAGGGCATCGCGAAGTGCGCGTTCGGCACCCTCCGGGCCGACGGTGACCGCCAGGACCTCGTCGCCACGAGCCTCGGCGATGCGCAGCGCGAGTTCGAGAGCCGACTGATCGGCGGCTGAGATACCGGCGAAGCGGTCGTCGGCGACGTCGTGTGGCTGCACCCACTTGAGACAGACGGCGATCACGGGAATCTCAGGTCCGATGGAAGACGACGCCGTAGCCGCCTTCGGGGTAGTTCCAGGAGATCGCGCCCTCCTTGTTGCACACGAGATAACAGGTTCCGCATTCGAAACAGTTCTCGTAGTTGAACAAGATGCCGCCATCACTCGTGGGGACGAAGAGATTGGCCGGACACGCGACCACGCACTCGCGGGTGGAGCAACCACGGCAGGTGTCACCGTCGACCACGATGTGGGCGCGCTCGTGGATGCGGAACTCAGCGGTGCCGATGCGCTCCTCGAAGGAGATCTCGGGCCACGTGTCGTCGCGTGTGATCTTGAAATCCATCAGCCGAACCCTCGCATTCCCTTCCAGCCATCCCGGAGAAGGTCGCTCAATTTGATGCCGGCACGTTTGCGTTCTTCGCGCACGATGCGACGCAGACCGGGCTTGGGGTGGGGGTTGTCGACCCGGAACACACGCTCGATCACCGAAGTGACGAATCCCGGGTACTTCTGTTGCACGCGATCGGAGAGCACAAGGCCGGGGATGTCCTTCAACTTGCGGTGATCGGCGAGCACGAATGACTCCTCGAGGAGTTTCGTGTAGCCGGCGAGTCCCTTGGCGCTCACGTCATCGTTGTCGATCGCCGCGGCTGCGGCCCGGCCGGCATACATGCCACTCGCCATGGCGAAGTTGACCCCCTCGAGCCAGATGCCGGCGGCGAGGCACAGTGCAGCGGCGTCACCGGCCACGAGCATTCCGTCGGTCACCATGGTCGGCATCATCGAAAGGCCCGCCTCGGGAATCACGTGGGCCGAGTACTCCTGCACGGTTGCACCCTCGATGAGCGGCGCGATGGCCGGGTGACGTTTGAGCCCGGCGATGATCTCCTCGGGCCGCTTCGACTGAGCGGCGAGTTTGGGAAGTTTCAACACCACACCGAGCGAGACCGTCTCGAGGTTGGTGTAGATGAATCCACCGCCGTTCACACCCGACGTTCCGCCGAGGATCTCGATGTCCACGCCGTGGTCGTCGCGGACACCGAACCGTTCCTCGATCACCGATCGGGGGAGGGCGAGGGTCTCCTTCACGCCGACCGTGAAGTTGGCGGCGTCGGTCGCGGTGTAGAGACCGGCTTCCTTGGCGAGGAAACTGTTCACGCCATCGCACGCGATCACGATCGGGGCCGTGAGATCGCCGTCGGGTCGATCGGTTCGAACTCCGTTCACGCGCCCGGCCGGATCGCGCAGCAAGCCGGTGACGGTGGTGGAGGTGACGAGCGTGGCGCCGGCGGCCACGGCCTGCTGAGACAACCAGTGGTCGAAGTCGGGTCGATACGCGGTGGCTCCGTTGTAGGGCGGGCGACCCCATGAAGGTGTGCGGTAGTCGATCGTGAACGCATTGTCATCGGCGAGGATCATCGTCGAGCGGCGCACGACCCAACGCTGAACCGGAGCGGTTTCCCACCAGTTCGGGACGAGCTCGTCGAGGATGCGCGGATACACCACACCGCCGTACATGTTCTTGGAGCCGGCGAAGGGACCGCGCTCCACGAGGATCACGTTCTTGCCAGCGCGGGCGAGGGCGAGTGCGGCACACGAACCGGCCGGTCCGGCGCCCACCACGATCGCGTCGGCGTCGAAGCGACTCATGTCTGGCTCACCACTGCGACTTCGCGGGCGAGGGCTTCGAGGACCTGGTTCGCGTCGGCGACGATCGCGAGGTCGGCCATCTGCATCATCGGGCAGTGCGGATCGGTGTTGACGCTGATGATGTGCGCCGGCTGACCGAGGCCACTCGTGTGCTGCACCGCGCCACTGATCCCGAACGCGATGTAGAGCTGCGGATCCACGACGACGCCGGTGGTTCCGATCTGACGTTCGTGAGTGGCCCAGCCGCGGTCGGTGATGACGCGCGTGACTCCCATCGATGCATCGAGCGCAGCGGCGACGTCGGTGAGCACCGCGAATCTCTCGCCGCTGTCGAGGCCGGCACCGCCGCCGACGATGCGCGGTGCCTCGGCGAGATCCATGGTGGACGCGTCGGGGGGTCGAACCTCGACCGACACGACCGAGTGTCCGGCCGACGGAGTGTCGACGATGAGAACCGTGTGCTCCAGCTCCGCCCCATCCACCGAGTCGACGCCGCGGATGCCGGGTTGCAGAGTGGCGACGAAGGGTCCGTCCACGCGCACCGGGGCAATGGCGAGCCCGCCTTGGCGAGCCAGTCGAACCTCATCGGAACGTATCTCGATGGCTCCCGAGTGCAATGTCCGGCCCAGGGCGAGGGCGAGATGAGGTGCGAGATCACGACCATCGGGTGATGCGGGCACCACGACCGAATGATCCGGCCACGACCGGCGAATCGCCTCGGCAGCGACCCGACCGAGAACGGAGGGCGAGAGATCGGCGACCTCGACCGTGAAGACACGCCGAGCGGTTCCACGAGTCGCTTCGACCGCGGTTGCGCAATCGGAACCGATCAACAGCGCCGTGCCGCGGGCTTCGGAGATGGATTCGAGTCCACCGGCCGGCAGGATTCCGTCGCGCACCGGCACGACGGCGATCAGGGCGGGGGCCGAGTTCATCGTGGTCAGGCTACGCCGGTCGGCGACAGCCGAGCCATCCGAACTGGCTCAAACCGCCGTACGTTCGGCGGCCTCACGGACTCGGCGTTTGCGGACCCACCGCACGAACTCGATGAGCACCGTGATTCCGAGCGCGGCCGCAAAGGCCAGCACGAACGCAGTGGTGTGGTTGTCCTGGAAGCGCTCGCCGAACACGTAGCCGAGTATCGATGCGTAGGCCGCCCACAGTGATGCGGCAACAGCTACCCACGTGGAGAACCAGCGTTGTGACTGACGCGTGATACCGCACGAAAGGGTCAGAACCGTTCGGCCACCTGGAATGAAGCGGGCGGTGATGAGGAGGAGACCACCGCGTTCTTCGATCTGATCGGCGGCCCACGCGAGTCGCTCGGCGGTCTTTGGTCGGCGCGACGCACGGCGTTCGACTCGGGCGCTGAATCGCCGACCGATCTGATACGAGAAGTTGTCGCCGAAGAACGCGCCGATGGCGCCGGCAATGATCACGAGGTACACGGGATACGGCGCATCGCCGGCTGCGCTGGCCGCCACCCCACCGATGATCACTGTGGTCTCGCTCGGCACGACGGGAACGACCGAGTCGAGGAAGGCGATCACGAGAATGACGGCGAGGAACCACCAGTTCCCCGAGATGTCCTTCAGCCACTCGGTGAGATTCTCGATCGGACCCCAAGCAGCGAGCACGAAGAGATCCTAGTGCTCGGAGATTCGTCGGATCAGAGCGACGAGCCCACGCGTTCGCCGTCGACCACGGCGGCATGCGCGCGGCGGGGCGCGACGCAATCACCGATGCGTTCGACGCTCCAACCTGCGTTCTTCAGATCGTTGTACAACCACTCGACCGGATTCGGCGGAACGGCGAGGACGACCCAGTCGGGCCGACGCGTCTGGTTGACGCCGGTGGGATGGTGCAAGAGAGTGAGTTCGCCACCGGCGAATCCCATCGGTACGAGGTCGGTCGATTGCACGATGCCCTTGGCGCCAGCGCGGATCCACCAGTTCTCCATGTCGAGCGTGATGCCGAGGTCCTGGCCCACGACCATTCCGGGTGTGGCGATCTCCACGGTGCAACCGCGATCGGCGAGCAACTCGGCCACCGATGTGGCGTGATGAAAGCCGATCTCGTCGACAACCACGACCGACTCACCCGACTGCGGACCGCCGAGCGGAGCCGATCCATCGAGGATCGCGCGCACGTCGACGACACGTCGCGCGGTTTCGTCGGCATCGGGGTCGGCGACCCACCACGGACGCTGGGGTTCGGCGCCGGTGGCGACGATCACGTGGTCGGGTTGTTTCTCTTCCACGAAGCCGGGCCACACGCCGGTGCCCGTGACGACCTCGACGCCGAGGCGACGGCACTCGTTGATCTGGTTGCGGATCATGTCGCCGAATTCGGCTCGATTCGGGACCGAAGCCGCGAGCCGAACCTGACCACCGACCTTGTCGTCCTTCTCGTACACCGTCACGCGATGGCCGTTGCGCGCGGCGGCGATGGCGGCTTGGAGTCCGGCCGGTCCGGCTCCGACCACCATGACGTTCTTGGGTTTGGCGGTGAGCGACACGTGATCGTTCACGGCCCACTCGTGTTCGCGTCCGGTGCGCGGGTTCTCGATGCAACCGAGCCAGCGGTTGAGTCCCATGCGGCCGACGCACTCTTGATTGCACGAGAGGCACAGCCGGATCTCGTCGGTCGCACCGGCGCGGGCCTTGGCCGCGAAGTCGGGATCGGCGATCTGACCGCGCACGACGCCCACCAGATCGCAGTGACCTTCGGCGAGTGCGCGTTCGGCCTGGAGCGGATCCTTGAAGCGTCCGACTCCGACCACCGGCAGGTCGACGGCTTTGCGAATGGCACTCGGGATGAACATTGCGTATCCCGGTGGAATGTGCATGCTCGCCTCGATCATGAAGAGGCTCGCGGTGGCGACACCTATCGAGGTGTTGATGTAGTCGACGTGTCCGGTGGCCTCCACGATTCGCGCGACCTCGACGGCTTCGTCGATGGTGGTTCCGTTCTCGATGAGTTCGTCGCCGCAGAGTCGTACGCCGAGCGCGAGACGGTTGCCGATCACGCGTCGGACCGCGGTGACGATCTCCACGAGGAGGCGCGCGCGATTGGTGAGTGAACCGCCGTATTCGTCGGTGCGTTTGTTAGTGGCCGGGGAGAGGAAGCCACGAACGATCGAGGAATGACTGCACTGCAATTCGATACCGTCGAATCCGCCTTCGGCGCAGTGCTCGGCGACGAGTGCGTAGCCGGCGACGATCTCCTCGATTTCGGCGTGCGACACGGCCTTGGGTACTTCGCGAAAGAGCGGGTCGGCAACGGGCGACGGTGCCCACACCGGGAGGCGGCTGAACATGCTGCTCGCCTGGCCGCCGTTGTGGTTGATCTGGGCGAAGATCGGAGTGCGGTGACGGTGCACGGCATCGGTGATGCGCTTGTAGCCCGGGATCACGTCCTGGTGGAAGCCGTGGATGAGTTTTTCGTAGGGCCAATCGGTCGGGTGAGTGGAGTGTTCCTCGGTGATGATGAGCCCGGCACCACCGGCGGCTCGCGCTGCGTAGTACGCCGCGTGCTGTTCGGTGGGCTTGCCATCGCGGGCGTAGTTGGTGAGGTGCGCGGAGAAAACGATGCGATTACGAGTGGCGACCGGTCCCAATTGAAGGGGAGTCCATAGGTACTTGTAGGCCATCACCCCTGACCCTACGGGGCGCATAGGGTGGCTGGCTATGCGGGATCTACAAGGGAAAGTTGCGGTGGTCACCGGGGCGGCGAGCGGGATCGGTCGGGCGCTCACCGATCGGTTCGTGGCCGCGGGCATGAAGGTGGTCCTGGCCGATGTGGACGAAGTCAAGCTGCGTGCCGCCGAGGCCGAACTGACCGAGGGTGGGGCCGACGTGCATCCGGTGGTGGCCGATGTGTCGCTCGGCGAGAGCATGGAAGAACTCGCTCGTCGGACACTCGAGAAGTACGGCGCCGCGCACGTGCTGTGCAACAACGCGGGTGTGGCCGGGGTGGGCGATCAGTGGACCGGACCCATGAGCGTGTGGGAGTGGGTCGTCAACATCAACCTCTACGGCGTGGTGCACGGAATCCGCTCGTTCTTGCCGATCATGCTCGATCAGAACGAGGGCCACATCGTGAACACCGCGTCCATGGCGGGTCTCGTGGCCATGCCCGGCTTTGGTCCGTACAACGCGACCAAGCACGCGGTGGTGGCGATCAGTGAAGGCCTGTTCCTCGAGTTGGCGGCCAAGGGCGTCAACGTGAGTTGCAGTTGCCTGTGCCCTGGTTTCGTGAAGACCAATCTCATGACCGACATCAAGTGGAGCGAACGTCTGGGTGAGAAGCCGCGCGACATCGTCGATCCGATCAGCGCCATGATGAACGAGGCATTGCACGTGGGTGTGGAGACCGGCATCCCGGCCACCGACGTTGCCGATCAGGTGCACGACGCGATCGTCACGAATCGCTTCTGGATCCTGACCCACCCCGACTTCCGGTCGGCGCCGCTGGAACGCATGCAGCGCGCCGCCGCGCAGGAGAATCCGTCGCTCGGCTGACTAACGCGACTTCATCGACAACTCGTCACCCTTGACGAGTCGTTTCAGATTCGGCCAGTGACGCCAGATCACGAAGGCGGCCAACCCGACGGTCGTGAGCACTTCGGTGGCCGGCCGTCCGACGATCAGGAGTCCGATCGGCAGACCGATCGTGATGGCGAGCGAAGCCAGCGATGCCTTCTTGGTGAGCTTCACGGTTGTGAGCCAGATGGCGAGTAGCACGAGGCTCACGAACGGGTAGAGCGCGAGCATCGATCCACCGGCGGTGGCCACGCCCTTGCCACCCTTGAACTTGCGCGTGATCGGGAAGACGTGGCCGACCACCGCGGCACAAGCCAGCGCGAGCGCGCCGGCGTATTCGAACGCGATGAAACCGGCCGCGACCGAGATCGCACCTTTGAGTCCGTCGAGGACGAAGACGAGGATGCCGAGTTTGCGACCGAGTACGCGACTCACGTTCGACGCGCCCGGGTTACCCGAGCCCGACGCGGTGATGTCGATACCCCTGGTGCGCGCGACGAGCAGGGCGCTCGGAAAGGTCCCGAGCAGGTACGCGAAGGGAATCATCACGAAGACGGCGGCCACCTCTCCATCTTTACCGACTCGTCGGTACCCTGCCCGTGATGGCTGAGGAATCCCCGCGCGCACGTCGCACCACCGCGACTTCGCCCTTTGGTGCGTCGCGACGCGAGGGCCATGACGCTTCGGCTTTCTACGCGCGCTTTCGCGCTCCGGAGATCTCGGCCGACGACACTTTGGCCGATCGCAGCGCGGTGGATGCGGTACGCGATCGGATCTTCGTCGGCGACTCACGCGACATGAGCGCGATTCCCTCGAACTCGGTGGGTCTCGTGGTGACATCGCCGCCCTACTTCGCCGGTAAGGCGTACGAGGAGGCGATGGGCGAGGGGCACATTCCGTCGGACTACATGGACTATCTCGGAATGTTGCGAGACGTCCTGGCCGAGTGCCGACGCGTGCTCGAACCCGGTGGTCGCATCGTGGTGAATGTTGCCAATCTCGGACGTCGACCTTTCCGTTCGCTCGCCGCCGACGTGACCGACATATTGCAGGACGACCTCGGCATGTTGTTGCGGGGCGAGATCGTGTGGCTCAAACAGCGCGGCCAGTCCGGAAGTTGTGCGTGGGGTTCGTATCGCTCACCGACCAATCCCGTGCTGCGCGACACCACCGAGCGGCTCGTGGTGGCGAGCAAGGGTCGCTTCGATCGGGCGTTGAGCGCGCCTCGCCGCACTCGGTTGGGACTTCCCTCGGAGTCGACCATCCCGGCCGACGAGTTTCTCGAGGCCACCATCGACGTGTGGGAGATCGCACCCCAGAGTGCGACCCGCGTCAATCACCCGGCTCCGTTCCCGGTGTCGCTCGTGGAACGTTGCATACATCTGTATTCGTTCGCCGGCGACCTCGTGCTCGATCCGTTCATGGGTTCGGGGAGCACAGCGGTGGCGGCACGTCGCACGGGTCGGAGTTTCGTCGGCTTCGACACTGACGCCGATTACGTTCGCACTGCGATCGAGCGCGTGGCCAACGAGGGTGACTCCGACGCGATGCCCGACGTGCGTTCGTTGCACGACATCGTGGAAGCGCTGCTTCTCTCGGCTGGTTGGTCGAACGTCGAGTGGGGGATGCGCATCGCTCCCGGGCTCGAGATCAGCGGGCGCGCGACCGATCCTTCGGGTCGGGTCGTGTACTTCGATCTCGCCGGCGGCAACACCGCGGTGCGCCCGGGCTTGTTGCGCGGTGACGTGCTGTGGCGGGCGTTCGGTCGTTCGGCGGCGGCCAAGTCGGTTCTCGGTCAGCCGGTCCTCGTCTTCACGGCCGGTATGCCCGAGCGGGCGAGTGGCGGCGCGCTGCTCGAAAGTCTGGTGGCGGATGGCTCGATCCTCGACGTGATCGACGTGACGAGCACCGACGTGTTCGAGCGTCTGCGCCGACTCTGATCAGATCGCTAGTGCGGCGCGGCGAGCTTCGAGCACCGCTTCGAGAATCGTGCGCGGGGCGACGCAGTCACCGATCGAAACTCCGAGCGGTCGACCGCTCGCATCACTGACGATCTCGTTCGGTAGGCGGAAACCGGCGTCCACCACGGCCGCCGCGTCGAGTTGATCGATTGCCCCCGAGAAACGGTCCTGCACTCGAACCCGAACTCCGTCGGCGGTTGCTTCGACGCCTCGCACGATCGCGCGACGACGTATCTCGACACTTCGTTGCGCGAGTCGAACGTTCGCCGGCGCGAGATCGCCGGTACGAGAGAGTTCGTTGCCGGCGATGTTGTCGGGCGTGATGAGTACGGCGCGTTCGCCCAACTCTTCAGCCAGTGATACGCCGATCGGACCGCCGATCGGATCGAGGATCACGATGGTCCCTTCGGCGGGGAGTGGAGAAGTGCCGCGACGTACATCGGCGACGTCGAACACGGTCACGCCAGGATCGATCGAGTAGTCGGGAACACCCCGACGACTTCCGGTGGCCTGAATGAACGATTGATTCGCGCTGACGATGTCGGTGAGCTGATCAGCTGACACGCCGGTCATCACCGTCACGCCCAGCCCACGGATCTCGTTCTCGAGCCAGTCGACGAACGAACGGCCGGGACCGGCGTGCCGCGCGTTACCTCCGAGTTCCGATGCGACCTCGGCGATGGTCACCTGGTGACCGCGAGTGGCGGCCACGCGCGCGGCTTCGAGACCGGCCGGCCCGCCACCGATCACGAGTACCTTGCGCGGCATCGTCGTGGCGTCGTACCAGTGCGGATCGTTCTTCTCGTGTCCCGATGACGGCTCCACCACACACGACACGATCGGGTTCCGTGCATCACGAACCTGGCAGGCCTGATTGCAGCGAATGCACGGGCGGATGCGGTCGGTCTTGTCCCACTGGACCTTCACGGCGATCTCGGGATCGGCGATGTGGGCGCGGGTCATCTCCACGGCATCGCACACACCATCGGCGATCGCCCACTCGGCTTGTCCGACCTCGACGACCGAACCCTGCAGGAACA
This sequence comes from uncultured Bifidobacterium sp., assembly GCA_964563545.1. Lineage (GTDB taxonomy): Bacteria > Actinomycetota > Acidimicrobiia > Acidimicrobiales > Ilumatobacteraceae > Casp-actino8. The sequence continues at coordinate 14,864 of CAZLXB010000024.1, read as the reverse complement.
CGGCCACCGAATCAGGGACCGCAGCCTTCACCGCGCGGCACACGTCGATGTTGAATCCGGTCGGCTCGTGGAAATCGGGGCGCGTTTTCTCGGCCGAGAAGATCGACCCACGCACGACCACGACGTAATCGAGACCGGCTGCGCACAAATCGGCGGCGATTCCCGGTGCCATCTCGGGCGTGATGCCGGCCCACGGAGCGAGTTCGTCGCACGAGAGTCGCAGACCGAGGATGGGTCGGGGTACGCCGGTGAGGTCGAGCCGCTGACGCACAGTGGAGATCACCGTGCGGGCAAAGAGCAATTTGTCGGTGCCCCACTGGTCGCCGCGGTGATTGGTGAGACCCGACATGAACTGACGGACGAGCGAATGCTGACCGGCGTTGATCTCCACGCCGTCGAGTCCGGCCGCGGCGGCCGAAGCAGCGGCCTCACCGAAACCAGCGATCACAGCCGCGATGTCGGGTTCTTCCATCCACTTGGGAACCTCACGCGTATTGACCTCGGGAACACGCGACGGCGCCCACAGCGGATGCTGTGAGTACGCCGAGGATCCTTGGCCTCCAGCGTGATCGAGAGATGCGATCGCGAGAGCCCCGTGTTCGTGCACGGCCTCGGCTACGGCTTTCCAACCTTCATGGCAGCGACCGGCGAGCGCGGCGCGCTCGTAGGGCCAGTCGCTCTCGTGCACGCTCGCGCCCTCGACCACGATCACACCGCACCCACCGCGTGCCCGGGCCGCGTAGTAGGCGACATGGCGCTCGGTGATCGAACGGTCGTCGTCACCGAGATTGGTGACGTGCGGCCCGAACATGAGTCGGGAGGGCGCCTGACGCGCGCCGATCGAGAGCGGCTGGAGGATGTGCATCAGCGGCGAACGAGTGGCTTGGTGGTCAGTCGCACCGGCTTGGTGTGGTCCATGGCCGGCTTGGGCGCCGTTCCGGGGATCACCGACTGCAAGGCGTGTTCGCCGTCGCCACCAACGCATTCGGGGTCGGGCCCGTCGAGGGGCAGACCGGTGAAGAACTTGGCCGCCATGCAGCCGCCCTGGCACGCATCGAACGCCCCGCACGACGCGCAGGCTCCGGCCGACTGCGGTTCGCGCAACGACACGAAGAGATCGCTCTCTTTCCACACCTGGGCGAAGCCACCGGTGTCACGCACGTTGCCGGCCCGGAATTCGTCGTGGATCACGAAAGGACACGCATAGACGTCGCCGATCGGGTCGATCAGGCACACCACGCGCCCGGCCCCGCACATGTTGAGCCCGGGGAGCGGATCACCGAGGGCATTCAGGTGGAAGAACGAGTCACCGGTGAGAACGTTCTCGCCGTTGGCCATGAGCCAGTCATAGATCTCGCGCTGTTGACCGAGCGTTGGGTGGAGTTGATGCCACGAATCGGCGCCACGTCCGGCGGGCCGCAGGCGCGTGACGCGTAGTTGCGCACCGTAGGAGTCGGCGAGCTGCTTGAAGTCGTCGAGCTGAGGCACGTTCTGTCGCGTGACGACGACCGAGATCTTGAACGGACCGAAGCCGGCGGAGGCGAGTTTGTCCATGGCCGTGCGCGCCATGCGATACGAACCGGCACCACGCACCGCGTCGTTGGTGGCTTCGTCGGCGCCATCGAGGCTGATCTGGATGTCGAGGTAGTCCATGGCTGCGAGGCGGCGTGCCTTGTCAGTGTCGATGAAGGCGCCGTTGGTCGAGAACTTCACACCGATGCCGTTGTCGACCGAGTACTCCACCAACTCGAAGAAGTCGCGCCGGACCATCGGCTCGCCCCCGCCGATGTTGATGTAGAAGACCTGAAGGTCGCGGAGCTCGTCGATCACGCGCTTGGCCTCGTCGGTCGAGAGTTCGCGCGGGTCGCGCTGCCCGCTCGACGACAGGCAATGGATGCACTGGAGGTTGCACGCGTAGGTGAGTTCCCACGTGAGGCAGATGGGCGCGTCAAGACCGCGCTTCAGTTGGTCAACGAGCGCGCTCACGGACGATCTCCGATGATTCGAGTGAACTGAGGGCCGACACGAACGACGGCCAGCGGTCGGCGCTCACTCCGCAGGCGTCGAGCGTGTCGCGGAGCGAATCGTGGGCGGCGAGGGTCTCGACCACCCGCACGACGTCGGGGTGCTTCAAGAAGATCAGGCGTCGGTTGCCGTAGTGGTAGGCGAGGGCTCCGAATGGCTCGGGCCGGACGGCCACCTGGGGATGGAGCTCGAGGGCGGAGTCGAGTGCAACCGACACGAGGACTCGCCGATCCGGGGAATGAGGCTCAGTAGACGCCGCACATGCCGTCGATCGAGATCTCTTCGATGAGGAGCTCGTCGGCGGGGGCGGGGGTGGACGCGGCGACGGGGGTGGCCTCGGCCTCCGACTCGTCGGTCACGATGGGGGTCGCGGTGGTGTCCATGCCAGAAGCGTACAACTGAACCTCGGCGAGGGGGCTACCGTTCTCGGTGTTGTGTGGTCGTCATGGGGGCGCCCACCGGTCGAACAGGGGAGACCATGAAGACCAAGGCCGCAGTTCTGTGGGAAGTCGGCAAGCCGTGGAGCGTCGAGGAGATCGAACTCGACCCGCCCCAGGCCGGTGAGGTTCTGGTGGAGATGAAGGCGTCGGGAATGTGCCACTCCGATGAACACCTCGTGACCGGCGATCTGCCCTTCGCCCTGCCGATCATCGGCGGCCACGAAGGCGCCGGCATCGTGAAGGAAGTTGGCCCGGGCGTGAGTTGGCTGGCTCCCGGTGACCACGTGGTGTTCGGATTCATCCCGTCGTGCGGTCGTTGCGCGAGTTGCTCCACGGGCCATCAGAACCTGTGCGACCTCGGTGCGCTCATGGGTGGCGGCCGTCAGATCACCGACGGTGGTGCGCGTCATCACGCGCGCGGTCAAGACCTCGGTCTCATGTGCTTGCTCGGGACCTTCGCGCATCACACGGTGGTCAACGAGGCGAGCTGCATCAAGATCGACAACGATCTGCCACTCGACAAGATGTGTCTCCTCGGTTGTGGTGTGGTGACCGGTTGGGGTTCGGCCGTGTACGCGGCGCAGGCCAAGCCCGGCGACACCGTGGTGGTGGTGGGCGTGGGCGGCATCGGCGCCAACGCGATCCAAGGTGCTCGCCTCGCGGGTGCGAAGCGCATCGTCGCCGTCGACCCGATCGAGTTCAAGCGTGAGAAAGCAATGGAGTTCGGCGCCACGCACACGGCGGCCTCGATGACCGAAGCACTTCCGCTCCTGCAAGACATCACATGGGGCACCATGGCCAACAAGGTCATCATGACCATGGGCGTGGGCGACGGACAGGTCCTGGCCGAGGCGATGGCTCTGGCATCGAAGCGCGGTCGCGTGGTGGTGACCAACATCCACCCGGCGCTCGAGATGACGGCCAACATCAACCTCCTCGACGTGACGCTCATGGAGAAGCAGGTCGTCGGTTCGCTGTTCGGCTCGGGCAACCCGCGCGCCGACATCCCGAAGTTGGCCGGTCTGTACCGCGAGGGTCAGCTCGACCTCGACGGATTGGTGACCCGCACCTACTCGCTCGACGGCATCAACGATGGCTACGAGGCGATGCGCAAGGGCGAGAACATCCGCGGCGTCCTCGTCTACGACTGATCCCACCGGATGTCCCCCGGCTTCGAGCCGGGTGATGAGAGTGTTCGGATTTGGGTTGGCTAGCGTTTCCGGGGTGAGCCCCGAAGGGTCGGGGCCGAACCGGGGGTGACCACCATGTCGGGAGTCCGTAAGAGCAAGGCCGCCGTTCTCTGGGGCCTCAATCAGCCGTGGAGCGTCGAGGAGATCGAGGTTCATCCGCCCAAGGCCGGCGAAGTCCTCGTCCATTGGCGTGCCGCCGGCATGTGCCACTCCGATGAGCATCTCGTCACCGGCGACATGGTTCCGCCCAAGGAGGCGTGGGAGCTCATGGGCATCACCGATTTCTTCCCGATCATCGGCGGCCACGAGGGCGCCGGCGTCGTGGTGGAAGTCGGTCCGGGAGTCTCGTCGGTCCAGGTGGGCGATCACGTGTCGGCTTCCTTCGTTCCGTCGTGCGGCCGTTGCCGCTACTGCTCGACCGGACGCCAGAACCTCTGCGACAACGGCGCCAAGACCTTCGTCGGCGGCATGATCACCGATGACACGCATCGTCACTTCGCCAAGGGCAAGCCCGTGACCCTCATGGCCAAGCTCGGCACCTTCTCCGAATACGCGTGTGTGTCGGAGCAGTCGATCATCAAGGTCGAAAAGGACATTCCGCTCGAGTGCGTCGCGCTCGTGTCGTGTGGTGTGGCCACCGGTTGGGGCTCGGCGGCCAACCGCGCCGGCACGCAGGCCGGCGACACCGTGGTGGTGGTGGGTTGCGGCGGCATCGGCATGAACGCGGTGCAGGGCGCCAAGATGGCCGGCGCGAAGCGCGTCATCGCCGTCGACCCGCTCGAGTTCAAGCGCGAGAAGGCCATGGAGTTCGGCGCCACGCACACCTACGCGTCGATGGCCGAGGCGATGCTTCCGGTCATGGAGATGACGTACGGCCAGATGGCCGACCGCGTGATCATGACCCCGGGCGTTCTGCACGGCGAGATGATGGCCGAGGGGATGAACCTCGCTGGTAAGGGTGGCACCATCGTCGTCACCGCCATCTCGCCCATGACCTCCGAGACCGCATCGGTCAATCTCTTCCAGTTGGCCATGTGGAACAAGGAGATCAAGGGCACGATCTTCGGCTCGCTCAACCCGCGCGCCGATATCCCTGCCCTCCTCGACATGTACCGCGCCGGTCAGTTGAAGCTCGACGAGCTCATCACCAAGACCTACACCCTCGATCAGATCAACGAGGGTTACGAGGCGATGCGCGAGGGCACCAACATCCGCGGTGTGATCGTCAACAAGTGAGTCGTCCCCGATGAGCACGGCCGACCGAGGTTCTCTCTTCGCGTCCCTCGACGACGCAGTCGTCGGCCGTCGTCGCGAAGTCGAACTCGTGGTGGCCGCGCTCGACGCCGGCCGGCACGTGCTCCTCGAAGGCCCCCCGGGCACGGGCAAGAGCACACTTCTGCGCGCGGTGGCCAATGGGCTTGGCATCGGCTTCGTGTTCGTGGAGGGCAACGCCGAACTCACTCCGGCCCGCCTCGTCGGTCACTTCGACCCGGCCCGCGTGCTGAACGAGGGCTACGACGCCGACGTCTTCGTGGACGGTCCGCTCGTGACCGCGCTGCGCGATGGTGCGTTGCTCTACGTGGAGGAGATCAACCGCATCCCGGAAGAGACCCTCAACGTTCTCATCACCGTGATGAGCGAGGGCGAACTCAACGTCCCGCGCTACGGCCGCGTGGCCGCGGCCTCTGGTTTCCGGCTCGTGGCGGCCATGAATCCCTTCGATGCCGTGGGCACCGCCCGCATCTCGGGTGCCGTGTACGACCGCGTGTGCCGAGTGTCGATGGGCTATCAGTCGGCCGCCGATGAAGAGCGCATCGCCGGACGTGACGGACGCGATCTGCCCGCCGGTTGGCTCGCCAAGGTCGTCGACCTCGTGAGGCGCACGCGTGCGCACGCCGATCTGCGCGTCGGGTCGTCGGTGCGCGGAGCCATCGACATGGCGGCCGTGGCGTCCTCGCTCGCCGGTGTGCGCGGCTCGTCGGTGACCGACAAGTCGGTGTCACTCGATGCCGCGCTGGTGGCGCTCTCCGGTCGCGTGCGCGTCCGTGAGGGCAGCACCCGGACGTCCGAAGACGTGATCACCGAACTGTGGAGCGAGGTGTTCGAACCCGCGGCCGAAAGTGGCGCGGGAAAAGCGAGCGCCCCGACGGGGGCGACCCGCTAGCCAAGGAAGGCGCGGCCGCCGACGACGCGGTGGCCGAGGCGTCGAAGCGAACGATCTCGCGTCGCGAACTCGCCCAGAATCCACAGTTCGAACAGGTATCACCCGAAGTGGGCGAACTCGACGAGGCGGCCGTGGAAGACGGACTCGACGAGGATCCCGACGCCATGCTCGCTCTGCTCGCCGATCTCACCGGCGCGACCGACCAGAAGTTGCGTGAACTCGCCAAACGTCTGGCCGGCCGACTCTTCCTCGATGTCTCCCGACGCGGGCCGGTGCGACCGCGTGGCATCGGCAAGATGGCCACCATGCCGTATCGCCCCGACGCGGGTGACGTGGACCTCGATGCATCGCTCGGCACGATCGTGGAGGCCCGCGCCGCGCGTTCGGCCGTGGATCCCGAAGGTTTGAAGATTCGTTCGTGGGTGCGACCGGGAACGGCACTCAGCCTGCTGGTCGACCGCAGCGGCTCGATGGGTGGCAAACCGCTCGCCACGTCGGCCATGGCGGCGGCCGCCGTCGCCTGGCGGAGCCCGGCCGACTACAGCGTGGTCACCTTTGGCAAGGACGTCGTGGTCGCCAAGAGCCAGGACTCGAGCAAAGGGGGCGAGACGGTCGTGAACGACGTGCTCGCATTGCGTGGTTTCGGTACGACCGATCTGGCTGGTGCGCTACGCGCCGCGGGTGATCAATTGTCGAGATCGCGGGCCGGGCGGCGCATCGCCATCGTGCTCAGCGACTGCCGGGCCAACGTGGAAGGCGACGTGGAAGCCGCCGCACGATCACTCGACGAAGTCGTGATCGTCGCGCCGGCCGGGGACGATCTGGAAGCCCGGGCCCTCGCCTCGCGTATCGGCGCACGCATCACCACGGTGGAAGGTCCGAGCGATGTGCCCGCCGCCATCCAGACGGTGCTCGGCGACTAGCGACAGGCCGGATCGTCGGTCGGCAGGATGCCGATCTCATCGGATGCCACGTACACCGGTGGGAGACTCGATGTCGACGACGTACTCGCGGCAACGGTGGATGTCGCCTCTGCCGTCGAAGATTCCGTGACCGTCGTCGTGGACTTGGCGCGCGGAGTCGTGGTGGAGGTGGTGGTCGTCTCGACCTCGAGGAGTTGCTCGGGAGCATCGACCAGACGGGCCTCGCCCTGGAACACCGAGAGAACGGCCTTCATGTTGTCGGAGGTGAGTTTGGGCTCGATCACCGACTGACCGTTGATCAATTTGCCCACACCTTCGATCTGGTACGTCTTCATGGTGGCCGGGTCGAGGTCGCGCATGGCTTGGGCGAGTTCGAGCAGTCGACCGGGTGTGAGTTGGTCGTCGAGGATCACGTACTGCAACGCAGCATCGATCAGTTGCTTGGCCACAGTCGGGTTGCCGGCCCCCTTGTCGAGAGCTTTCTGCAACGCGCGACGGAGGAAGTCCTGCTGACGAGAGATGCGACCGCGGTCGGATGCCGGATCCTCCTTCCACGACTTCGACTTGCTGTCGTAGTACTGGAGCTTGCGGGAACGTACGTAGGCGAGGCCTTCTTCGCCACCGAAAGTGTGGCAACCCGGGTTCTCGATGAGCAGGTTCGTGTTGCGGTCGCGGATCGGCGTGGCGAACGGCACCCGCACACCGCCCACGGCGTCGACGATCTGCTTGAAGGCGCAGAAGTCGACGTTCACGTAATGATCGACCGGGATCTTGAAGTTGTCCCAGATAGTCAGCACCAGCGTGTTCGGATCGTCGCGGTTGAACGCGCTGTTGATACGGCTACGTGAGGTCTTGCCGTTGATCTTGACCCAGAGGTCGCGCGGGAACGAGAGCACGGCGGCGGCATTGGTGGTCGGGTCGAGCCGCAGGATCATGATCGTGTCGGCGCGCTCACCGAGTCCACTGCGGTTACCGAAGGCCGCGGCATAGGGCGAGTCGGCATCCACACACGCGCCGTTGTCGCTACCGGTGATGAGGAAGTTGCGCGCCGTCATGTCGACCGGACCCGCCACGAGGGTGTCATCCGGACTCGAATCGGGAGAGATTCCGGGAACGCTCGAGCCCGGCACGGTGAGTTTGGTGACGTTCGCGAGGCTCACGACCTTGCGGTCATTGGCCTTCTCGCTGCCGTAATACACCACGGCGGCGGCGACGAAGCACGACACGATGACCACGAGATTCACCACGAGGACGAGGCGTTGCGGCCACGTGCGGCGTCGACGTGTGGGGGAGTCACTCACAGGGTGACCAAACTACCGGTGCGGGCGTGACGGGGGAGATCAGGCGGTGGGCTCGTCGTCGGCGAGAGTCGTCACAACGATTGGTGCACTCGCACTCTCATCGGTGGTGAACGACCACGCGCGCACGCTGCCAGCATCGGACAGATCGGACTGTGCCGCACTGATCGCGTCGATGTGGACGGCGGTTGCGGTCACCACCGCTTCGGCGACAACGGTCTTCTGTGAACGCTTGGCCTCGGTCTTGCTTCGTCGGATCTGGGCGAGCACTTCTCCGATCGCGTCGAGCACCGATGCATCGCCGAGTTCACCGAGTTCTGCTCGTCGAGGCCACGTTGCCCGGTGAACCGATCCGGTCTGCCACCAGCTCCACACTTCTTCGGTGGCGAAGGGGATGAACGGCGCGAGCAGGCGCTGCAGAGCCGACAACGCGAGGCGCAGCGCCGCTTGCGCTGACCCCGCGCCTTCCTCGCCCTGTGCGCCGTAGGCACGACCCTTCACGAGTTCGACGTAGTCGTCGCAGAACCACCAGAAGAGGGATTCGGTGCGTTCGAGGGCCCGCGCGTAGTCGTAGGCCTCGAAAGCAGCCGTTGCTTCGTCGACGGTTTCGGCGACGCGTGCGAGCATGGCGCGGTCAAGGACCGATGTGGGTCGCGCACCCGCCGGCGGTTCACCGAACGACAGGACGAACTTGCTCGCATTGAGCAACTTGGTGGCCAACTTGCGGCCGACCTTCATCTGCTCCTCGCTGAACGCGGTGTCGACTCCGGGTCGGGCCGATGCGGCCCAGTACCGAACGGCGTCGGAACCGAATCGGTCGAAGAGATCGAGTGGAGTGACGACGTTGCCCTTCGACTTCGACATCTTCTTGCGATCGGGATCGAGGATCCAGCCCGAGAGTGCCGTGTTGGTCCACGGAAGCGACTGGTGTTCGAAGTTCGAACGCACCACCGTGCTGAAGAGCCAGGTCCGGATGATGTCGTGACCCTGCGGCCGCAGATCCATGGGGAACACGCGCGCCATGAGGTCGCCGGCTTCGCCCCAGCGCGCGGCGATCTGGGGCGACAGCGACGAGGTCGCCCACGTGTCCATCACGTCGGGGTCGCCGATGAATCCGTTGGGTGCACCGCGCTGATCGGCGGCGTAACCGGGAGGTACGTCCGACGATGGATCGATCGGCAGTGAGTCCTCTGCCGGGATGATCGGATGGTCGTAGTCGGTCTCACCCGCGGCGTCGACGGGGTACCACACGGGAACCGGAACGCCGAAGTAGCGCTGACGGCTGATGAGCCAGTCGCCGTTCAGACCTTCGACCCAGTTGGCGTAGCGGTGGCGCATGTGATCGGGATGCCACGCGAGCTCGCCGCCGCGCGCGAGTAACTGTGTGCGCAGATCGTGATCACGACCGCCGTTGCGGATGTACCACTGCCGACTGGTGACGATCTCGAGCGGTCGGTCGCCCTTCTCGAAGAACTTCACTGGATGGGTGATGGGCCGCGGCTCGCCGAGCATGGCCCCCGATGCCCGCAGCGCCTCGACCACTTTGGTTTGTGCTTGGTTGACGTAGAGCCCGGCGATCTCGCCGAACGCCACCAGCCCGGCGGGGGTGTCGAGACCCGGCGGGGGAGTCGCGATGATGCGACCGTCGCGTCCGATGATCGCACGGGTGGGCAGATCGAGTTCGCGCCACCACGTCACGTCGGTGACGTCACCGAACGTGCAGATCATGGCGATACCGGTTCCCTTGTCGGGTTGGGCGAGCGGGTGAGCCAGTACCGGAACCTCGACGCCGTAGAGCGGAGTGCGGACCTTCTGGCCGAAAATCGGTTGATAACGCTCATCATCGGGGTGAGCGACGAGCGCGACACAGGCCGCGATGAGCACCGGACGCGTGGTGTCGATGATCACCGTGCCGGCACCATCGACGCGCTCGAAAGCGATCTGGTGATACGCGCCCGGACGTTCGCGGTCCTCGAGTTCGGCCTGAGCGACGGCGGTCTTGAAGTCGACGTCCCACAAGGTGGGCGCTTCTTGGGTGTAGGCCTCACCGCGGGCAAGATTGCGCAGGAACGCCTTCTGGCTCACGCGACGACTGCGCTCGTCGATCGTGGCGTAGAGATACGACCAGTCGACCGAGAGACCGAGACGCCGGAAGAGATCTTCGAAGACTTTTTCGTCCTCGTGCGTGAGCTCTTCGCACAACTCGATGAAGTTCGGACGCGAGATCGATACCGCTTGGTGGTCCTTGGGCGGATCGCCGCGGAAGGGCGGCTGGAATCCGGGCTGATACGGCACGCTCGGATCGCAGCGAACACCGAAGAAGTTCTGGACGCGGCGCTCGGTGGGCAGACCGTTGTCGTCCCAGCCCATCGGATAGAAGACCGACTTGCCGCACATCCGGTGGAAGCGGGCGAGGGTGTCGGTGTGCGTGTAGGAGAACACGTGGCCCATGTGGAGCGAACCGCTCACCGTCGGCGGCGGGGTGTCGATCGCGTAGACGCCCGATCGCGAGGCCGAATCATCGAAGCGATAGGTGCCCTCGGACTCCCAGGTCTCGATCCAGCGACCCTCGATGCCTTCGAGTGAGGGCTTCTCGGGGATTCCTGCCATGGGTCGCAAGGCTAGGCGAGCGTAGGCTGAACACCCATGTTCCGGCTCTACGACACGGCCACCTCGGAGGTGCGCGAACTTCGACTTCGCACCCCGGGTCGAGTCGGGATCTACCTCTGTGGACCCACGGTGTACGGGCCCCCACATCTCGGTCATGGTCGGGCGACTCTCGTTTACGACATTCTGCGCCGCTATCTCTCATGGTCGGGACTCGAGGTCACGTTGGTGTCGAACATCACCGATATCGACGACAAGATCATCGATCGTGCCAATCGTGAAGGTCGTCCATGGCAGGACATCACGCACAAGTGCGAGTCGGTGTGGTTCGATGCCATGAGCCGGCTCAACGTGGAGCGGCCGACCCTCGTACCGCATGCCACCGAGTACGTGGAGCAGATGGTGGGCATGATCGCCGAACTCGTCGACCGCGGCCGTGCGTACGCGACCGCCGACGGCGTGTACCTGAGCGTCACATCGGTCGACGACTACGGACTCCTCGCCCATCAGAGTCTCGACGACATGTTGTCGGGTGGCGGCGACCGCGAAGTGTTCGGAGCCGAGAACAAGAACCACCCGGCCGACTTTGCGCTCTGGAAGTTCTCCAAACCGGGCGAACCGTCATGGCCTTCGCCGTGGGGGGACGGACGTCCCGGTTGGCACAGCGAGTGTGTGGTGATGAGCCTCGAACTCTTGGGCGATGGTTTCGACCTCCATTGCGGCGGCATGGACCTCAAGTTCCCACACCACGAGAACGAGAGGGCCCAAGCCGTGGCTCTTGGCCGCGACTTCGCACGCCACTGGATGCACAACGGATTCGTGGTCGACACCGAGGGCGAAAAGATGTCGAAGAGCCTCGGCAACGTGGCCAATCTTCTCGATCTCCTCGAGCACTACGACCCGCGGGCGTATCGCCTCGTACTCCTGCAGAGTCACTACCGCAGTCCGGTGCGCGTCGGTCAGGACAACATCGACGCCGCCGTCACCACACTGGCCGGACTCGATGCCTTCGCCGCGCGTACGGCCTCGGTGGCCGCGGCACCGGCCGACTCCAGCGTGATCGCGCGCTTCCGCGAACTCATGGACGACGACCTCGACACGCCCTCGGCCACGGCGTTGCTGTTCGACACGGTGCGCCGCGCGAACGCCGCCCTCGACTCCGGAGATGCGGCCGCTTCGTCGCTCGTGGCGGCCGTGCGCGAAATCTGCACGGCGTTCGGGCTCGAGTTCAAGGCTGCTGCCGACGTGCCGGCCGAGATCGCAGCCAAGGCCGCCGCCCTCGACGCGGCGCGAGCGGCCAAGGACTTCGCCACTGCCGATGCATTGCGCGCCGAGTTGCAGGGTGCGGGATGGATCGTCGAGACCACCAAGGCCGGCACCACGGTGCGGCGGTGATGCGTGAGCACCCCGTCGGCTGAATCGACGCGCGCCAAGGCCCCGCTTCCCAAGGGGTTCATGACCATCTGGTCGACGGTCGCCCTCGACCTCGTGGGCTTCGGCATCGTCGTTCCGATCCTCGGTCGTTACGCCGAACGTTTCGGGGCCACCGGATTGCAAGTGGGTCTGCTGTTCGCGTCGTTCTCGCTCGCGCAACTCGTGTTCGCGCCGATCCTCGGTCGCCTGTCGGATCGGGTGGGTCGCAAACCGGTGATCATGTTGTCGCTCCTCGGTACGGCGATCGGATCTTTCGTGACTGGTGCGGCCGGTGCCTTGTGGCTCCTCTTCGTCGGACGCATCATCGATGGTGCTTCCGGTGCGAGTGTGGCGGTGGCCCAAGGTGCGGTCACCGACGTGGCATCGCCTGAGGAACGCCCGCGACTGCTCGGCCTTCTCGGTGCCGCTTTTGGTGTGGGCTTCGTGGTAGGCCCGGCGTTGGGTGGCCTCGCGTCACTCGGTGGCGAGCACGTTCCGTTCTTCGTGGCCGGGACTCTGGCGCTCGTGAACGCCGGCGTGGCGTGGTTCCGTCTGCCCGAAACCCGTCCGGCCGAATCGCGGGTTTCGGTTCCGGTGGACGCCGATCGACAGCCCGTGCGTTTGTGGGGACTTGCTGTCATCGGTTTCATCGGCATCGTGGCCTTCAGCGGTTTCGAATCAACGTTCTCTCTCCTGGCCGGAGATCGTTTCGATCTCACCGAAGCTGGCGTGGCGGGAGTGTTCGTGGGAGTGGGGCTGCTGTTGGTTGCGGCCCAGGTCTGGATGATCAGACCCGTGAACGATCGCATCGGAACGGAAGGCTCGGTACGCGCCGGACTCGTGCTGAACGGAACCGGACTGTTGCTCCTTTCATACAGCCATGATTGGGCATTGCTCGTGCCGTCGCTCGCGCTCTTGACGATCGGTCAGGCGCTCATCACTCCCAATCTTTCGTCACTCGTGTCGGGTCGGGTGTCGGCGCATCATCGCGGTGAAGCGCTCGGTTTCCAGCAGGGTGTGAATGCCATCGGTCGCGTGGCGGGTCCGGCGGTGGCGGGAGTGCTGTACGACCGCGTGTCGAACGGGTCGCCCTACCGACTCGGAGCGGCACTGTGCGCGGCCGCTCTGGTGGTCGTGGTGTTCGACCGGCGATCGATTCAGCGGTAGTCGGTACGCGAGCGTACGGCGCCGAAGACCGCGTCGAGCGCGGCGAACACGGCCGTGGATGCTCCGAGCTTCTGTTGATCACCGAAGAGTCGGATGCGTCCGGTGATGAACGCCTGCTGGGCATTGAGGCGATCGGTGGCCACGGCTACCGCGGTGTCCCAGTCCTGTTCGAAGCGCACATCTTCGGGGTCGGCCGGACCGGCACCGAACGACGCGCGGCCCGCGCCTACTTGCAGGTGGTAGGTCACGGTGCCTTCGGGGCCGTCGAGAACCGTCTGGGTCACACCAATTGTGTGCTCGGCGGCCAAGGCTCGCATGTTCTCGCTGTTCGCGACCTCGTGCGAGAGGGCATCGATCCAGTCGAGGCTCAGGTAGCGGACACTTCCTTCGGTCACGGTTCTAGTCTGCCCGCACCATGACCAGTCCCAACCCATCGACGACCCCTCGGTTCGCGCCACCTGTCGGCCTCGGGAAAACCGATGAGCACCGACATGTGGGGACCGCGGCCGAAGAGTGGACGTTCGAATGGTGGTCGGACGACGGCTCGACCGCCGGCCTCGCCCAGTGCCGACTGGACGGACAGCGACACTGGGCCGAGTACGCGTGGGGGCTCCATCGTCGTGGCCTGCCGATGATGCAGATCGTGCAGAGCGCGATCCGGCCGCGTGAACCGATGATCCTGAAGGCCCCGGGATTCTGGGCTGAATTCATCTGTGAGTCGGCGTTCGATCAATGGACCATCGGCAACGAGACGCATGCGGTGGAACTCGAGAGCGTGGACGAGGCTCTTGGTCGCGCGTACGGAAACGTCGTGCCGATGGCCAGCGACCTCGAGTGGTATGCGACAGCCGAACCCACGGTGATTCCGCACGGGTATCGACAAGAAGGTGTGATCTTGGGCGACATCGAAACCACCGAGGGGATCGTGGCGATCAGGGAGATCAGATCGGTCCGCACCCATCGCTGGGTGAGTGAATCGACGCTGCCGTCGGTTTGGGACTCGGCGCCCGTGGCGCATTGGCCGGCTCGGCTCGCATTCCGCTTCGGGAGCGGTCGGGTGCACGATCTCGTGCTGACCCCCGATGGCTGGGCCGAGCGGAGTCGTTGACCGTTAGGGCTTGAGCGTCAGGGATACCGAGGCCGTTCGTCCCCGAATGGCGCCGTTCAGAGGGACGATACCGAGAGTCATGGCTCGACCGGGTGTGAGCGACGTCAACTGGCACAACGAAAGGTTGTAGAAGTAGCCCTTCAATGTGCAAGTCGCTCGACGACCGTCGACGATCACATCGAAATCGGTGGTGCCAGCGGGTCGGGTGAAGAGAACCCATCCGCTGGTGCACGGTCCACAGAAGAAATTGGCGAAGAGTGAGAGATCGGTGATGACGCCGGGCCGGGTGAAAGGCGCGGGGGCCGGGCATACGGTTTCCATGTTCCAGGATTCGGAGCCGGATCCGAGAGAAAGAGTGCCAAGGACACGGCTGGCGGCAACGTCGATGACCGACACCGTGTTGTCCCAGTAGTTGTTGACGTAGGCGCGGGACCCAGTCGCATCGAGCACGACGTCATAGGCGCCCTGGCCGACGGCGATGGTGCGGCGATTCAACGAGGTCGCGTCGACGATCGACAGCGTTTGGCTC
>CAZLXB010000023.1:0-30807 GCA_964563545.1 uncultured Bifidobacterium sp. | reverse complement strand
TCTCCTCAGGTGTTGATGATGACGAGTACGAGAGCGCCGATGGCGGCCGCAGCGAACAGCAGCGCTCCGTATTGGTTGACCTTGCCGGACTGGACGGGACGCAAGGCCCCGCCCGTTCCCCGGGCTGCGGCGCCCGAGCCGTTCACCGCGCCGTCGACGACGCGCTGATCGATGTTCCGATACACCCAGCCGGCAGTGCGACGGGAGATCTTGGCGGCACCGTTGACGATGCCGTCGAGGACGTTCTGGTTGAACCAGTAAGCGGCCGCAGCAATCGGGTGGGCGACCGCGCGGACGATGACCTTCTCGTACAGGGCATCGAGGTAGTACTTGTTCCAGAGGAACGCGTAACCACCACGAAGCACCACGTTGCGCTCGGTGAGACCGACGAGGCGACGATTGCGCCTCGTGTAGTACTGGACGCAGAAGAGCCAGCTCGACACCAAGCCGGCGGCGACGATGAGAAGCGAAAGCGCCGCCTTGCTCCACTTGAACTCGGCATGACTGACGGCCGGGAAGTAGCACGCTTCACCGGCACCGGGCGCTTCGTACGAGCAACCCGACTTGGCCTCGCCCTCGGCTTCTTCGGCCGTGATCACCACCGGGCTCAGCGCTTCGCCGGGACCATGGGCCACGGCGGCTTCGACGGCGACGTACTCCGAGCTCGGCTCGACGTACTTCTTGAAGCGCTCCCAACTCGATCCGAAGGGGGTGGCGTTGGCGAGACCGGCCACGAGGGCGAGCGACGCGAGGATCATCAGCGGAACGGTGATGAGCTTGGGGCTCTCGTGCGGGCCGTGCGACGCATGCGCACCGTGATCGTCGTGCGCGGCGTGGGCACCGTGATCGGCATGCGCATCGTGATCGTCGTGAGAAGCGTGCTCGTCGTGGTGTTCACCGGCCGCCGCACCCCGGGCCTCACCGAAGAAGGTGAGATAGGTCGCGCGAGTCATGTAGGCCGCGGTCAGGAACGCACCACTCAGCCCGACGATCATGAACGCCTGGTAGCCGTTGTGGCCGACGTTGTCGATGATCTCGTCCTTGGAGAAGAAACCGGCCAGTGGGAAAACTCCGGCCAGGGCGAGGGTCGAGATGATCCAGGTGGTCGCCGTGATGGGCATCTTCTTGGCCAGACCGCCCATGTCTTTTTTCATGTCGAAGGAGTGATGCGAGCCCGAGTGACTCACCGATCCGGCGGCGAGGAACAGACACGCCTTGAAGAACGCGTGGGTGAAGATGTGGAACACGGCGGGCAACCAGGCTCCGGCACCCAGACCCATCATCATGTAGCCGAGCTGTGAAACCGTGGAGTACGCCAAGACCTTCTTGATGTCGTGCTGCACGAAGGCGAGCAGGGCCGCGATCACGATCGTGACGCCGCCGATCAGAACGATGAAGTTGATGTTGGTGTCGCCGATCTTCATGCCCTCCCAGAAGACCGGGTAGAGACGCGCCACCAGGAACACACCGGCCACGACCATCGTGCTCGAGTGCAACAGTGAACTCACCGGAGTGGGGCCGGCCATGGCATCGGGCAACCACGTGTGCAACGGGAACTGACCGCTCTTGCCGATGCACGCGATGAAGAGCGCCACAGCTCCCCACAGGAGCACGCTCTTGCTCGCCTCCCCCGACATCGCCCAGGCCGACAACCCGCTGATGTTGAAACCACTCACCCCGAGATGTTCCTGGGTCCACTGGTTGGCCCCGAAGAACAGGGCGCCGGTTCCGACGAGGAGCCCCATGTCGCCGACTCGCACCGTGAAGAAGGCCTTGAGCGCGGCACGGGCATTGGCCTGGTCTTCCCACCAGTGCCCGATCAACATGAACGAGCAGAGGCCCATGATCTCCCAGCCGAGAATCAGTTGGACCATGTTCGGCGCGAGGACCATGCAGAGCATGCCGGCCGAGAACAGCGTGAGGGCGGCGAAGAAGTGCGTGTAACGACGGTCGCCACGCAGGTACTCGAGCGAGTAGATCTGCACGAGGGTCGAGATGAAAGCGACCACGACCAAGAGAGTCAGAGCGAGTCCGTCGATGTGCTGGCCGATACCGAACTCGAATCCACCGCTCTGCCACCAGGTCCATTCGTGGATGATCGGTCCGATGTACGGAGCCGAATGTCCTTCGGCGGCCTTCATGAGTTCGTGCGCGACCTCGCCCGATGCACCGTTCACCCGCTGGATCCACTGATAAGCCGCTCCGAGTGCGAGAACGAGTGAACCGACCATGGAGATGACGCCGATCTCGCTCCCCTTCATGGGCAGCCGCCGACCGAACAGGATGATGAGCGCGAAGCCCACGGCCGGAATGATCGGGATCACCCAGGCGTGGTCGAGGAACCAACCCACCGAGAGCGCGGATTCGGATGCCAGCATCGATCAGCCCTTCATGTCCGAGAGTTCATCGAGCGAGATGCTCCGGCGGTTGCGGTAGATGAGGAGAACCATGGCCAGACCGACGCCAACCTCGGCGGCGGCGATGGCGATCACGTACAACGCGAAAGTGTTGCCATCGATCGAGTCGAGCCGCTGCGAGAAGGCGAGCAGATTCAGGTTCACCGAGTTGAGGATCAACTCGATCGACATGAGGACCATGACCGCGTTCTTGCGGGCGAGAACGCCGTAGACCCCGATGCAGAACAACACGGCGCCGAGAAGGAGGAACTGAACGGTCAGCACGGGTCAGTCCTTCCTCGCGAGAACGATGGCCCCGATCACGGCCACCAGGAGAACGAACGACAGCGCCCAGAAAGGCAGGAGATAAGGCCCGAAGATGTCATCGCTCAGGGCCTGCACCGGCACTTGCTCGTCAGGATTGGGCAACTTCTCCGATCCGAAGCCGTCGATGAGGACCCACGTCATCACACCGAGCATGAGGAGTGCGACCGGCACGCCGATGGCCCAGTTCTTGTTGTTGAGGTCGGCTTCCGCGCCGATCTTGGCGCGGGTGAGCATGGTTCCGAAGAGGAAGAGCACCATCACGGCGCCGACGTACACGAGCACCTGGGTGATGGCCACGAACTCGGCCGAAAGGAGGAGGTACTGAGCTGCGGCGCCCGACAGAACGACCACGAGCCACAGCGCGGCGTGCACCACGTTGTTCACGGTGACGACGCGAAGCGCACCGACGATCATCAGCAAGGCGATCACACCGAAGCCGATGTTCTGCGCCACGAGCAGGTCGGCGGCGAGCATCACTTCTTGCCCTTCTTCTCGGCACCGGCTTCGAGGGCCGGCGCCTCGGGCACGGTCTCCATCCATTCGCCGAGCTTGGCCTTGTCGTGAAGCAGATCGGCGATGTGGGGTTCGCTGTACTCGTACTCCGGACTCCAGAAGAGGGCGTCGAATGGGCAGACCTCGACGCAGATTCCGCAATACATGCAGAGCGCGTAGTCGATGTCGAAGCGATCGAGTTTGTTGACCTGACGCGGCTTGCCGCCGGCCCGACGGGGTGGCGCTAGTTCCTTGTGACCCTCGATGTAGATGCACCAATCGGGGCAAGAACGGGCGCAGAGCATGCAAGAAGTGCAGTTGTCCTCGCGCAGGGCGATCACGCCACGCGCACGAATGGGCGGCGTCTCTTTCTCGTGCGGGTACTGGACCGTATTCGAGCCCTTGGTGGTGGTGCGCACCAAGGTGTTCAGGGTGACCCCGAGACCTTTGACGAGACCGGGAAGCTTGGGCATCAGAACGCCACCTTCAGGATGGCCGTCACCATGATGTTGACGAGCGAGACGGGAACGAGAACCTTCCAGGCGAAGCGCTGGAGTTGATCCTCACGGAAACGGGGGTAGCTGAAGCGGACCCACATGATCACGAACGAGAGCAGGAGCATCTTGGTGACCATGATCAGCGGACCGACGACGTTCATCCAGTTGTCGACGTCGTCGATGCCGTTCCATCCGAACCACGAGAACGGGATTCCCCATCCACCGAGGAAGAGCACCGAGGCGATGAGCGAGAACACGCCAGCGGTGGCGAACTCGGCGATGAAGAAGGTGAGGAATCGGAAGCCCGAATACTCGGTCATGTAGCCCGACACGAGTTCGGACTCGGCGATCGGCATGTCGAACGGGGTCTGGGTGAGTTCGGCTTGCACGGCGATCATGAAGATCACGAAGCCGACGATCTGGGTGAGAAGGAACGGGTTGCCGAGTCCGTTCCAACCGAAGATCTCGCCCGCGTTCTGCGACACGACGATCTCCTGCAGGTTCATGGTGCCGGCCTGGATGATCACACCGACCACGGCGAGGACCATGGGAAGTTCGTAGGCGATCAACTGGCCGGCGGCGCGCAGGCCACCGAGCAGCGAGTACTTGTTGGCACTCGACCAGCCGGCGATCAGGATGCCGAGAACGCTCACCGACGACACCGCGAGCATGTAGAACACGCCGGCTTCGAAGTTGGTGAACCACGCGTCGGGTCCGAAAGGCACGACGGCCACGAGAAGGAACGTGCTCGTGAGGACGACGAGCGGCGCGATCTTGAAGATGAACCGATCGGCGCGCTCGGGTGTGATGTCCTCTTTCTGCAACCACTTGCCGACCTCGGCGAAGAGCTGCAGCGAACCGTACGGACCGGCTTCCATGGGTCCGAGGCGGCTCTGCATGAACGACATCATCTTGAAGAGGAAGACGTACACGATCGTGCCGGCCGGCAGGAGTACGGCCACCACACCACCCAGGACGCGTAGAAGCGACTGGGCCCAGTACGGCAGATCGGCGGCGAGGACGGCGTTCATCAGCGGTCGATGTCTCCGAGGATGAAGTACAGCGACGCGAGGATCGTGATGATGTCGGGTACGTACACACCCTTCAGCACCCAGGGGACGATGGAGATGTTGTTGAAACTCGCCGAACGGATCTTGGTGCGGAACGGACCGAGTTCACCCTTGCTCACGACGTAGTAGCCCATCTCGCCGAGCGGATTCTCGGTCGAGACCCACGCTTCGCCTTCGGGGACCTTGATGATGCGAGGAACCTTGGCCATGACCGGGCCCGATGGAATGCCGTCGAGGAGTTGGTCGACGATGCGCGTGGACTCACGCACCTCCTGCAGACGGATCCAACAACGGGCGAAGCTGTCGCCGTCGGGATGGGTCCAGACCTTCCAGTCGACCTTGTTCCAGGCCATCGGCAGACTCTGATCACGACGGAGGTCCCAGTCGACTCCCGAAGCGCGCAGGTTGGCCCCCGAGAGTCCGTACTGCAACGCGATGTCCTTCGGGATCACGCCGATCCCGCGGGTACGACTCTGGAAGATCTCGTTGCCGAAGAGGAGGTTCTCCATTTCGTCGCAGAAATTGCGCAACTTCTTCATCACGACGCGTGTCTCGTCGATGAAGCCGGCCGGAAGATCGTCCTTCAATCCGCCGATGCGGTCGAAGTTCGGGTGAAAGCGTCCTCCGGTCGCGCCCTCGATGAGGTTGAGGACGTACTCACGATCGCGGAACGCCATGAACACCGGAGTGACCGCGCCCAACTGAACTCCGAGGTCGCCGAGGAACAACGACACGTTGGCGATGCGCGACAACTCGAAAAGGATCGTGCGGATCCATTGGGCGCGCGGTGGCGCCTCGATGCCCATCAGTTTCTCGGCCGCGAGGATGAACGGAACCTCGTTGGCGAAACTTCCAAGCCAGTCGATGCGGTTGATGAGCGCGGTCACCTGCGGATAGGTGCGCACTTCGGTGAGCTTCTCGTACCCACGGTGCATGTAGCCACACGATGGTTCAGCCCACACCACCTGCTCGCCGTCGAGACGGGCGATGATGCGCAGCGTTCCGTGCGTGGCTGGATGCTGAGGTCCGATGTTGAGGGTCATGCCCTCGGTCTCGAGTTCGACGTTCACGCGCGCATCGGAAGCCTGCGCCGCGATGTACGCCATCTGGCGTCGGTCGAGAAGCGATTCGGTCGAGGTCATTCGCCTTCACCTTCCTCGTCGTCTCCGCCACCGGGAAGGGGTTCCACGTCGACGATTCCCGGCCAGGGCTTCACCATGCGGGCGAGCAACGGGAAGTCCTTGCGGAGCGGGTGACCTTCGAACTCGGTGGGCAGATACATGTTGCGCAGGTCGGGATGACCGGCGAAGCCGATGCCGAACATCTCGTGCGTCTCGCGTTCGTGCCAATTGGCTCCGGCATAGACCGGGATCCACGACTCCACCGACGGATCGGCGTCGGAGACATCGCACTTCACGTTCACGCCGATGTGATCGGTGCTGCTCACCACGCGTGCCAGGAGCTGCATACGGGTCTGGCCGCCTGCATATCCCTGACGGATCGTGTCGTCACGCTCGGGCGGCGGTTCGGTCGGATCGTCTTCACCCTTGCCGTAGGGCGAGGGCATCCAGTCGATGGCCGACAGGAAGCAGAAGTAGTCGAATCCCATCTCGTGCCGGAGCACTTCTCCGACGCGACGCCACGCACTCGCCTCGACACGGACCCACACGTCGTCGCCCGGCTTCACGAGCGAGTCGACGAGTGACGCGCCGAGGTGACCGCGCAGGTCGTCGACGATGCGATCGCGGCGAGTATCGCCTGGGATCTCGGCCACGGGAGCGTCAGACGACACTGGGCTCACCCTCTCCACGCACGAGCGATCCCGACCGACCCGTCGACTTGTCCTCGACGATGATCGGCTTGCTGCCCTCGCCGCGCCAACGCGCGCCCATGTCCTCGTTGCGGATGCGCTGCTGGAGCAACACCACACCTTCGAGAAGTGCCTCGGGTCGCGGCGGACATCCGGGGATGTAGACGTCGACCGGGATGATCTGATCGACACCCTTGGTGACCGAGTAGCTGTCCCAGTACGGGCCGCCACAGTTCGCGCACGACCCCATGGAGATGACGTACTTCGGATCGGGCATCTGCTCGTACAGACGCTTGATGGCCGGAGCCATCTTGTCGGTGACGGTTCCGGAGATCACGACGAGGTCGGCCTGGCGCGGGCTGGCCGGCAACGGGATGACGCCGAGACGCATGACGTCGTAGCGCGGTGAACCGAATGCGGCGCCCATCTCGATGGCGCAGCACGCGAGGCCCCACTGGTACACCCAGAGGCTGTACGAGCGGCCGAGGTTCAGTAGTGAATTCAGCGGCTTGGGGAGCCGCCCGCGGTCAACGAGACCCATGTGACTCCTTGTTTCTCACACCCAGCGCAAGACACCCTTGCGCCAGGCATAGACGAGGCCGAGCAACAACACACCCACGAACACACCCATCTCGACCAGACCGAATCCGGCGTAGCGCTCGAGCTGGGTCGCCCACGGGAAGATGAACACCGCTTCCACGTCGAAGATGACGAAGAGCAGGGCGAAGACGTAGTAGCGGATCTGACTCTGCGACCATCCTTCACCGACCGGATCGACACCGCTCTCGTAGGTGAGCAGCTTTTCCCGGTTGGGGCGGGAGGGGCGGATGAGCACCGCAATGCCGAGCAGAAGCGAGGCCAGCAACAGGGCGATGGCCCCGAACCAGAACACGGTGAGGTAAGACCTCAAGAACTCCGACATCGGTGGCGACGCTACTACGGCGCGCGCAACGCCTCCCAACTTCTCCCCTGCTCAACGACGGTATTCGGACCGCGGGAGTCACACCCGAATTCAGTGTCGCGACCCGCCCGCGATCTCGTCCAGATACCAGTCGACGATGCGTGCGGCGGCCGTTCGGCTGCGACCCACATGGGCGCGGGTGTCATCCATCAGGCGCGCCGCCGACAAACCGAGTCGGTTCAGGTCGGTCGGGTCCCCCGATGACCAGCGGGCCACGATCGTCTCGGTCGCCTCGGGATGGAACTGGGTGGCAAAGGTCCGAGAACCGACCACGGCTTGGGGACCCGACTCGGACCGGGCCAGTTCACGAAAGCCCGGCGGGGTCGTGAAGGCGTCGAAATGCCACTGCATCCACGGCCCCGGGGCGATGGCCTCCGCAAGATCGGTCTGAACGGGGCACCACCCGACTTCGGGCCGGGCGGCTCGGGCGACCGACCCACCGAGGGCATGGGCCACGATCTGCGACCCGAAACAGATCCCGAAGACTGGAATCCCCTGTTCGTGGGCGTTTTTCACAAGCGCACATTCGGCCTCGACCGACGGTTGGACCTCGTCCCAATACACGCTCCACTCCGAACCAAGGAGAAGGACGAGGTCGAGACCACCAAGTGAGGGCCACTCGGAGGGTCTCTCCCGGAAACACTCCGTGAAGGCGAAGCCGTGGTGGCGGAAGCGCTCCCCCACGAAACCGGGATCGGCATCGGCCGAATTGGCGATCAGCAACGCGCGCACACCGGTACGGTAGATCGGGCATGGGGAGCACGAGCACCCGGGACGTTTCACCCGCCGACATCCTCTCGGCCCGAGAAGCCGGGACCGGGGTCGTCAAGCACACGCCGGTCACGGCATCGTTCGCCCTGTCCGAACTCACGGGTGGCCAGATCATCCTGAAAGCCGAGAACCTCCAACGCACGGGGAGTTTCAAGATCCGTGGGGCCATGAACAAATTGGCCACACTCGGCGCCGGGGCGGCCAAAGGTGTGACCGCCGGTAGCGCCGGCAATCACGCACAGGCCTTGGCCTTTGCCGCGCGCGCGCACGGCGTGCCCTGCGAGATCTTCGTGCCCAAGAACGCGCCGATCGCCAAGATGGCCGCGTGTCGAGGATATGGCGCGACCGTCATCGAGGGAGGTGACTCACTCGATGACGCCGTCGTGAGTGCACGCGCCCGCGCCACCGAGACCGGCATGGCGTTCTGTCATCCGTACGACGACCCGGTGGTGGTCGCCGGACAGGCGACCCTCGGACTCGAACTCATCGAGGACGTTCCACATCTGAAGCGCGTGATCATCCCGCTTGGTGGCGGTGGTCTCACGGCCGGTGTCGCCATGGCCGTCAAGCGTCATGATCCGTCGATCCATGTGATCGGGGTTCAGGTGGAAGCCTGCGCGCCGTACGCCAACTCGCAACCGCCGTCGGGTCCGGTGATCACGCTGGCCGACGGCATCGCTGTCAAGCGACCCGGTGACGTGACCCGACCACTCATCGAGAAGTGGGTCGACGACATCGTGGTGGTCGACGAAGACGCGGTCGCCGATGCCATGGTGCTGTTGATGGAACGCTCGAAGCTCTACGTCGAAGGTGCCGGTGCAGTTGGCGTATCGGCTCTCATGAGCGAACGCGCCGTTCCCGCACGCGACGGCGCGACCTGCATCGTGCTCTCGGGCGGCAACGTCGATCTCGGCGTCGTGCCCGGTCTCATCCGTCGTCATGAAACCCAGGCCGGACGCCGACTCATCGTGTTCGTACGCGTGAGCGACCGACCCGGTGGACTCGCCCAACTACTCGCGATCTTCGCCGAGCAGGGGGCCAGCGTGATCGACATCGAGCACGTGCGCGAAGGCGTCGATCTGCACGTCCGCGAAACGGGCGTGAACGCGGTACTCGAGGTCCGCGGACCCGACCACGCCGCCCTCGTGGTGGACGCCGTGCGACGGGCCGGCTACGACGTCACTCAGTGACGAATCCCTTCCACGAACGCATGTAACGCACGAAGCCGTCCGAGAGACCTTCGGCCGCGAGTTCTTCGGGGCTCACCGGCAGATCACGCATCACGAAGGACGGATCGGCCATGGCCCGTCGCGCAAAATCGTGATGGAGGATCGCCCCGCGTCCGATCACGGCGATGTCGGCGCCGGCATCCACGGCTCTCTGTGCATCGGCCGCCGAATACAACTTGCCAGCCACCGCGAGTCGGGTGGTACCGCGCTCGAGTCGGGCGAAGACATCGACGAGTCGCCCGCCACCGACGTCGGGATCGGCAGGCTCCTTGAAAACGTCCCAGAGCGACATGTCGATGAAATCCACACCTCGCTCGACCAGCCATCCGAAGACCTCGATGATCTCGGCGGTGCGCATCCCGAACCGTTCGGGGGACAGCCGCACCGAGAGGTTGAAGGCCTCACCACATTGCGCGCGGATCCCATCGACGATCTGCAGCAGAAGACGAGCGCGATTGGCGAGTGTTCCACCGTACGCGTCGGTCCGGCGATTGAGTTCGGGCGACAGGTATTGGCAGATCATGTAGTCGTGCGCGCCGTGGAGTTCGACACCGTCGAATCCGGCCCGCTCCGACCGCACCGCCGCCGCCACGAAATCGGCGACGAGTTGCTCGGTCTCGGCCGTGGTGAGCGCACGGGCGCCGGTCTCCGGATCGTCGGACGGACAGAGCGGTGCTTCTCCGATCAGATCCTTGGGTGAACGATGACCGGCGTGGTGCAACTGAACGATGGCCAAACTGTCGTGCTTCTTGATCGCCGAGGCCAGAGACATCAATCCCGGCAGATGTTCGTCGCCGAACACGCCCAATTGTCCCGGGAATCCCTGACCGGCGCGCTGCACATGAGCGGCACACGTCATGGTGAGACCGAACCCACCTTGGGCGCGCATCACGAGCCAGTGCTTCTCCTCGTCCGACAGCGTCCCATCGGGGTGGCTCTGCATGTTGGTGAGCGGTGCGAGCATGAACCGGTTCTTCATGCTCGGGCCGTGGTTGAACGCGATCGAATCGCCGAATGAACTCACCTCGCCATCATTCCACCCCGACCACTGTCAGAATGAGCCGGTGACTTCCCCCCTGGTGCTGATCGTCGGCCGCGAGATCTCCGAGGCCGTGGGAGTGCGTGGTCCCGCCTTTGGCGTCGGACGCACGTACTCGCACGCGATCGCACGCGCTGGTGGTGTGCCGCTGATCATCCCGCCCCTCGAGTTCTCACCCGAACGGATTCGCGTCGCCCTCGACCGCGTCGACGCCCTCGTACTTCACGGCGGCGGTGACATCGACCCGGCGCGCTACGGCCAAGACCCGGCCACCGACGAGTTGTACGGCATCAACGCGCGTCACGACGACGCCGAACTCACGATCATCACCGCGGCTCTCGACCGCGGTCTTCCGGTGCTGGCGATCTGTCGCGGGCTCCAGATCATGAATGTCGCGCTCGGAGGAACACTGATCCAACACATCGAGGTGCCCGATCACCGGCGGGAGTTCCATCCCGTCGAGTTGGTTCCGGGATGCCGCATCGCCGAGGCCATGGGCACCATCCATCCGCAACGATGCCACTCTTTCCATCATCAAGCGATCGACGAACTCGGGGCGGGACTACGGATCGTCGGTCGTCACGCCGACGGCACCATCGAGGCCGTGGAGAAATCGGGCGATGCTTGGGTCGTGGGAGTGCAATGGCATCCCGAGGACAACGCCGAAAGCGAAGCCGATCAGCAGGGATTGTTCGACGAACTCGTCCGCCGAAGCTGAATCACTGGTGGGCCGGGCAGATCGGCTTGAAGTGGCACCAGTCGCACAACTTGGTGACGTTGCACTCGAAGGATCCGGTGGTGCAGGCGTCGTCGATCGCTTCCTTGGTTTCGACGATCACCCCACGGGCGATGGCGAGCTTGACCGGGGTGACCGTGACTTCGTGCGACGCGCCCAACTTGAGGTAGAGCAACTGCACACGTGAGGTCTCCTCCTGATCGGCCGCTTCGAGCATGAGGGCGTAGGCCAACAATTGGAAGAACTTCTCGTCTTCGGTCTTGAAACGCGGATTGGGCGGATTACCGGTCTTGTAATCGCCGATGACGACCTTGCCGTCGTCACCGAAGATGAAGCGATCGATGTAACCCTTCATGGCGACACCATCGACCTCGGCCAACACCTCGTGCTCCATGCCGTCGATCTCGGTTTGCTGAGGGTCTTCCAACTGCCAGAGATTCGAGATGCACTCGAAAGCGGCTTTCTTGAAGTCGGTGATGCTGCCGAGCGGCTTCAGGAGGCCGTTGACCTGCTCCTCCCAGCCACTCTCTTTCCAGCGAGCGGTGGCCAGTGACCGAGCGGTGTCGAGGGTTCGCTCATCGGCGTCGACTTGGTAGAAGTGCTCGAGAACTTCGTGGACGAAGGTGCCGAGATGCGTGTGCCACGTGGGCGGCTCCTGAAGTCCGTCGATGCGGGAGAACTTGAACTTCTGTGGGCACTCCCGATACGTGTTGATGGACGACGGCGACAAGTACGCGGGGGGCGTGTACACGACCCCATTCTGACACGGGGGTGTGGCACCGCCGGGCGATCAGCGCAGGACGGCGTCGCGGGTGGCGTCGATGAGCCAGCCCGGAAACACGCCGGCGAACAGCGTGAACACTGCGCCGGCCGCGACCACGAATCCCGCCGTGAGTGGAACCCGCACGGCTTCTCGTGATTCGTCACCGGCCTCCGGATCGGCCAACCACATGTTGATCATGATCCGCAGATACAGAACAGCGGCGATCACCGAGGCGACCATGGCCACGATGGCCACCGCATAACTCTCGCTGTCGGCGGCCGCCTTGATCACGCTGAACTTGGCGATGAATCCGGACGTCACCGGCATACCGGCCTGCGCCAGAACGAAAACCGTCATGGCCAGAGCCAAGAGAGGCCGCTCGCGTCCGAGTCCACGGAACGAACCGACGCCGGTGTTCGCATCGCCCGTACGCGCGACGAGAGTGACGATGGTGAACGATCCGATCACGAGCACGCCGTAGAGAACGAGATACAGAAGCGACGAGGCAATTCCATCGGCGTTCCCGTGCCCGGCCGCCTCGACTCCGATCAGGATGAATCCGGCGTGGCTGATCGACGAGTACGCGAGCATGCGCTTCACATCGGTCTGGACCACAGCCAACACCGACCCGATCACGACCGACGCCACGGCCAGGACCCAGATCACCGGGCGCCAGTCGTCGGCGCGGTTGCCAAGGGCCACCACGAGGACGCGAAGCATGGCGGCGAAGGCGGCGAGCTTGCCGACCGATGCCATGAACGACGTCACCGGCGTCGGCGCACCCTGATAGACGTCGGGTGTCCAGAAATGGAACGGCGCCGCAGCGACTTTGAAGGCCAGACCCACGAGCAAGAGAGCAACGCCCGCGAGAAGCATCGCGTCGTCGTTGCCGGTGAGGATTCCGCCGGCGAAGGCATCGCCCATGGCCGAGATGTTGGTGGTGCCCGACGCGCCGTACAGAAGCGCGATGCCGTAGAGGAAGAACGCCGACGCGAAGCCGCCAAGGACGAAGTACTTGAGTCCGCTCTCCTGGCTCTCGGCCCGTCGACGGTGGCTCGCCGCCAACACGTAGAGTGCGATCGACAACGTCTCGAGTCCGAGGAAGAGGACGATGAGATCGTTGGCCGAGGCCATGATCATGCCGCCGAGTGCGGCGCAGACGTACAGCGCGTACGTCTCGGGTCCGTCGAGGTCTTCGCGACGGAGGTATTCGGCAGTCGACAACGACACCAGGGCCACCGCGATGGCGATGGCGATCCAGACGAGGATCGCGAAACGATCGATCGACAAGGCGTCGTTGATGATCGAGACCGGCCCTTCGTGGCCGATGCGATTCCAGAGAACCATCTCGACGATCACCGTGGGGACGGCCAGAACCGCAGTGGCAGCGGCGTAGGTTCCGCGCCGCCAAGCCGGCGTGAGCGCGGCGACCACCAACGTGACGAGCATTCCTCCGAGAAGGATGATCAGCGGGGTGATCGCCAGCCAGTCGATCGAGGGGTATTCGACGGTCGACATCAGCCCTCACCCTCGTGGGTCTCGACGTGGACCGTCTCCGGCGCCACGAAACCTGACTTCTCCTCGACCCGCTCGAGTAGCGACTTCACACTCGGGTCGATGCGATCGAGCATGGGCTTGGGATACACACCGCAGAACACGATCAGACCGATGAACGGCAGGAGAACCATCCCCTCGCGTAGGCGGAGTTCACGGAACGACGAGTTCGCCTCGTCGGGCTCGCCGTGGAAAACGCGCTGATACGCCCAGAGCAGATACAGCGCGGCGAGGATCACGCCGGTGGCACCGATCACGACCCACCAACGGGCCGTCGAGAACGAACCGATCAGAACGAGGAACTCACCCACGAAGCCGTTCAGACCCGGAACACCGATGCTCGAGAGCATGACGACGGTGAAAGCGGCGGCGAAGATCGGCGCGATCTTCTGTAGTCCGCGAAGTTCGGCGATCTGTCGGGTGTGCCGACGCTCGTAGATCATGCCGACGAGGAGGAAGAGCGCTCCGGTGGAGACACCGTGGTTGACCATCTGCATCACACCGCCGCCGATCGCCTCGCGTGTGAAGGCGAACGTGCCAAGGACGATGAATCCGAGGTGGGCGACCGACGAGTACGCGACGAGTCTCTTCAGATCGGTCTGCATGGTGGCGGCAATCGCGCCCCAGAGGATGCCGATCACGGCGAGCGTCAGGAACAGACTCCGACTCCAGACCGCGGCCTCGGGGAAGAGGTACACGCCGAAGCGCAACAGTCCGTAGGTTCCGAGTTTCAGCAGGACACCGGCGAGGATGACCGAACCGGCGGTGGGCGCCTGGGTGTGGGCATCGGGCAACCAGGTGTGCAGCGGGAACAGCGGCACCTTCACCGCGAACGCGATGGCGAAGGCGAAGAACAACCAGCGTCCGGTCGAGGCCGCGAAGTTGCCCTGCTCGGCGATTTCGACGAGATCGAACGTGAGACGACCGATGTCGTTGCGCGCCAGCAGTGCCGTGGTCACGATGCCGACGAGCATGAGTGCCGAACCGATCATCGTGTAGAGGAAGAACTTGGTCGCGGCGTAGATCCGCTGGTCGTATCCCCAACCGCCGATGAGGAAGTACATCGGCACGAGGACGATCTCGAAGAACAGGAAGAAGAGGACGAGATCGAGACTCAGGAATGATCCCATCACTCCGGCCTCGAGCAGAAGGAGCCACGCCAGATACCGCTTCTCGTCGTGATGCGGGTCGCATCCGACGATCACGAGTGGGAAGAGCACACCCGTGAGGACCACGAGGAAGAGCGAGATGCCATCGACGCCGAGGTGCCAGCCGATACCCCACGATTCGATCCACTGGTGCTTCGAGACGAACTGGAACCCGGCGTCACCCGTTTCGAACGACGCGAGCATCCAGAGACCGAAGCCGCCGGTGATCACCGACGAGATGAGGGCGATGAGCTTGGTCCATTCCGGGCGGCGGTCGGAAGACACCGCTGTGAGGACCGCACCGATGAGCGGAACGAGAACGAGCGCGGTCAGCACCGGGAATGCGAGTCCACCGTGGGTTCCGGAAGCGAGTAACGACATCAGAGAAC
The DNA here is from genome assembly GCA_964563545.1 of uncultured Bifidobacterium sp. GTDB lineage: Bacteria > Actinomycetota > Acidimicrobiia > Acidimicrobiales > Ilumatobacteraceae > Casp-actino8. The sequence goes on along the minus strand of CAZLXB010000023.1, from coordinate 15,625 downwards.
CACCCCACGAAGGAAGAACCACACGAGCAGACCGACCACGGCCAAACCGATGGCCGCGGCGTAGGCACGAACCGCGCCGGTCTGGGACCGCCGAGCCATCTGCCCCGTCGCTCCGACGACCTTGCCCACGCCGTTCACGGCGCCATCAATGATCGTGCTATCGGCCCATGCCACACCTTCGAACGAACGACGGCCGGGCCCGCCCATGAAGCGGGCGATCGACGAATCGTAGAACCAGCCATTCGCGAGCACCGCCGGTTCGACGGCCGGGAGCTTCTTCTTCGAATACACCGCGACCGAGGCCGCGATTCCGGCGAGGGCGACGATCACCGCAACGCCGAGGAGGACGTACTTGTTCTCGTACGCCCACGAATGATGGATGTCGGCCTCACCGAACTCGACCACCGGCTCGAGCCACTTCTCGAGGAAGTGGAGATCCTTGGTGAAGGGCAATTGCAACGCGCCACCCACCACCGAGAGACCGGCCAGCACCACGAGCGGAAGAAGCATGATCGCCGGGCTCTCGTGCGGCTTGAAATCACCGTGCGCGCCGTGTTCTTCGCTGTGATCGTTCCAACGTGCCTCGCCGAAGAAGACCATGATGACCTGTCGGGTCATGTAGTACGCGGTCAGCAGCGCGGTCAGCATGCCGACCACGTACAAGATCGGGCTCTTGGCGAACGCGTACAGAAGAATCTCGTCCTTGCTCCAGAAACCAGCGAACGGTGGCACACCCGCAATGGCCAGCCAGCCGATGATGAAAGTGAACGCGGTGATCGGCATCAGCACCCGCAGGGCACCCATCTTGCGCATGTCCTGTTCATGGTGCATGCCGTGAATCACCGATCCCGAACCGAGGAAGAGCAAGGCCTTGAAGAAGGCGTGGGTGACCATGTGGAAAATGGCCGCGATGTAGGCACCGGATCCAACGGCCAGGAACATGAAGCCGAGTTGGCTCACCGTCGAGTACGCCAACACCTTCTTGATGTCGTTCTGAGCGACGGCGATGGTGGCCGCGAAGAGCGCGGTGGCCACACCGACGATGGCGATGATCGTGGGCGCCCAGTCGTACGCGACCGCGATGACCGGGTTGACACGGGTCATGAGGAACACACCGGCGGTGACCATGGTGGCCGCGTGGATGAGCGCCGACACCGGAGTCGGGCCTTCCATGGCGTCGGGCAACCAGATGTAAAGAGGCAGCTGCGCGCTCTTGCCGCAGGCGCCGATGAAGAGCATGAGCGCAATGGCCGTCGCCGTGACACCCGAAATCGCTCCGGACTCGGCCGCATGGTTGATGCCCGAGTAACTCAACGTGCCGGCGGCGCCGAAGGCGAGGAACATGCCCATCATGACGCCCCAGTCACCGACGCGGTTGGTGACGAAGGCCTTCTTGCCGGCGGTGGCCGCGCTCTCGCGCGTGTGCCAGAACGAGATCAGGAAGTACGAGCAGGTTCCCACGCCTTCCCAACCGAGGAAGGTGACGAGGAGGTTCTCGCCGAGTACCAGCATGAGCATCGAGAAGACGAAGAGATTCAGATACAGGAAGAACTTCGAGAACTTCGGGTCACCGTGCATGTAGCCGATGGCGTACAGGTGGATGAGCGTGCCGATTCCGGTCACGAAGAGGGCCATCGTGATGCTCAGCGGATCGGCGAGGAACGCGAGGTCGACCTTCAACGAACCGATGGGCATCCACGAGAACAACGTCTCCACGTGATGGCGCTCTTCGGTGGACTTCGAGAGCAGGTCGAAGAAGGCTCCGACGGTCACGAGGAAGGCCCCGCCGACCATGGTCGCCGCCAACATGCCGGACTTCGGTTCTCCGAGTCGGCGACCGAACAGGAGGATGAGGAGGAAGCCGGCGAGCGGCAAGGCGGGAACGAGCCAGATCAGATCGAGCATGGGTCAGCCCTTCAGCGCCGTGATGTCGTCGGCGGTCGCGCCGGGGCGCTTGCGCATGATGGAAACGATGATGCCCAGTCCGACCACGACCTCGGCCGCGGCCACGACCATCACGAAGAACACGGTGGTCTGACCGCCGATGTCACCGAGGCGCTTGGCCAGGGCGACGAACGAGAGGTTCACGGCGTTCAACATGAGCTCGATGCACATGAACATCACGAGCGGATTGCGACGGACGAGTACCCCCACCGCACCGATCCCGAAGAGGACCGCGGCGAGCAGCAGATACCAGGTCGATGTCGGGGAAGCGGCGGCGAGCAGGCTCACGATTTGTCCTTCCCGCTCTTCACCCGACGGGTGAGCATCACGGTTCCGACGACCGCGACCACGAGAAGGATCGAGGTCACTTCGAAGGCGACGACGTAATCACCAAAGACACTCACGGCGATCTGCCGGATGTTGGAATCGCCGTTTCCGGTGGAGGTCGGGGTATCGAGCGAACCACTTCCCCCACCGATCGCGTCGCGTGATGCGACGATCGATGCCGCGACGAGTCCGATCACACCGAGGCCGACGATGGCGGCCAGCGGACGTTGCACCTTGAACGGCTCGATGCGGATGTCCTCGGAACGGTCGACACCGAGGAGCATGATCACGAACAAGAAGAGCACCACGATGGCGCCGGCGTAGACGATCACCTGCACGGCGGCGAGGAAGTGCGCCTCTTGGGCCACGAACATCACGGCGATCCCGAAGAGCGTGAGCACGAGACTGAGCGCGGCATGTACCGGGTTACTCCGCAGGATCACTCCGAGGGCACCCACGAGAACCATGGCCGCGGCCAGAACGAAGACGACTAGCTCCATCAGTGACCGTCCTTATCGGGACGGGCCGATTCGCGACGGGCCTGGTCACGCTCGGACTGGGCCGGTTCGGGCGCGCGAACTCCGTAGCCGAGTTCGCCGCTCCAACCGACCACTCCTTCGAAGGTTGCGTCACCCGACGGCGCCGTGGCCCGAACCCAACCCGATGTCATGAGGTCTTCGCCCTCACGCCAGTCCTCCCACGGCATCTGCTGGGGCTTGCCGTCGTCACCCACGACGAGTTCGGACTTGGTGTAGATCGCGTCGCGCCGGTTGGTGAACGAGAACTCGAAGAGTTTCGTCTCGGTGATCGCCTCGGTCGGGCACGCTTCCACGCAAAGATCGCAGTGGATGCAACGGAGGTAGTTGATCTCGTAGACGAATCCGAAGCGCTCCCCCGGTGAGGTCGGGTTGTCCGGATCGTTGTCGGCACCGCGCACGTAGATGCACTTGGCCGGGCACACACCTGCGCACAACTCGCAACCGATGCACTTCTCCATGCCGTCTTCGTAGCGATTGAGGACGTGCCGCCCGTGCAGGCGATCGGGCTTGTCGGCCTTCTCGTCGCGCAGTGGTTTGCCCTTCTTGATCTCGCGACCGCCCGAGTACTGACGGGTCACCCGATTGCGCTTGCCGACCTGTCGGAGTGTCACGAGGAATCCACCGAGGTAACCCATCAGAACATCGCCCCCTCACGCTCACGATTGGCCCGGCTCACCTTCATGGCCACCGAGATGAGAGTCGCGCAGAGCGCGATCACCACCGCGGCCGCCACCGCGACGACGGCCCGGTTCCAGTCCTCGTCACGCGCGAGTCGGAGTACGGCCATCAACATGAACCAACCGAGGGATGCCGGAATGAGGATCTTCCAGCCGAGATCCATGAGTTGGTCGTAGCGATAGCGGGGCAATGTCGCTCGGAACCACACATAGACGTAGAGGAAGACGAGGACCTTGGCGATGAACCAGATGGTTCCCTCGATCGCGCCAGGAATGACCGGGATGTCGAACAACCCCTGCGGTCCGCCCCAGAAGAGAGTCACGATGATGCCGCTCATGGTCACGGTGTTCATGAATTCGGCGAGGAAGAACAGGCCGAAACGGATGCTCGAGTATTCGGTGTTGAATCCGCCGACCAATTCCTGTTCGGCTTCCACGAGGTCGAAAGGAGGACGGTTCATCTCGGCGGTCGCGGCGAGGAGGAAGATCACGAAGGGAACCACACCCGTCGAGATCACGTGCCAATTGGCGAAACCGTCCTGATTGGCGACGATGCCGCTCGTCGACAGCGTTCCGGCGAGGAGGAGCACCGTCGCGATGCTCAGACCGAGTGCCGCTTCGTACGACACCATCTGCGCTGACGCGCGCACCGAACCGAGCAACGGATACTTCGATCCGCTCGACCAACCGGCGAGCATGATGCCGTAGACGGCGACGGACGACAGCGCCATGAAGAGGAGGATGCCCACTGGCGGATCGGCTAACTGCACACGAGTGGTGTGACCGAACCACGAGACGAGGCCGTCCTTGCCGTCCGAAAAATCACCGCCGAGCGGGATCACACTCCAGACGAGGAACGCGGGAACGAAGGCCAGATAGGGCGCGAGTTTGAACACGAACCGATCGGCGCGGTCGGGAATGAGGTCTTCCTTGAAGAACAGCTTGATGCCGTCGGCGAGTGTCTGGAGGAGTCCCCACGGGCCGGCTTTGTTGGGACCGATGCGGTTCTGCAGACCGGCGATGGCCTTGCGCTCGAACCACACCATGAACATCGTGACGATGAGGCCGATGGCGAAGATCGCCACGACTTTCAACACGATGATCAGCAGCGGCGTCCAGAGGAGGTCGCCATCGGCGACGGGATCGATCGAGAGAAGAGCGGGGTTCATCAGATGCTCTCCACTCGGACGTCGTTCACCAGAGCCGCAGCATCGATGAGTTCGCCAACGTTGCCACCGGGCTGATTCCACGGCACCCACGCGGTGCCGCGCACAACGGAGTCGTCGGCGACGATGGTCATAATCACCGATGTCCGCGCCCCCGACACCTTGACCCGCGCCCCTTCGCCCACGCCGACTCGGCCGAGGTCGAGCGGATGGACGTGAAGCGCCGCGCCCGGTGCGATTCCGGCGAGTGAGGGTGAGTTGGCCACGTTGTGTCCGGCGTCGTACAACTTGCGACTCACCACGAGGCGGAAACCGAAACCGGGCCGCTCCGGAACCGATGGCGTCGGCGGCGCGATCGGAGCGCTTCCGACCTGGGCCATGACCACTCCATCGGGATCGGCGGCGAGACGGCGGCGATCGATGTTGTTGAAGGCCGGCTGAGTCAGAACCATCTGGTCGTGCACTTCGTGGATCGAACCGGCACCGAGATCGATACCGAGGAGGTCAGCCAGCTCGACGGCGATCATCCAGTCCGGTCGGGAGGTTCCACGAGCCGTGACCTTGCGGCCGAGTCGGGTGACGCGGCCTTCCATGTTGGTGGTCGTGCCGTCCTTTTCTCCGAACGCCGCCGCCGGAAGGATCACGTCGGCACCGTCATTCGAGGCGTGACGACCGGTGTCCACACTGATCACATGCGGAACCGCAGCCAGCGCGCGACGGGCGAGATCGGTGTCGGGGACATCCGACAACGGGTCGGCACCCACGAGCACCAGACAGTTCACCCGACCGGCGACTGCTTGCTCCAAGATCGAGGTCGTGTCGCCGGCCCCGAGTCCGGCCGCGAGTGCACCGCGAACGTTGCCACGGCGCAACACCGGAAGGACTCCGGCCTGCGGAACGAGTTCCACGATCGCGGCGAGGGCCGCCATCGTGAGTTCGGCCGACTCGGCGAGATTCGCGCGACCGACCACCACGACAACCGGACCCTTGTTGAGTTGCGAGACGACCGAGGTTTCGGTGAGCGTCGAACGCACGGCCGCGATCTGCTGTCCGGGTTCGAAGGTCACCGACTTCCAAGCTTCGTTCGAGAGCCCCGACGCCTTCGGCGTGAATTCGATGATCCGACTCCGACGCTTCTGCGACGCGTCACGCAGACGGAGGTGAAGAACCGGGAGTTCTTCCTTGAGATCGGGACCGAGAAGGATGACGGTCCCGGCGTTGGCGGCATCGTCGATCGTGGCCTGCCGATATCCGAACACGGCAGTGGGCAGACCATCGCCCAGTTGCGCGTCGACATTGGACGTGCCGAGGGCTTTGGCGAGTCGCGACCATGCGTAGGCGTCCTCGTTCGATCCACGCGCACCACCGATGACCGCAATGCTCGAGGCGCCACCGTCACGAACCGCGGCCGCCAGCGCATCGGCGGCAGCCCGGAGCGCAACACTCCATGAGGTCTCGGTCAGATGGCCGTCGACCGACACGAGCGGATTCTCGAGGCGATCGGGTGAACCGACGGCCTCGAAGTTGAAACGTCCTTTGTCGCACAGCCATCCCCAGTTGACGGGATCGCTGTCGACTCCTTGGTGCCGGAGCAACTGGTCGCGGCTCGATTCGAGGGTGATCCGGCATCCGACCGAACACGTGGTGCACGTGCTCTCGGTCTTGTCGAGATCCCATGGCCGGGCCTTGAACCGATACGGCTTGGCCGTCAGAGCTCCGACCGGACAGATCTGAACCGTGTTGCCGGAGAAATAACTGCTGAAGGGTTCGTCGGGGAACGTGAGCACTTGGGTGTTGTTGCCGCGCGACGTGAAATGGATCAGCGCGTCACCGGCGACCTCGTCGGCGAACCGGGTGCAGCGATCGCACAGGATGCAGCGCTCACGGTCGAGGAGAACCAGATCGCTGATGGCGATCGGCTTCTCGTAGTGACGCTTCTCCTCGATGAACCGGCTCTCACCCGGGCCGTGGCTGAAGGCTTGATCCTGCAGCGGGCACTCGCCGCCTTTGTCGCACACCGGGCAGTCGAGCGGATGGTTGGCCAGAAGGAGTTCGACGATTCCTTCGTGCGCCCGCTTGACCTGCGGTGTGTCGGTGCGGACGATCTGACCTTCGGCCACCGGTGTCATGCACGACACCACCATCATCGGGCCGCGAGGACCCTCGACCTCGACGAGGCACTGCCGGCACATGCCGACCGGGCTCATGCGCGGGTGGTAGCAGAAGCGCGGGATGTAGTCGCCGCTGCGATCGGCGGCCGCGATGATGAGTTCGCCTTTGCGGGCCGCGACCACGCGACCGTTGATCGTGATCGACACGGCATTGGGATCGACTTCGGGTGCGCCACCTTCGGTCGCGGGGGTCTCGGTCGTGCTCACGAGGCGGCTCCAGAACTGGTGACGGGAATGCGATTGCGCTTCGTGACCCGGGCCTCGAACTCCTCACGGAACAACGTGAGCGCCGAGTGCACCGGAGCGTAGGCCGACGGCCCGACGAAGCAGATCGTGTTCATCTTGTACGGGAACGGCGTGGACGACAGTCCGAGTTTGCTACTCGAGGCGTGAGGGAACGCACCGGGGCAGATCGACTCGCCGACTTCGACGATCTGCGCGAGATCGGCGTCGGTCCCTTCACCGTCGACGATGCGACTCAGGATCCGCTCCAACCAGGTTCCGCCTTCACGACACGGCGTGCACTTGCCGCACGACTCGTGCGCGTAGAAGCGGGTGAGGGTGAGCGCGGCCTTCGGGATGTCGGTCGTGTGGTCCATCACCATGATCGCGCCCGAACCGAGCATCGATCCCGCCGGTCCGATCTGGCTGGCCTCGAAGGGGAGATCGAGTTGTTCGGGGGTGAACCAAGGCGCTGATCCACCACCGGGCACGAAGGCCTTGAGTTCGTTGCCGTCGCGAATGCCTCCGCAGAAATCTTCGCCGTAGATGAGATCGCGGAACGTCGTCGTGCCGTTGATGATCTCGTACACGCCGGGCCGCTTCACATGACCGGACACCGCGACCATGCGCGTACCGGGCGACGTCTTGGTGCCGATCGCGGTGTAGGCCTCGGCGCCGTGACGCATGAGCCAAGGCAGATTGGCGAGGGTCTCGACGTTGTTGACGATGGTCGGCTGACCGTAGAGACCGATGGCAGCCGGAAAGTACGGGGGCTTGAGACGTGGCATACCACGGTTGCCCTCGAGACTCTCGATGAGCGCGGTCTCCTCGCCCACCACATATGCGCCGGCGCCCCAGTGGAGAACGATGTCGAGTGAGAAACGGCTGCCGAGGATGTTCTTGCCGATGTAGCCGGCCGCGTAGGCCTCGTTGATCGCCGCCGCAACGCGCTCCTGAGCGAGTGCCATCTCTCCGCGGATGTAGAGGAAGCACTGCGAGAGTCCGGCCGCGTAACACGCGATCAGACAGCCCTCGATCAACTGGTGCGGATCGCGCTCCATGAGCAGTCGGTCCTTGTAGGTGCCGGGTTCGCTCTCGTCGCCGTTGACCACGAGATAACGCGGCCACACACCCTGCGGTGTGAGCCCCCACTTGGTACCGGCCGGGAATCCGGCACCACCACGACCGAGCACCGTTGCGTTCTTGACCTCGTCGTGGATCTCCGAGGCCGGACGCGCGAGCGCACGCCGCAGCCCGGAGTAACCATCGGTCGCGAGATAACGCTCGAGGGTGTGCGAGTCGGCGTACTCGAAACGCGACGTGACGATCTTGGGCCGATCACCGGCGATGAAGCCGGGCGCGTGCGCGTAGGTTCCTTGCGCGGTCACAGCGCCGCCTTCCCGTCGAGCCATACCGGCGATTCGGTCACGAGTTCGGGAGCCACCGCACCGACCACCCGATCGGCGGCCACCCGCTGACGAACCCGCGCCACGGTTCCGTGCGGCGGAATCTCGTCGTCGAGACGTCCGGCGGCGAGGTCGTCGACGAGTCGATCGAATTCCTCGTTGGTGACGCGGAAGCGATAGCGATAGTTCACCTGCAGACACGGGGCCTCGGTACACGCCGCCTGGCATTCGGCCCGCTCGAGCGTGAAGTTGCCGTCGGGAGTGGTACCACCGAGTTTCACACCGAGACGATCCTCGGCGTGATGCATCAGCTCCTCGGCACCCATCAGCGCGCACGACATCGTTCCGCAGATGTTGATGAGATAGCGGCCGACCGGCTCGAACTTGAACATCTCGTAGAACGACGCGGTTCCGAGAACCTCGGCTGACGTCGCGCCCACGAGTTCACCGATGTGAACCATGGCCTCGTTGGTGACGTAGCCGTCCTGCTCCTGGGCGAGGTGCAACAGCGGAATGGTGGCCGAACGCGAACGCGGGTAACGCGCGATGATCTCCTTGGCCAGACGAACATTCTCTTCGGAGAGGCGGGCCATCAGCGATCGACCTCCCCGAGCACCGGGTCGACCGACGAGATCACGGCAACGGCGTCGGCCACGAGACCCCCGCGCATCATGTGCGGCAGGGCCTGAATGTTGACGAAGCTCGGCGCGCGCATGTGGATCCGGTAGGGCTTCGGCCCGCCATCGCTCACGATGTAGCAGCCGATCTCGCCGCGCGGACTCTCGATGCCGACGTAGACCTCGCCTTCGGGGACCTTGAATCCCTCGGTGAAGATCTTGAAGTGGTGGATGAGCGCTTCCATCGATTCGTCGATCCGGGCGCGCGGAGGCGGCGTGACCTTCTTGTTCTGGATTCGATAGTCACCCGACGGCATGCGGTCGAGGATCTGCCGGACGATCTTCATCGACTCACGGATCTCGTTCAGACGGATCGCGTAACGGTCGAAAGCGTCGCCGTACGAACCCACGATCACGTCGAACTCGACGTCGTCGTACCGGAGATACGGCTGATCGCGCCGAAGATCCCAAGCGACTCCGGTGGAACGGAGGATCGGACCACTCGTTCCGAGGGCCAACGCTTCGTTCGCTGTGATCACGCCGACACCCTGCAGGCGTTCGCGCCAGATCGGCTGATTGGTCATGAGGACGTCGTATTCCTCGAGTCGGCTCGGGAGCATCTCGAGGATGGCGAGGACATCGTCACGCCAGCCGGGCGGCAGATCGGCGGCGAGCCCACCGGGACGAATGAAGTTGTGGTTCATCCGCAGACCGGTGACCTTCTGGAAGAAGCGGAGAACCTCCTCGCGCTCGCGCCATCCGTAGAGCATCATCGACACCGCGCCGATGTCCATACCGTTGGTCGCGAGGAAGAGCAGGTGGCTGCTCATCCGGTTGAGTTCCGACAGGAGCATGCGCATCCAGACCGCACGCTCCGGAATGTCGTTCTCGATACCGAGCAACTTCTCGGTGGCCATCGAGAAGACGAGTTCGTTGTTCAGCGGACTGAGGTAGTCCATACGGGTGACGTTGGTGCCACCCTGGAGGAAGGTCAGGTCTTCACCGGTCTTCTCCATGCCGGTGTGCAGATATCCGATGATCGGCTTGCACCGAAGAACGGTCTCGCCTTGCAGCTCGAGCATGAGACGCAACACGCCGTGCGTACTCGGGTGCTGCGGACCCATGTTGATGATCATCGTCTGGTCTTCGTCGGGGTCGACCGGAATCTGTCCGAGCTTGGCCGCCTCGGCCTCGCTCATGCGCAGCACCGATCCGACCTCGCGCAGGAGCTCCTTGGCGCCGATCTCGCTGCGCGAGCGCATCTCCTGTCCGCCCTCGCTCGTCTGGCGAACGTTCTCCACCGCAGTCACGAGTGCGCTCCCTTGAACTGCACGGGAATACGACCGATCTCGTAGTCCTTGCGGAGCGGATGGCCATCCCAGTCCTCGGGCATGAGAATGCGGGTCAGGTCGGGATGGCCGTCGAAACGGATGCCGTACATGTCGAATACTTCGCGCTCCATGGCCTCGGTACCGGGCCAGAGATCGAAGGCCGATGCCACCACGGCGTCGCCTTCGGGGATCTGCACCCGAACTCGGATGCGGTCACGAGAGGTGATCGAGGTGAGATTGAGTACGAGTTCGAAACGCTCGGCCAACACACCAGCCGGCAGGGCTCGGCCGGGGTGCGTGAGATAGTCGACCGCCGTGAGGTCGCTGCACATCACGTATCCGTCGTCGAGGAGCTTCTTCAGCACCGCGATGTACTTCGCACGGTCGGGGTGCACCACGCGCTGACCGCGCGATTCACTCACGGGCGCGCCGTGAAGCAACTCGACACCTTCGACCTCACTCATGCCATGGCCCCCGAGCGCGCCGCCGACAACGACACCGGAATCGGCGACTGCTGGGCGGGAATCTCGGCGATGTGCAGATTGGCACCGGCGCCACTAGCGGCGCGACGACGCATGATCTCGCCGTCCTCGATCTTCTGATGCAATGTCTCGATGGCGTGGATCAGGGTCTCGGGTGTGGGCGGACACCCAGGCGCGTAGACGTCGACCGGGACGATCTGGTCGACACCCTGGATGATCGCATAGTTGTTGAACATGCCGCCGCTCGAAGCACACACACCCATCGAGATGACCCACTTGGGCTCCATCATCTGGTCGTAGACCTGACGCAACACCGGAGCCATCTTCTGGCTCACTCGACCGGCCACCACCATGATGTCGGCCTGCCGCGGCGAAGCACGCCACACCTCCATGCCGAAACGGGCGAGGTCGTAGTGCGCACCACCCGAACCCATCATCTCGATGGCACAACACGCGAGGCCGAAGGTCGCGCCCCAGCTCGATCGGCTGCGAGCCCACTTGACGAGGTCTTCGAGTTTGCCGGTGACGAAGTTGTGGTCGAGACCACCGAGGCCATCGTCGAGCACGTTGCGAACCAAACTCATGATGTCGATCCTCCGTTGGTTCAGGCGGCCTGATCGCCGTCGACGCGGCCTTCGAGACCGACTCGTCTGATGGTGGTGCTGGTCGTGCGTTCGGACGAGACACCATCGATGAGTCGACGGGCCTTGGCGACCGGACCCCAGTCGAGAGCGCCGCGTGCGATGACGTACACGAACGTGAGGAAGAAGACGACGCTGAAGGCCAGCATCTCCCAGAACGCGAAGGCACCGAGTTCACCGCGACTCACGGCGTAGGGGTAGATGAAGATGATTTCGATGTCGAACATGATGAACAACATCGCCACGATGTAGAAGCTGACCGGGAAGCGTTCGGGTGGCTCACGACTCGGCACGATGCCGCATTCGTACGGGGCCTCCTTGGCGACCGACGGACGACGGGGGGCCAGCAACCGGGATGCCACGAAACTGAGCGCTCCGAAGAGCACGCCCAGGATCAGGAGGGCGATGACCGGTAGGTACTGGCCCATGACTCAGACCTTGGCCGGAACGACGGCGCCGGTGTGGCGGGCGAAGATCTTGTCGCGACGATGGAGCATCCAGCAGCAGAGCAGGAAGATGATCGTCGAGCCGATCGTGATGAAGGCCGCCGGCTGACGCTTGGTGCCGAGGTCGCGGATCATCACCACGTATTGATGCGGCTGTGATTCGTCGATCACCGGGCGGGCTGGCGCACGGCCGGGTTCGTTGCGTTGAGGAATCAGCGAAGCGATCTCGACCACCGCGTAGTGGGGCTTGTGGAAGAACGCCAAGAAGTCCACCTTGTCGCCGAACTTCGGGTAACGCTCACCACCCTTCAGATACACCGACGTGGCCTGATACTCACCGGCCGCGAAGAGTTCGGCCTCCACCTGGATGATCTCGTCGGCGGCCGCGATGGCCTGTCCGCGACCGCGATCGTCCTCGGGGAGCTTGATCCAACCCTGCTCGACGAGGGCTTCCTGCGTAGCCTCGGCGACATCGGTGTACGTAGCACCTTCGTCGATCGTGACCGGAGAATCGAGCACCTCGGCATCGAGTAGACGCGGACCTTCACGAACGATAGTGAAGGGCTCAGCCGGCTTCCACGAGGGAGACGTCCCGGTCAATCCGATGCCGTAACTCCACCAGATCGCACCCATCGATGCCATCCAGCCGAAGAGACCGGCGAGCGCCACGAGGAGTCCGAGACGGACCCCCATGTTGGTGGCCAGCAGGAGATAGACGCTGCCGCAAAGCGCAACCGTTCCGATGATGACGGTGAGAACACCGCGTAGCTCGGGCTCCCAGCCGATACTCAGAAGCGCGCTCACAGTTCGTTCCTCACGTAGTTGACGATCGCCTGGATCTGTTCCTCGGTCAGCAAACTGCCGAATCCGGGCATGCGTCCGCTGCCCTGGCCCTGCACGCCGTACTTCGCGCCGTACACCGAACCGGCCTTGATGAAGTCGACCATCTCCTTCTCGGTGGCGAAGTGCGAGTTCGTCGCACCACCGGTGAGGTTCCAGCCGAAAGCACCCGAACCGGTCTGACCCGGCTCACCCCAACTCCAACCCGGAGTGTGGCACCGCGCGCAGCTGTACGCGCCGGCACCGATTTCGAGATTGAACAGCGCTTCGCCGATCGACGAATACGTGCCATCCTCGACGCCCTTCTCGGCCGCGGCCTGAATCTTGTCCTGCTCAGCCGCAGGCAGATGGCCGCCCTCGCAGTTGCGGGGATCAGCGTCGGCGACGATGCAGTTCTCACGCGGCACCTGAATGCTCTTCAAGTAGGCGATGAGATTGTTGATCTGCTGATCGTTCATCGGTCCGCCACCCTTGACACCCCACGGCGACATAGGTGAGAACGGACGCCCGTACTCGAGAATGAAGCGAACTTCGTCCTCACTGAATCGGTAGAACACTGTGTTCAGGGCCGGGGCCTTCCACGTGACGGCCTTGACCTCACCGGTCTTGCTGTCGGTCACCGTGTAAGCCGCCGCGCCACCCGTGGCCTTCATACCGCCATGGCAACCGGCGCAGTTGAACCCTCCGTTGGCCGTGACGTCGAACAACTGTGAACCCCAACTTGCGAAGCGATTCTGGAATCCCTCTTCGGCATCGGCCTGACGGCCCGGCTCGAAGAGCCAGTACACCGGAAGCCCGATGGTGACAGTGGCCAACAAGATGACGCCGAGGAACTGAACGCGCTCGAGACGCTTTCCTTCCAGAACCTCGTCCTCGTAGTACGGCTTGCGGTTGGCGGCGAGTTCGATCTCCGAACCGATCTCGGCCCGACCGACCGACCAGTTGAAGGCTGCGTAGACGAGCCAGCCGACGACGACGGCGATCGCAATGAGGATGGCGATAGTGGTGGTTGCTAGGGCGACCATGATCAGTGTGCTCCTCCACCAGTGATGCAGTGCGGACCTTCGGCTTCCTGACCAGTGGTGTTGATTCCGATCGCCGGACCGTTGAAAACGGCTCCGGTATCGACGATCACGTTGCCGTTGCTCACCGACAAGCCGAAACGGTCCATACCACGCGGGGCCGGGCCAGCCTTCTTTTCGCCCACACGGTTGTACTGCGAACCGTGACAGGGACATTCGAACCACTGCGAGCTCTTGCACTCAGGAACACGACACCCGAGGTGCGGGCACTTCTGATAGAGCGCCACGAGACCGGCTTCCATTCCGGCGAGCACCGATGGCTGACCACCGTACGACGTGCGCGCCTTGGGGAGCGCTTCGGCTGGATAGGCGGTGAGCCAAGTGCGGGCCTCGGGCTTGTAGACGAAACCCTTCTCACTACGAATCTGCACGAGAAGATCGTCGAGGCGGCCGACGTTCACCTTGGAACCGAAGCCGCCGCCAGCACGCGGCCACAGGAACGCCACGACGGCCACACCGAAGGCGCCGATGCTTGCGCTCATCATGGTGACCGCGGCGCGGTTGAAGAACTGACGGCGCGACACACCGATCGCTTCTTCGTCCGGCGCGACCCAGGGAGTCGGCACGGTTTCCGGCGCCTTCTCGAGCGCCGTGGAGCGGGCGGTCATTTCTGCCTTCTCGTAGACCGCGCCCGAAGGCGACGCGCTCTTGGCGGTGCTCTTGTCGCGCTTGATCGTCTCGCGCGAAAGCGCGCCTGCTCCGCGAACGTCGGAACGTCGGGCGGATGTCACCAAGACGACCGCCGCCAGAACGACGATCGCCGCGATGACGATGGCGATAGTTGCTGTTGAACTCATGTGGTGGGGTACCTCACAACTCGAAGAACAGGCCGTCACGCCAAGGGAACACGAAGTTGAATCCGGGGCCGCGGAAGAACGAACCGATCATCACGAGCACGGCCCAGAACATCAGGTGCACCGTCATGAGTGACGTGGCGAACTTGCGATCCTCGGGCTTGTTCGACGGGTTCTTGTCGATGTACGGCGCGAGGATCAACGCGAAGAGTGCAATGCCCGGAATCGTCACACCGGCCACCATCGGGTGGAACATCGTGAGGAGTTCCTGCAGACCGAGGAAGTACCACGGCGCCTTCGAGGGGTTCGGAGTCTGGTTCGGGTTGGCCAATTGGAGAAGCGGGGCGTTCACGAAAATCGAGAAGAAGAAGAGGAACGCCGTGCACGCAAGCGCAGCCACGAACTCGACGGCCAGGAGATGCGGCCACGTATGAACTTTGTCGACCGGCGTCGCCTTGACGTCCTGAATCGATCCGGACTTCACGACGGTGAGCAGACGCTGAGTATGTCCACCGGGTCCGGCACCCACCGGAACACCACCAGTTGCCGCGCCGGCGGCGACGACGGCCGCCACCTTCTCGGCCACCGCAACCGCGCCACCTTCACCTTCGGATTTCGACTTAGCGGCGCGACTGCGCTCGAGCAGGTGCGCGGGGATACGCGGATCGCCGGCCGGTTCGGCACCCGAAGGTGCAGCATCGGACGACGATGCAGCCTTCTCGCGAGCCGCTTGGGCCCGCTTCAGGAGGTGTTCGGGAATCTCAGTCATGTTCGGTGAAACCTTTCGCTGTCGATCAGAGCGGACCCGAGATGCCGCCGTCCTTGCGGACTCGCCAGAAGTGGATGGCCATGAAGATCACGATCACGAACGGAAGCATGAGTACGTGCAACACGTACCAACGCAAGAGAGTTTCGGATCCGATCTCGACTCCGCCGAGCA
>CAZLXB010000022.1:0-32302 GCA_964563545.1 uncultured Bifidobacterium sp. | reverse complement strand
AACATGGGCGCGCAGTTGGTGAAGGAGGTCGCCACCAAGACGAACGACGTCGCCGGTGACGGAACCACCACCGCCACGGTTCTGGCGCAGTCGATGGTGTCGAACGGTCTACGCAACGTGACCGCCGGTGCCAACCCGATGGGTCTGAAGAAGGGCATCGAGAAGGCTGTGGCCGCTGCGGTGCAGTCGATCAAGGATCTCGCCAAGAAGGTCGAGGACAAGTCCGAGATCGCCAGCGTGGCCACCATCTCGGCGGCCGATGCCGCCATTGGTGGTGTCATCGCCGACGCGATCGACAAGGTCGGCAAGGACGGCGTCGTCACGGTGGAGGAGAGCAACACCTTTGGAATCGAGCTCGATTTCACCGAGGGAATGCTCTTCGACAAGGGCTACTTGTCGCCGTACTTCGTGACCGATGCCGAGCGCCAGGAAGCCGTCCTCGACGATCCGTACATCCTTCTGTACGGCGCCAAGATCTCGACCGTTCAGGCGATCCTGCCGACCCTCGAAGCCGTGATGAAGTCGGGTAAGCCACTCGTGATCATCGCCGAAGACATCGAAGGTGAAGCGTTGGCGACCCTCGTGGTCAACAAGATCCGTGGAACGTTCAACTCGGTCGCCGTGAAGGCGCCGGGCTTCGGCGATCGCCGCAAGGCGATGCTGCAGGATATGGCCGTCCTCACCGGTGGTCAGGTCGTGAGCGAGGAGGTCGGTCTCCAGCTCGAGACCGTCACCCTCGATCTCCTCGGCCGTCCCAAGCGCATCATCGTGACCAAGGATGAAACGACCATCGTCGATGGCGCCGGTGACCGCGCCGACGTCGATGGCCGCATCAACCAGATCAAGGCCGAGATCGACAACACCGACTCCGACTGGGATCGCGAGAAGCTGCAGGAGCGTCTGGCCAAGTTGGCCGGCGGTGTGGCCGTGATCAAGGTCGGCGCGGCCACCGAGGTCGAACTCAAGGAGAAGAAGCACCGCATCGAGGACGCCGTATCGGCCACTCGCGCGGCGATCGAAGAGGGCGTCGTGCCCGGTGGCGGAACCGCACTTCTGCGGGCCCGTGCGTCGGTCAAGAAGGTGCTCGATTCGCTCACCGGCGATGAAGCCACGGGTGCCCGCACGGTGTGGGATTCGCTCGAAGCTCCGGCTCGCAACATCGCTGACAACGCCGGACTCGAAGGAGCCCTCGTCGTTCAGCGAGTGGAGGCCGAGAAGGGTTCGGTCGGACTCAACGCCGCAACGGGCGAGTACGTCGACCTCGTGAAGGCCGGCATCATCGACCCCGCCAAGGTGACTCGCGCGGCGTTGCAGAACGCAGCGTCGATCGCCGCTCTCGTGCTCACCACCGAGTGTCTCGTGGCCGACAAGCCCGAGAAGAAGCCGGCTATGCCGGCCGGTGGCGGTGGCATGGGTGGCATGGGCGGAATGCCCGGAATGATGTGACCCACCGCGGATGGTGATCTGATCGGGCGTGGCCTTCGGGCCACGCCCGATTCGTTTTCAGCCTTGTAGAACGCGGTCGAGAAAGTGTCGGTCAGGCGTAGTCGACCGACGCGAATTCGCCGAGTTTGTCGAGTCGGTGGCGGGCTTCGATGAAACGAACCGTCCCCGAATGCGAACGCATCACGAGACTCGCCGTGGTCGCCCCACCGGGGTGGAAGCGGACACCCTTCAGGAGTTCGCCGTCGGTCACGCCGGTCGCGGCGAAGAAGCAGTTGTCGCCTTGCACGAGATCGTCGGTCGTGAGCACGCGATCGAGGTCGTAGCCGGCGGCGAGAGCAGCCGACTTCTCGGCATCGTTGCGTGGCCAGAGTCGTCCTTGGATCTCGCCCCCCATGCACTTGAGCGCGGCAGCGGCGATCACGCCTTCCGGTGTGCCTCCGATTCCGAAGAGCACGTCGACACCGGCCTCGGGCCAGGCGGCGGCGAGGGCGCCGAAGATGTCACCGTCACCGATGAGTTTGATGCGGGCACCGGTGCTGCGGATCTCGTCGATGAGTGCGCTGTGTCGCTCGCGGTCGAGGATCACGACGGTGAGGTCGCGCACGCTCTCACCTTTGGCCTTGGCGATCCACTTCAGGTTCTGCGAGGGCGTGGCCGTGATGTCGATGTGACCCACTGCCGACGGACCGACAGCGATCTTCTCCATGTACATGCACGGGCCGGGGTTGAACATGGTGCCACGTTCGGAGACCGCGATCACCGAGAGCGCGTTGCCCCGACCGAGAGCAGTGAGCGTGGTGCCGTCGATCGGATCGACAGCGACATCGGTCTTGGTGCTCGAGCCGTCACCCACGATCTCACCGTTGAAGAGCATCGGCGCGTCGTCTTTTTCGCCTTCACCGATCACGACGAGTCCATCCATCGGGACCGAAGCGAGGACGGTCCTCATGGCGTCGACGGCGGCACCATCGACTCCGTTCTTGTCGCCCCGGCCGACCCAGCGAGCGGCGGCCATGGCGGCCGATTCGGTGACGCGGACGAGCTCCATCGCCAGATTTCGTGACGGCTTTTCGGGCATGGATCACACCGTAGTCGTCTGACCCCATGACCCATAGGTGTCCTACGCTCGGGCCGTGACCGAACACCCCCAGCGTTCCGCGGTCGCTTTCGAAGCCGTGGTATCGGGGCCCGATGTCGGCGAGCCCCGACTCAGTCCCGACGGTCGTTGGGTGGCTGCGGTCGTGGCCGGACGGGATACGAATGCACCCGAGAGCCGGTTGCTGGTGACCGCGCTCGAAGATGTGGAGTGGGTCGACCCGGCCGATTTCGCGGTGCGATCCGTGCGCGGAATGGGTGGTGGCACCTTCGACTGGTTGGCCGATTCGTCGGGTTGGGTCGTGATCGACCGTGACGGGGCGGTGCGCGTACTCCTCCGCAACGGCGAGTCACGTGTGCTTCATTCCGAAACCGACCGGGTGGTGTCGTCGCCGTGTGTGTCTCCTGATGGTCGACGGGTTGCCTTCGTCGTGGACCAGGCGGAGATCCGCGTCGTGGAGATCGAACGACCGGGGACGTCCGAGCGTATCGATCGGGGTGACTTCGACTTCGTGATCGATCCGGTGTGGTGGAAGGGTCGTCCGGTCTGGCAGGCATGGCGGGTGCCGCACATGCCGTGGGACGAGAGCGCGATCGTCTCGCCCGACGGAGTGGTGATGTGGGCGCCGCAACGACAGATCCAACAGTGGCGACCCGCACCCGGTGGTGAGGAGTTCGCTTGGCTCGATGACGCCTCGGGCTGGTTGAACGTGGTGGTGGGTTCGGGACTCCGCGTCGGAGAAGAAGCCGAACACGGTGGTCCGCAATGGGGTGAGCGTCAACGCTCGTGGTGCTGGAGCCCGGACGGACGGACGATCGCCTTCACCCGCAACGAAGAAGGTTTCGGTCGGCTGTGCACGTTCGACCTCGTGAGTGGCCAAGTGGTGGAACGCGCGAAGGCTGTGCACGGGCAAGTGAGCTGGGTCGGTGACCGTCTGTGCGCGCTGCGGACCGGGGGCAAGACACCGACTCAGATCGTGGTCTATGACACGTCGACCGACGAGTGGACGCGGCGCTCGCTGTTGGTGTCGTCGAGCGCCGAGTGGACCGATCACTGGTCGCTCGTCGAGCCGACGCTCGTGCGCGTCACGTCGGCTGATGGTGTCACGTTGTTCGCCCGCCTCTTCGAGTCGCCGATCGAGTCGCGTGGACTCCTGTGCTGGGTGCACGGTGGACCGACCGATCAGACTCCCGTGTCGTTCCAGCCACGCTTCAACTACTGGATCAGCCGCGGCTATTCGATCCTCGTCCCCGATCACCGGGGCAGCACCGGACACGGCCGGGCGTTCACGACCGCAATGCGCGGAGAGTGGGGCGCACTCGACTCCCGCGACGTGATCGAAGTTCTGCGCGAGGTGCAGCGGAACTACGGGTTCGCGCCGGACGCCACGGCGGTGCTCGGTGCATCGGCCGGTGGACTCACGGCGTTGAACGTGGCCGCCACGGCGCCGACACTCGTGGCTGCGTGTCTGGTGTCGTATCCGGTGGCCGACATCGCCGCGCTCGACGCGGCAACGCATCGTTTCGAGGCGCACTACAACCGCACGCTGATGGGATCCGAGGCCGAGACCGTCGAGCGATCACGACTCCGTTCGCCCGTTCACCGGGCCGATGAACTCGCCCGAACGCCGATTCTGTTGCTTCACGGCGATGCCGATCCGGTTGTATCAGTGGAACAGAGTCGTGAACTGGCGGCGGCGCTGCGACGTGCGGGTGGTGTCGTGGAATACGTCGAGTTCGCCGGGGAGGGTCACGGTTTCCGCGGACTCGACGCCAAGCGAGACGAATACCACGCCATGGAACGGTTCCTGTCTGGTCACCTTCGCAACTGACCGGTAGCGTCCTCGGCGTGACCGACTGGAACCCGCTCGATCCGGATGCGCCGAACGTCTACTACGACCTGTCGTCGTGGACTTCTGATCAGCAGGCCGAACTCACGGCGTTGCTCGCCAATGCCGATATCGCTCACGCGTGGGTGGAGAGCGAACTTGTAGTGTCGGAAGAGTTCGAGGACGTCGTCGACCAGCTCTTCGATCGTCTCGAGCGCGAACTCGGTATCGGATCCCCGGCCGTCGCGGGTGGCGTGGACGACGATGACGAGACGATCGAGTTCGAACTCGACGAGTACTCGATCGGTGAGCGGCGGGAGATCACCGAAAGCCTGGTGGCGCGTCGGGTGACCCATCGTTGGGTGGAGACCACGCTCGTCGTGCCGGTGGCCGCCGAGGAGATCGTCGACGACATCCTCGACGAGTTCGACGACTCGGGTGACGGCTTTGCCGACGACATCATCGACGACTGAACGATGAATCCGCTTCTCGCCGAGTTGGAGGTGTGGCACACGCGGCCACTCACCCCGACGAGACGCGTGTCGCTCGGACACATGGTTCTGCCCTGTGATCCAGCCCCCGGCTTCGGCGGGTTGTTGCTCGGGGCCGTGGTGGCGCGCCACATCGTCGATGTGGACGACGATCTCGTGCCCGACGTTCATCGCCTGCTCATGCAAGTGCAGCGTGGCGAGCGGGTGGCCCAACCCCGGCTACGTCATCGCTACCAAGTCGACCGCCACGGAATGGCGCGTAGCGCACATCGACTCTGGGGCAAGGGTGACGAGATCGAATTCGAGTTCGACACCCAGGGGAGCGCGCTCCAACAAGTGCTCGGCTCGATCTACGCCCTCGAACGACTCGACACGTCGACGCGTCGCCTCTTGGAGCCGGTGTTGATGAAGGCCCTCCAGTGGCGCGGACCCCTCGGCGCCGCCTTCGTGAACCATTTGGCCGGTTCGAAGTCGTCGACGTTGCGCTCGCTGGCCGACCCTCGGGCGTGGGCCCTCGAGATCCTCGGCTTCCCAGCCGGAACGACGCGACCCTCGAATCGTGAAGTCGCCAAGCGTTTCCGTTCACGACTGCGTGAGGTGCATCCCGATCACGGCGGCGACGAAGCCGTGGCGAGTTCGGTGATCGGTGATCTGAGCGAAGCCCGTCGCATCCTGACCGACTGACTCTCTTACAAGGAGAGGGTCGAGTCCTCGGGATTGATGTCTTCCAGTTCGCGGTGAGCAGTCTCCGGATACGTTCGCCACACGATGGCGGCCACCATGGCCGGTCCGATCACGAGCGACATCATCACCGGACCGTGCGAGACATCGCGATCCAGCAACGCGCCCACGAGGAGCAGCGACAGACTCCCGCCCACGAGAGCACTGGCCAGGATGAGGAAAGCCGCGCGTCCGCGTCGTCCGGTCGGGAACATCTCGGTGCGATACACGGCGAGTGATGGATAGGCGGTCGCGGCCATCACCGCGCCGCTGATCGCGGCGATCCAGAGCAACGGTCCACCGAAGAAGAACGACGAGGCGATGAGGACGGCACCGATCGGCACGCACGTGACGGCGAGACGTCGTCTTCCTCGTTGATCGGCGACTCGTCCGCCCAGCACCAGTCCGATCACGGCCGGCGTGGAGGTCACGAGCGTGAAGACCGCGACCATGGCGGCCGAGAAGCCGCGTTCGTCCTTGAGGTAGCCGTTCTGGAAGAACGAGGCCGGGGCGAGCAGAAGGTTGCCGAAGAACGACACCGCCATCTGCACCGCCAATCGCCGACGTTGCATGGGTACGGCGGCGCGGGTGTCGGCTCGTCGTACGAGGAAGCGTTCGGTCTCGGGCAGGCGGCGGGTGAGATCCACGGCGACCACGAGCCAGACGAGTGACATCGCGTAGATCATCCGCCAGCCGCTGTCGCCCACGTCGGCGAGTGGAAGGAGGATCACTGCAACTCCGGCACCGAGGCCATTGGCCATGGCGAGAATGCTCACCGCGTACGCGCGCGAGTTGCGGGGCATCTCCTCGGCGGCGATCACCGCAACGAGAAGGTCGAGCGCGAGTCCGAGCGGTCGACTCACCGCCTGGGTGGCCACGAGCGCGGCGAAGTTCGGAGCGAGTGATCCGAGCGCGGCAATGATCGGTGCCGTCCAGGCGAGAAACACGACGACCCGTCGTCGTCCGATGCGATCGGCGATCAATGCGGCCGGAAGTCCGAGAATGATCCCGAGTCGAACGATCATGCCGCCCACACCGCGACCCCAGTCACCCACCCCGAAGTCGTCGCCGGCGTAGGCCACCGTTTGGGTGAAGAGGGTGTTGCTGAATGCCGAGAGCAAGCTGGCGGCCGCCAGCAATCCGAGCACGTTGACCTGTCGAGTCGTGAGCCGATCGGGCGGTGCCCACACCGGCGACGATCGATCGGGTCGGCGCAGTTGCCGACGCACGAGCGGACCGAACAACCAGCCGAACCACGGAACGTCGAGTCGATACGACGTTCGCTCGGTCACGACGAGTGTCGACCGATCGCGGCTCACGGTGCGTCGGTAGCCGCCGAAGGGACCTTCGCGTTGCTCGAAGCGCGCGAGTTCTCCTGCTTCGGGTTCGACGGCCACTTCGAGTACGACGTCTTCGCGCGGCCGCATGACCGAGTCGGGCACGTCGTCGTCCGAGGGCCACGTCCGCACCACATGCCTACTCGTGCGGGCCACGTGGCGAGCATACTGGGGGTTCTATGGACCGCATCGTGGCGCATCAGAGCGGTCCGCTCGCCGGTGAAGTCGTCGTCCCGGGCGCCAAGAATTCGGTACTGAAGTTGATGGTCGCCTCGCTCTACGCCGAAGGTGAACATCGTCTGACGAACGTCCCGGGTATTTCCGATGTCCTCACCATGGGTGCACTTCTCGGTTCGCTCGGGGTGGAAGTGGGTTTCGCCGAAGGTCGTCACGACGAACTCGTGCTCTCGAACTCGGGTGACATCGCGTGGAGTCCACCACCGGAGAACGTCGAGAGCATCCGCGCGTCGATCAACGTTCTGGGTCCGCTCATCGCGCGTTGCCGACGCGTCCGACTCGACATGCCCGGCGGTGACGACTTCGGCGATCGTCCGATCGACATGCACATCGCCGGCCTGACTGCGATGGGAGTCGAGTTCGACACCGATGCCACGCACATCGAAGCCCGAGCCGACAATCTGCACGGTGCCGAGATCGCCCTCGACTTTCCGTCGGTGGGGGCCACCGAGAACATCGTGTGCGCCGCCGTGCACGCCGATGGCCGAACCGTGCTTCGCAACGCGGCCCGCGAACCCGAAGTCGCCGATCTTTGCCAACTCTTGGTGGAGATGGGTGCACGAATCGACGGCATCGGTACGTCGGTGCTCACCATCGACGGGGTCGAGGCCGGATCGCTGCGCCCGGTCAGCCACGCGGTAGTCAACGACCGGATCCAGGCCGCCACGTACATGTCGGCGGTGGCCATGGTGGGTGGTGACGTGTTCGTGCGCGGTGCCCGGGCCGATCACATGGAGATGTTCTTGCGGAAGTTGTCGGAGATGGGCGTCGACGTGGGGCCCGATCCAACCGGAGTGCGCGTTCGCTGCAACAGTCGTCTGCGCGCGGTCGACGTGCAGACCCTGCCGTATCCCGGTGTGGCCACCGACTACAAGCCGCTCATGGTCACCCTTTTGGCCATGGCCGACGGCATCGGTGTGATGACCGAGAACCTCTATCCGGGACGATTCCGCTACGTCGAGGAACTCTCCAAGCTCGGCGCCGACATTCGCACCGACGGCCACCATGCGGTGGTGCACGGAGTCGATCGCCTGCGTGGAGCCGCGGTGGTGGCCCCCGACATCCGGGCCGGCGCGGCATTGGTGGTGGCCGGGCTCGCCGCCGAGGGTCGCACGATCATCAGCGGTGTCGAACACATCGATCGCGGCTACGACGATCTCGTGGGTCGATTGGCCGCCATCGGGGCCGCGATCGAGCGCAGCGCCTAGCGAGGTTCGGCGGTTCGTGGACTCAGCGGTCGAGTCGGCGTTTCACGAGTACGAGCAGACCCACGATCACGAGAATGGGCCCGGCGACGAGAAGGATCTCGTCCCATCCGCCCTGATGCGCGACCAGGGCGTGCAGAGCTGTATTCGGGGTCATGACATCGGGCTCCCGTCGGAGGTTCTCACGGCTTCCCACTCTACGATCAGGGGTGTCTTGGACATCGGTCGACCGACCGAGCCGAGCCCGATCAACGATGACGACGACGATGCGCCAACAGGTCGAGGAGACCATCGAAGCGATCCGCCCGGCGCTGCAAGCCGATGGCGGTGACGTGGAGTTGAAAGACGTCGATGAATCGACCGGCGTCGTGTCGGTCACCCTCGTCGGCGCCTGCGGAACGTGTCCGGCCTCCACGCAGACTCTGAAGGCCGGGATCGAACGCATCATGCGCGACCGGGTCGATGGCGTCACCGAAGTGGTGAACGTGTGAGTCGGCGCGATCGCAATCCCGAGACTCTCTTCGAATCGGCACTGCAGGGGGACCGGAGTTCCCTCGCCCGACTTCTTTCGCTCATCGAACAGGGTGGTGACGCGGCGCGAGTGATCGGCCGTCTGTCGTATCCGCGTGGCGGGACCGCCTACACGGTCGGTCTCACCGGCGCGCCGGGGGCCGGCAAGAGCACGCTCACGTCGTCGATCATCGGGCATTTGCGTCGCCAGCAGATCGAAGTCGCGGTCCTCGCGATCGATCCGTCGTCGCCTTTCACCGGTGGTGCGATTCTCGGTGACCGAGTGCGCATGCAAGATCACGCCACCGACGAAGGTGTATTCATCCGCTCGATGGCCACGCGTGGGCACCTCGGTGGTCTGTCGCTCGCCGCACCCGAAGCCATCCGACTTCTCGATGCCATCGGTCGCCTGTGGGTTCTCGTCGAAACGGTCGGTGTGGGACAGGTCGAAGTCGAGATCGCCGGGAAAGCCGACACCACCGTGGTCGTCGTGAATCCCGGTTGGGGGGACTCGGTTCAGGCCAACAAGGCCGGTCTCATGGAGATCGCCGACATCTTCGTGATCAACAAAGCCGACCGCAAGGGCGTGGACGAAACTCGGCGCGATCTCGAGCAGATGCTCGATCTCTCCGACATCCCCGATGGCGAATGGCGACCACCCATCGTGCCGACGATCGGTTCCACGGGCGAGGGAGTGCCCGCTCTGTGGGACAAGGTGCACGAGCACCGCGACTTCATCACCGCATCGGGTGAACTCGAGCGCCGCCGCCGCTTCCGTTTGCGCGAAGAACTCCGCGAGATCGTGGCCCGCCGTCTCGAACAGCGCGCCCGCGAGATCTGCACCGGCGACCGATGGGATGCACTCACCGATGGAGTGGTCGGACGCGCCGTCGATCCGTGGACGGCGGCCGACGAAATGCTGAAGTCCGTCGGCGCCTGAGCGCCGTCATCGAAGGGGGAGCCATGTCCGGTCCGGAACTCGTTCGGGTGGAGAGATTCGACGACGGGGTCGCAGTGGTGACCCTCGACAATCCCAAGGTGAATGCATTGAGTCAGGCGGTTCTCGCGCGACTCGCCGACGTCGCCGCCGATCTCACTGCCGATCCGCCGGGCGCAGTCGTGATCACGGGTGGTGAGCGCCTCTTCGCCGCCGGGGCCGATATCTCCGAATTCGGTGGACCCGACGAGGCCGATCGCATCGGCGCCGGCTTTCACCGCGCCCTCGATGCCGTGGCCGCGATTCCTCGTTTCGTGATCGCCGCCGTGAGCGGGTACGCGCTCGGTGGAGGTTGCGAACTCGCGCTGGCTTGCGATTACCGCATCGCCGGCGAGAAGGCCGTGTTCGGCCAGCCTGAAGTTCTGCTCGGCATCATTCCCGGAGGCGGTGGAACCCAGCGTCTGCCCCGCACCGTGGGGCCGAGTCGGGCCAAGGAGATGATGATCACCGGGCGACAAGTGAAGGCCGAGGAGGCATTGCGCATCGGTTTGGCCGACGAAGTCGTCCCCAACGATCAGTTGCACGAACGAGCGCGAGCACTGGCCGCCGAGATCGCACGCGGTGCGGTGGTTGCTCAGGCTCTGGTGAAAAAAGCAGTCGACGACGGGGGATCGCTTTCTCTGGCCGACGCACTACGTCTCGAAAAGAAGCTATTCACCGAATCGTTCCGCTCCGACGACAGCCGGATCGGTGTGGCGAGTTTCCTCGCCAACGGCCCGGGCAAGGCCGAATTCACCGGTCGTTAGCCCACTTCGCGATACACGCCGATCGTCTGCTCGGCGATGGCATCCCACGAATAGTGGTCCTGCAGCAGATCGCGCGCGCGAGAGCGCAGTGAACGTGAAGTCCCCTCGTCGATCAGAACCTTCTCGATCGCCTCCGCGAGCCGGGCCGCGTTGCCGGGTTCGAACAACAATGCCGCTCCGGATCCCTGCATGATCTCGGCCAGGCCGCCGGTGTCGGCCGAGACCACCGGCGCATCAGCGGCGAGCGCTTCGAGGGCCACGACACCGAATGGTTCGTAGAGCGACGGGATCACCACGCAGCCCGCACGATGCAGCAGTGCGCGGAGGTCGTCGCGGGGAACGTACCCGGCGAGTTGTACGAGGTCGCCCACGCCTTCGATGTCGACCTGACTCTGGAGTTCGGGCAGGTAGGGCCCGCGCCCAGCGATCAGACACGAGACACCCGGGATCCGACCGCGTAGTCGCGCCATGGCCTGCGCCAACACCTGGAACCCCTTTTCGTACTGCACGCGTCCCCACGCGAGCACGAGTGGTTCGCGCGGAGTACCGAACGATGGCGGAGCCCACTCGGTGGTGTCGACACCGTTGGGCACGAGGCGCACGGAGTCGGGAGTGAGTTCGAACCCTTCGAGGACTTCGCGCATCATGAAACGCGAACAGCAGATGACGCGTGTGGCCTGCCACGAGAGCCACCACTCCACCGAGTGAATGGCCGATGGGTCGCCTTGCGGAACGTGCCCGCCGTGGCGTCCGCGTTCGGTCGAGTGAATGGTGGCCACCAACGGCGAATCGTTCAGTGTGGCGAGCGTGTTGCCGGCCCAGGCGAAGTTCCAGTCGTGCACGTGGATCACATCGGGGCGCCAATCTCCGAGGCGGGAGAGCGAGGAGATCAGGTGGCTATTGGCGGCCGCGGTGTGGGCGACGATGAAGTCGTCGGGTAACCACGGTAGG
Source organism: uncultured Bifidobacterium sp. (assembly GCA_964563545.1). Lineage (GTDB taxonomy): Bacteria > Actinomycetota > Acidimicrobiia > Acidimicrobiales > Ilumatobacteraceae > Casp-actino8. The sequence goes on along the minus strand of CAZLXB010000022.1, from coordinate 20,738 downwards.
TCGATGTCGGTCCGCAGAACCCGTACGCCATCGACTGATGAATCGTCGCGCGAATCCTCGTCCGCACTCGTCAGAACGACCACGTCGTGACCGGAGCGGACGAGCGCCCGTGAGAGACCGTGTACATGGGCGGCGATGGCGGTTGCGCCGCGCGGCGGGAACTCGGGCGCGAGCATCAGGATCCGCATGAACCCGACGGTACCAATGGCGCGCTCGTAGCCTGACGACATGGCAAGGCGAGACGGTGGCGACCAGATCGTCTGGTGGCGGGATCCCGATCTGCGCCCGATGATGCTCGCCTGTCTCACCCTCAGCGCGGCCGTGGGCGTGTTCGGCTTCTCGTTCGGGGTCGGCTCGGTGGCGGCTGGTTCGTCGGTCGCGCAAACATGCGCGTTGTCGCTCTTCGTCTTCACGGGCGCCTCCCAATTTTCGGCCGTGAGCGTGATCGGAGCCGGTGGATCATTCGGCTCGGCCCTCGGTGGGGCCCTGCTCCTCGCCGCCCGTAATGGCGTGTACGGACTCGCCATGTCGCGTCGACTCGACGGATCACTCGGCCGTCGAGTCCTCGCCGCACAACTCACGATCGATGAGACGACCGCGATGTCGGTGGCCCAATCCGACCGTCGCCACGGACAGATCGCGTTCTGGTTCACCGGTGTGACGCTCTACCTCTTCTGGAACACGGGCACCCTCATCGGTGCGCTCACCGGCAGTGCGATCGATCCGCAGACGTTCGGTCTCGATGCCGCTTTCCCGGCCGGATTCGTGGCCATGGTCTGGCCCTTGTTGAGTGACCGCCGCGCTCGCCTCGCCGCCGCGCTCGGCGCGCTCATCTGCCTGGCCTCGGTTTCGTTCACACCGGTCGGTGTTCCGATCCTGTTGTCGGCGCTCGCCGTGTTGGTGGGTCTGCAACGTCCGGTCGACGGTGCGGCGGTGGTGCGATGACCTGGACTCTCGTGATCGTTCTGGCCATCGGTGCCTACGCGTTCAAGGTGACCGGACTCGTCTTTCTCGGTGGCCGGTCACTGCCGCCGATCCTGGAGCGTTGTCTCGCACTCATCCCGGCCGCGGTGATCAGTGCGCTCGTCGTGAAGGACACCCTCACCGCCGGACAGGACATCGTGTTCGACGCGCGGGCCGCCGGTATCGCCGCCGCCGCTTTCGCCGCGTGGCGACGTTGGCCGCTGATCGTCGTGATCGTGCTCGGTGCCGTGGTCACCGCGCTCGTGCGCCGACTCGGCTGACTCGTGCGGCGGATCTGATCCAGAGGTCGTCGGTCCGAGGACGGACTAGGCGGATTCGACGAGGCTCTTCAGACGGGTGAGGTTTCGCCGCCAGATGGCCTTCATCACGAGACCACCACCGATGATCTCGCCCAGGCGTCCACCGAGCCACCACGGGAACCGGAGTTCCTCGCTCCAGGTGAAGCGCGTGCGACGACCTTCGTCGAGGGGAGCGATGGTGAAGATGCCCGAACCGGTCACGAGTCCGGTGTGCTTCACACCCATGGCTTCACCCGGGATCCATTCGGTGATCTCCATGTGATCGGTGAGTTTGATCGGCCCCACCTTGGTGTCGCAGAGGAACTTCGTGCCCACGCCGCGTGTCTGCTCGCCCTCGAAGCGAATCGCCACCGCATCGGCCATCCAGTCGATATGGCGTTCGATGGGTTCGACGATCTCCCAGACCCGTGCGGGCGAGGCATCGAGATCGATGGCGACGGTGATGCGGCTCATGGTGCGGTTCAGGCGCGAGCGCCGACGCGTCGCAATTCCTGGGCGGCGGTCTCCGGCGGCACGATGTTGATCATGACGCCGGTTCCCTTCTCGAAGCCGGCGACCGTCGTGAGCTTGGGCCACAAGTGCGCATGCCAGTGGAACGGACCATCGTGCTGATGCGGGGCCGTGTGGAACACGAGGTTGAAGGCGACGTCCGGGAACACGCCGTTCAGGTGGGCGAGGGCGTCGCGGATCGCGCGTCCGACGCCGGCGAGCGACTCGTCCGATGCATCGGGAAGATGCTGATGGTGCTGCTTGGGCATGATCAGCATCTCGTACGGCCCACCGCTCCAGAACGGGCACACAACGATGGCGTCGTCGTTCTCGACCACGACTCGCTCGTCGGCCGACGATTCGGCTTCGACGGTCGTGCAGAGAATGCAACCGCCTTCGAAGCGGACGAAGGCTCGTTCTTCATCGAGGATCTCGCCGGGAACGAAGGGGAGGCCGAGCAACTGGCCGTGCGGGTGCGAGAGCGACGCGCCGGCTTCGCGACCATGGTTCACGATGGCTTGCGTGTAACGGATGTGACCGGACTCGGCGTGATGCAACAGGCGCTGCTTGAGCATCACCATGATCTCGGAACACGCGTCGTCGGCGAACGTGTCGATGCCACCCCGGTGATTCGGCGTGAAGACGAAGACCTCGTGGGTGCCACTCGCTTCGGCCATCACGTGGACCGGTCCGAGATTGCGGACCGCGAGCGAGTCGTCGCCGTCGAAGGCCGGGTAGAGGTTGGGCACCACACGCATGCGCCAATTGCTTTCGGGACCGACGGTGGCCAGGGGCACGTTGGCGGGATCTTCGTTGCCGGGGCAGAACGGACACGGACGACTCGGGTCGGACTCGACGGTCTGAACTCGCGTGGCGAAGTCGGTGGGGCGCATGGCGCGTTCGGCGACGATGGTGACCCACCGGCCGGTGAGGGGATTGAGGCGAAGCTGGCTCACGGTGAGTTCAGGATACGGAATCAGACCCGGCAATACACGGAGACATGAGTGGGTGAATCGTCATCGAATGGCGCCCCGGCCATGTCTTCGGTGCGGGATCGCAATTCGAGTCCGGCGTGTGTGGCCATTCGATCGAGTTCGACCGTCGTGGAGTAACGGATGCGATACGGCCGCAGACGCACCCGCTCTCCGTCCGTGAACTCGACGAATTGTCCCTCCACCGTCTGTCGAACGGGATCGTGTACGTCGGCGAGCAGGACGAGTCGATCCACCGCCATTGTCCGCACGGTGACGGAGCTGCCCGCCGGCCGCTGCGGATCCGGAACGAAGGCCTCCACCACGAAATGACCACCGACATCGAGGCGTGCGGCGACCGAACGGAAAAGGGCCTCTTGACGATCGGGATCGGCGAGATTGAAAAGGGTGTTGTAGGCCACGAACACCACGGCGAACGGACCGGCGGGAAGATCGTCGACCATGTCACCACGAACGACACCCACCTTGCGGTCGGTGTCCTTGGCCGTCAACTTGTGGAGCATGGCGTCGCTGCTGTCGATACCCATGACCGAGGCGCCGGTGGCGGCGAGCGGTAGTGCGAGTCGGCCGGTACCCACACCGAGTTCGAGGAACGGGCCGTCTCCTCCGAGCGCGCGCAAGCGATCCACCGTCGCATCGATTCGGCTGACGTCGCGGTACCACTCGTCGTAGACGTCGGCGAAGGAATCGCCGTAGGTCGCTTCGTCGTAGCCGTGCACCGAGTCAGTTCACCATGTGGGAATCATCATCGCCAACGCCGACCACCGGCACGGGCGGTTACCCTTCGTCACGTGGCTGAACGACTGATCTACCTCGACCATGCGGCCACCACGCCCATGCGAGCCGAGGCGGTCGAGGCCATGCGACCGTATCTGACCGAAGTGTTCGCTAATCCGTCGGGTTCGCACCGCTTCGCGCGGCGCGCGCGGCAGGCGGTCGACGAAGCACGGGAGTCGATCGCGACGACGATCGGTTGCGATCTCGGCGAGATCGTCTTCACGAGTGGCGGTACCGAGAGCGACAACATGGCGGTGCGCGGATCGGCCGAATCACGCACCGGTCGGCCCGTTTGCATCGCCACCGAGCATCACGCAGTCCTGCACGCCGTGGAACGTCTCGCCGGTGGTGTGGTTCGGGTCGGAGCGACCGGTGAGGTCGATCTCGAACACCTCGAGAACGTACTCGCCGAGGCGCCGGTGTCCAGTGTGTCGGTGATGGCGGTCAACAACGAGACCGGTGTGATCGCCGACCTCGCGGCCGTGAGTCGAATCGTGCGCCGACGAGCACCGGGTGCCGTGTTGCACACCGACGCCGTGCAGGCCGCGTGCTGGATCGACCTCCGCACGATCTGGCCCCATGTCGACACACTCGCCCTCAGCGCCCACAAGTTCGGTGGACCCAAGGGTGTCGGTGTGCTCGCCATTCGGGTCGGGAGCAATCTCGCTCCGCTCATTCTCGGTGGAGGGCAGGAGCGTGACCGACGCAGCGGCACGCACAATGTCGCCGGCATCGTGTCGACGGCCGTCGCACTCGCGCTCACCGATCGCGAGCGCACCGCCGAAGTCGCCCGCGTGTCGGCCATTCGTGAGGAACTCTTCACCCGACTCGGCGCCATCGAAGGAATTCGACGAACCGTGCCCGCAGCATCGAGCGTTCCCGGAGTCGCGCATGTGTGCATCACCGAGGTCGAGAGCGAGGCGTTGCTCTACCTCCTCGACGAGGAGGGCGTGTGCGCGTCGTCGGCGTCGGCATGCGCGAGCGGGGCCATGGAGCCGTCGCACGTTCTGGCTGCCATGGGGGTGACGCCCGACCTCGCACGCGGATCATTGCGTCTCTCGTTCGGTCACACCACCACGGCCACCGAGGTCGCCGAGGCCGCCGATGCGATCGGTCGGGCGGTCGAGCGGGTCCGCGAGGCGACGCGGCGTCTCGGTACGGCACGCAACTGACGCCGTAGCCTTGCCGTAGGAGGCGCACTGTGAAGGTTCTCGTGGCGATGTCGGGTGGGGTCGATTCTTCGGTCGCCGCCGCGCTTCTGTGCGAACAGGGGCACGACGTCGTTGGTGTGACTCTTCGCCTGTGGGGTGGCGAGAGCGACACCGGGTGCTGCAGCGTCAGCGATGTGGACGACGCGCGCCGTGTCGCCCAGCAACTCGGGATCGACCATCTCGTCTTCAATTTCACCGACGACTTCCATCGCGACGTCGTCGAGCCCTATGTCACCGATCACGCGGTCGGCATCACCCCGAACCCGTGCATCGAGTGCAATCGCCACCTCAAGTTCGACCGCCTGTTCGACCGCGCCGAGATCCTCGGATTCGATGCAGTCGCCACCGGACATCACGCCCGGATCTCCGTCGACGGGTCGCGTTTGCGGGTCGAACGGGGAGCCGATCCGGCCAAGGATCAGAGCTACGTGGTCCACATGCTCGATCAGAGTCGACTTGCCCGCACCCTCTTCCCCGTGGGCCACATGACCAAGGCCGAGGTTCGAGATCACGCGACCCGCCTCGGACTCCGGACCGCGTCCAAGCCCGACAGTCAGGACGTCTGTTTCATCACTTCCACCAAGAACGAAGCCGGTGAGACGGGTCGGTCCGCCTTCTTGCGCCGTCGAATCGAACTCCATCCGGCCGAAGTGGTCGACGAGAACGGACACCGACTCGGTTCGGTCGAATCCGTCGAACTCGTGACCCTCGGTCAGCGTCGTGGGGTGGCGGGCGGCGGAGGTACGAAGCGCTTCGTGGTCGACGTCGATGTCCCGGGTCGGCGAGTCACGGTCGGCCCCGAAGAATCTCTGTTGGTCGATCACGAGATCGGCGCCGAACCCACGTGGTCGGACGGCCCGTACTCGGGTTCGGTGCTGGTCCAGTGCAGCGCACATGGTGCTCCGAGGTCGGCCACGATCGTCGTCGACGACCCGCACACCGTACGCGTCGAGTGGACCAATCCCGAGCGACGCATTTCGCCAGGGCAGAGTCTGGTGTTCTACGACCCGACCGATCGCTTCGTGTTGGGTGGAGCCACCACGGTGGCCGGCAAGGTCAGTTCCGCAACGTCCTGAGTGCGAGACCAGGTCGACTCGGTCGGATCCGGAACGACCGAACATGGATCGCCCGGCCTCCGGGATGATCGGACGACGCGGCGAGAACCACGGTGTCGAAGTCGTGCAGTGTGATCCGGAGTCCGGGGGCTCGACCACCTCCGGCGAGATCGGCATCGTCACCGATGGGGCCCGACGTCATCTCGATGGCGGCCAGCGCGTTGCGCGCGAACATCGCTGTCTCGGCGAGCAGCACGTGATCGTGCACCACGATGCCGGCCGGAACCCCGACCAACCACCGCCGTGACAATCGATGAAATCGCTGGGGGAGGAGCGCTACGCCACCGACCGCGAGGGCGGTCAACAATCCACCCGCGACCCAAGCGCGATTCACGAGCGCGAGTGCGCCGACGATCGCCGAACTCATCCAGAACAGCCACATCAGACCTTGTACGACGGCCATCGGCGTGGGGCACCGAAGTAGGAAACGTCGTTCGTCGCCATACGCCGAGCGCTGGACGAAGAACGAACCGGTCTCGGCCATGAAGGCGACCGACGACATCGCGACGGTGAGCACGACGGCGATTGCCGATCCAGTGTCGAGATCGCTCGCCGCGATGACGATCACGATCGCGGTGTGAGCCGGTGCGAGGAGGCGTAGGGCGGTCAGGGTGATCGAACTCGGAATCGCGACGGTCGCGAGGAGGGCGGCCCACAGTGCCCACAACGAAATCGACGCGAGGACTTTCGTACCGCCGTCGACGCCGTCGAGCGAATTCGTCACGAGCGGCACGGTGGCGCCGACGATCACGACGAGCACGAAAAGGATTCGGTGGTAAATCGAATTCGTTCGGGGAGTGATCGTGTTTTCGGTCATGGCCATCCGTTCGCTTCCTCCAATTGTGCCTCGGCGAGGTGTGCCTGCTACGAAAGATGACGAGGGGAATGGAAATGGTCGTCGAGTTGCAGTCAGTGCTCGCCAAGAGCGGCACCGCCACCGGAGTCGGCAGTCTTCCGCATCGCGACTCCCGCGAAGCCGCCGCCTTCGCGATGGCGAACTCTCCCGAACTTCCTTGCATCCCCACCCTGCCGCGGCGCTCGCCGGCGGAGGGGATGATCGCCCAGGCGGTCGTCGGTATCCAGGGCATCAGCCTCGGCCAGTACGGCTCGCTTCTCGTCGATACTCGGATGGTCCACCCACTCGCGCCGGTGCGCACTTCGCTCGACGACGACGCCTTCGGCGGGTTGCGTGCGTTCCTCGAACATGCGCGGGACCACGAAGGTCCGGTCAAGTGGCAGTTCACCGGTCCGATCACCCTCGGTTGGGCGCTGACACGCGCCGGCGTCGCGCCGCACCTCGCGTTCGATGTCGCGGTTCGTGCGGTCCGTGAGCACATTCGGACGATCTGCGATCACATCGGCGAGGTGCTCCCTCAGTGCCGGCAGATCGTGATCCTCGACGAGCCCGAATTGGGCGATCTGCTCGACGAGAATCATCCGCTCGCGCTCGACAGTGCGATCGACATCCTGTCGGGTGCCATGGCCGCCATCGAGCGTGATGCCATCGTGGGCCTGCACAGTTGCGCGACCTCGTCGCTCGCGCCCCTCGTTGCCGCCGGCCCGCGGATTCTGAGCATTCCGGCCGCGGATCATCTCGTCGAATCGGCGGTCCAGATCAGTGCATTCCTCGAATCAGGCGGCTGGATCGCGTGGGGAGTGGTCCCCACCGATGGTCCGCTCGGAACTTCGGTCGAGCGCATGTGGCGCCGACTCTCGTCGGTGTGGTGCGGACTCGTTCAGGCCGGATGCGACGCCATGCGTCTTCGCCAGCAGAGTCTCGTCACCCCCGACTGCGGACTCGCTCTGCACGATGCCGGCACCGCGCAGCGAGTGTTCGAACAAGTTCGGGAGATCGGCGAGAAGGTGCGCACCCAGGCCTTGGCGACGCGTCTCACCGTCGGAGCCTGATCACCGACCTCACCCCGGTCGTACAATCGGTGCATGCCCAGACGTCCGGCGGCCGATGACTCAGCCGCGATCGCCCGACGCATCGCCGAACTCCGCGAGACCATCAATCACCATCGGCGGCTGTACCACACGCTCGCCGAGCCCGAGATCGCCGACGCCGAATACGACGAGCTGATTCGCGAACTCGAAGAACTCGAGCGTGCCCATCCGGCCGAAGCCGCCGCCGATTCACCGACGCAACTGGTGGGTGGTGAGATCAGCGAAGCGTTCGCACCCGTCGAGCATCGGGTCCCGATGACGAGTCTCGATAATGCGATGGATCGCGCCGAACTCGACGCGTGGGGTGAGCGGGTTCTGAAGGGTCTGGGTGACGCCGAAGTTCACTACTGCTGCGAACTCAAGATCGATGGACTCGCCGTGAGTCTTCGCTACGAGAACGGCCGACTCGTGCAGGCGGCCACACGGGGTGACGGTCGGATCGGCGAGGACGTCACCGCCAATGTGGCCACCATCGCGGTGGTCCCCAAGGTCCTGAACGCATCCAAGAAGCATGCAGTTCCCGAAGTTCTCGAAGTGCGCGGTGAGGTCTATCTTCCGATCGAAGCCTTCGAACGACTCAAGGCGGCCAAGGAAGCCGAGAACGCCGAGCGGGTGGCCGCCGGTCGCAAGCCCGAACCGGTGCCGGTGAATCCGCGCAATGCCGGGGCCGGGAGTCTGCGCCAGAAGGACTCCACCGTCACCGCCGGACGCGGACTCGCTTTCTGGGCGTATCAGGTGGGCGAGGTCGTGGGCGGCCCCGACTTCGCATCGCATCACGACACGCTCGCGTTCCTCTCGTCACTCGGTTTCCCCGTCAACCCGAGCATTCGCGTGGTCGCGAGCCTCGCCGAGGTGGGGGAGTACTGCGACGAATGGCAGGCCAAGCGCCATCAGATCCCGTACGAGATCGACGGTGTCGTGGTGAAAGTCGACGACCTGGCTCAGCGGGAAGCACTCGGCTTCACCTCGCGTGCTCCGCGTTGGGCGATAGCGTTCAAATTTCCACCCGAGGAGCGCACCACTTTGTTGCGCGATATCCAGGTGTCCATCGGGCGCACCGGTCGTGCCACACCCTTCGCGGTTCTCGAACCGGTCTTCGTCGGTGGCTCCACGGTCGGAATGGCCACTCTGCACAACGAAGACCAGGTCCGTCTGAAAGACGTTCGCCCCGGAGACACCGTGGTCGTGCGCAAAGCCGGCGATGTCATCCCCGAAGTCGTCGGGCCCGTGCTGTCGTTGCGTCCGGAGGGCCTGCCCGCCTGGAATTTCCCGACCACTTGTCCGTGTCCGATCGGCAGCACTCTCGCGCGTAACGAGGGTGAGTCCGATACGAGATGCGTCGAGCCGAACTGCCCTCACCAGCGCGATCAGCGCATCATCTATTTCGCGTCGCGGGGAGCGATGGACATCGAAGGACTCGGTGAGCGCACGGTGTTCCAGTTGTCCGATGCCGGTCTCGTGACCGATCCGGGTGACATCTATGCGCTCACCATCGAACAACTGCTGACCCTCGAGGGATTCGGTCGTCTGAGCGCCGAGAAATTGCTCGCCGCCATCGAAGGATCGAAGTCGAGACCACTGCCCAAGATCCTGACCGCGCTCGGTGTGAAACATCTGGGGCCGTCAGCGGCTGAAGCACTCGCCTCCGCGTTCGGAACTCTCGACGGGGTGATGTCGGCATCGGTCGACGATCTCGCCACGGTGGACGGAGTGGGCGACGTGATCGCGCAATCGATCACGTCGTGGTTTGCCGTTCCCGACAACCGGGCCTTCGTCGGGAAATTGCGCGATGCCGGGGTCGACTTCGGCAACGTGGAGGTGTCGCGACTGCCTCAGGTTCTGGCGGGCAAAGCCATCGTGGTCACCGGAACCCTCGACGGATTCGATCGCGACGGCGCCGAGAAGGCGATCAAGGATCGCGGTGGCAAGAGCCCGGGTTCGGTGTCGAAGAAGACCTTCGCGGTCGTGATCGGTCGCGAACCGGGTGCGAGCAAGGTCAGTAAGGCCGAAGAACTCGGTGTGCCCATGATCGACGAGGAAGCGTTCCGGCGCGTCCTCGAAACCGGCGAACTCGACTGATCAGAGAACCTCGAACGACCACGAGTAACTGCGAGCGGTGCTACGACCCTCTTCGATCTTCCAGAACACGACGGTCACTTGGTGTTCCCCCACCGAGTACTTCTCGATCGGTGCTCCCTCGGTCGGTTCGAAGCGAATCAGAGAGTTGCCCTGGTCGTAGATCGCTGTCGGTGGGAGTTCGATCATCTGCCCGGGTTCGGCCAGAACCCCAGCCACATCCTCGAGACGGGTGGTCGGAAGTTCGATGCCGTCGAGGGTCAGGGTCGCCTCGAAGCCGTCCTGAAGGTCGACCATGATCTCGGTCTGCGACAGGACCTGGCGGTCGTTGGGGGCCGGCGAGATGTCGACGATGGCGTCGGGATAGCCGAGCGAATCGCGGCCGGTCGTGGCCGACATGAGTCCCCAGATCACGAACGTGAGTCCGAGGCCGAGCCCGGCACTGACCGCAAGGAGTTCGCGGCGGGCCCGGGCAGGTCTGCCTTCCGAACGGCTTCTCCAGCGGCTCACGTCGTCAGTCTTGCCCCTGCGCAGGGCTTTTGCACGGTCCACGAGCCATCGAGGGGCGTCCGACGGACGGACATCGGTCACCCACCACTAGTTTGGGCGCCCATGGTCGAAGCCGGTGCCGTCGATCCCGACGACCTGATCGGAACCCTCGTTGCCGAGCGTTTCCGCCTCGAGCGGCTCGTGTCGATCTCGTCGTCGTCGTCGACCTTCGTGAGTACCGACGAATCGGTCGGCGGCTCGGCCGTGGTCCGGCTCTTCACCCCCGAGGCGTCGGGAACGCTCGGCGCGGAGATCCTCGAACAGGCCGCCCGCGCGGAGGCCCTCGAACACCCGACCATCACGTCGGTGATCGCCCACGGACGTTGGAATTCGCCGGCCGGTGAGCAGGTGTACGTCGCGACGGCTCGCCCGGGTGGCGGAACCCTCCAGGACATGATCGACCGCGGGCGACTGCTCACGCCGTCGCAGGCCGTGGTCGTCGGCGTGGAAGTTTGTCGCGCGCTCGATCGCGCTCATCGACGCGGTCTCGTGCACCACGATCTGCGCCCTTCGGCGATCATGTTCTCCGATCAGCAGGTCGTGTCGGTCACCGACATCGGTGTGGCATCGGTCGTGGCCGACCGGGCCTGGGCCGATCTCTCGGCGGTCTCACTCGAACGCGCTCGCTATTCGTCACCCGAGCAGGCGACCGGCCAGGCCTTCGACGAGAAGTCGGATGTGTACTCGCTCGCTCTCGTGCTCGTGGAGGCGATGACCGGCGTCGTGCCTTTCCTCGCCGATTCGGCGGTCGCGACTCTGGGTGCGCGCGTCGATCGTCTGTTCCCGGTGTCGGCCGATCTCGGCCCTCTGGCCGCGGTACTCGAGCGCGCCGGCCGCTCCGATCCGGCCGATCGTTCGAGCGCGGCCGAGATGGGACGCGCTCTCGTGCAGGCCGCGTCGACGATGTCCCGCCCGTCGCCGTTGCCCATCGTGCTCGCCGATGCGACCGGTGAAGTAGTGGTGACCGCTCCGCAACTCGATGCCACCGTCGACGTATCGCGTCCGGCCGACTATTCACCGATGGAGCGCACGTGGTCCGCGCCGCCGACGCTCGAAGGCGGACTCGTGATTCGTCGTGAAGACGAACCCGTGACCGACGAGCCCGCGGTCGAGGAGGATCGTCCACTCGTGGGGCGTTGGATCGTGGTGGCAGTGGCGGTTCTGGCCTTGATCGTCGGCGGGCTCTTCGCTTACCGCGCGTTGAGCGACGACTCGCAACCGGTTCCCGATCTGGCCGGCCTCGACGAGGGTTCGGCCACCAATGCGGTCACCGAATTCGGCTGGCGCGTCGAGACCATCGAGGAATTCAGCGAAGAACGCGAAGCCGGTCAAGTCGTGCGCACCGAACCGGCAGTCGGGAAGAAGCTCGATTCCGGTGACGTCCTCACGCTCGTGATCTCGAGTGGACCGCCCCCGGTCCCGCTGCCCGATCTCTCGGGAATCGAGTCGACCGATGCCGTCACCTTCCTCGCCAATGCCGGACTCGAGGCCAATCTCCTCGATGACTACAGCGAGGACATTGCGCCCGGTTTCGTCGTGCGATGGGAAGTGCCCGAGCAGCCGAATCTCACCACGGGTGACGAAGTCGTGAAGGGCACGACGGTCGATGTGTACATCTCGCAGGGCCCCGAGCCCCGCGTGCTGCCGGACCTGCGCGGTCAGGCGTACGAGTCGGCGCAGTCCACCCTCGAAGGGATGCAACTCACCATCGCGCGTGACGACGATCAGTTCTTCATCGATGTTCCCGCAGGCGCGATCGGTTCGCAGACTCCGGCGGCCGGGGAAAAGGTTGCGCGGGACTCCGAGGTTCGCGTCGTGGTGTCGAAGGGACCCGACGTCGTGGCCGTGCCCTCCATCAGACGGATGAACGTCGACCAGATCAAACGTGCGCTCACCGATGCGGGTTTGGTGGTCGCCAAGGTGAGCGGCCGACCGAGGGGGACTCCGATCGCCCTGTTGGTGGACGGACGGGCCGTGACCGCGGGTCAGCTCGTTCCGCGGGGCTCTGCGGTCGAGATCGCCTATTACGGGTAGTCGGCTTCTCGTCCCGCCGACCGGTTGCCTAAGGTCTCGGGGTCGTCGCGGCAGGAGCCGCCCGGATTACACGGAGGCCCATCATGGGTGCACTTCAGGGTCGAGTAGCCATCATCACCGGAGCAGGTCGCGGTCTCGGTCGTGAACACGCGCTCCTCTTCGCCGCCGAAGGCGCGAAGGTCGTCGTCAACGATCTCGGCGGAGCGAACGACGGCTCGGGGAGCGACATGACTCCGGCCCAGCAGACGGTGGCCGACATCAAGGCCATGGGTGGCGAAGCGATCGTCAACACCGACAACGTCGCCGACTGGGACGGCGCCAAGCGGATGATCGATCAGGCCGTCGAGACTTTCGGCGATCTCGACATCCTCGTGAACAACGCGGGCATCCTGCGCGACCGAGTTCTCGTGAACATGACCGAGGCCGAGTGGGATGCCGTCATCACCGTCCACCTGAAGGGTCACTTCGCACCCACGCACCACGCGGCGGCCTACTGGCGCGAGCAGTCGAAGAACGGTTCCAAGAAGGTCCGCAATCTCGTGCACACGTCGAGCACCTCGGGCCTCTTCTCCAATCCGGGACAGGCCAACTACGGCGCCGCCAAGTCGGGAATCGCAACCTTCAGTCAGATCTGTGCGAAGGAACTCTCGCGCTACAACGTGAAGAGCAATTCGATCGCTCCGGCCGCGCGTACGCGACTGACGCTCGCCACCCCCGGTCTCGAAGACGTGATGGCGCCCAAGGAAGGTGCCTTCGACATGTGGGATCCGGCCAACGTGAGCCCGCTCGTCGCGTACTTGTCGTCGGAGGCCTGCGAGTTCAGCGGTGAGACCTTCTACGTGCAGGGTGGTCAGGTCACGCGCGTGCAGTCGTGGGTCATGGCCGAAGAGATCAAGCAGAACGACCGCTGGACGGTCGCCGACTTGGCCAAGGCCATGTCGGGTCTCGCGCCCAAGTCCTGATCCGTGGGCGACGGAGCCCACCAGCCGCGCACACTGAACGTCGACTCGGCCGGAGTCGACGAAGTCGGAGTCGTCCCGTGGCCGATCCTGCTTCGGCGTTGGCTCGGACGGCGCGTGCCCATCGACCGCCATTGGGCGATGCTCTCGGTCGTATTGACGGCGCTCTTCACCGTCGGGTTCACGATCACGATCCTCGTCGTCTCGCTCGAATCGATCGCCGATGAATTCGACTCGACGGTGTCGACGGTTGCGTGGAGCATCACCGGACCGATGCTGGCCTTCGGAGTGGTCGGCCCGGCGTACGGGAAAGCGGGCGACCTGTGGGGACACAAGCGTGTCTTCACACTCGGACTCCTCGGGGCCGGCGTCTTCGCCGGGCTGACCGCCATCGCGTGGAACGCGCCGTCGATGGTCGCCTTCCGCATCCTCTCGGCCACCGCGGGCGCAGCGACGGGGCCGGCGACGATGGCCTACATCAATCGACTCTTCCCACCCGAAGATCGCGTGCGTCCGCTGTCGTACTGGAGTTTCGTGAACGCCGGCGCGCCGGTGTTGGGTGTGGTGGCCGGCGCGCCACTCGTCGATGCCTTCGGATGGCGCGTCATCTTCGCCGTGCAGGCACCACTGTGCATCGTCGGGGTGGTGATAGCACTCTGGTTGCTGCCCGACACCGAGAAGACCCCGGACGTGCGTTTCGACGTACGCGGTTCGATCACCCTCGGAGTCGGAGCCACGATGATCCTCGCCGGGATCAACCAGGGTCCGAGGTGGGGTTGGTCGAGTGCGCCCACCATCGCGCTCCTCGTGGCGGGCGCGACTCTGCTCGTGTCGTTCGCGCGAATCGAGAGAACCACCTCGGATCCGCTCATGCCACTCCACTGGGTTCGGACGCGCAACATCGCGCTCCCGGTGGCCTCGCAGGCACTGTCGAACTTCGCCTACATGGGCGGCTTTCTCATGGCTCCGCGCATCATGCACGACGTCCTTCGCTGGGACACGTCGCAGGTCTCGTTCGTGGTCATCACCCGACCGCTCACATTCGCGCTCATCGCGCCGCTCGCGAGTCTGGTGACGATCCGTATCGGCGAACGCGCGACCGGAGTCTTCGGTGCTCTGTGCGTGAGCACGTCGATGCTCCTCTTCTCGTTGGTATCACCGTCGACCGGGCTCGTGCTCGTGATGTTCGCCCTCGGACTCTCGGGGGCCGGAATCGGAATCGCCAATCCGGCCCTCACATCGCTCGTCGCCAATGCCGTCGACGAACGCGACCTCGGTGTGGCCGGCGCGATGCAACAACTCCTCAACCAAATCGGCGCCGTGCTCGGCTCGGTCGTTCTGGCCACCGTGCACGAGTCGCTGGTCGACAACGGTGTGGACGGCTCGTATCGAGCCGCATTCCTCGTGGCCATGGGAGTGGCCTTGTGTTCGTCGCTCGTGGCGTCGTACGTGAAGTCGACGCCGCGCGAAGCCCCTACTTCGTGATCGCCTTGATCTCTTCGGCGATCTTCAGGGTGATGTCGGTCTGAGGGACGGCCGTCTGCATCGACATGATCTTCATCATGTCGCCCTGCACCTTGATCTTGCCGCTCATGAACGCCTGCATGGCCGCCGCCTGATCGCCGAGCGCGAACATGGCGCGCGCGGTGGCCCAATCGGTGGTCACGGTCGCATCGGGATTCTCGAGTTCGCCGAGATCCATCTGCATGTCACCCGACGACGTGTCGACGAACGACTTGATCTCTCCGGCCCCGAACGGCACCTCGGTGATGACCTGGTTGATTCGGATGACGGCCGGGATCTTGGGTGCTTGGCCTTCGTACTTCGCGCGGATCTCGCGGGCGGCTTGCATCCATTCGTCGGAGAGGAACTCGTGAGTCATGGGGATGACGCTAGTTGCCTCACCAAGAAATCGTCACGGCGGAGGTGGTGACACTCCGGAGGAAGTCGTGGTCGATCTCGACCCCGGTGCCCGGACCGGTGGGCAGGTGCACGTGGCCGGCATCGAGTCGCACGGGGGCAGTGACGATGTCGTGCTTCCAGAAGCGATCCGAGGCCGAGACGTCGCCGGTGATCGTGAAGTTGGGGAGGGCGGCCAGGGCGAGGTTCATGGCGCGACCGATACCTGTTTCGAGCATGCCGCCGCACCAGACCGGCACGCCGCGTTCGGCGCACACGTCATGGACGGCGACGGCTTCGAGGTATCCACCGACTCGACCGGCCTTGATGTTGATGATCGAACACGCTCCGCGTTCGATGGCATCGACAGCCGCTCGTCGCGAGACGATCGACTCGTCGAGACAGATCGGCGTGCGGACCACCCGGGCGATGAGCGCATGGCCGGTGACATCGTCTTCGGGAAGTGGTTGCTCGATGAGAAGGAGGCCGAATTCGTCGAGGCGGGCCAGGTGGGCGCCGTCGCCGCGCGTGTAGGCGGTGTTGGCGTCGACCTGCAGCGGTACGTGGGGGCCAAAGACCCGCCGAACCATGCCGACGGGTTCGAGATCCCAGCCCGGTTCGATCTTGAGCTTGATGCGCGCGTAACCGTCGGCGAGATAACCGCCGACGACCCGCTCGAGTTCGTCGAGAGAATTCATGATGCCCACCGACACTCCCGAGGGGACCCGATCGCGCGTCGCGCCCAGATGAGCACCGAGGTTCACGCCGGCGCCGCGCAACTGAGCGTCGAGGATCGCCGCTTCGAGGGCTCCCTTGGCCATGCGATGGTCCTTGACGGGTTCGAGGATCGACGCGATGTCGTGCGCGTCGAGGTTCGAACGACGTGGGGCCAGGCGGGGAATCAGGTGATGCCGCAGTACGTGCTCGGCGGCCTCCACGTATTCGCTCGAGTACAGCGGGTCGTTGCCGGCGACGCATTCACCCCACCCCTCGCCATCGGAGGTGACGGCACGAACGAGCAAGATGTCGCGGGCGGTCTCGGTGCCAAATGAGGTCCGGAAAGGCGAGACGAGCGGTAGGGCGATGCGGCGGAGTTCGATGGCTTCCAGGGCGATCGGATCGACGGATTCGAGACTCATCGGTTCACTCCCGGAGTACGAGGGGCGAGCACATACTGCCCCGATGCAGTCATGTCGCGCACGATGTGGGTGGTGAGAAGTGGCCCGAGCCGATCGCGCATCTCGCGTCGCCAGGCCCACGCCCGCTCCGGATCGGTTCGTCGAAGGGCCACGATGTCGTCGGGGGTGTCGATCAGGACGTCGTCGGAATTCGGTTCGGCGGGCGGAATCGTCGACGTCTCGGCGGCGATCGCCCGAGCTGAACGGACTTCCCATCGGGCGAGGAGACGATCGGAGTCGTCGTCACCGTTGATCGAGTCGCGCAGAGGTCCGTAGAAGTTGACGTGGTACTCCACTGCCTGGGCGCCGAGTGCGTGGAGATTGAACCAACCGTTGCGTCGAACGAGCGGATCGAAGGTCCACGTGATCGACGCGAGTTCACGATCGACCGCCCAACGACGTTGGTGTTGCTTCATGCGTCGCCCGAGCCCGGAGTTCTGGAGTTCGGGCACCACACCGGTGATGTGCGAGTGCAGGCACCACTCGGAGTCGTGGCGACCGAGAACTCCGAACGAGGCACCCACCATCGTCGTGCCGTCGAAGGCGCCCACCACGTAGCCGTCAGCGTGGGCGAGGGCCATGAGGAAGTCGGGGCCGACGAGTCCGCCCGGCGCGATTCCCCACACGCGTTCGGCCACCACGACGAGTTCTTCCATCTCGGAGAGTCGGTGAAGGTGGCGGATCTCGACGGTCACGGCGCCTCCGACGCTACAAGTCGCCGGACCGAGCATCCCCGGGACGCGTGGCACCGATGGCGGCGGGAGTCCGCCAGAAGTCACGCCGTTTGAACGAAATGTCAATCGGGTTCTTCGTGGACGAGGTCGACCGACAACGATAGGAACTTGTCTATGGCTCGAATCCTGGTGTCCGAAGAGATCGCCGAAGGTGGACTCGACCGTCTGCGGGCGGCGGGTCACGACGTGATCGTCGATCTTTCGCTGACCCCCGAGACCCTTCCGGCGGCTCTCGTCGGAGTGCAGGCCCTCATCATCCGTTCGGCCACTCAGGTGACCGCCGACGTGTTGGCCGCGGCGACCGATCTCATCGTGGTCGGTCGGGCCGGCATCGGTCTCGACAACGTCGACGTCGAAGCGGCGACCAAGCGCGGAGTGATGGTCGTGAACGCGCCGCAGAGCAACATCGTCTCGGCGGCCGAGCACACGATGGCCCTTCTTCTCGCGTCGGCGCGCAACGTGGCGCAGGCTCACGCCGCCCTGAAGGCCGGTCGCTGGGAACGCAGCCGTTGGGAAGGTGTCGAGCTCGCCGACAAGACGCTCGGCATCATCGGTCTCGGCCGCATCGGCAAACTCGTGGCCCAGCGCGCCGCCGGGTTCGGCATGCGTCTCGTCGCCTACGACCCGTTCGTGACACCCGATCGGGCCCGCCAGATGAACGTCGATCTCATGCAGCTCGACGACCTCGTGGCCCAGAGCGACTTCATCACTGTTCATCTGCCCAAGACGAAAGAAACCAAGGGGATCATCGGTCGCGACATCCTCGCCAAGGCCAAACCCGATCTCCGCGTCATCAACGTCGCGCGCGGCGGAATCGTCGACGAAGAAGCTCTGGCCGAAGCGGTGCGTTCGGGTCAGATCGCCGGTGCAGCGCTCGACGTGTTCGACGTGGAGCCGTGCACCGAGAGTCCGCTCTTCGAACTCGACCAAGTCGTCGTGACTCCACACTTGGGTGCGAGCACCCGAGAGGCTCAGGACAAGGCCGGCGACACCATCGCCGACATGGTTCAGCTCGCGTTGGCCGGAGACTTCGTGCCCTTCGCCGTGAACGTCTCGGCCGCCGAGGCCAACGAAACCCTTCGCCCGTTCCTGCCGCTCGCCGAGCGACTCGGTCGTCTCTTCGCGACCCTCGTCGGTCAGATGCCCGATCAACTCGAGATCGCGGCCGAGGGCGAGATCGCGGCCTACGACAACCGCATCCTGACCCTCAGTGTTCTGAAGGGATTCTTCGGTGCGGTGTCGGACGAGCCGGTGACCTACGTGAACGCGCCGCAACTCGCCAAGGCGGCCGGTGTCGAGATTCGGGAGACGTCGTCACGTGACTCGCACGATTACGTGAACCTCGTGACCCTGCGCGGCGGTGGCCACAGCATCGCCGGCACGCTCACCGGGCGGCGTGGTGAACCCCGGCTCGTCATGATCGAGGATCACACGACCGACGTTCCGCCGGCCGAGAACATGCTCGTCGTTCGCAACGACGACCGACCGGGCGTGATCGGACTCGTCGGAACGGTTCTCGGCGATGCTGGTGTGAACATCAACGACATGGACGTCGGCCGCTCGCACGAGCCGGGTTCGGCGTTGATGGTGATCGCGCCGTCGGGCCCGGTGCCCGATGCGGTGCTCGACACGCTGCGTCAGTCAGCGGGCATCGTGAGCGTGCACGTGCTTCACGCCTGAACGGCGCGGATTTCGTCTCGGGTGCGCTCGGCGACCCGCCGCGCGGCCTCGACCCAGTCGTCGCCCGACGACGCGTAGAGGATGGCACGCGAGGAGTTGATCATCATGCCGACGCCACTCGACGTGCGCCCGGCCCGGACCGTGGCCTCCACGTCGCCGCCTTGCGCGCCGATGCCGGGTACCAGAAGCGGAATGTCGCCCACGATCGAACGCACATGAGCCAACTCGGCCGGATACGTGGCGCCCACCACCAGGGCGACGTCACCCATCGATGACCAACGATCGACGGCGAGGCGGGCAACCCGTTCGTAGAGCGGGACACCGCCGGCGTCGAGCGACTGCAGGTCACCGCTGCCCGGATTGGACGTGCGGCACAGGACGATCACACCCTTGCCATCGTGGGCGAAGAAAGGTTCGAGTGAATCGGTGCCGAGGTACGGGTTCACGGTGACTGCGTCGGCGCCGTAACGCTCGAAGGCTTCGGTCGCGTAGCGCTCGGCCGTGGGACCGATGTCGCCACGCTTCGCGTCGAGGATCAGCGCCGCGGTCGGATGAGAATTGCGGATGTGCGAGCAGAGTTGTTCGAGTTCGCGCTCGGCGCCGATGGCCGCGAAGTAAGCGATCTGCGGCTTGAAGGCGCACGCAGTGTGCGCGGTGGCGTCGACGATCTCACGGCAGAAGCGAAGGACGGCGGACGGTTCCCGACCGATCGACGCCGGCATCTTGGCGAGATCGGGATCGAGTCCGACGCACAGCATGGAGTCGGTCGTCCGCCACGCGGACGCCAACTTGTCGTGGAATCCCACGACGGGGGGCTCAGCCCTCGACCGTGATGGCCGCGGTGGGGCAGAGGTCGGCGGCCTGCTCGACCTTGTCGCGCAGTTCCTCGCCGGGCTCTTCCTGGAGGACGTAGAGGTAACCGTCGCTGCGAACCTCGAACACTTCGGGGCAGACCTGCACGCACGAACCGGTGGATGCGCAGATGTCGTAATCAACCTTGACCCGCATGGATCACTCCTCTCCGTGCGGCCGAAACGGCCCGCCGTGGCGAAACGATAGCCCTCAGTGGGCGGACTGGTGGCGTTCGTGGGCCGACAGAACCGCACGGAGGGCGGCTGTCACCGTGTTCTCGTCGGTGCCGACGCCCCACAGAACTTCGCCGTCGCCATCGATGGTTTCCACATAGGCGACGGCCTGTGCCTCCGAACCCTTTCCGATCGCGTGCTCGGTGTAATCGACCACGTCGATACTGGCATCGAGTCCGGTCCGCATGGCCGACACGAACGCGTCGATCGGGCCGTTGCCCTCACCGGTGATCGTGCAATGACGTCCATCGATCGTGAGTTGAGCCGTGATCGACGTCTTGCCTCCGTTCGACGACTGGCTCCGCATCTCGTGACTCTCGAGAACGAAGCGCGGTGCCTCGGGCAGATACTCGGTACGGAAGGCGTCCCACATCGTGAGCGGACTGATCTCGGTGCCGAGGTCCTCGGTGATGTGCTGGATGTTCTTGGAGAACTCGATCTGCAGACGACGCGGCAGGTCGAAGCCGTGTTCGGTCTTCATCACGTAGGCGACTCCGCCCTTTCCGCTCTGGCTGTTCACGCGGATCACAGCCTCGTAGGTGCGACCGAGGTGCTTGGGGTCGAGCGGCAGATACGGCACACCCCACTGGTCGTAGGTTCCGGCCGGACGACCCGACGCGGCCGCCTTCTTGTCGATCGCCTCGAATCCCTTCTTGATCGCGTCCTGGTGGCTGCCGCTGAAGGCGGTGTACACGAGGTCGCCGACGTACGGATGGCGAGGATGAACCGG
>CAZLXB010000021.1:28065-32378 GCA_964563545.1 uncultured Bifidobacterium sp. | reverse complement strand
CGATCAACGTGAACGACTCGGTCACCAAGTCGAAGTTCGACAACCTGTACGGCTGTCGTCATTCGCTCGTCGACGCGATCTGTCGGGCCACCGACGTGATGCTCGCCGGCAAGGTCGCAGTGGTGTGCGGATACGGCGACGTCGGCAAGGGATGCGCGCAGGCACTCAAGGGTCAAGGCGCGCGGGTGATCGTGACCGAAGTGGACCCGATCAACGCTCTGCAGGCGGCCATGGAGGGCTATCAGGTCACGACCCTGGACGACGTCGCGCCATCCGCCGACATCTTCGTGTCGGCCACGGGCAACGACCACATCATCACGGTCGAGCACATGAAGCGCATGAAGCACAATGCGATCGTCTGCAACATCGGCCACTTCGACTCCGAGATCGACATGGCCGGACTCGCCCGTAGCGGAGCGACCAAGGACGAACTCAAGCCCGGAACCGACCTGTGGTCGTTCCCCGACGGACACTCGGTGATCGTTCTCGCCGAGGGTCGGCTCGTGAATCTTGGTTGTGCCACCGGGCATCCGAGTTTCGTGATGTCGTGCTCGTTCTCCAATCAGGTCATCGCCCAGATGGAACTGTTCAATCACACCGCCAACTACCCCCTCGGTGTGTACGTCCTCCCGAAGCGACTCGACGAAAAGGTCGCGTCGTTGCATCTCGAAGCGTTGGGTGTGAAGCTCACCAAGCTCACCGACGAGCAGGCCGAGTACCTGGGCATCGATCCTTCGGGTCCGTTCAAACCCGACCACTACCGGTACTGATGATCTCGTACCCCGAGCGGCTGCTCCGCTGCGTGCTCGGACTCGGGCTGTTTGGTCTCGGGATCACGTTCTTCATTCGTGCCGACCTCGGCCTCGCGCCGTGGGACGTCTTCCACAAGGGAGTCTCGGAAAAGGCCGACATCGCAATCGGCACCGTGATCATCGGCGTCGGCGCCCTGTTGCTCCTGCTCTGGATTCCTCTACGGCAGCGACCCGGAGTGGGAACGATCCTGAACGCCGTCGAAATCGGACTGGTGGTCAACCTCACCAAACCGCTCATCGGCGAACCCGATCACTGGTTGGCCCGAGTCGCGCTCATGTTGGCCGGACTCGGAGTGGTCGGTCTCGGCTCGGCGCTCTACATCGGAGCCGGGCTCGGTCCCGGCCCGCGCGATGGTCTCATGATGGGACTGGCGGCGCGCGGTCACAGCATCCGACTCGCCCGCACCGGCGTGGAGGCGAGCGTCCTCGGTATCGGACTTCTGCTCGGAGGTTCGGTGGGGGTCGGAACGGTGGTCTTCACTCTCGGTATCGGCCCGGTCGTCCAGCGCCTATTACCGCTGTTCGACCGGACCGACGAGACCGAGACGGTCAGGCGCAGATCGTCGACGTGATGGTGGCGGTGTAAGCCGCCGTGATGTTGGTGAAATCGCTGCCGGTGACCGACAACTGCTTGCCGGCATCGAACGACGACAGATAGACCGTGATCGTCTGCCCGCTCGCCGCGATGTTCGGCGAAACCCCGCCGGCGGCCAACGAACCGGCGACCTTGGCCTGGACGGCCACGCTCGCACCCTCCGGGTCGTCGATCCGGAAGCGCACCGGCGTCTTCTGTGAACCCGACAACAAGCACGTGGGCATCGAACCCGGATTGCTGATGGTTCCGAGGAAGACGAGAGTCGGCATCTGGTTGGTGCTCACGGCCGTGGTGGGCGCCGGTGTTCCCGATGATGACGTGGTTGGAGTTCCCGGAGACGAACATCCGCCGGGGTATTCGCCACGCAACGTGAGAGTGTCGGTATCGGACAAATCGCCGTCACTGACCGTCCCCACCACCGTGATCGTCTTGCCGCGATACGAGTAGTCGAGCGTGATGGTCACGAACTGGCGGTCTTCGCCGGTCACCTCGTAGGTCGTGCGCTCGATTGGTCCGGAATCGGCCGAAGCGAGAACCTCCACCTGAAGGACATCACCGTCGAAGTCGGTCACGCCGACGCGAATGTTCACGGCCGCCGGATCGGATGACTCGATCTCGACGCATGTGTCCCGGGTCGACATCTTGATGATCGGGATCCGGTTGGGTCCTTCGGTCGTGGGCGTCGGAGCGACGGTCGAGTCGGTGGTCGTTTCGTCGCACTTCAGAACGAGGATGACGGTCGAGTACGAATCGGTGGCCCCACTCGTATCGGAGGCACCCGCGATCACCGTGAGCTCACCGGGTTCGGTGGCCTGGTAGGTGCCGGTCCAGGTGTTGCCACCCACGTCGGTGAGTTCGATGTTCTCCCCGTTCACGGAAATGCCGACATCGTTGACCGCGGCGTCCGGGGTCGGGGTCACGAACACCCGGAGATCGATCGTCTCCCCGACGCACATCTGGGTGTGCGCCGAAAGGCCGACCGACAACGAACCGGGGTTGATCTCGATGGTCGGATCGGTGGGCGGCGGACAATCGGCGAACCAAGTCTCGAGTTCGATGGTCGCCTTGTAGGCCCGCGATCCGTCCGAGTAACGGTGATACCAGTTGCGGCCGTGATCCGACTCGGCTTCGGTGTTGTTCGAGCCGAGCCACCACCAGTCGAGGCCGTTGGAGTCGATGTACGGATCGGACTTGATTTCCGGCGGACAGGGAGCATCCGTTGGGGTTTCTCCCATCGGATTGCAGAGTTCGTCGTAGCCGACGATGTCGGTGACGTACGAGACGGTGCGCCCGCTCTCGTCGGTGAAGCGGCCACTCGACGTGTACCACCACCGCACGCCATCGGAGTCGATGAACGACCAACCGAGTTGCGGCTCGCCTTCGACGCAGCCGTACGGATTGCACGCGTCACTCGTGGCCCCCGTCGACTGCACGCGCTCATCGGCAATCGGATCGATGGTCGGACCGTCGTCGGACGGCTCGACCGTCACCGCCTTGTCGTCGAGATCGCCGTAACTCGCGGCGGCCGCCGGATTCGTGATCGGCTGATCACCGTCGAATGCGTACGAATTGGTGGGACCCTGATCGGTGGGGGCACAGGGAGGCAGACACCACTCTTCCCAGAACGGGAGATCACTCGTGAGGGTGACCGCGGTTCCGTTCGTAGTGTTGACCCACTGACCGGTCGAGATCTGGCGAACCCAAACTTCACCCGTGCTCGGGTCGACCCAGATCCCAGGTTCCGTCGTGCTGATGTTCTCGGGTGGGCACGGAGGCAGGCAATCGTCCTGATAGCCGGGCAGCATCGCGGTGTAGGCGATGGGCGCCGCTGTTCCGTCGGTGCCATCGATCCACGCACCGATGCCTTCCGAGTAGACGTACGTGTGTCCGTTCGACCCGACATAGGTCGCGCCCTCGAAGGCCACGATCGGCGGACATTCGGTCTGCCGATCGGGGTACTGACAATCGAGGGGCAGATTCGGCAACTCGGACGTGGTCAACAGCTCGATGTCGTCGGTAGCGAGGTTGTCCCAGCCGTACGCACCTCCCGTGTGCGCGTTCCAGGTCCAGGCATCACCGAGTGAATCGATCCAGACCTGACCCGGAATCGCGTATGTCGGTGGGCACGGGTTCACCGGCGGACTCGTGTACGTGTAGCCGTCGCAGTTCTCGTTGTAGAAGTCCTCGGCCGAGACCGTCTCGTTTTCGGGTGTCGTCAGGTCGTCCCAAGCCGGGTAGTCCTCGGGTTGCTCGAGCAACTCCCACAGGTGTCCGTTGGCATCGACGTACTGCGTGCCGATCGCGGCCGTCGAGGGTGGGCATTCGATCGGGCCGCCGCAATCGCGGATGTAGCCAGGAATCTCCTCTTTGGTCGGAACGGATTCTCCGGTGTCGACGTTGACCCAACGTGACGTTCCATCATCCAGGTTCTCGTGCATCCACACTTCACCCGTGGTCGATTCGAATGGAGTCCAGCCGAGACCCAGTGGTGAGGGACACGAGGGCTGACCATCGGTCGGCGCGAGACAGTTCTCGACGTACCCGGGAAGATCGATGACATCGGCGACGGTTTCACCGTCGTCATTGCGCCAGATGTTCTCGGTGGCGTCGTAGTCCCAGATGTTGCCGTCGGGGTCACGGTAGGAGGTCAAGTCACCGAGCCGATCGGGGCTCGGGCATTTCACGATGATTCGAATGCTGATTCCGCAGTCGTCGGACCAGCCGGGTATGTCATCGAGCCAGACGACCGGTGGCGCGGCCGGATCGTCGAGGTTGTGCCACAAACCGTCGGCCAGGAGGAACGACCAGCGTTGGCCGTTCGAGCCGATGTAATCGGTCCAACCGAATTCGCTGTCGAACTCCGGACACTGTGGCGCGTTCGGATCATCGGGCTGATTCGGATCGCC
>CAZLXB010000021.1:0-27965 GCA_964563545.1 uncultured Bifidobacterium sp. | reverse complement strand
TGTCGAACTCCGGACACTGTGGCGCGTTCGGATCATCGGGCTGATTCGGATCGCCCGGATCGTCACCGTTGTCGCCACCGTCATCACCCGTCGAGTCACTCGGGGTCGAGGGGACCGACTCTTGGTCGAACGGTGTCGGCTGGTCTTCTTTCGGACCGAGTAGCGGATTGCCACAAGCACAACGCGCGCGCGGCATTCCCTGATCGTCGATCAGGATCGCCGTGCCGGCCGCGATCACGGCGTCGTAGCCGTACGACGTGCCGTTCTTGAAACCGAACATCTTCACGTTGAGGTTCTGCAGCGCGTACACCGGAGTGAGGCTGCGGAGATAATTCGGGAGTTCCTCGTACGTGATTCCCTGCACCTGAGCCCAGGCCCGACCGCGATCCTCGTAAGAGGTGAGGAAGCGGATCATGGCTTCCACGTCGCAAATGTTCTTGCCGGTTCCGCCGTAGGTGCGCCCGGCGTACAAACCGGGCGCGTTGCCCTTCACCTTGCCGTCGGTGAGCGTGGACGCGTCGGTGACCTGATACGAGGTCAGTTCGAAAGTCGGCGCGAACGAGTCCGGACCCACGACTCCCGACGGCTGGAACAGCGCCCGATCAGGGCCATCGGATCCGCCCGAGTCATCGTCTCCACCACAACCGGTGGCCGAGGCGAGCAGAACGCCAGCAATCAGAAGTGAAGCGATGCGACGCATGATCCCCCTCGTGGTCGCCGGGTTCCCGCCCGGGACCGATGTCCTTCGGGCAATGAATATACGAGTTCGCCGAACTCGGTCGGGATTCTCCGGACGGCCAAGGGCGCTACCGGTATAGAGGTTCTGGATGCGGATGGTCGGGTGAATCGTCATGGTCTGTATGAGTCGCCCGACCCAGCGATCTCGCACTTTTCTTGCCACACCCCCATGGTCTGCTGAGTCCATGTTCGCCGCCCTGCGTTGTTCGTCCTGCCAACAGGTGTTCCGCCCCGAGGTCACGGGCCCCGCCGTCCGCCGGTGTTCCGTGTGCGCTGGCGTTTCAGCGGTGGAACCCCGTCGGGTCGCGCCACCTCTTCGCTACGAGGGCGTGAACCGCGACGTCGTCCTCGCCGCCAAAGTCACCGGCAGTCGCCGGGCCCTCCGTTTCCTCGCCGATGAACTCGCGGACACGATCGCGAGCGATCACGAACTGGCGGGCTCGTTCGGACTGGTCACCTGGGCTCCGACCACCGACCGTCGGCGACGACGTCGCGGTTTCGATCAATCGGAGTTCATCGCTCGACACGTAGCCCGTCGCCTCGGTGTTCCGTGCTGCCGTCTGCTCGTGCGCGAAGCCGGTCGGCCACAGACGGGAGCCACACGGCAAGAACGACTCGAAGGCCCACGCTTTCGGGCTCGTGTCGCACGGCGACGAGTGCGCGGACGCGTGCTCGTGGTCGATGACGTCGTGACCACGGGGTCCACCTTGCGCGCCGCGGCCCACGCTCTCGAGGAATCGGGTTGGCCCGATGTGGTCGTGGCGGCATGTGCCGCCACACCCGACAACCGGCGGTCGATTCAGGCGAGTCCGGTCAGCCGCCGTACGGCCGCGATGGCCGACGACTGATCGTTCTCCACCAGAATGCCGTGCATCCCGAGACGGTTCGCGGCGTCCACGTTCGATTGCACGTCGTCGAGGAATGCCGATTCGTGCGAGGCCGATCCGAGACGATCGAGCGTGAGTTCGTAGATCGCCGCATTCGGCTTGCGCAGTCCCACTTCATGACTGTCGACCACGGCGTCGAACAAAGTGTCGAAGTCCATCAACGAGCGCCATCGGTCACGGAAGTCGCGGATGTTGTTCGTGAGCACTCCGGTGCGGCATCCGGCGGCGCGTAGATCCACGACGAGTTCGTGCATCGCTTCGCTGCGGACGAACTCGAAGTTCGAGCCGGGTCGTTGTGTCGCTTCGTCTTCGCTCGGCGCACGCATGCGCAGACCGGCCGCAGCGACGAGTTGGCCGATTCCCGAGCGATATTCGTCCATCGAGATCTCGCCGCGTTCGAGTCGGTGCCACGGATGGTCGGAGTCCGATCCGTAATCGCCCATCATCACCTTGATCACCTCATCGGGATCGTGGTCGGGGAAACGACGGATCAAGTCGACCGGTCGGCCCGAGAGCGACAGCACGCCACCCAGATCGAAGATGACTGTTCTCACGGGCTGATTGGGCACGTGGGCAGTCTGCTCAGTGAGTGCGTGGAGTGCCAAGTGGGGGACCCCCGCCCGTAGAACGCCGACGGTAGGCTCGTTCTCCGCATGGGAGTCCTCGATCGCATCCTCCGGGCCGGTGAAGGCAAGAAGCTGAAGGCCCTCGAGGGTCTGATTCCCGACATCAACGCCGAAGAGGCGGCACTGCGCGGACTGAGCAACGACGCGCTGGCTCACAAAACGGTCGAATTCCGCGAGCGCCTGGCCCGCGGTGAGACCCTCGACGACCTCTTGGTCGAGGCATTCGCGGTCGTCCGTGAGGCGGCTGGCCGGACCATCGGTCAGCGCCATTACGACGTTCAGATGATGGGTGGAGCCGCTTTGCACTTCGGCTGGATCGCCGAAATGAAGACCGGTGAAGGCAAGACCCTCGTCTCGACGCTCCCGGCCTACCTGAATGGTCTGGCCGAGCGCGGCGTGCACCAGATCACGACCAACGACTATCTCGCCCGCCGCGACTCTGAGTGGATGGGGCAGGTTCACCGTTGGCTCGGCCTGAAGGTCGGCCTCGTGATCCCCGGCTTCCAGGAGAACCCGCAGCAAAAGCGCGCCAACTATGCGGCCGACATCACCTATGGAACCAACAACGAATTCGGTTTCGACTATCTGCGCGACAACATGGCCGGAACCAAGGCCAACAAGGTCCAGCGCGGCCACAACTTCGCCATCGTCGACGAAGTCGACTCGATCCTGATCGACGAAGCCCGTACTCCGCTCATCATCTCCGGACGCGTCGCCGATGCTGCTCAGCTGTACTACCGCTTCGCCTCGATCGTGCGTGGTCTACAGCGCGGGGAGCACTACGAGGTCGAAGAAGACAAGCGCATCGTGATGCCCACCGAAGCCGGTATCGAGGCGGTCGAACGCGAACTCGGTCTCGACAACCTGTACGACGAAGTCCAGCGCAACCTCGTGCACCAATTGCAGGTGGCTCTGCGGGCCAAGGAGCTCTACCGCCGCGACAAGGACTACATCGTTCAGGGCAGTGAAGTGAAGATCGTCGACGAATTCACCGGTCGCATCCTCGAAGGTCGTCGTTGGAGCGAAGGACTCCACCAGGCGGTCGAGGCCAAAGAGGGCGTCAAGATCAAAGAAGAGAACCAGACGCTGGCCACCATCACCCTGCAGAACTACTTCCGCATGTACGACAAGTTGGCCGGCATGACCGGAACCGCCCAGACCGAGGCGGCCGAACTCATGAACACCTACGGGTTGCAAGTGGTCCCGATCCCGACCAACCGCGACATCCGCCGTGCCGATCAACCCGACCTCATCTACAAGACCGAGCGCGCGAAGTTCGATGCCATCGCCGAAGACATCATCGAACGCAACGCGAAGGGTCAGCCGATCCTCGTCGGCACCGTGAGCGTGGAGAAGAGTGAGTATCTCTCCAAGTTGCTCGCCAAGCGTGGGGTGGCACACGAAGTGCTGAATGCTAAGCAACACACGCGCGAGGCCGAAGTCGTGGCCCAGGCCGGCCGACTCGGTTCGGTCACGGTGGCCACCAACATGGCCGGTCGTGGTGTCGACATCCTCCTCGGTGGCAACCCCGAGGGACTCGCGCGCCGGGCCGTGCTCGCCGAGGGTCATGCCGCCGAGACACTCGTGGACGAATTCGCCCTGCCGATGCCGCTCGATCAGATGCCCGAGGAGTACCAGCACGATCGTTCTCGTGCGCAGGCCCGCTACGCCGAGTTGCTCGACGAAATCTCGACACGGTGCAAGAGCGAAGGTGATCAGGTGCGTGCCCTCGGCGGCTTGTACGTGATCGGCTCGGAGCGCCATGAGAGCCGTCGAATCGACAACCAGTTGCGAGGGCGCGCCGGACGTCAGGGAGATCCCGGCGAGAGCCGCTTCTATCTGAGTCTCGACGACGAACTCATGCGCCTGTTCGCAACCGGTGCCCTCAGTTGGGTGATGGGTCGGGCGCTGCCCGAGGACGAAGCCATCGAGCACAAGATGGTCACCAAGGCCATCGAACGGGCCCAGAGCACGGTCGAACAACGCAACGCAGAGATCCGTAAGAACGTGCTCAAGTACGACGAGGTGATGAACGAACAGCGCAAGGTGATCTACCAGCGCCGTGATCAGATCCTCGACGGCATCGATCTGAAGTCCGGCGCCATGGAATACCTAGCCGAGGCGGTGGACTCGCTCATCGAGACGCATTGCGTGAGCGATGCCGATGACGAATGGGATCTCGACGGACTCGCCAAGGAACTCAAGACCTTCTGGCCCAACGAACTCTCCGAAGAGCGGCTGGCCGACTGCCGTGACACCGACGCGATCTACGACGTCGTGATGGCCGACGCGTCGGCCTACTACGAGCATCGCGAAGCCGAGCTGGGTTCGACGGTGATGCGCGATGTCGAGCGTCAGGTGATGTTGCGGATCATCGACCAGCGTTGGCGCGAACACCTCGAGGAGATGGATTATCTGCAGGAGGGAATCAACCTCCGCGCCATGGGTCAGAAGGATCCGCTGTCCGAGTGGCAGCGCGAGGGCTACGAGATGTTCGGCTCGATGATGAAGGGCATCGCCCAGGACTTCGTGCGCTACGTGATGCACGTGCAGGTCGTGCGCAACGATGCGCCGCAGCAGATCGTGAAGAACGTCCAGGAGACGAAGTCCGAGGCCGCCCCGACCGCGAGCGAACTACCGGCCGCGCCCGCCGCCGCGGCGAGTTCCAAGCCCAAGACGATCGTGAACGACGCGTTCTCCAAGACACCGCGCAATGCTCCTTGTCCCTGTGGATCGGGCAAGAAGTTCAAGATGTGCCACGGCGCCGCCTGAGGCACCGCTATGCGCGACTTCTCCGACGACATCCACGAACTACGCCGCCGCCTCGGTGAGGCGCACGGATATCTGCGCGTCGACGAGCAACGGGCCCGAGTGTCCGAACTCGAGATCGAAGTCTCGCGTCCCGACCTCTGGGACGACCAGGATCGTGCCAAGCGGCTGAACGCCGAATACGCCAACTCCAAGGGTGATCTCGATCAGTACGACGCCCTCTCACAGGACCTCGAGGACGTCGAAGTCCTGCACGAGATGGCCCGCGAGGTCGACGACGCGTCGCAGGAGCCCGACATCGCGGCCGGTATCGCCTCGGTGTCCGGACGACTGGACGGTCTCGAACTCCGCAGCCTGTTCACGGGTGAACACGACGAAGCCGACTGCATCGTGCACATCAACACCAAGGACGGTGGGGTCGACGCGCAGGACTGGAGCGAGGTTCTCCTTCGTATGTACTCGCGCTGGGCCGAGCGCCGTGGATTCGAGATCGAGATCGACGACGTGTCCCCCGGGACGGAAGCCGGAATCATGTCGGCCGAATTCACGATCAAGGGTCGCTACGCGTACGGCCTCATGACATCCGAGCGTGGAACGCACCGTCTGGTTCGCATCAGCCCCTTCGACAACCAGGGCCGTCGACAGACGAGTTTCTCGGCGGTTCAGGTGTGGCCGGTCATGGACGACCCCGATGTGGAGATCAACGAGAGCGACATCCGCATGGAGGTGTTCCGTGCATCGGGTGCCGGTGGTCAGCACGTCAACAAGACCTCGTCGGCCGTTCGACTCATCCATGAACCCACGGGTCTCGTCGCGTCGTCGCAGGAGGAGCGCAGCCAACTCCAGAACCGCGAGAAGGCGATGGGTCGCCTGAAGGCGATGGTCGCGGCCAAGATCGAAGAGGAGCATCAGGCCGAACTCGATCGCATCGCCGGAAAACAAGCCCAAGTCGGATGGGGGAGTCAGAT
This sequence comes from uncultured Bifidobacterium sp., assembly GCA_964563545.1. Classification (GTDB taxonomy): domain Bacteria; phylum Actinomycetota; class Acidimicrobiia; order Acidimicrobiales; family Ilumatobacteraceae; genus Casp-actino8. The sequence goes on along the minus strand of CAZLXB010000021.1, from coordinate 21,977 downwards.
CCGCAGTTACGTGTTGCAGCCCTATCAGATGGTGAAGGACCTGCGCACCGAGATCGAGACGAGCAGCGTGGAAGCAGTTCTCGACGGAGACATCGACGATTTCATGGAGGGCTACCTGCGCTGGCGTCGTGCGGGTGACAATTCCTGACCGATGGCCACTGGTAGCCTGCTCGTGCTCGTGAAGTCAGCACGGTGCACCCACACCTCATGATCAGACTCGACAACGTCACCAAGTCGTACAGCGCCGATGTGACCGCTCTTCGCGACGCGTCGTTCGAGGTCGCCAAGGGCGAATTCCTCTTCCTCGTCGGTCCGTCGGGTTCGGGTAAGTCCACGCTGTTGCGGCTGATGAACCGCCAGGAGCAACCCGAGAAGGGCGCCGTGTGGGTGGCCGGCAAGAACATCAACGACATGCCCGAATCGAAAGTGCCTTACTTGAGGCGCAACATCGGCAACATTTTCCAGGATTACAAACTCCTCCCGAACAAGACGGTGTTCGAAAACGTCGCCTTCGCGCTCGAGGTGATCGGTCGTCCGCGTCACGTGATCCGCCAACAGGTGCCGGCCGTGCTCGAACTCGTCGGTTTGGCCGACAAGGGCGATCGATTCCCGCATCAGTTGTCGGGTGGCGAGCAACAGCGCGTCTCGATCGCCCGCGCCTTCGTGAACCGACCGCTCATCCTCCTTGCCGACGAACCCACCGGAAACCTCGATCCGGCCACCGGCGAGGGAATCATGCGCCTTCTCGACCGAATCAACTCGACGGGGACGACCGTGGTGATGGCTACGCACGACCAGCGCATCGTGAACATGATGCGCCGACGCGTGGTGCAGCTCGACCGCGGCATCATCGTCCGCGACCAGGAGCGCGGGGTGTACGACTGATGCTCGCCCGAATCAGTTACGCATTCCGTGAAACGATCGCCGGCTTCCGGCGCAACGTCACCCTCACGGCGGCCGCCGTGATCACTTCGGCGGTGTCGTTGCTTCTCGTCGGCTCGACCTTCCTCATCCAACGGGCCTTCGACAACCTGTTGACCCGCTGGAAAGGCGACGTCGAGCTCATCGTCTACGTCCGCCCTGACGCGACGACCGAGCAGATCGATCTCATCGACTCGGCGCTGCGCTCGCAGACGTCGGTGATCGATGTCGAACGTCTGCGCTATCTCGACCAGGCGGAGAGCTACGCCGAAGCCGAGAAGTTGTTCGCCGGCGATCCGGGGACCCTCCGTCTCCTGACTCCCGAGAACATTCCTTCCCAGTTCAAGGTCGTGCCCACCGTGGAGGACGCGACGCTGGTGCGCGAACTCGGAGAACAGTTCCGACAATTGGCGGGGGTGAAGGAAGTCGCCTACGCCCAGGACGTCTTCGACGTGGTCTCGCGCGTCTCGCAGTTCATCCGTGTGGCCACAACCACCATGTCGATCATCCTGCTCGTCGTCGCCGTAGGCCTCATCTGGAACACGATCCGAACCGCGATGTTCGCCCGACGACGCGAAATCGAGGTCATGAAACTCGTGGGTGCCACCAACTGGTTCATCCGTATTCCGTTCATGCTCGAAGGTCTGCTCCAGGGACTCATCGGCGGAGTGTTGTCGTGTCTCGGTCTGTGGGGTCTGAACAGCGCCTGGTCGGGGGCAGTCTCCGACTTCAACGACACGGAGTTGGCCGCCCTCGTGGTCTCCGACGGATTCGCCCGCTGGGTCATGGTCCTCTTGCTTGCGATCGGCGCGCTGGCCGGTGCAGTGGGCTCGGGTATCGCCGCCAGTCGCTTCCTCGACGTCTGACACGGGCTTCGGACCGGCCGGTGTCGGCTCTGTAGGGTCGGATCGTGAGCTACGAAGAGATCCTGTATTCCGTCGACGGGCCGGTCGCGACCATCACGCTGCACCGTCCCGACAAGATGAACGCCTTCACCAATCGGATGTTGAAGGAAATCATCGATGCCTTCGACCGCACCGACGCCGACGACTCCGTGCGGGCGGTGATCGTGACCGGTGCCGGAAAAGCATTCTGCGCCGGTGCCGATCTGTCGGGTGGCGGGGAGACTTTCGCCAAGGGCGGTAGCGACGTGGCGGCCAAGAGCGGTGTCGTTCGGGACGGGGGCGGTCTGGTCGCTCTGCGAATCTTCGAATCGAAAAAGCCGGTGATCGGTGCGATCAACGGTGCCGCGGTGGGTGTGGGTGTGACCATGACCCTGCCCATGGACATCCGTCTGGCCAGCACAGCCGCGAAGTTCGGGTTCGTGTTCGCGAAGCGCGGCATCGTGCCGGAGGCGGCGAGCAGTTGGTTCCTGCCCCGGCTAGTTGGTATTTCGCAGGCCGCCGAGTGGTGCTACACCGGCCGCATCGTGAGTGCTGAGGACGCGTTGGCCGGCCGACTCGTGCGGAGTGTTCATTCCCCCGACGATCTTCTGCCGGCGGCGCGCGCCATCGCCGAGGAAATCGCGGCCGGCACGGCACCGGTTTCGGTCGCGCTCACACGTCAGATGCTGTGGCGGATGCTCGGCGCCGACCATCCGATGCAAGCTCATCGTGTCGACTCGCGCGCGATCAATTCTCGGGGGGCGAGTGCGGATGCGCGTGAGGGAGTCGTGAGCTTCCTCGAGAAGCGCCCGGCCCAGTTCCCGGTGAAAGTCAGCGATGGATTGCCCGATGTCTTCCCCGACTGGGAGGACCCCTCGTTCTCGTGAGTCAGGACGACCTCTACGAGCAGGTGGGTGGTCTGCCGTTCTTCGAACGGCTCGTCGACGTCTTCTATGAAGGCGTGGTATCCGACGCGGTTCTCTGGCCCCTCTATCCAGATCAGAACGACCTCCCGGGTGCCCGTCGTCGATTGGCCCTCTTCCTCGCTCACTACTGGGGTGGCGTCACGACGTATCTCGAAGAGCGCGGCCATCCGCGACTGCGTATGCGCCACATGGGTTTCGTGGTGGGTCCCCGGGAACGTGATCGTTGGCTGGTTCACATGGCTCAGGCGATCGCCACAGCCGGAGACGAGTTCGGTGTGAGCGAGGACATCCGCGCCGAGATGACCGGTTACTTCGTGCGGGCCGCCGAACATCTCCGCAACGACACCGGCCTACCGATCAGCGGCCCGTCCGCCTAGGAACCTCAGCCGAAGACGACGGTTTTGCGTCCGTACACGAGCACCCGGTGCTCGAGATGGGCGCGGACGGCGCGGGCGAGCACGATCGTCTCGAGATCGCGACCCTTACGAGTCAGGTCGGCCACCGAGTCGCGGTGCGTCACGCGAGTGACCTCTTGATCGAGGATCGGGCCTTCGTCGAGATCCTCGGTCACGTAGTGCGCCGTGGCCCCGATGATCTTCACGCCCCGATCGTGAGCCTGGCGATAGGGATTGGCGCCGATGAACGCCGGAAGGAACGAGTGGTGGATGTTGATGATGCGCGACGGGTAGGCGTCGACCAACGTGGGCGAAAGGATCTGCATGTAGCGCGCGAGCACGACAAGATCGGCTCGATGTTGGGTGAGGGTGTCGAGTACTTGGCGTTCCTGAACCGACTTGGTCTCGGGTGTGACCGGCAGGTGGACGTAGGGAACGCCCATGTGCTGCACGAGATCGGCATGATCCGGGTGGTTATCGATCACGGCGACGATGTCGGCCGGCAGTTCGCCGGAACGCCAGCGGGTGAGGAGATCGAAGAGACAATGCGACTGCTTGCTCGCCATGATCGCAACCCGCGGTCGCACGTCGGTGAAGCGGAGGTCGGCGCGCATGTCGAACCGCTTCGCCACGGGGGCAAAGGCGCCCAGGATCTCGTCGCGGCTCAGGTCGAAGCCATCGACCTCGAACTCGACCCGCTGAAAGAAGACCTTCTCGATGTCGTCGGTGTGCTGCTCGGCATGGACGATGTTTCCGTTGTGCGACGCGATGAAATCGGCCACGGCGGCAACGACGCCCCGTTGATCGGGGCACGAGAGAAGGAGAACTCCGGTGGCGGGCACCCCGAGAGTCTGCTGGTTCCGGCCCGGATTTCAAAGGGCCGTGGGGTCAGCGGGGGAGGAGCGCGTAGCAGGCGACCGCGGCCGCTGCGGCCACGTTGAGAGAGTCGACGCCATCGGCCATCGGGATGCGGACGCGTGATGCGATTCGGGCCAAGGTGTCGGCCGAGAGGCCCTGGCGTTCGGAGCCGAGCACGATCGCCACCCGATCGCCGGAGGGAACGACGTTCGAGATGTCGGTGGCCTGCGCGTCGGGTGTGAGCGCGTGAACGACGTAGCCCGATCGCTCGAGCTTCTCGATGACTTCCACGATCGAGGTGTGGCGCGCGGTACCGAGTCCGAATGCGGTGCCCATCGACACCCGTAGTGCGCGCCGTGAGAGTGGATCCGATGAGTTCCGATCGAGGACGAGACCGTCCACGCCGAGTGCGGCTGCGCTGCGCACGATGGCGCCGACATTGGTGGGATTGTCGACGTCCTCCAACACGATCACGTTCCGAGCGCGGTCGATGAGGCGTCGATAGTCGTCTAGTGGAGGTCGTTCGAAGAGGGCGATGACATCGAGGGCCACACCGAGTCCGGTGAGCATGCGGCGGGCTTCGGCGCTCGCGGTGTACACCGGAACATCGGTCGGAAATCGCTCGAGTACTGCGGCCGGGCGCGTGGAGTCGGTGAGTGCCGCGCGCGGTGTGCAGCCCGCCGCGAGAGCCCGGTCGACCACCAGATCGCCCTCGGCGACGAAGAGACCCGGTTCGACGTTCTCGGAAGCGTCACCCTTGGTGGCCCGGGCGGGCATCCGTCGGGGTCGGAGTTCGCGCTCGCGCAGACGGAACTGCGCGAGCCGAGGATCGTCGGGTGACTCGACGAGGATGGCCGAACGCATGAAAGGTCAGTAGTACCAGGGGTACGACGACCAATCAGGGTCGCGCTTTTCGAGGAACGAGAGTCGACCCTCTTGGGCCTCGTCGGTCATGTAGGCGAGTCGGGTCGCTTCACCGGCGAAGACCTGCTGGCCGACCAGACCGTCGTCGATCAGATTGAAGGCGAACTTCAGCATGCGTTGGGCGGTCGGACTCTTGCCGTTGATCTCGGCCGCCCACTGCAATGCAGTTGCTTCGAGTTCGGCGTGGGGAACGACGGCATTGACCATTCCCATTCGATGGGCGTCGTCGGCCGAGTACTCACGACCGAGGAAGAAGATCTCGCGGGCGAACTTCTGGCCTACTTGGCGCGCGAGATACGCCGAACCGAAACCGCCATCGAAACTCGCGACGTCGGCATCGGTCTGCTTGAAGCGGGCGTGTTCGCGACTCGCCAGAGTGAGGTCGGCCACGACGTGCAGACTGTGTCCGCCGCCGGCCGCCCAACCGGGAACCACGCAGATCACGACCTTGGGCATGAACCGGATGAGTCGCTGCACCTCGAGGATGTGGAGCCGTCCGCTACGGCCGGGATCGATCGTTGCCGCCGTGTCGCCTTCGGCGTACTTGTAGCCGTCGCGACCGCGGATGCGCTGGTCTCCACCACTGCAGAAGGCCCAGCCGCCGTCGCGTGGCGATGGTCCGTTGCCGGTGAGGAGCACACAACCGACATCGGTGGTTTGGCGGGCGTGTTCGAGAGCGGTGTAGAGCTCGTCGACCGTGTGCGGACGGAACGCGTTACGCACTTCGGGACGATCGAACGCAATGCGCACCGTGCCGTGAGCCTTGGCCCGGTGGTACGTGATGTCGGTGAAGTCGAATCCGGGGACGCGGGTCCACTGCGACGGATCGAAGATCTCGGAAACCGGGGCGGATGTCACACGACAATGGTGCCACGCTGGTCGGGGATTTCCTCCCTCGGGCTGCCCACACAATGAGCCGGAGAATCGGTACCTTGCTTCGATGTCCATGAGTCGCGCGGGAGGATTCGTTCGAGTGGCGGGTCTGGTCCTCGCCCTTGGTGCATGCTCGGCCGCCGATGCCCTCGACGTCACCACGACCACGTCGAACGCTCCCACGACCTCCACGTCGTCGACGACGTCGACGACGACATCGACGACCACCACCATGCCGACGACCACGACGACTCTCGAAGTACCGGCCATCGATGCGCCGCTCGTTGCCGTCGGTCAGAAAGACGGCGCCGAGACCGCGCGTGTCCAACAGCGGCTTCTGGATGCCGGATTCTGGCTCAGTGGAGTCGACGGCGACTACGGCCTCACCACCCGCCAGGCCGTGATGGCCTTCCAGAAGTACTCGGGACTCGAGACGACGGGTCGGGTCGACGAAGCGACCGCAGCCGCACTCACGGTCGTTTCCGAGCGACCCGATCCGGCGACCACCGATCCCGGAGTGATCGTCGAAGTCGACAAGACACGCCAATTGCTGATGGTCGTGAACGACGCCAAGGTGTTGTGGGTGATCAACACTTCGACCGGAAGCGGACAGTGGTATCTCGAGCAGAACCAGAAGGATCCGAACAAGTGGGAACTCGGTCGGTCGATCACCGATTCGGGCCACTTCAAGATCCGACGTGAACGTTCCGAAGGATGGTGGGCAGGAGACCTCGGTGAGATCTACCGACCCAAGTACTTCAACGGTGGCATCGCGATCCACGGTTCGCGCAGCATCCCCAACTATCCGGCGTCTCATGGCTGCGTTCGGGTGAGCGTGCCCGCCATGGACATGCTGTGGGCGAGCAAGATGCTCCCGATCGGCACCAAGGTCTGGGTCTACGGCGACGACATCGAGGCGGCCAACGAAAAGCCGACCATGCCGACCACAACCACGACGACCACGACGACCACGCTCGTTCCGACCACCGACGCAGTGACTCCCGAATCCGCTGGTCCGGATTCGACGACGGCCTGAACGCGTCTCCACTGGGTCGGCGCCCCGGGGGCCGTCCTACGCTCGCCTTCATGGGTGACCACATCACGTACTCGCGAGCGGGCAACATCGGCACGATCACCATCGACCGACCGGAGAAAAAGAACGCCATGACCTTCGCGGTTCTCGGTGACTTCATCGCCGCGGTGCACGAGGCGAGTAACGATGACGCCATCGGTGTACTGATCGTGACCGGCGTGCCGGGCTCGTTCTGTGCTGGCACCGATCTGGCCGACCTCTCGACGATTCCCGGTGAGCAGCGCGGGCTTCGCGGCACTGCCGAAGAAACCGACAAGTGGTGGCCGCTCGTGAGTTGTTCGAAGCCCACCATCTGTGCGATCGACGGGCCGGCAGTGGGAATGGGAGCCGAGTTCACGTCGCAGTGCGATCTGCGTCTCGCGTCGCCGCGCGCGAGGTTTGCCTGGAACTTCGTGCATAGGGGCCTGGTCCCCGACACCGGCGCCGGAACATGGCTCCTGCCGCGCATCATCGGTCTGCAGAATGCGCTTCGACTCACTTACACCGGCGACATGATCGACGCCGGTGAGGCATTGCGCCTCGGCTACGTGCTCGACGTCGTCGAGTCGGACGTTCTCCTCGAGCGGGCCAACGAACTCGCGGCCCGTGTCGCGGCGGGCTCACCCCACTCGCATCGACTGATCAAGCAACTCACTTATGAGGGCCTCACGGCGACCGTGGGCGACCACATGGTTCGACACACCAAGGCCATGGCCGCGAGTTTCAAGAGTGACGATCATCGCGAGGGAGTGGCCGCGTTTCTCGAACGTCGTCCGGCTCGGTTCACCGGAAAGTAATCGCCGGTTCACCCCTGCGATGCCCCACTCAGGCTCGCGATCGGCAACGATGTGTCCATGCGCATCCTCGTGACCAACGATGATGGAATCGACTCCATCGGTCTGCACGTTCTCGCTCGGGCCATGCGGCCCTTCGGCGACGTGGTGATCGCCGCTCCCGACCGTGAGTTCTCGGGAGCGGGCGCCGCGCTCGGTGCGCTTCACCTGATCCAGCCCGAAGTCCATCGGGCACGCGTGGATGGAATCGACCAAGCCTGGGCCGTCACCGGTCCGCCGGCGCTGTGCGTGATGTTCTCGCGCCTTGGTGCCTTCGGGGAACCGTTCGATCTCGTGGTGTCGGGGATCAACCCGGGAGTGAACGTCGGGCGGTCGGTGTATCACTCGGGGACCGTCGGTGCCGCCCTCACCGCTCGTAACGGCCTGGTGTCGGGTGTGGCGGTCAGTCAGGCCGTGACCGGCTTCGGAGTCGAAGGTCAGGGATGGGACGACATGTTGATCGGACAGAAGTGGGATTCGGCGGCGGCCGTCGCCGCCTCGTTCGTGGAAGGTCTGGTGTCGGCGATGCCGTCCACGCCGGTGGTCGTCAACCTCAACGTGCCGAACCGGGAACTCGCCGACATCAAGGGATGGAAACTCGCCCGAGTCGGACACGAGCCTCCGAGGCGCATGAGTCGCGCCGTGCTCGAGCCCAAACTCGGTCACGAAGGCTCGTTCCATGTGCGCATGCAGTGGGGTGACGCAGTGGCCCTGCCCGAGGACACCGATGGAGGACTCGTCGAATCCGACTACGTGGCCGTGAGCTATCTGTCGTCACTCGGCAATACCGAGCGGGACGACATGCGGGCCGGTGAATCTCTGCTCGGCCGTCTCATCGACTCCAGTCGCTGACGACGCGAACCCGAACGATCGGGCGCGAACGACGGGTCCGTCAGACGACGACGACCACGGTTCCGATCTGGGCGAACTCCCACAGGAAATCGGCGTCGGCATTGGCCTGTCGCTGGCAGCCACCACTCAGTCGGCTACCGAGTTCGGCCTCGGTTTGATAGGGCGAGTTGTCGCTGCGGTGCAACGGAATCGCATGGAAGCCGATGTTCCCGATGTCGGTCTTCAGCCAGCGGATCATCTTGGGCAGGAACGCTTTGCCGTTCCAGGCGGTGGACACATCGGAACGGCTGTACACCTTGTGCGTGCCGGGGGTCTCGTTGTTGTACTTGCTGCCCGAGACCAGCCACGAGCGAATGACGACGTTCTCGTCGTCGACCGCCCACACGCGCTGGCCGACACGTGAGTACACGACCCGGCGTCCGCTCCCTGAGTTCTCGGGTAGCGGCGGGGCGTCGGGACCGCTGGTGGCCACCGACGACAGCGGGAACCCGAGTAGATCTACCGCGCCGGGCGGTGGCGGGGGAGTGCGGACCACGAGCGAGTCCTCGTCGGGCCAGATGCCGAGTGAGAGGGCGGTCTCGCGGCCCACCTTGCCGTCCACGAAGAGTTCGCGGTCGGTCTGGAGCTTCTGTACGGCCGAGATCACCGAGTTGTCGTACACGCCGGTGATCGAACCCGAGTAATAGCCGGCCTCGCGCAACGCTTCTTGGAGGCACACGACGTCACTTCCGGTGGACGCCGAGTTGAGGCTGCGTGCGTTCAGCGTGCATTCCTCGGTTGCGGCCGGATCGAGACCGACGAGGTCCTCCTGGTGCGGGCTCAGCGGATCGGAGTCGTCGACGGTCGACGAGTCGGTCGGGTCGGAGCCAGCGGGCGCCGACGAGTCGCCGGGAGCCTCGGTCGAAAGCGGATCGGAGGTCAGCGGCACGGATTCGGTCGGAGTGGGCGACTCGGCATTCGAGTCGTCGGTTCCCCCTGAGGTGAGGGCCACGGCCACACAGGCGACCGCCACCGCGACGACCGCAGTGATGAGAAAGGGGCGATGGCGGGGGTCACTCATCGTCTCGTCAGGCTACTGACCAGCACTCGTCACGGCCGGTCATCGATGTGGGACACTCACTGTGATGTCCGCCATGGCTCCGCTCGATCGACCCAAGGTTTTCGTGCACGGCAATCCGGAGTCGGCGGCGATCTGGGGCCCGCTCACCGACGAACTGCGGTCCCGTGGATGCTCGCGGGTGATCCATGTGTCGCCGCCCGGATTCGGCGCACCGGCCGCGGCCGATTGGTCGGCGACGCAGAGCGACTACCGGAAGTGGCTCGTACGAGAAGTCGAAGGATTCGACACCGAGATCGATCTGGTCGGACACGACTGGGGAGCCGGGCACGTGTACGGCCTCCTCACCGAGAGGCCACGACAGGTGCGAACGTGGGCGGCCGACTGCGGTGGTCTGGTGCACCCGGATTACACATGGCACGACGCCGCGCTCGGTTGGCAGACACCCGATGTGGGTGAAGCCATGATCGAGGGTCTGGTCGCGCTGCCCATCGGTGATCGAATCGAAGCCTTCCGCGGACTCGGAATGCCTCCCGACGTTGCGCAGTCCGTGGCCGGCGCCGTCGATGCCGACATGGGCCGGTGCATCCTTGCGTTGTATCGATCGGCGGCCCAACCGGCGATGCGCGAACTCGGAGCCCGCTTGGCCTCGGCCGGCCCACACAACCAAGGCGCGGTGATCGTGCCCACCGCCGATCCGTATCCGGGTACACCGGCCATGGCCCACGAGGTAGCCACGATGCTCGGTGTCGGCACCATCGAGCTCGAAGGTCGAGGTCATTGGTGGATGCTCGAAGATCCGTCGGCGGCCGCCGATGCACTCGTGTCGTTCTGGACTGGTCGTGGCGAGTCGAATCATGGAGGGTCCGAACATGGCCGCTGAACCGAACGTCGGTATCCCGTACGACCTCACGGGTCGAACCGTGGTCGTGACCGGTGCCAACAGCGGCATCGGGTTCGCAGCCACGCGTCAGATGGCGGCCGCCGGCGCGGCGGTCATCATGGCGTGCCGCAATGCGGCCAAGGCCGACGATGCCGCGCGGCGGATCCGCGAGTCGGGAGTCCGTGGTCGCGTGGAGACCGAATCCCTCGACCTCGGCGATCTCGCGTCGGTGCGTGCGTTCGCATCCCGGTTCGTCGCCTCGGGCCGATCGATCGATGTCCTCCTCAACAACGCCGGGGTGATGGCCCTCGATCGAACGCTCACCCCGGACGGGTTCGAGGCCCAGATCGGCATCAACCACTTCGGTCACTTCGCGCTGACCGGACTTCTTCTTCCTGCTCTCGTCCGCGACGGCGGTGGCCGGGTGGTGAACGTGTCGAGCATGGGTCACCGGCCCGGACGGGTCGACCTCGACGATCCGATGTTCGAACGCCGTCGCTACAGCCGTTGGGGTGCTTACTTCCAGAGCAAGCTCGCCAATCTCCTGTTCACTCGCGAACTCGATCGGCGTCTACGTCGAGCCGACAACGGGGTGATCGGTCTTTGCTCCCACCCGGGGACCGCGCGCACCGAACTCGGCAAGAGTGGAACCTCCACCACCAACTTCGTCATGCGCAACTTCACGGGCGTCCTCATCCGTTCGTCCGAACAAGGTGCCGAGGCACTCGTGCGCGCCTGCGTCGATCCCGATGTCCGCGGTGGCGAATACTTCGGGCCTCGGTGGATGACGCACGGGACGCCGCGTCTCGAAACTCCGAGTCGACGAGCCCGTAACGACGCCGATGCGGCTCGGCTGTGGTCGATCAGCGAGCAACTCACCGGCGTGATCTATCCGCTCTGACATCGACACGTTGTCTAACCTCGGCCCATGACCCGGGTGGCTGTTCTTTCGCATCGCGACGTCGCCCACGAACTCGGCAACCTCGGCACCTGGATCGAGGCACGTGGGTGGATGCTTCAACGGTTGTTCCGCGAGGATGCGCCCCCGATTCCCGATGCCGATGCTCTCGTCGTGCTCGGTTCACCTACGTCGGTCGCCGGCGGATTCTGCGCGCCGCCTGCCGAGCGCGAAATCGAGTGGGTCGCGCAGTGGGTGGCGAGCGATCGACCGCTTCTCGGAATCTGCTTCGGCGCCCAGGTTCTCGCCCGGGTTCACGGCGGATCCGTACGGCGGATGGATCACACGTATCGAGCGTTCGGTTCCTTCGCCGATGTGGACGACGAAACGCTTCGTGGTTCGTGGGCGGTGTGGCACGAAGACGCGATCTCGGCGCCGCCGACCGCCCGATTGCTGGCCTCGATGCCACATGCCGACGCGGCGTTCCGGATCGGATCAGCGTGGGGAGTTCAGCCCCATATCGAGTTCACCGCCGACATCGTGGAGAGGCTGGCCCGAGCATTCGGGGTGGACGACGAGAAGTGGCGTTCGCTCTGGGCGGGCCTGCGCGATGCCGAGGACGATCATCGGATTCGTTCGCACACGTTGCTCGACCGAGTGTTCGACGCGTGAGTGTGTATCGCGTCACGGCGCGCGGAAGGTTCTCCGAACTCGACGACCGCCAGCGAGCGCGACTCTCGGCCGCGCTGGCCGAGCACGACATCTTCGTGTCGGCCTACACGCCCGAGGGAACCTTCACGTACGACCACAAACTCGAGTTCTTCAATCTGCGATACGAGATCAGAATCGACGAAGGCGAATCGACGATCGAAGTGGCCGCGGAGCGGGGTCGGAACGAGGCGGAGTTGTTCCTGCGCACGCTCGGTTACGGCCACAAGCCCCTTCGGGTCACTGCGGTCGACATGGCCACGATGTGGAATCTCGGCAACGCCGTCGACGACGCGGTGTGATCAGCGGTCGAGGGGTGGCCGAGTCGTCAGATCTCGACGCGTGAGCCGACTTCGAACACGCGATCGACCGGCAGATTGAAGAATCGGCTCGCGCTGTCGGCACCGCGATTGAGAAGAACGAACAATTGCTCGGCAAGAGGGCTCATGCCGGGCGCCTTGCCGGCGACGATCGATTCGCGACCGATGAAGTAGGTGACGTCGTCGGGATCGTAGGAGAGACCGCGCATCTCGATGGTCGAGAGCACTGCGGGTACGTCGGGTTCGTCCATGAAACCGAACTCCAACTGCACCTGGAACACGCCCGGGGCGATCTTGGTGATGTGGGCCCGTTCGGCCAGTGGCACGCGTGGTGCCGGCGAGGTCGCGACCGAGACGATCAGGGTGGTCGTGTGCAGAACCTTGTTGTGGCGCAGGTTGTTGACCAATGCGGGCGGCGCTTTGCCGAGGTCCTTGAACATGAAGACTGCAGTACCGGTGACACGCTTGATGTCCTCGGCTTCGTCGAGGACTTCTTCGATGGGCCGTTCGCCGCGGTGGATGCGTTCGGCCACGAGTGTGCGACCACGACGCCAGGTCTGCATCTGGACCATCAGGATCACACCGACGGCCAATGCGAACCAGCCACCGTGGGGAATCTTGACGACGTTGGCGCCGAGGAAGCCGAGCTCGATGAGAAGCATGGGGATGCACAGGGCGAAGGCCTTGTAGCGACTCCAGTGCCAACGGTCCACGAGAACTCGGAAGAAGATCAAGGTGGTGATGGCCATCGTCATGGTGACCGCGATGCCGTAGGCCGCGGCGAGGTTGCTCGATGATCGGAAGCCGAGAACGAGTCCGATACAGGCGATCATCAGCAGCCAGTTGACGAGGGGCACGTAGATCTGACCCGAATGTTTCTGGGACGTATGGCGGATGGCGATGCGGGGCAGATAGTCGAGTTGCACCGCCTGCGCGGTCAGCGAGAAGACACCCGAGATCAAGGCCTGCGACGCGATGATCGTGGCCATCGTGGCGAGGATCACGATCGGGACGAGGATCGATTCGGGAACCATGCGGAAAAAGATGCTCTCGACGTCCTCGGGGTGCTTCAGAAGGAACGCACCCTGTCCCCAGTAATTGAGGACGAGCGACGGCAGCACCAAGAAGTACCACCCGTAGGTGATCGGTTTGCGTCCGAAGTGACCCATGTCGGCGTAGAGCGCCTCGCCGCCGGTGACGACGAGGAAGATCGAGCCCAGGGAGAGGAACGCCTTGCCGGTCTCATGGGTGAAGTAGTGGTACGCGTGATACGGATTGACCGACTCGATGATCTCGGGCGCGTCGACGATCTTCGACAAGCCGAGCAGGGCGAGGGTCGCGAACCAGATCATCATGATCGGGCCGAATACTTTTCCCACCGCGCCAGTGCCTCGACGCTGCACGAGGAAGAGCGCAGCGATGATTGCGATCGCGATCGGGATGACCCAGTCCTTGAACGACGTCGAGACTTCTTCGAGACCCTCGACGGCGGAGAGAACCGAAATCGCCGGGGTGATAATGCCATCGCCGTAGAGAAGCGAGGTTCCAAAGACACCGAGGGTCACGAGGATCCCGGCCTTGGCGGTGGCCGGGATTCGAGGTTCACCTTCGCCGCGGGTGGGCATGACCAGCGCGGTGAGGGCGAGGATGCCACCTTCGCCACGGTTGTCGGCGCGCATGACGAACATCAGGTACTTGACCGAGATGATGAGGACGAGGGACCAGAACGCCAGCGAACAAACACCGAACACGTTGATCCGGTCGACCACCATTACGTGCGACTTCTCGGTGAAGGCCTCTTTCAGGGCGTACAGCGGGCTGGTACCGATGTCGCCGTAGACCACGCCGAGAGCACCGAGGGCGAGGGCGACCGTGCCGACCTGGGTGTGGTGGTGCCCCTCGGATCCGTGTTCGGAGGCGGTCGCCGTCTGGTTGCCGGCGGTTTCGGTGGCCACGAGCAGGAAACGCTAGCCGAGAGTCGTGAGAGCGGTTCGATCGGATGCCGGACGATCAGTTGGCGCCGACGCGGAAGTCGGTCACCTGAGTGTCGTCGACGCCGAGGTCGGTGAAGTTGTCGTAGGCCCGGGCGGCCATGAATTCGCGCCAGGCGAAAGGCCGGTAACGGGGAGTGCCGTCGCACAGTTCGGCGACGGGCTCGACGATCGCGTCGCGCGAGGGATTGGAGAAGTAAGGAATGCTGAATCGTCGGCGGCGGGTCATCGGGACGACGCGGTGGACGGCCGCGCGATACCGATCGTTGGTCCAGGCTTGCATGCAGTCGCCGAGATTGACGACGATCGTGCCCGCGGCCGGGGGAACGTCGATCCATCCGTGGTCGAGCGACTCGGTCTGCAGGCCACCGGTGTCGTCCTGCAGCAGCAGGGTGATGGTGCCCGGATCGGTGTGGTAGCCGAGAGCCGTCTCACCGAGGTCGGCCAGACCCGTGCGCTCGCTTTCGGGGACCGGATCGCCGACGGGGTAGTGGTTCAGGCGGATAGTGCTCGAGTTGCGATCGCTGACGATCTGGGCGCGACCAGCGGCCGACAACGACAGCGCGTCGTGCACCAGTGAGAGGGTGCGATCGACGAGCACGGAGAACTCGTCGAAGAGTTCGACCATCGTCTCACGGAAGCCGGGCAGGCCATCGGGCCAGCGGTTCATCTGATCGCGAGTCGGATGCGCGGGGTCGAGGAAGTCGAAGACTTCTTTGTGATCGCGCTTGCGCTTGGTGAGTTCGCGGTCGAAATAGCCGAGTGGATTGTCCTGGTCGCGCATGATCGCGGTCCGGATCGAGCGATCGGCGTCGAAGAAGCGGGCCGTCTCGTTCCATGTGCGGGAAATCAGGTCGTCGAGGCCGTGACCCGACAACAGGAAGAAACCGTGGTCACGACAAGCACGATCGAGGTCGGCGAGTGAGGTGGCGGTCGGTCGGGAGATGTCGACGGTCGGAACGAGATGCACGAGGCGATGCTACGGGGTGACGGTGAGGCGGTCGGTACGCTCATCGGGTGCTCGCCAGCCTCGCGACCCAGAGCGGAGTCTTCCTCGTGATCGCGGTCATCGGGACGATCGCCTTTGCCACCTCGGGTGTGATGGCGGCCGCCGAAGCCGAGATGGACTGGCTCGGGGCGCTGGTGCTCGCCACGGTGGTGGCCATCGGGGGCGGAACATTGCGCGACGTACTGATCGGCAATCTGCCGGTCACGTGGGTGCGCGACGAATGGCCGGTATGGGTCGGGTTGACCACGGGAGTGATCGGGATCATCGTGCTTCGCGCGCGACCGGCGACTCGGCTCACGCGGGGAGTTCCGTATCTGGCCGCCGACGCCGTCGGGCTCGGTGCTTTCGTGGTGCTCGGAACGTCGATCTCGCTCGAAGCCGGAACGTCGGCATTCGTCGCGGTGCTGATGGGCGTGATCACGGGTGTGGGTGGCGGCGTGGTGCGCGATGTCCTCACGAGTCGGCGACCGATGGTGCTCGTGGGGCAGGTGTACGCAGTGGCGGGCTTGTGTGGGGCGTTGGTGTACGTGGCGCTCGATGCCGCCGATGGGCGTGAAGAAGTGAAGGTTTGGATTCCGATCGCCGTGGTCGTGGTGCTCCGCTACTTCGCCGTTCGTTTCGACTGGCACCTTCCGCGCACGCTCGACTCCCGAGGCGCTGACAATGGGGCGAGCCGAGAGCGTTAGCTGACGGCGGCGATCCCGTTGGTGATCGTGGCCCAGTCGAAGTACTCGCGCCACGAAGCGATGAGACCGTCGCGAACTTCGAAAATTCCGACCACGGGGAGCTCGGCCCACCCACCGGGGAACTGATGTCGGTCGAGGCGCTCGAGAAACACGGTGTTGCCGGCTACGGCCGATGACTTGATGATCCATTCGTTGGTGATCGTCGGGGCAAAGAATGGCTCGAGCACCGCCCGGATGCCGGCCGGTCCGATCACGGTTCCGGCCTCCAGACCGAGGGGAAAGTTCGTATACACGACGTCGTCGTGGACCCACTCGAGAGCGTTGTCGTAGTCGAGTTTCTCCATCGCTTGCATGAAGGCTTCGATCACCCTCATCGGTTCGGTGGACACGAACGTCTCCTCACTTCTTCTCGGGTAGCAGGAACTCGCTGACGATGATCGCCACGCCACCGAAGACGATCGACGCGATGACGACCGTGGATCCCGCCCCGTGGTGGCCGTAGAACTGCGGAGCGAAGCCGGTCATGAGCGAATCGAACACCAGCGCACCGACCGTGGCGATGGTGGCCGGGCGGCTGAGTGTGCTCTTGATGAACCTGGCCCACCACCTGATGACGATCACGAATACCGGACCGGTGGCCAGCGCTACCGCAAAGAGGGTGAGGCGTCCACCGAGGGAGTCGGGGAAGTCGTCGGGCACGAGCCGAAAAATGAGTGCGACCAGGAGGGCCGACACGGCACCCGTGATCATCAGCGGAAGGTAACGGGTGGCGGAGAGAGGTGTTGTAGTAGTCACTACAAAAGAGAATAAATGAAGTGCTCGCTACAGTCAAGGCGATGGGTCACCGGTACACGCCCGACGAAGTACTCGCCGCGGCGGTCGGAGCCGCACTCGATGCGGGGATGTCCGGACTCACGTACTCGAAGGTCGCCGAACGGCTCGGCGCCAGCGACCGGATGGTCGTGTACTACTTCCCGTCGAAGACCGATCTGATTTCGGCCGTCGCCGGCGAGCTCGGCAACGAACTGCAGTCGTTGTTGGCCAAGGCCTTCGGCGATCGACCAAGAGATGCCGACGAACTCTTGGCGGCGGCTTGGCCGGTGCTGACGACCAAGCGTGGCGACCGCATCTTTGCCCTCTTCTTCGAGATGATCGGCCTGGCGAGCGCTGGTCAGGCGCCGTACACGGACCTCGTGGGTTCGCTCATGAATTCGTGGGCCGAATGGTTGGCCGAGCGGGTGAAGGGAAGTCGCCCCGAAATCCGCCGTCAGCGAGCGTTGTGGATCATGGCCCGCATCGACGGACTGCTGATGCTCCGGCGCACGATGGGCCCGGCCGCCGCCAATTCCGCCGCCCAGGAGATCACCTGACCCCGTGTTTCTGGCGATGAGAATTCACCGTATGGGTGAAGATCTCTCGCCAGAATTCGGCTACGACGCGTTACGAACGACCACCGTGGTGCCGATGTAGTCCCAGACCACCTGGCGGCGCGGCGTCACGAAGAGCATGATGGCCGACACGAGCGAGATGAATCCGGTCACGGCACCGAGCACCCATTTGCCCAGTGCTTCGCGCAGAACCATTTGCTTCACCGAAGCGGGCAGGCCGGTGTTGGCATCGACGATCGTCATGCGCAACATCTTCTTGGCCGGTGACGTGGATTGCTTCCACAGCACGATGCTCCAGATGAGCCAACCGATTCCGAGCGTGACGATGGCGAGCAGTCCGTCGAGAAGTGCGGCCCCGATTCGCGCTCCAGCGGATGCAAGTTGTACATCGTTCTGCGCGTTCGCGGACTGGACGGACATCGGCGGAGGAGGCGGCGGGAAAGCGTCGGTCATGAATGAACCATAGTTCGGCCGGCCCAACCACGGAGACGGTGGATTGCCGTGGATGCTCTGCATCGATGGTCCCCGGTGAGAGGATGCTCCCGTGAACACTGCGTCGACGTCGTTTCTCGTGATCGCTCTTGCGGCGTCGTTGCTCGATTGGTTCGCGGTGGCCCGGAAATCCGAACGCATCGAGTATCTCGCCAAGCCTTTGGCCACCGCCGCATTCCTCGCCACCGCGGCCTCTCTCGATGTGGCGCACGAAGCCTCCCGAACGTGGCACCTGGTCGCTTTGGCCTTCTGCATCCTGGGCGATGTCTTTTTGATGCTCCCGCGGGATTCGTTCGTTCCGGGCCTCGGATCCTTTGCCGTCGCTCAAGTTCTCTTCACCGTCTCCTTCCTGTCGGCTGGTTCTGAATCGAACCGGCTCCTCATCGGTCTGCTGATCGCCATTCCCATGACCGCCGGACTCGCGCGGCGTTACGTGGGAGCGTTGCGACGCGCGGAGCGCGGTGATCTCGTCGCTCCGGTCATCGTCTACATGATCGTGATCTCGGCGATGGCGGTGGCAGCGATCGCTGGGGGCTCGGCCGTGGCCGTCGCCGGAGCGGTGGTTTTCATGGTGTCTGATTCGCTGATCGCCGAGACGCGGTTCGTGAAAGAACGTGCGTGGCAACCGGTCGGGATCATGGTGACCTATCACGCCGCGTTGGCGGGTTTGGTTCTTGGTTTGCTCTGACGTGGACAACGACGACAGTCGGTCAGTCCCGAATCACCGCGAACCAGCGGCCCTCGTTGTCCGGGAAGGCGAACGAGGCAACACCGGAGTGCTCGCCCACTTCGGTCGCCTGGACTCCCTTGGCAACAAGTTGGGCGCGAGCCCGACCAAGGTCGTTCACCCGGAACGCGATCGACGGAGTCGCCAGATCGAGCCCATCTGGGTTGTCCTTCATCAAGGCGAGAGGGACCAACTCGAAAGCGAAGTCTTGATCGGCGAATCCGACCTTGACGACCGAGAACTCGCCGGCCGGTTGGCGGCTCTTCTCGATCATGCCGACTCGTTCGGTCCAGAACCGCTGACAATCCTCGACGTTGTCGACATAGAGCACCACATAGCCAACCTTCATGGGCCTCGCCCCTTTCTTCGTAACGCTCGACAACGCTAGTGGGTTCAATCTTCCCGTTCACCTCCACTGAGTGGCGACGTCGAGTCAGATGTTGAACTGTGGGACAATTACGTGTGATGACGGTCGTTGGAGGACTTGATCAATTGAGTGATCGATGCCCATGAAGCTCCCTTCGCGTTCTCGGCCCGCGATCTTCCTCGTGCTCGGGTTGTGCACATCTCTGGGAGTGGGTGGTTGTCGTGGAAACAATGGTTCGGGCACGATCACGTCGCTCGAATCGGAGTCGGCGACAACAGACGGGGCATCGATGTCGACCGTGTCGTCCATCGTGGAACCGCCATCAGTGGTCGAGCCAACCACCGTTGCTCCCTCCACAGCAGCGCCGGTGACCTCAGATCTGTACGCGTCGGCGAAGCCGGGGACGGCGGCCGTGGGGACGGTGAGTGAGGAGTGGATGGATACACCGGACGGCCGGAGGCGACATTTTCGCGCCTACCTTCCGACGACACTGCGAGCCGGTGAACCAACCCCGCTATTGATCGCACTTCACGGGGGACTGGGGTCATCGGGCCAATTCGCGGCCAACTCCGGTTTCGACGAACTTGCCGAAGCGAACGGTTTCATCGTTGTGTACCCCGACGGAATCAGGGCGGTGCCCGACCGACCAGGGCTCCAGACGTGGAACGGCGGCTACTGCTGTGGGCCTGCAGCAAGTCAGAGTGTGGACGATGTCGGGTACGTGAGGTTCCTACTGGATGTTTTCTCCGAACGATTCGAAGTCGACGCCAGACGAACCTTCGTCGCCGGGCACTCCAACGGTGCGATCATGGCCTATCGCTTGGCCTGCGAGTTGTCCGACCGGATCGCAGCGATCGGCGTGCAGGCAGGAAGTCTCGGTATCGACGAATGTCGGATGACGAAGCCGGTATCGGTGATTCACATTCACGGCCTCGCCGACACGAACCATCCGATCGACGGGGGAGTGGGCACAGGTGTGTCGGGCGTCGAGTTCCGGTCGGGTCGCGAGGCTGTGAGAACTCTCGCGGATTTGTCCGACTGTGACGCTGCTCCCCGCATCGAGGACTTCCCGCCCAATCCGGACGTGGAGATATCGACCTGGATGAATTGTTCCTCTGACACCGAAGTGCGGTTGATCACTGTCGCCGGCGCGGGTCACGCCTGGATGGGTCACGCTGCGACGTCCGAAGCGGCCGCCGCATTAGTGGGCCGGCCGTACGAGAACTTCGATTCAAGCCGGGCGATCTGGTCGTTCTTGGTTCAGCATCCGCGCGATTGATCGCTCACACGAACCGCGACGTACTCACGCCAAGTGTTGGCGGCAAAACCCGCCAACACTCCTTGGTGGAGCTGGGGGGAATCGAACCCCCGTCCATCAGGCGACGAACGACCGCGCTACGACCATTCCCAACTTCGAGGCTGACGCAACCTCATCGGCGGGTCGACTGTCCGTCATTGCTGGCGGACCACGACACGTCTTTCCGTGCGGTCAGCGGTCTTTCTCGCCGTCAGCCGTCTTTCCTGCTGCCATCCCCCGCTTCTGTTGCCGGGCTGCGGTGGATCGGCCCCGTGCGCCATTTCTGGTCACGATGTCTCTCATTCACCTGACGGATCAGGCGGCGAGAGCGAACTGCTGGTTGGCAATTCTTTGGGTTGCCCCGTTTAGCGAGTCTGAGCAACTCGGGTCGCACGTCCGGCCATCGGAACTGCTGTCGAAACCTGTCAGCCCCAAAGCTTTGGTGTTGTCGTCAGGATAACGCCACGACGCCACCGATATGTGCGGAGGAAGTTTCGGGAACTTTTCGCAATTCCTGAAACTCTGCCACACCCCCTGTTTATGGTGGCCTCACTTCCCGATCGGGCCGACGCCGCGAGATTCGCGACGAGTTTGGCCCCCGACGAGCTCGTGTATTCCAGGGAGGTGTTGATTGACGCTCGCCGAACTCCGGTGTCGCCTCGGCGAAATTCGGCGTGAGCGCGCCCGACTCGATGCCGAAGAGGCTTCGATCGTGCGCGAGATCGACGAAATCATGCGCGACTCATCCAACCCCGAATTCGCCTTTGCCGATCTCGAACTGATTCGCGCGGCTGGGCTGTCGCAACGAGATGCGCGACGGGCCATCGCCCGCTCAGCCACCCTCGGTTCGATGCCTGAGTTCGAAGGGGCGTTGGCCGCAGGTGCGGTCACGGCGGCACACGTCGATGCACTCGCGGCCGGGCTCGGAAAGCTGTCCGATGCCGACAAGGTACGGCTGTTGGATCGCGGTGACAGTCTCTTGGCACACGCGCAACATCTTTCGGTTGACGAGTTCGCCAAGCAGGTTCGAGTCGAAGTCGCTCGAGCGCAGTCCGACGGTGGGCTGAGCCGTTTCGAACGCCAGCGCCGCGCCACCTATCTCAAGATCTGGAGCGACGCCGAGGGGATGGTGCAGGTGCGCGGTGCGTTCGACCCCGAACGAGGAACCGTCCTCGCGGCTCGTCTCGATGCCCGAGTCGAGGCTCTCTTCCACTCCGGAGATAAGGGTTCGCCGGTCGAGGTCATGCCGGGCATCGAGCCCAATGACCATCGACGGGCACTCGCCCTGCTCGACATGAGCCACGACACATCCGCCGTCAGCGACACGACTCGTGGCGCTCGGGCGGAGATCATCGTTCACATCGACATGGCCGCCATGCGCGATGGCATCACAAGTGCGGGACTGCCAGTCACACAACACGGTGTCGAACTTCCCGTCGAAACACTCCGAAGGCTCGCTTGCGACGCCGACATCATTCCGATTGTGCTGAGTGGTGAAAGCGTCCCACTCGATGTCGGACGGGCCAAACGGTTGGCCACGGTCCACCAAAGACGGGCTTTGGCCGCCAAACACCAGACGTGCGCTTATCCGAATTGCACGGTGAAGTTCGCCCACT
>CAZLXB010000020.1:0-32859 GCA_964563545.1 uncultured Bifidobacterium sp. | reverse complement strand
AGCGCCCGGTGAGCACCGGGAGAATGCGCGGGCCGCGCACCTGACCATTCGCCCACGTGACTTTCTTGCCCGCATCGAGCGAATAGTTCGGGAAGGCTCGTAGCCATTCCTGGAAGGCGACGATCATCTCGAGCCGCGCCAGGTTCGAGCCCGCGCAACGATGGATTCCGAGCCCGAAGGCGACGTGTCGATTGTTCTTGCGATCGAGAATGAATTCGTCTGCTCGTTCGAACTCTTTCGGATCATGGTTGGCGGCCGGGAAGGTCACGAGTGTCTGATCGCCGGCATGCATCGGACACCCCGACACCTCGACATCATTCAGAACCTTGCGCGCCATGGTCACCGGTGCGTAGTAACGGAGCACTTCCTCGGTCGCTTCCGACCAGAGATCGTGATCATCGGGTACCGCGATCAAGCGTTGCACCTGATCGTTGTGCTGAGCGAAGTGCCAGAGGCCCGAACCGATCGCGCTCCACGTGGTGTCGATGCCGGCGATGATCTGGAGGCGGATGTAGCCCACCTTCACGTCCCAGTCGATCTCCTGGCCGTCGATCTCGGCGTTGGCGACCACGGTGAGCAGATCGTCCTTTGGATCCTTCAGTCGATCCTTCAACAGCGCGTCGATGTACTCGGTCATCTCGGCGGCCACTTGGGCACGAATGGCATTGTCCTTGGGCGCGAGTTGGAAGTTGCGGTAGATCCAGTCGCGGAAGAGATCGGCGTCCTCTTCGGGCAGCCCAGTGACGATGCAAATTCCGTGCACCGGAATGTGCTGGCTGTATTGCTCCGCGGCGTCGGCGGTGGGGGAGTCGCCGATGTCGGCGATCAACCGTCGGCAGAAATCGCGCATCTCGGGCTCGATCGCGGCCATCGCCTTCGGATTGAACGCGGGAAGAATCAGGCGGCGATGACCCAGATGATCGGGCGGATCACTCGTGATCGGTGGAGCTGGCCGACGTGGGGCATCGGGCCGGGCCACGGCCACCCAGATCGACGAGAAGTTCTCGGTGTCGTGGGCAATGGTGCGCACGGCCTCCATCGTCACCGGCATGAAGGCCCGGCCGTAACGCTCGGTACTCGCCACCGGACACTGTCCTCGGACCTCGTTCCAGATCTCGATGGCGTTCTCACCCCAACCGTCGTCCAGCCAGTCCCAGTCGGTCACCCAGTCCCTGACCGGTTCACTATCGATCCGCTCGGCTCCGTACGCCATCTCGACCCCCGTCTACACGCTCAGCGTAGAAGATCGAACGGTCGCCGACGGGAGGTCGGTCGGGCCCAATTTCGGCGGAAACCGAGTTCCTGCGTTGCGGTTCCGATACCTGCTCGGCCACGATGGGAGGGTGATCAAGCATTACATCGCCGCCCGTCAGGAAATCGAGGGACCCGGATCGCCTTTCGCGGTCACGACGATCGAGGTGAGGGGTCAACAACTCAAGACCTTCGCCGCCGCCCCGCCCAACATGCGTGTGGTCTGGGAGATGACCGCGGCCCACGGCGACAAGAAGTACATCGTCTACGAAGACGAGTCGTACACCTACAACGAAGTTCACGCTCAGGTCCGCAAGTTGGCGCAGTACCTCGTCGACAACGGCGTGAAGCGCGGCGATCGCGTGGCGATCTCCACTCGCAACTATCCCGAGTGGGTCGTCACCTACTGGGCCACGGTGTCGATCGGTGCGGCATGTGTGGGCATGAACGCCTGGTGGACCCCGGTCGAGATGGATTACGCGCTAGGCGACAGCGAACCCAAGGTCCTGATCGTCGACGACGAGCGCCTCGAGCGTTATCACCAGGTCCCGACCAAGCGCGACATCCACGTGATTTCGGTGCGCAGCGATCGCGACCTTCCCGCCGGCGGAGTTCGCTGGACCGATGTGATGGCCAAGGCCGATCCGGGTGTCCTTCCGCCCGCCGACATCGATCCGGACGACGACGCCACGATCTTTTACACATCGGGGACGACCGGCTTCCCGAAGGGTGCACAGTTGCACCATCGCGGCTCGGTGATCAACGTCATGAACATCGCATCGATGACCGCTGCCGCCTCGGCCGGTATCGCGAAGGCCGTGGCCGCCGGAGACCTCGCCGCGGCACCGCCGGCACCGCCGGCTCTACCGCCCGTGTTCATGGCGCCCACTCCGCTCTTCCACGTGACGGCCTGCAACTGCATCCTGCATCCGGCCACCCTCGTCGGCGGCACCGTGGTGCTCATGTACAAGTGGGATCCGGGCCGCGCGCTCGAACTCATCGAGCGCGAGAAGTGCACCAACTTCTCGGGAGTGCCCACCATGGGCCGCGAACTCCTGATGCATCCCGACTGGAAGAAGCGCGATACGTCGTCGCTCGCCGCCATCAGTGGTGGTGGCGCAGCGGTGCAGCCCGACCTCGTCGAAAAGATCGACAAAGAACTCGAGACGGGCACGCCCACCACGGGTTACGGCATGACCGAGACCCACGGCATCATCACCGCGAATACGTCGCTCTGGTACACCACCAAGCCGTCGTCGTGCGGACCGGCCGTCCCGACTCTCGAGACCAAGTTGGTCGACGAGGAGGGGCACGAACTTCCGCGCGATCCCAACATCACGGGAATCCTCTGCGTGAAGGGTGCCGTCGTCATCAAGGGCTACCTGAATCGACCCGAAGCAACCGCCGAGTCCATCAAGGACGGCTGGCTCAACACCGGCGACATCGCGCGCATCGATCAGGACGGGTTCATCTACATCGTCGATCGCGCCAAGGACATGGTCATCCGCGGTGGTGAGAACGTGTATTGCTCGGAGGTCGAGGCCGTGATCTACCGCCACGACGCCATTGCCGAGGCGGCTGTGTTCGGCATTCCCGACGAGCGTCTCGGCGAGGAAGTGGCCGCGTGCATCGTCCTCCAGCCGGGCAAGACCGTCTCGGAGGACGAGCTTCGGACCTTCCTCGCGCAGAGCCTCGCCAAGCACAAGATCCCGGCCCGTTTCTGGTTCCGGGGCGAGCCGATTCCGCGCAACGCCAGCGGCAAGTTCCTGAAGCGGGAACTCCGCAAGGAACTCATCGGCGAATAGCGCCGGCGGGTCGGCCCGTGTTGAGCACGGGCGACCCGATCTGCGAGAGTTGTTTCAGCATCCGGCCGTGGGGGCCGGAGGCGGGGGGAACGAGCCATGGGCAAGTCCGATGTCGATGTCGTTGTCGTCGGAGCCGGTTTCGCCGGTATGTACTTGTTGCACGAGTTGCGTGAAAACGGTTTCTCGTCGCGGGTTCTCGAAGCCGGAGACGACGTCGGTGGAACCTGGTACTGGAACCGTTACCCGGGGGCGCGATGCGACATCGCAACCACCGATTATCAGTACACCTGGGATCCCGATCTGCACAACGAATGGACCTGGTCCGAGAAGCACGCGGCGCAACCCGAAATCCTCCGCTATGCGCAATACGTAGCCAAGAAGCACGATCTCTATTCGGGTATCGATTTCAAGGTGAAGGTCGAGCAGGCCACATGGAACGACTCGGCCAAGAAGTGGTCGATCGAAACCTCCACCGGCGAGACGATCACCTGCCGCCATTACGTGATGGCCACCGGTTGTCTTTCGGTGCCCAAAGAGCCCGATATTCCGGGCACCGATCGTTTCGGCGGCGACGTGTACGTGACCGGCCGTTGGCCGCACGAGGGTGTCGACTTCACCGGCAAGCGCGTGGCCGTGATCGGCACCGGCTCGTCGGGTATCCAGTCGATCCCGCTGATCGCCGAGCAGGCCAAGGAACTCGTGGTCTTTCAGCGGACACCCAACTACTCGATTCCCGCCCTCAATGGTCCGGCCCCGGCCGATCGTGTGGCACGGCTCCAAGCCGACCGAGCGGCGTACGAAGCCGAGTCCCGGATGTCGACGTCGGGCGTGCCGATGCCGATGCCGACCGTGTCGGCGCTCGCTGTGTCGCGCGAAGAGGCCTTCGCCATGCTCGAGCAGGCCTGGCAGCGCGGAGAACTCTTGGCCCCCGGCGCGACGTTCCTCGACGCCGGGATCAATCGTGCGGCCAACGAGGTCGTCTGCGAATTCATGCGCTCCAAGATCCGTGAGGTCGTGAAAGATCCCGAAGTCGCCGAACTGTTGTCGCCGCGCGGACACGCCTACGGCACCAAGCGTCCGTGCATGGACACCAACTACTTCCAGACCTTCAACCTCCCGCACGTTCGACTCGTCGACCTACGCAAGAACCCGATCCGCTCGATCACCGAGACCGGTATCGATTTCGGCTCGGAGTCGAAGGAATTCGATGCCATCGTCTATGCGACTGGCTTCGACGCCATGACCGGCGCCATCGTCGGTGTGAACATCACCGGTAAGAACGGCCTCACATTGAAGAAGAAGTGGGAGGCCGGCCCTCTCACGTATCTCGGTCTCACCAGCGTGGGATTCCCGAATCTCTTCATGATCACCGGCCCCGGGAGCCCCTCGGTGCTCTCGAACATGATGATCTCCATCGAGCAGCACGTCGACTGGATCCGCGACACGCTCGTCGACATGCGAGAGCAGGGTTACGAGACGATCGAGCCGACGCCCGTAGCCGAAGAGGGTTGGCGAGTTCACTGCGGCGATTGCGCCGATATCACGATCTTCCAAGAGACCGACTCGTGGTACATGGGGGCCAACGTTCCCGGCAAGCCGCGCGTGTTGTTCCCGTACATCGGCGGTGTGGGCCGTTATCGCAACACCTGCGATGAGGTGCGAAAGAAGGGCTACCTCGGGTTCGAACTCAACGGCCCGGGCAAGAAGTCGCGTCAGGACGGCATCGTGCGTCAGGTGCAACCCGATGTCGAATCCGTTCTCGAGATGATGGCCCAGATGGGTCTGCCGCCCATCGAGTCGATGTCGCCGGTGGAGGCTCGAGCGTTCTCCGAGGCGTCATCGGCCATGCGTCCCCCCGGGCCCGAAATCGGCGAGATGATCGACGGCACTCTTCCCGGCGCCGATGGTCCGCTCGAGTACCGGTTGTACCGACCGGCTACTCCCGGTCCGCACCCGATCGTCGTGTACTTCCACGGCGGTGGATGGGTGTTCGGTAGTCATGTCTCCGACGATCCGTTGTGTCGCGACATGTGCATGCGAGCAAACGTGATCATGGTGTCGGTCAATTACCGACACGCGCCAGAGGCTCGTTTTCCAGCGGCCGCCGATGATGGCTTCGCCGCCTTGCAGTGGGTCGCCGCCCACGCAGCCGAACTCGGTGCCCGACCCGACCAGATCGCGGTGGCTGGCTGGAGCGCAGGTGGCAACGTGGCCGCGGTGGTCGCGCAACTCGCGCGCGACAACGGCGGACCGGCATTGCGCGGACAGTTGCTCCTCACCCCGGTGACCGACGGATCCCGTCAACATCAGTCCCACTCCGACAACGCCGAGGGCTACATCCTCACGAAATCTTTGATGGAGTGGTTCTGGAACCACTACGCCGACCCGTCCGACCGCTCGCATCCGAAGGCATCACCGCTCCTCGCGCCGAATCTCGCCGGACTGCCCCCGGCAATGGTCATCACCGCGCAGTTCGATCCTCTGCGCGACGAAGGTGATGCCTACGCCCGGGCGATGCAGGCGGCCGGAGTGCCGGTACGACACCTGCAGGCACGTGGTCACATCCACACGTCGATCACGATGGTCGACGCCTTGCCGTCGAGCCTGCCGCCTCGGGTGGAAATGGCCGAGGGCCTACGCAACTTCTTCGGTTGATCGGGAAACACCCCGATAACAGTTCGAGTTTGAAGGGAATGTAAAGGCGCCGTGCGTCTACGATCGCTCTAATACCCAAGGAGAGGAGAGCGATGTCAACGGCCCGACAGGCGAACGAGGACCTCTTCTCCGGACACGACGCCTACACCTTCGACGACGTCGTGATCGTGCCTGCCTACAGCGCCGTGTTGCCCGACGCCGCCGACGTGAGCTCCCGGTTCGCGGCCGACATCGATCTCGCCATCCCGATCGTGTCGGCCGCCATGGACCGCGTCACCGAGGCCACCATGGCCATCGCGATGGCTCGCGCCGGAGGAATCGGCGTGATCCACCGCAACACATCGATTGCCGATCAGGCGGCGCAAGTGGCACGGGTGAAGCGTTCGCAATCGGGCTGGATCTCCGACCCGGTGACCCTCCAACCTGACGCGACGCTTCAGGACGCCGAGGACATCATGTCGAGGTTCCACATCTCGGGCGTGCCCATCGTCGACCACGACTCCAAGCTCGTGGGCATCCTCACCAATCGCGACATGCGTTTTTGTACGGCCGGTGACTATGCGTCGTGCGTCACCGAGTACATGACCCATGCCCCGCTCATCACCGCGTCGGCAGGCACGACTCTCGCCGAGGCGACCAAGATCCTGGCCAAGCACCGCATCGAGAAACTTCCGCTCGTCGACGATGCCGGACGTCTCGTCGGACTCATCACGGTCAAGGACATCCTGAAAGCCACCGAACATCCCCATGCGAGCAAGGATTCACTCGGTCGACTGCGTTGTGCCGCGGCTGTCGGAGTCGGTGCCGATCTCGAGGAACGTGTGGATGCTCTCGTGCAAGCCGGCGTCGACGCACTATGTCTCGACACGGCCCATGGTCACTCCGAGAACGTGGTGGCGGCAATTCGCCGCATCCGATCGGGTTGGGCCAATGCCGTGGTGGTGGCCGGCAACGTGGTCACCGCGGAAGGAGTCCGCGAGCTCGTCGGAGCCGGTGCACACGCGGTGAAGGTCGGTGTCGGCGCCGGATCCATCTGCACCACGCGCGTCGTGGCCGGAGCCGGTCTTCCGCAACTCAGTGCGATCTGGGAGACGGCGCGTGAAGCCGACCGTCTCGGCGTGCCGGTGATCGGCGATGGTGGCATCACGTATTCGGGCGACATCGTGAAAGCACTCGCCGGCGGCGCATCGACGGTCATGATCGGTTCGCTGCTCGCCGGTACCGACGAATCACCGGGCGAAGTCGAACTCTTCGAAGGCCGTCGCTACAAGAGCTACCGCGGCATGGGCTCGCTCGGGGCGATGTCGGGCTACTCGGCCGACCGCTACGGATCGGGGCAAGGAGAGAGCGGTGCACAACGTTCGGGCAAGGTTGCGCCCGAAGGCATCGAAGGTCGGGTGCCGGCCACCGGGCCGGTCGCCGACGTGATCGCCCAGATGGTCGGCGGACTTCGCTCGGGTATGGGCTATGCCGGCACTCCGAACCTGTCGAGTCTGCGGACCGATGCACGGTTCCGACGGGTGACCACCGCTGGACGCAACGAGAGCCATCCGCACGACGTGACCATCACCAAGGAAGCACCGAACTATCAGCGCTCGGCCCGTTGACGCCGAAGGCCACCTCGAGTGGCAGAGTGGGTGTATGAGCGAACCCGTATCCGTTGTCCGTGAAGTGTTGGCGAGTCCCGACAAAGTGTGGAGTCTCGTCACCGATCTGCCGCGTATGGGCGAGTGGTCACCCGAGAATCAGGGTGGTGAATGGGTGAAAGGTGCAGCCGGCCCGGCGGTCGGCGCGCTGTTCAAGGGACGCAACTCGAACGGCAAGCGTTCGTGGTCCACTCAGGTGAAGGTTCTCGAGTGCGACGCGCCGAGAAAATTCTCGTTCGCACTGATGGTCGGGGGCCGCAGCTGGTGCGACTGGGTCTACGAGATCGAACCGACGGCGAACGGTTCGCGGGTGACGCATAGTTGGATCGACCACCGGAGTCGTCTGGGTAGTTGGATCGGCAAGAAGTTGAGTGGCGTGGCCGATCGGGCCTCCCACAATCGGGCCAACATGGAAGTCACCCTCGACAATCTCAAGAAGGCGCTCGGCAACTGATCACGTGGTCGCGTCAGGCCACGGTTCAGTCGACGCGTCGTGACCGTAGAGCCAGTCGAAGTTGGCCAACACGTCGTCACCAAGTGCGCTGATCTTGGCGTACGCATCGTCGCGCTTTCTCTGCTCCGGCCCGTCGGCGAGGTGAAATGTGGTCGCGTTGGCGAAAGAACGTCCTTGAATGGTGGCGGTTCGCGACCGTCGAATCGATTCGTAGAGTCCGAGAGAGTGTTCCACGTCGCGACCCTCGTCGAGGGCGCGGGCGAGAACCGCCGCATCCTCGATGGCCTGACACGCCCCTTGCGCCATGAAGGGCACCATCGGATGGGCGGCATCGCCCAACAAGGTCACCGCGCCTCGACTCCAGGTGTCGAGTGGCCGGCGGTCGTGGAGCGCCCACCGAAATATGTCGGGCGCGACCCGATCGAGGAGATCACGCACGGGTGACGACCAATCGGCGAACCGTGCGCGCAGAACCTCCATGTCGCCCGGCTCGTGCCACGACTCGATCGTCCAATCGGGGTCGAGCGAGATGCATACGAGATTCAAAAAGCGTTGGTTTCGTCCGACGAAGTAACTCACGATGTGGGCGTCGGGGCCGAGACGATTGGTGACTTCCGCCGCAAGATCGGGCACGCTCGCTCGCGGAACGAGGGCTCGGTACGCGACCCAGCCACTGAATCGGGTCGATTGCTCGCCGAATAGTTCGTGTCGAACACGCGAATGAATGCCGTCCGCTCCCACGACGAGATCAGCGGAGCACGTTTCGCCGTTGTCGAACACGAGCATGGGTCGCGTCGACTCGGAGTCGATTCCAACGAGTCGGTGGCCGAGACGAATCGTCGAGCGCTGGCAGGCCGACATCAGGATCTCGACCACATCGGGCCGGTAGGCGTTGTAATAGGGGGCTGACCACCGCTGCCACGCTCGTCGGCCCAGTGGAGTTTCGGAAAGCTGGCTGTCATCGGACCATCGACGGATCACGACCCGGCTCGGAGTGGTACCGATGATCGCCAATTCGTCATCGAGTCCGAGTTGGTGCAGAAGCCGACTTCCATTCGGGCTGATCTGGATGCCAGCACCGACTTCGCCGATCTCACGTGACGACTCGAAGACGTGAACTTCGTGGCCGCAACGCTCGAGAAAGGCGGCTGCGGCGAGCCCCCCGATACCTGCGCCGATGATGGCGATCTTCACGTCACGTCACGTCGCCGCGACGACGCGAACTTCGCCGCGATCGGCGTCGACCTCGATCGTCGCGCCATCGGGAACGTTCGTCAGCACCCCCAGAACTCCGACGACGGCCGGAATACCGAGTTCGCGCGCCAGCACCGCAGCGTGGCTCAATGCGCCGCCCTCCGCGGTCACGATGGCGCCCGCGAGTGGAAGAACCATGTTGTAGGCGGGAGTGGTGCAGGGAACCACGAGTACGTCGCCGGGTTCGAGGTTCATCACGGCGTCCTCGGGATTGTCGGCCCGACACGCCTTGCCGCGATACACGCCCGAGCCGACCCCGGTGCCCGTGAGGTCACCCGCCCGCTCGGCCCCGTCCATTCCGGCTTCGGCCAGCACCCGCTGAACGGAACCAACCAAACGCCCCATGTTCGGTGGCAGGGCTTCGAGCGGAGGGACGGGCTCGGGTTCACCGAGGATGAGCGGAGCGTCCTCGATGTCGACGGTCTCGCGCCAATGCGCGCGGTCAGAGAGCGTCCGAGCCGATGGACCTCGACCCTCGAACAGCCCCGTATCCACCTCATCGATCGCGAGTTCGAGAGCGTGGCGCGCCTCATCGAGATGACCGTTGGCGGCCATGCGACGGCCGATCTCGAGCATCGAGAGTCGTATGAGGCCGAGCGGCCATTCGAGGGTGTGCGGGCCGTTGTCGTCTCGTAGGTCCATGGCGACCCGCGCCTCGGTGAGAGTTTGGTCGAATGATTCGCGCAACGACTCGGGAACACGTGCTCGAACGGCGGTGGTTCGCGCGGCGAGACGCGCCTCGACTTCGCTTCGCCGCGCGTCATGGTCACGTGAGGCCATGATCGTGGAGAACAAGACCTCGGGAGCTTCGGCGAGGCAGAGGCCGTCTATGTCGTAGCGGCTGAAGATCAGAGCGCCCCGCAAACGGAGAAAGTGATCGATGTCGGCGGCGATGTGGGGGGAGACCGCACGCATCTCGGTGAGGGAAGTGGGTTGCGCACCTGCCGCTTCCACTGCCTCGCGAATTCGGTGGAGAACACGCTCGGCCTCCGAGGTCGATGGGGAAGCGCCCTCCAGCAGTGGCACAACGTCGGCGGCGGCAAGACCCCACGAAGGTGCGGAGAACAGAAGTATGCCGATGGGACAGATATCGAAGCCGTGAAGCCAGAAGTGCAACTCCCACATTTCATGCGCATGGTCGAACACGCGATGTGCATGTGCGATGAGTTCGGTACCGGTGAGTGCCGGGAGATTCACCTCCTGCAGCGCGAGGTTGCTCGCTTCGCATCGCGCCCGTCGACCACCGGTGGTGCGCCAGTCGTCGCTGACCGCGCGCCACGGACGTTCGCGCATGGTGGCGTCCGCGGTGCGGGCCCGGCGCCGCATTTCGGGGTGTACTCGAATGAGAAATTTGAGAAAAGGAAGCGGCGGTAGTCGTTTGGCGGGCTTGTCCGGATTGATGAGCGGCCGTACTCGCGAATAGAGCAGGCCGTTGACGAACTTGAAGTCGAGGGCGTCGAGCGGTGCGCCCAAATCGGCGAACATTCGACGGGTGCCACGCGCCGTGCCTCGTGACTGGATCTCCCGGGAGATCAACGTGGCCGGGCGATTGGTGTGCGAGCGGTCGAGAGCCCACTGGCCCGGACCGGGCGCGTTCCAGATGAGTTCGGCGTTCGTCATGACTCCCCCCGAGAAATCAACACGTCGAGTGCAGAGTTCAGGTTCTGCCACTGGGACTTGGAGAGGTTCGAGCAATACGAGTTGTTCTCGGCAACGAGAAGCTCCACCGCTCGATCGACGACGATTCGTCCGGCGGCAGTGATTCGCACGAGCGAACTACGGCGATCGTCCGGGTCGAGTGTCCGTTCGATCAGACCGGCAGCTTCGAGACGATTGAGTCGATGTGAGAGTCCGCTTGGTTTGACCATTGCGACCTCGGCGATGTGGGACGGTGTGAGTACGGCATCGACTCCGTTGCGACGGAGCGTCGCCAGTACGTCGAACTCGGAGAGTGTGATGCCGAGAGGTTCGAATTCCTGGCGGACCGTATCGGTGACTCGGCGGACCACAGCGACCATCTTGAGCACGATGTTCATGCCGTCGAAGTCGAGGTCGGGCCGCTCGCCGGCCCAAGTCCTGAAAGTTTCGTCGAGGATGTCAGCCGTTCGCATGTCCCCCTGCTCCCGTGTCGACCGATGTCAATCCTGCATCGGATGTTATTTGACGTCGAATAGTTCGACATCGTAGTATCTTGTCAGTGCTCCCGACGAGCACTTCCGTCGGCGGGGGCCGGCGGCGAACCGCCTCGGAGGGGTCATGACGAGAGAACAAGGACGCGAATTGGCTGGCCGTCTCTTCAAGGGTCTGCCCCCGGGACGCCCGGTGCAGCCGGACCTCATGGCCCAGACGATCGATCACCTCTTCGGTGAGATCTGGCAGGACTCCCGGTTGTCCGTCGAGCAACGCTCGCTCATCACGTGCACGGTGCTGGTGGCCACGGGACGTGAGGCCGAACAGCATCTTCATTTTCGGGGTGCGCGCAACCTCGGTATCGAACGCTCGACTCTGGAGGCCATGATCACGCACGTCGCGCACTACGCCGGTTGGCCCGTCGCCGTGAGTGCGTCCCGTGTGCTGAGCGAAGTCTGGGAGGCCATGGATGCCGAGGCCGGTGGCTGATGGCACTGAACGGACTCCTCGACATCGAGATGGCGGTCGCTGATCCGAGCGGACTCCACTCGTTCTGGACGCGACACGGCATGACCGCCACGTCCGACAACGTTCTCGGCACCGCCGATCGACCTTCTCAGTTACGACTGAAAGAGGGCGCATATCGACATCTCACGAAGTTGCGACTCAGTTGCGAACTCGAATCCGACCTCGCCGACATCGCGCGACGTCTGGGTGATGCCGGGGTGGTGTCGACGACTTCGGGAACCACGTTGTCCTGCACCGATCCGGTGTTCGGACACGTCGTCGAGATCGAGGTCGGTTCACCGCATCCGCTCACACCATCGCAGCAACGCGCCTTCAATGGACCGGGACGAAAGCCGCGCCTCGACACTCGGGCGAGCGCGGTTCTCGACCACTCGGCTCCCGCGCCTCGTCGCATCGGCCACATCGTCCTTGGAACCCCTCACTTCGGACGGGCCGTCGACTTCTATGTGAACCTGCTCGGTTTTCGGATATCTGATCAGATTCGCAAGGGACTAGCCACGTTCATGCGCGTCGAGTCCGATCATCACAACCTGATGATCCAACCCGGCCCGACGTCGTATCTCAACCACTACGCGCTCGAAGTCGACGACATCGACGCGGTGGGTTTAGCCGGTACCGCCGTTGTCGCCGAAGACAAAGACGCAAGCGTCGTCGGGGTCGGGCGCCACAATCTCGGTGCCAACGTCTTTTGGTATCTGCGCGACCCGGCCGGGAACATGTTCGAGTTCTTCTCCGACATGGACCAGATCACCGATGTGGAGATCTGGAACCGGGAACATCGCCGACTCGACTGGGAAGGGGAGGACGGTCCGGCTGGTTTCTCGGTCTGGGGTCCCAAGGACCCGCCTCCGGTGTTCTTCAATCCTCCCGACATCGCCGAGATCGGCGCCGGGCGCCAAGCGGCCGGACTCGACTGAGCGATCATGGACCTCGGAATCACTGGTCGTACTGCGATCCTTCTCGGATCGAGTCGGGGGCTCGGACGCGCGTGTGCCGAGAGCATCGCCCGCGAAGGCGTGCACGTGGTCGTGAACGGACGAAATGCCGACGACGTCGAGCGGGCGGCGCGCGAGATCTCCAACACCTATGGAGTGTCGGCCACGGCAGTCGTCGGCGATGCGTTCGACGAGGACACCCAGGCGCGTCTCGTGGCCGCGGCTCCCCGTCCCGACATCGTCTTGTTGAACGGCGAGGGCCCGAGCCCGGACAAGTTCGGTGAACTCACCGAAGAGAAATGGTCCGATGCCCTCCGACGAGGTCTGGTCGGACCGTTGGCCTTCGTGCAGAAAGTCTTGCCGGGCATGTGTGATCGCGGATTCGGACGCATCGTCGCGATCAGTTCGGCCATGGTGAAGTCGCCGAACTCACTGATGAGTCTGTCGCACGGAACCCGTCTCGGTCTCACCGGCGTCCTGAAGGGGATCTCGAAGGATGTCGCGCGCCACAACGTGACGATCAATCAGATCCTGCCCGAGCGTTTCGATACCGCGCGTCAAGAGCAGATGGCTCGGGTGGCCATGAAACTGAAGAGCATTTCGTACGAAGAGGCGCGGGCCGAGCAGATCGCCTCGATCCGCGCTCGACGGCTCGGTCGACCCGAGGAACTCGGAGATGCCTTTGCATTCCTGTGTTCGGCCCAAGCCGGGTACCTCAGTGGTCAGAGCATCCAAATGGATGGCGGCAGTTACGAAGGAGTCTTCTGATGCGTACACCTCGAACCGTCGAGGAGATCGTCGCCGAGATCGACGCAGTGTCCGGACCGCTCGACGAGCAGGCCTCGAGATCGGAGGATCTGGGCACGGCATCGCCCGAACTCGTCGACATCATGCGTTCGCTGCGGGTGCCGATGATCAAGGCCCCCGTCGAGGTCGGTGGCGATCACCTGCATCTCGTCGATCAGCTCGCTTTTTTCGAACGCTTGTCGTACTGGAACCCCACCGCAGCGTGGACCGGCTTCAACCATGCGGGTGCGTCCGGAATCGCCGGTGCCATGCTCGGCGAAGCGGGGACCGAAGCTCTGTTCGCCGATGGTGCATCTCCGTTCATGGCTGCGGTCTCCGCACCATCGGGAAAGTTCACCCGGGTCGATGGTGGGATCGTGTTGGCGGGCCGATGGAAGTACGCGAGTGGCGTACCTCACTCGGAATGGATCCTCCTGACCGCGCTCGGTGAAGCCGGCGAAGGGGTGCGCATCGGTGTCGTCCCGCGCTCCGACTTCCAGGTGGCCGGCGAGTGGAACGTGATCGCGCTGCAGGGAACCGGGAGCATCGATGTGATCGTCGAGGGTGCGTTCGTGCCCGATCACCTCACCTTTGCTCCCGGTGATCCGATCCGTCGGGGCGGGACGATGTACGCGCTCGGTTATCAGGGTTACGTCGCCCCCGAGAACCTCGGCTTCACCCTCGGTGTGTGCCAACGCTTCGTCGACGAGATCATCACCTACTCACAAGGCAAGGCTCGGGGCCTCGATGGACGTCTGGCCGATCGTGGGGCCTTCAAATATGAACTCGGTAAGGCTCAACTCCAGATCGACGCCGCACGCGGATACGCGCGTGACGAGTTCCGATCCGTCGATACGGCCATCCGAAGTGGATCCACTCCGGGCGGTGCCGTGACCGCGCGCCTCGGAGGGGTGATCGCGTGTGCCACCGACATGGCCGTCGGTGCGGTCACGACGCTCTTCCATTTCGCCGGGGCGGGTGCACTCTTCTCGTCGAGCGCACTCCAGCGCTGCTTCCGCGATGCCGTTGGATCGCATCAGCACCTCATGGCATCCAACATCGCCTACGACCGTCGGGGAGAACTCCTATTGACAGGATCGCACTAGCGACCCGGTTCGGTGCGTGACACGATGATCGGGTGACCGGATCACCCGCCCACGAGCTCTCGGACCAGATGGCCCATGAGCTCATCGACCTGATGGCTCGGGGAGCGACCACCTCGGCCGAGATCGTCAAAAACGCGGTCCATCGCATCGAGAGTTTCGACCGACGGGCCGACGGATCCGGTGTGCGATCGATCATCGACCCGATGGAGGATGTGCTCGAACAGGCACGCGCACGCGATCGGGAGCGATCCGATGGGATCGTGCGCGGCCCCCTGCACGGCGTGCCCGTCGTGGTGAAGGACAACATCGAAGTCCGTGGCGGTCGCGCCACCGCGGGTTCGCTCGCTCTGGCCGGTTCTCCCATGACCTCCGATGCGCCGCTCGTGAGCCGACTCCGTGACGCGGGAGCGATCGTTCTCGCCACGACCAATCTGTCCGAGTGGGCCAACATCCGCTCGGGTGCATCGTCGAGTGGCTGGAGCGCCGTTGGAGGTTTGTGCGCCAATCCGTGGGACCTCACCAAGAGTCCCGGTGGATCGTCGTCGGGGAGTGGCGCGGCCGTGGCCGCGCGCTTCGCGCCACTCGCCGTGGGCACGGAGACCGACGGAAGCATCACGTGTCCGGCATCGCTGAACGGTGTGGTCGGTATCAAGCCGACCGTCGGCAGTGTGCCCACGTCGGGAGTCGTTCCGATCTCGTCGAGTCAGGACGCACCCGGACCGCTCGCACGATCCGTTCGGGATGCGGCGGTCATGTTGTCTGTTCTCTCGGGTCGTGTCGACTTGCTCGAACGGGCGGACACGGTCGATTGCACAGCTCTGCGAATCGGATTCGTCGATCGCTGGATCACCGGTGACGATCGAACCGATCGGCTCGCGACCGATGCGGTCTTGGCCCACGCATCGGAGTTCGCTCGCGTGGGTCGAGCCGAGGTGCCGGAGACCACCGAGGACGTCCACGTCGACGAGTTCACGGTGTTGCTCGCCGAATTGGTCACCGAACTCGACGCCTACTTGGCGACCCGCCCGGGTTGCGCCGTCGATTCGCTCGCGGCTGTGATCGAGTTCAACGAACGCGAAGCCGGACGTGAGCTCGGTTACTTCGGCCAGGAGTTCTTCGTGCAGGCACGGGATTCGGGTGGCAAGTCGACCGACGCCTATCACGAGGCCCGTCGACGCAACCTTGCGTGGGCGAATTCACTGTTCGGTCCACTGTGGGAGGAGTTCGACGTGGTCGTCGCGCCGGCCTACGCACCGGCGTGGATCACCGACTTCGCAAAGGGTCACGCCGAAGCGCGTGGAGGTGCCGTCACCACCCCGGCCGCCATCGCGGGATTTCCGATCGTGACCATTCCGTGCGGATTGGTCGATGGTCTTCCGGTGGGAGTGTCGTTCGTCGGACCCGCCCATAGCGAGGCCGCGTTGATCGCCGTGGCCCGAGTGGTGGAGACCCGACTCGGGTTGGCGGGGGATCCGGCGTTCCGGCCGCCGGCGTTTAGGGTCGGGTCGTGACCCTCGATTTCCCGTCCGGTCGTTGGACCGCTAAGTGGATCTGGCCCCATCGCTCAACCGACTGGGAGGCGCCGACTGCGCGACGAACCGCAGTGTTCCGACACGACTTCGTTCTCGACACTCGTCCGCTCGTGGTTCCGGCCCGAGTGGCGGCGGTGGGGCGCGCGCAGTGGTTCGTGAACGGCCACGAGATCGGCCGCGGTCCGGTTCGGTCCAATCCGCAACAGATGCGTTGGGACGATCACGACATCGCCGAGTTCGTACGGGTCGGGAGCAATTCGATCGCCGTCATGGTGACGGCCGATGTGGATGCGACGGCCTGGTCGATGCCACTTCCCGACTCGAGCGATCTGCGTAGTGGCGCCTTGGCGGTCGAAGTCTTCGCTGACGGACGCCTGGTGGCCGCCAGCGACGATTCGTGGCGCGGCCGGATCCTTCACGGCTGGACGGCCACGGCGAGCGCGAGCCTTCTGAAGCGCGGTGACGAGATCGTCGATCTGCGATCGCTCGCGCCCGACTGGACCACATCTCCGGCCGACGACTGGCCGACGGCCAAGAAGAAGCGGGCCATGGTGTTGGGTGCATCGGGGCGCGACACGCCGCCCACGCACCCGATCGGGCCGTGGGCCGGTCGACCGAC
Organism: uncultured Bifidobacterium sp.; assembly: GCA_964563545.1. Taxonomy (GTDB): domain Bacteria; phylum Actinomycetota; class Acidimicrobiia; order Acidimicrobiales; family Ilumatobacteraceae; genus Casp-actino8. The sequence goes on along the minus strand of CAZLXB010000020.1, from coordinate 16,158 downwards.
GAGTCGTCCGCGACCCGCCGTGGTCCCGTTCGTACCGACGGCGAGGGGAGTGTTCGGAGCCTCGCGAATCACAGTCGGAACCCTCGTGGTCGATCTCGAAGGTCCACCGGGGGTGACCCTCGAGATCAAAGGTGCCGAGCGACTCCAACCGGTGGGTGAGCCCCGTCACGAGGCCTACGACTCCTCGTGGATGATCACGACCGACGGGACTCGACGCATCGTCGAATCGGTCGACCTCTTCGGAGTTCATGCAGTGAGCGTCACCGGTGACGATGCGGTGACGGTGCATTCGGTCGGGATTCGTGAACGGCTGCATCCGGTCGACGGTGATCCGCACTTCGCGTGTTCCGATCCGGCCCTCGAGGAGATCTTCGCGGTCGGGCGGCGGACGGTGAGCATCTGCTCACTCGACGCCTACGTCGACTGCCCGACCCGCGAGCAGCGAGCCTGGACCGGGGATTCGGTGGTCCATCAGATGATCGACTTCACGACCAACACCGATTGGTCGCTCGCATGCTGGCATCCGCAACTCGCAGCGACCCCACGATCGGACGGAATGCTGCCCATGGCCGTCGCCGGTGAGATCGAGCACACCGATATTTCGATCGTCCCCGACTGGGCTCTTCATTGGGTCCATTCGGTGCACAATCTCTTCCGCTACACGGCCGATCGGCAAACGGTGGCTCGACTCCTCCCGGTGGTCGAGCGCGTCGTGCAGTGGTTCGCGGCGCGCACCGACGAATATGGTCTGCCGGTCGATCTGCCCGGTTGGGTCCTGATCGACTGGAGTGCCGTGCACAGTGACGGAGCGAACTCGACGATCGCCGGACTCTGGGGTCGGTCACTTCTCGAGTTCGCCGAGATGTCCGAGTGGGTGGGAGATGCCGGCCGGGCGACATGGGCCCGTGAATTGCATGCCCGACTGGCGGCGGGATTCGAAAGGCTCTGGGACCCGGAGCGTCGCGTCTACGTCGACACGCTCGTCGACGGCCGACGCCGACCGATGACATCGCAACATGCGCAGGCGGCGGCGATCGTGGGCGGACTCGCCCCGCGTGAACGTTGGACGCGGTTGGTCGACGTGATGTGCGACGAGACGAACCTGGTGCATGCCGCCTTCGCTCGAGCCGATGGCCCGAGTGATCCCGGCACCGAGACCGATCTCGGCGGTGTGTACATGTACATCGGCCACCCCGAGCCGTGGTGGGACGTCGAACAGCAGGTCGTGCGCGCTCAGCCGTTCTTCCGTTACGTCGTGCACGACGCCATCGTCCTCGCGGGTGCCGGTTCGCGACTCAGCCGACTCCTTCTGGATTGGAATGCTCTGCTCGAACGTTGTCCGACCTCGTTCGGCGAGACCTGGTACGGCGGCACGACGTGCCACGGCTGGTCGAGCACACCCACGCGCGACCTGATCCAACACGTCCTCGGCGCGCAACCCGATCCCTACGAGCCGGGAGTGCTGACCATCGTGCCGAACCTCGGGCACCTCGAATGGATCGAAGCCGATGTGCCAACGATCGACGGTGTCGTGCGGGTTCGCGTCGATCGCACTCGCATCAGTGTTCGTGCCGCGCATGAGGTGCGGGTGCGCACTGCCGGGGGATCGGTCAAGACCGTTCCCGGGGCAACTGCGGTGTTACCGCATACGATCGTCAACTGATGCCGCGTCGGATCAGGGTCGATACTTCACCGTTACGCGCTCATGCGGACTTCCGTCGACTGTTCATCGCCAACCTCATCACAGGTCTCGGATCGGGAGCGACCTACGTGGCCCTGCCGTTCCAGGTGGCTGAACTCACCGGTTCGTATCTGCACGTGGGAGTGATCGGTGCTCTCGAATTCCTTCCTCTGATCGTTTTCGGTCTGTACGGCGGTGTGCTGGCTGACCGTGTGGATCGGCGGCGCATGATTCTCACGACCGAACTCACCTTCGGTGCACTGGTTGCGATCCTGCTCGGCAACGCATTGCTCGATCGACCGGCCGTGTGGATCATCTACGTGATGACGGTGTTGTTCGTCGTCGTGGTCGGACTGCAGCGGCCAAGCCTCGATGCGGTGCTTCCCCGTGTCGTGCCACCCGGAGATCTGCCGAGTGCCGGGGCCGTGCAATCGATGGCGCGGAGCATCAGCAACGTGGCCGGACCGGCGGTCGGAGGTGTGATCATCTCGATCGGTGGTGTGGGGTGGGTCTACGCCCTCGATCTCGTGACCTTCCTCGTGAGCGCGGCCCTCGTGGCGCGTATGAAGCCGATCGCGCCGTCGCGTTCGTCGACCGATCCGTCGTGGCACGAAATCCGAGAGGCGATCGGCTACCTGCGCACGCGTCGTGACATCGTCGGAACGTACGTGATCGACATGATCGCCATGATCCTCGCCTTCCCGTACGCACTCTTCCCATTCGTGGCCACCGAGTTCGATGCCGCGTGGTCGCTCGGTTTCCTCTACGCCGCTCCGGCGGTGGGTAGTGCGCTGGCATCGCTCACGTCGAACTGGACCAAGCGGGTGAGTCATCACGGGCGGGCGATCGTGTACGCCGCGACGCTGTGGGGTGGTGCGGTGGCCGCGGCCGGACTCGTCCGAAGTCCGGTGTGGGTCGTCGCCTGCATGGTTCTGGCCGGGGCGGCCGACATGGTGAGCGGACTCTTCCGAATGCTGATCTGGAACCTGACGATCCCGGACGACGTCCGCGGCCGCATGGCGGGTCTGGAACTCATCAGCTACGCGATCGGGCCGAGTGTGGGTGATCTGAGATCGACGGCCGTGGCTCGGGCCACCTCGCTGCCCGCGTCGTTCGTGATCGGTGGCCTCGCGTGCAGTGCCTCGTGTCTGGCGGCCGGTCCGGCTTTGCGCGAACTCTGGAACTTCCGAAGTACGCCGGAGTCGATCAGCACCTAATGTCTCGCTGATGGACGTCGAGATGATCGTGGAGATCCCACAGGGATCGCGCAACAAGTACGAGATGGATCACGAGACCGGAGCGATCTGGCTCGACCGCACGCTCTTCACCGCCACTCAATATCCGCTCGACTACGGATTCTTCCCCCACACGTTGGGCGACGACGGCGACCCACTCGATGCTCTCGTCTGGTTGAGTCAGCCGACGTTCCCCGGCTGTCACGTCTGGGTGCGACCGGTCGCCGTGTTCTGGATGGAGGACGAAAAGGGCGGTGACGCCAAGGTGTTGTGCGTGCCGGCACGCGACCCGCGGTTCGCGAACTACGACGACATCGGTGATCTGCCCGAGCATCTGCTCGACGAGGTCGGCAACTTCTTCGAGGTCTACAAACTTCTCGAACCCAACAAGAACACCACCGTGCGTGGCTGGGAAGGTCGTTCGGCCGCCGAGTCCGAGATCGAGGCGGCGCGTCAGCGCCACGAGGGGAGCCACTGATGGCATCGACCGAACGTGAGATCGAGAACCGGCGCATCGTCGCCGCCCACTGGGACTCCATGTACGCCAAGGACTGGCCGGCGGTGGCCGCTCGTTTCGCCGATGACGCCGAATACATGGACGTCGGAGCTGTTCCGCCGGTGCATGGTGGTGCGGCCATCGCAGCCCGTCTCGAACTCGGCCTCGGACCCACGGCGCGCATGGTGCACCGGCCCGGTCTGGTGCTGGCCGACGGCGATGTGGTGATCACCGAGCACGTCGAGGAATGGCATTTCCACACCGGCGAAGTGATCGCCCATCCGTTCACGTCGGTCATGGAAGTCCGCGACGGTCTGATCCGGCGGTGGCACGACTATTCGCACCTCGGCAATCTGCTCGACAACGCGCCCCAGTGGTGGATCGCGTACATCATGAGCGGCGGAACCGCCGAGATTCCGAAGTAGATCTCAGCCGAGCGCAGTGACCAAAGTGATCACGGCGATCACGAACAAGACGCCCGCCGGCGCCGTGTCGGCCGCCGAATCCTTCGCTCGTAGGTGAAGGAAAGTCGCCAGGAAGAAATACACGCTCAGGCAGAAGGCGGCGAAGATCTGGAGATCGTCGTTGGCCAGACCGATGAGCAGGCCGGCTGCACCGGCGACCTTGGCGACTCCGAGGATCGGGACGAGTCGAGTGGGAACACCGAGCCGGGCAACGGCCTCGACGATGCGCGGTACGAGTTTGAAATCAGCGACGGCCGAGGCGAGACAGATCGCGGCGAGGACGAAGGAGAGAATCGTGGTGACCATCAGGGCTCGACGATAGCGAAACCGGCCATGAAGACATCGAGGTTCCCGAAGATCGTGAGCAGCAACGCGGCATCACCTTCGAGCGCGATGTTTCCTTGACCGATCTCATCGACGAACGAAGTCTCCTGGGCGATGATCCGCATGAGGAGAGACCGATCGATGCGAATCGCGCATTCGGCGGCCGGGTCGTGCCGACCCCGAACGCTGTGGAGCGCGCGGTGGTTGAGTCCGAGGATCCATTTCTCGTCGGGCGTGCCGGCGAGGTCGGGAAACGTCCAGTTGATCCGGAACTTCACGCCGGCCACGGCTTCGCTCTTCAGTCGCACGGCCAGGGTGTCGAATACCTGCTCGACGGTCATGGCGTTGAGCAGGCCACGGCCACGGACCTGTGACGTACCCATCTGCGGTGGCCCCTGTCGGAGTTCCTGGGCGCCGGTCAGATAGGCGTTGCGGAAGGTGGACGACTCGGCCTGATAGCCGAGTTGTTCGAGCGCATCGGCGAGGATTGCCCGGGCCGCGGTGTTGGTCGGGTCCGAGAACACGACGTGATTGACGATCTCGGTCACCCAGCGGTAGTCGCCCGCATCGAAGGCACGTCGACCCTCGGCGAGTATTGCGTCGGCGCCGACGAAGTCAACGTAACGACGTCCGACTTCGGTCGGTGGGTAGCGATTGAGATTGACCGGGTTGCCGTCGTACCAACTCAGGTAGCGCTGATACACGGCCTTGGAGTTGTGCACCAGATCGCCGTAGTAGCCGCGAGTGTGATCCTGGGCCAGAAAGTCTTCGGGGAGCTCGAGATGGTTGGCGATCTCCACGGCGGTCAGGCCGAGGTTGGCGTGGCGCATCGTCTGGTCGTGCATCCAGCGGTAGAGATCGCGTTGGAGTTCGAGGAACTCGACGCAGTCGTCGTGTCCCCAGCGTGGCCAGTTGTGCGACGTGAACACGATGTCGACTTCGTCGAACATCTCGATGGCCTCATTGATGTACTTCGACCATTTCAGTGAGTTGCGCACGAGGGCGCCGCGGATCGGCACGAGGTTGTGCATCGTGTGCGAGCAGTTCTCGGCCATGCACAGCCACTTGCGATCGGGGAAATAGAAGTTCATCTCGGCCGGCGCTTCGGATTCGGGGGTGAGCTGGAACACGATGCGCACCCCATCGACGATCTTCTCCTCGCCGGTGACCATGACCTCCTCGGTCGGGGCGATCAGACCTGGTGGACCGATCGGGATGCTGTTGCCGAGGCCGCAGTCGACATGGCCCTTCGGACCGGGTGGGAGCATGGGGCCGAACTGGTAGATGCCCCGTCGTCCCATCGCCACACCGGCGATGACGTTCTCGCCCACGGTTTCGTGCAGGAAGCCGACCGGGGCGATGACCCGACAACGACCGTTAGCCACGTCGTCGTCGGAAGTGACTCCGTACACGCCTCCGAAGTGATCGGCGTGCGAATGGGTGTAGATCACGGCGACGACCGGTCGATGCCCGAGATGTTCGGTGATGAGTGCGTAGCCGGCGCGAGCCGTGTGTTCGACCGTCAGTGGATCGATGACGATCCAACCTGTCTTTCCTGCGATGAAAGTGATGTTCGAGATGTCGTAGCCACGAACTTGCCACACACCCTCGGCGACTTCGAAGAGTCCGTGGTGCGAGTTCAATTGCGCGTGACGCCACAGGCTCGGGTGAACCGAGTCGGGGGCTTCGCCCTGGAGAAAGTCGTAACGCGAGATGTCGGATACCCGTCGGCCTTGATCGTCGCTCACCAGACCGCCGGGAATCGATGCGATCCAGCCCCGGCGGGCGCGATCGAAGTCGGCGGGGTCGAGATCGAACGAGACCGCCCGATTGCGGGCTCGGGTGGCTGTGGAAGCGTCCTTGGGGTCGAGGGGTCCGGTCACGGCAGCGACCGTAACAGACCTGCTCAGGGGCTGGTTCGGGAACCCCCGGTCGGGGCGTAGTGTCGTCACGTCGGCGGTGGATCACCGGTGAACACGGAGGACGTATGAACGAGGTCCACTTCTCGGGTGATACGAGCACCGGTTTGCAACGTCTCAACATCGCCGCTGCGCTTCTGCACGGCGCGCAGGCATTGGTGATTCTTCTGATCGCCAACGATTTCGCGTTGCCGGTCACCGGCTTCTTCTGGAACGACGTGCCGAACAATTCTCTCGACACATCACGACTCGAGCGGCTGTTCGACATCCGGCTTTCTTATTTGATCGTTGTTTACCTGATGCTCTCGTGTGTCTTCCACGCGTTCGTCGCATCGCGGTGGGGAAGGGCGCGCTACTTCGGCGAACTCCGCAACGGTCAGAACCGCTTCCGTTGGGTCGAGTACGCCGGCTCGTCGGGGTTGATGATCCTGATGATCGCCATGGTGTTCGGTATCGGCGACGTGGCCGGCCTTCTCGGCCTGGTCGGCGCGAATGCAGCCATGATCTTTTTTGGTTGGGTCATGGAAGTAGTGAACGAGCCGGGCGACGAAGTGTGGTGGACGCCGTTCTGGTTCGGCTGCATCGTGGGTGCCGTGCCGTGGATCGGATTGCTCGCCTATCTCATCGGCCCGGGCAAGGGCATGCCGGGTTTCGTGTACGGGGTATTCGTGAGCCTGTTCGTCTTCTTCAATCTGTTCGCCGTGAACCAGTGGCTGCAGTACAAGCGGATCGGTCGGTGGGCCGACTATTTGTTCGGTGAGCGGGTGTATCTGATTCTCAGCCTCACGGCGAAGTCCGCCCTCGCCTGGCAGATCTACGGCAACACCCTCGCCTCGTGAACGTCAGTCGCGACGATCGGGAGTGAAGTAGTCGGATAGGGCGAATTCGGTGGGCTGTTCGAAGAAGGCCCGCACGTGGACGATCCGTCCGGCGTCGTCGACGCGGAAGACCTCGATCGAGTCGACCTGAACCTTCTGTCCGCCGAGGTCGCCTTCGTTGCGCATCACCACGGCGGCTTCGGAACCACCGCCCACGATCTGCGACGGATGGAGCGTCCAACGGCGCTCGGGTGTGAACGATCTGTCCCAACTCTTGTGCACGGCATCCATCCCGTATTTGGGGACCGCACCGACCGGATCCTCGAAAACCACCTCGGGCGAGAAGAGTGCAACCCACGAATCGCGGTCCATGGCGTTCCAATGGCGCACGTGGTTCTCCACCGCTACCACGGCCGGGTGACTGGCTGATTCGTCGGGCATGTTCAGAGCGAGTTCAAAAAGCGTGTGATGGCGGCATTCGACTCGTTCGGATGGGTGAGGTTGGCGGCGTGGGTTCCGCCCGGGATCACCACGAGTTCTGTACGACCAGCCAGTCGATCGCGAAGGACTTCGGCCTTGCTCACCGGTATTGCCGCATCCTGATCGCCGTGGAGGATGAGCGCCGGGGCCGAGATCTCGCCGAGACGGGAGGTCACATCGTCACGGCTCATCAGACAATTGAACGCGTACGTGAACTGTTGTGTGTCCATGGCCGCCCACTTCGCGAACCACGAACTCCACTCGCCGGCGCCGAGGATGATGCCGGCGATCACGTCTTGGACGGCCGACGATCCGTGGGCGACCCACGCCGCGTGAAGTTGACCGTAACCCTCGACCTTGTCGGCGTCCTCGGTGCCGGCTTGGGTATCGATCAGGATGAGCCCGCGTACTCGCTCGGGGGCAGTGAGAGCCACGCGCAGCGACAGGAAGCCGCCCTGCGACATGCCACCGACGACGGCGCGCTCGATGCCGAGATGATCGAGGAGTCCGAGAGCGTCCCGAGCCGAATCCCAATAGGAGAAGTCCCCGGTGGCCCGGGTGCCGCCGAAGCCACGCTCGTCCCAGGTGATCACGCGGTGCGTCGCTTTCAGTGCGGCGACCTGCGGGTCGAACATCGAGTGGTCCATCAGGAAGCCATGGCTGAGGATCACTGCCGGGCCGGTACCCCCCGAGTCCTCGAAATAGATGTCGGTGCCGTTGATGTGAGCGGTGGCCATGGGGGCAGAGTAGTTCGGTCGAGCACACGTGGGATTCGCCGAGCGTCCTGTGACACCATGTCGGCCATGAGCACTCCGATCAACATTGGAAACCTGATGGCCCGTCGGGCCCACATCAACGGTCGAGTCGAGGCTTTGTTCGACGTCGCCGCCGATCGCCGATACACGTACGCCGAGCTCAACGCCGAGACCAACAAGGCGGCCTCGCTCCTGACGAGCCTCGGGGTCCGCACGGGTGATCGAGTCGGTCTTCTTCTCATGAACTCGGCCGAGTTCATGACCGCGTTCTTCGCCACCGCGAAACTGGGCGCGGTGGTGGTACCCCTCAACTGGCGACTCGTGGCCGATGAACTCGAGTTCATCCTCAAGGATTCGGGCACCACGGCTCTCGTGTTCGGCTCCGAGTTCGCGGCGACCGTCTCCGATCTCCAGTCGCGCGGAACGAAGACCGACGTACGCGAGTGGTTGTACGTCGGGGCACCCGAGGGCAAGCCGGGATTCGCCCACGACTATGTCCTCGAATCGGCGAAGCAGCCTCCCGTCGAGCCGGCCGTGACGGCATCGGGTGACGACCTTCTCTACATCATGTACACCTCAGGCACCACGGGGCTTCCCAAGGGCGTGATGCATTCGCACAACACGCAGTACTGGGCGCTCTCGACCGTCTGCACCACGAGCGACTTCACCAAGCGCGACCGCTACATCAATCCGATGCCGATGTTCCATGTGGGTGCTCTCACGCCGGCTCTGTCGACCGTCTTCGTCGGCTGCACACACGTCTTGATGCGCGCGTTCGATCCGGTCAAGACCTGGGAGCTCATCGATTCCGAACGCATCACCAATGGCCTCATGGTTCCGGCGATGCTCAACTTCATGCGTCAGGTGTACGACCCGGCCAAGCACAAGCACTCCACGGTGCGGTGGTTCATGGCTGGAGCGGCTCCGGTGCCGGTACCGCTGATCCTGAGCTACGCCGAAATCGGTATCGAGATCAATCAGGTGTACGGACTCACCGAGACTTGTGGTCCAGCCTGTCTGACATCGCCGGAGGACGCGGTATCCAAGGCGGGGTCGACCGGCAAGGCGTTCTTCTTCTCGGACGTTCGTGTGGTTCGGGCCGACGGCACCGACTGCGCACCCAACGAACCCGGTGAAGTGCTCGTTCGCGGTGGACACATCATGCTCGGCTACTGGAACCGCCCTGATGCGACTGCGAGTTCATTGAAGGACGGCTGGCTCTACACCGGCGATGGCGCGATCATGGACGAAGAGGGTTACGTCTACATTCAGGACCGCATCAAGGACATGATCATCTCGGGCGGCGAGAACGTCTATCCGGCCGAGATCGAGAACGTGATCATGGGTCATCCGGGAATCGGCGAAGTGGCCGTGATCGGTATTCCATCGGCGAAGTGGGGTGAGTCTCCTTTGGCCATCGTTGTGAAGAAAGATCCGAATCTGACCGAAGCCGACGTACTCGCGCACTGCGAGGGCAAGTTGGCGCGGTTCAAGCAGCCGGTGGCGGTGCGATTCATCGACGTGATCCCGCGCAATCCTTCGGGCAAGGCTCTGAAGAAGGATCTGCGCGTTCAATTCAAGGACGTCGTCGGACCGTGATCCGTTGCTGAACGAAGTCGACGTCGTCGTCATCGGGTGTGGCGGACTCGGCTCGGCGACGGCCGCCGAACTCGCGGCCCGTGGCCGACGAGTGATAGCGCTCGAGCAATTCGGAGCTCTGCACGATCGCGGAAGTTCGCATGGCAGTGAGCGAATCGTTCGCACGGCGTACACCGACCCGATGTACGCCCGGCTGGCCGCTGAATCGCTCGGCGCGTGGGAGCGGATCGAACATGACACTTCGCAGCGACTCCTCACCATGTGTGGGGGCATCGACACGGGTTTTCCCGACGAGTTGCGCGACATCGAGGCGAGTTGTGCCGCCGCCGGGATGCCGACCGAGTGGCTCGAGCCCGCTGAAGCCAGCCAACGTTTCCCCGGGTTTCGTTTCGTGGACCCGGTTCTCTACCAGCCGGTGAGTGGGACGGTCCACGCCGATCGGGCGGTGGCGACATTCCAGGACCTCGCCCGTCGTCGGGGAGCCGAATTGCACTTCGAAACGCCGGTCACATCCATCGTGAACGACGGGACACGGGCGATCGTGCGGACTCCGCGCGGCGAGTTTCGCGGAGATCGCATCGTCTTCACCGGTGGGGCGTGGGCCGATCGGCTCCTCGGGGGAATTCTCGGCGGTTTCTCCGAAGGGCTCGACCGACTCGCGCGCCTCCCCGAACTCACGGTCACGAACGAGCAGGTCTTCTTCTTCCGTCCGGTGATCGAAGCGTCGTGGCCCACGTTCATCCGTCGTCGGATCCCCGAGTACTACGGACTGCCCACACCGAACGGACTGGTGAAGGCGGGTGGTCACTACACCGGAGCACCGATCGACCCGGATCGTCGTGGCGAACCCGATGCGAAGGCGCGTCGGGCGGTTTCGGACTGGATGCGCGAGAACGTACCTGGTGTGGAGCCCGAACCGGTGAGTGCCACCACGTGTCTCTATGCGAGTTACCCCGACGAGGACTTCGTCATCGATCGGGTGGGCAACGCGGTGTTCGGTACCGGGCTCGGCGGACACGGATTCAAGTTCCTGCCCGAGCTCGCGCGAAGAGTCGCTGACCTCGTGGAGGGCGAGTCGTGGGTCGCCAACCCTTTCGCCTTCGATCGCGAGCCACGTAAGGTTGGCCCGTCGGGCCACAAGTAGACGCGTCGTTCCGACATCGTCAGGGGGAACCATGGAGATCGACCTGATCTCACCGGAGTACTTCGCCGCTCACGGACATCCGTGGGAGCAATACGCGTGGTTGCGGGCCAACGCCCCGGTGTTCTGGCATCAGGAGCCAGCCGAGAGCGGCCCTGGCTTCTGGGCTCTCACCAAGTACGAAGACATCCGCGCCGTGAGCCGGACGCCCAAGTTGTTCAGTTCGTTCGAGAAGGGCGTGATGATCCCGGATCCGGACGAAGGCAACCTGTTCGCGCAGCGGCAGATGATGCTGAACATGGATCCTCCTCAGCACGATCGCTTCAAGCTGTTGGTGAGTCGAGGGTTCACACCGAAGAACGCGCCTTTGTTGAGACCGCGCATCGAGGAACTCGCGCGCGAGATCGTCGATGCGGTGGTGGCCAAGGGGGAGTGCGACTTCGTCAGCGAGATCGCCGGTCGCCTTCCATCGGGACTCATCGCTGAACTCATGGGTATGCCGCGGGCCGACGGCGAGCGACTGTACGACCTCACCGAGATCATGCACACGAACGACGACGCCATCGCGCCGCCCGAGGTGAAGATGGCGGCCATCGGAGAGATGTTGGGGTACGCGCAATCGGTCGCCGACTTCAAGCGGCAGAACCCGGCCGACGATCTCGCCACGGTGCTCGTGAATGCCGAAGTGGACGGTGATCGACTCACCGACGCGGAATTCCAGTGGTTCTTCCTCCTGCTCGTGAACGCCGGTGGTGACACCACGCGCAATCTCTTGGCCGCCGGAATGCAGTTGCTGTTCGACCACCCGGACCAGCGAGAGTCGTTGCTCGCCGATATCGATGGTCGGCTGGGCACGGCCATCGAGGAGATGCTGCGCTTCTCGAGCCCCGTCTCGCACTTCAAGCGCACCGTCATGGAGGACACCGTGATCCGCGGACAGAAGATCGCGGCCGGGGATCGAGTGGTGATGTTCTACGGGTCGGCCAATCGCGACGAAGAGATCTTCGATCGCCCCGAAGAATTCGACATTCGTCGCGATCCGAACCCCCACGTGGCTTTCGGGGCGGGTGGCCCGCATCTGTGTCTGGGCATGCACGTCGCCCGCGTGGAGTTGGCGGTGATGTTCCGTGAATTGCTCACGCGACTGCCGCAGATGGAGCCCGGTGGGCCCGCCGAGCGCATGCACTCGAGTTTCATCGCCGGTGTGCACGCCATGCCCGTGCGATACTGATCGTCCCCCGGCGAACGGAATCCCATGAACGAACCAGGCGAACGCGGGCGTAGTCCGATCATGGCCGTCTTCACGACGGTCTTCATCGACATGCTCGGTTTCGGCATCCTCATCCCGGTGTACCCATTGCTCATCAGCCCGGGTTCGCCGTACAAGGTGACCCCGGACGACTGGTCGTTCACGCAGGGTCTCGTGATGCTCGGCTGGCTGCAGGGCATCTTTCCGCTATGCATCTTTCTGGCCGCGCCGATTCTTGGTCAGATGTCCGACCGCTGGGGTCGACGTCCAGTGCTCGCGATCTCGATCTTCGGGACTGCCATCGGTTACGCGCTGTTCGCATGGGGTATCCACACTGCGAACATCCCTCTGCTGTTCGCCTCTCGTGCTCTCGATGGAATCACCGGGGGCAATCAAGCGGTGGCCCAAGCTTCTGTCGCCGATGTGAGCACCGATGAGAACCGGGCCAAGAACTTCGGAGTGATCGGTGCGGCCTTCGGGCTCGGCTTCATCATCGGCCCCTATCTCGGCGGTCGACTGAGCGGACCGGGCAAGGACTTCTACGGCTTGTTCACGACCCCCGGCTGGTTCGGTGCCACCACACCATTTCTCTTTGCGGCCGTGATATCGCTCATCAATTGCGCGCAGATCCTGATCACTCTGCCCGAGACACTCGCTGCCAAGGATCCGACGCGCCGTCTGCAACTGAACCAGTCGTTCACTAATGTTCTGGCCGGTTTCCGGTCGGTTCGTCTGCGGACCATCCTTGCCACCGGCTTTCTCTTCAGCGCCGGCTTCACCTTCTTCACGACCTTCTTCGGCGTATTCCTGCGCAACAACTTCGGTTTCGACGAAGGTAAGACGGGCGACTACTTCGCCATCGTGGGCCTCTTCATCGCCTTCTCTCAAGCGGTACTCGTAGGTCGGGTGGCGAGGCGGATCTCCGATTGGAAGGTTCTCCGTTTCAGTATGTTCGGTACCGGAGCGATGATCATCGTCTTCTTCGCCAGTCCGACCACGACAACTTTCTGGCTATATGCGGTTATCCCCGTACTCGCACTTTTTCAGGGTCTGACCATGTCGAACATCACGAGTCTCGTGAGCCGGTCGGCCGAGATGGGTCGGCAGGGTGAGGCCATGGGCATCTTCAGTAGCGTGACGAGCCTCGCGCAGGTCCCGGCTGCGGTGCTCGTCGGCTACATCACCGGAAGCATCGGCTCGGCTACGCCACTACTCGTGGCCGGTTCGTGCATCATCGCCGGTGGACTGCTCTTCGTGGTGGTCTTCCGTCCTCGCTACGTCAGTGACATGGTCCCCACCATGCCCGCCGCGCACTGAATCAGTCACCCGGGAATTCGTAATGCACGTCGCTGAACTTGTCGCGCGCGAACGCATAGACGAGACGCAGGGGAGTGCGACCGGTGTTGTGCGCGTAATGCTCGACATCGGCGGGAATCCACACCGCTGATCCGGTCCGCACGGGATGAGATCGTCCGTCGATCACGACTGCGCCTTCGCCGCCGACGATGAGGTAGATCTCGGCGGCGTCGTGGCGATGACCTCGGGGCGGAGGCACCGCGCCCACCGGAACCTCGGCGATACCGAGTGTCATCTCGTTGGTCGGAGTGGAGTCACCACCGAAGAGTTCCCACCACGTGACCGTGCCGCGCTCGGGGCTGCTCCACGACTCGGTGGGGCAATCGTCGAGGTGTCGGACGACGGGTTGGGTGGGCTGGTCCATTCCCGAAAGGTAGCGGTGGCCGGTCGGGCTCGGGGAGACCGGCTCTGGATAGCGAGCATCCTGAGAGCCGGTGGCAGAATCGCCCCATGAGCAACACCACCGAAGACACCCTTTCCCCGGCCCAAGCCGAGGCTTTCCGCACCCAGGTGCGCGAGTTCCTGTCGAAGCACGCGAAGGGAATCGAGCGTGGCGAAGGTTCGGTGGGTGTCGGGCGGGCCTTCCAGCAGAAGTTGGCCGAAGCCGGACTCGCTGGACTCACGTATCCGAAAGAGTACGGCGGTGCCGGACTCACCAAGGCCCACGAGCGCATCTATCGCGAGGAGTACGGCAAGTTCCCCGACATGACGTACGAATTGGTGATCAGCCACGGCATGTGTCTTCCGGTGCTCAATCAGTTCGGGACCGAAGAGCAGAAGCGGCAGTTCATGCCCGACAACATCGCGGCGCGCACGATGTGGTGTCAGATGTTCTCCGAACCGGGCGCCGGATCCGACGTCGCGAGTCTGCAGACCAAGGCCGAACTCGACGGCGACGAGTGGGTGCTGAACGGCCAGAAGGTCTGGACGACACTGGCCCACGTGTGCGACTACGGCGTGATCATCGCCCGCACCAATCCTGAGGCTCCCAAGCACGCCGGTATTTCGATGTTCATCATGGACATGCGCGCCAAGGGCGTGGAGATCCGACCGATCCACCAGATCGACGGCGGACGCCACTTCAATGAGATCTTCCTCACCGATGTCCGCATTCCGAAGTCGTGGCTGCTCGGTGAACTCAACAACGGCTGGAACCAGGCGACCGCGATGCTCATGTTCGAGCGTGTGGCCATCGGAACCGGATCGACGAGCGGCGTGACCCACAGTCTCGCCGACGGACTCATCGAAGTCGCCAAGAAGAACGGCAAGATCAGCGATCCGGTGATGCGCCAGGAACTGATGAAGATCTACAGCGAGGAGACTGCGAAGTCGCTCGTGGCCATGCGCACACGTGCGGAGATGAAGGCGGGTCGCGTGCCGGGTCCGGGAGGATCGCTCGGCAAGTTGCACGGCGCACGTATCGCCAAGCACAGCCGGACCGTGATCAACCATCTGCTCGGCGCCGAGTCCGACGCCTGGGAAGGAACCACGAGTCGCGGTGAGGCTTGGGCGCGTCGCATGCTCAACAGTTTCCAGTCGAGCATCGCCGGTGGAACCGACGAGATCCAGCGGAACATCATCGGTGACCGAGTACTCGGTCTGCCGCGTGAACCCATGGTCGACAAAGACGTCCCGTTCAAGGATCTGAAGGTCGGTACGCAGCGTTCATGAAGATCCTCCAGATCTGGCTCCACCCGGTCAAGTCGATGGAGGGTGCCACTGTCGAGTGGTGCGATCTCGACGAACTCGGCATGGTGGGCGACCGGATCTGGGCGGTGCGGGACACCGTGAAGGGCGGCATTCGTGGCGCCAAGAAGATCGGTGGACTGATGCGGCTGTCGGCCCGCCGGGTCGACGAATCCTTGCGCGGTAGCAGCGACCCGGTCCGCATCTCTTTGCCCGGTGGGCGGGAGATCAGATCCGATGATTCGTCGGTGAACGAGGTACTGAGTGCCGAACTCGGCACGTCCGTATCCCTCGAGCACCTTCGACCAGCCGAGGACCTCGATCACTACCGACGGGGTGCGCCGGACTCCGACGACGTCATGGCCGAGTTGCGTGGTGTGTTCGGACGTGAGGAGTCCGAGCCGTTACCCGATCTCTCACAGTTCCCGCCGGTGGTGATGGAGTTCGAGTCACCGCCGGGCACGTACTACGACTGTTGGCCGCTCATGGTGATGACCACCTCGGCGCTGCGCTCGTTGGGTGAGGCGTTGCCCGATTCGAAGGTCGACGTACGACGCTTCCGGCCCAACTTCGTGATCGACACCGGTGACGAACCGGGGCATCCGGAGTTCTCGTGGACGGGCCGTCGGGCGAGGGTCGGCGAGGCCGAGATCGAGTTCATCGGGCCGTGTCCGCGATGCGTGATGGTGACCCGAGCGGTGACCGACGATCTTCCCGAGGATCGTTCCGTGCTGAGGCACATCGTGCGCGATCTCGATCAGAACGTGGGGGTGTATGCACGGGTGGTGAAACCCGGCCGCCTCCGCGTCGACGACCCCTTCACCTTCCTCTGACCCGTTGTTCTGGTGATGATTTTTCACCGCATAGGTGAAGAACCCGCACCAGATTCGGTCAAGTCGACCTATCTCGTGACGTTCGGAACGATCGACCCGTCGCCACCGAAGGACGAGGTCCC
>CAZLXB010000019.1:0-33761 GCA_964563545.1 uncultured Bifidobacterium sp. | reverse complement strand
TGGCCAAGAACATCGAACTACCCCTCGAGTTGAAGGGTTGGGAGAAGGCCAAGCGACGCGCCCGGGCTCTCGAGATGCTCGAACTCGTGAAACTCGCCGACTTCGCCGATCACTTCCCGTGGCAGTTGTCGGGTGGCATGCAACAGCGCGTGGCCATCGCCCGTGCGCTCGCCGTGCACCCGCAGTTGCTGCTCATGGACGAACCCTTCGGTGCTCTCGACGAGATGACCCGCGAGCACATGCAGAGTGAACTTCTGAGCATCTGTCGTCGGACCGGAAGTTCGGTCGTCTTCGTGACTCACTCGATCCCGGAAGCCGTATATCTCTCGAACCGCGTGGTCGTCATGTCGCCGCGGCCGGGACGGATCACCAAGATCGTCGACGTCGGCATCGAAGGTGAGCGAACCGATGCCACCCGCGACAACGCGGCGTTCTTCGCCGGCATCACCGCGGTGCGCGAGGCCTTGCGCGGTGTGGAGATGAGCGATCACGTCCGGGGGATCGAAGACCGATGAAGTCGCGTTCGCTCCTTCGCAGCGTGTTGCCGCCCGCCGTCTTCGGCGTCGGGTTCATCACGTTGTGGGAGCTCGCGGTGAAAGGTTTCGACCTGAAGCCGTACTTCCTCGCACCACCTTCCAAGATCTGGCAGAAGTTCACCCAGAACTTCGATCTGATCTGGGGGGCCACCAAGGTGTCGGGCACCAACGCCCTCATCGGCCTGCTCGTTGGCGCCGCCTTCGGAATCCTCATGAGCCTCGTCCTCAGTCGCTATCGCACCCTGAGCGATCTCGTGACGCCACTCGCCATCGCACTCAATGCGATCCCGATCTTCGTGCTGGTGGCCGTGCTCAACAACATGTTCGCCATCACGAGCGAAGTGCCGCGCCGGATCATGGTGACACTCGTCGTTTATTTCATCGTTCTCGTGAACGTGGCCAAGGGCCTCACGCAAGTGAGCCCCACGCATGTCGAACTCATGCGGTCGTACGCGGCGAAGGAGATCTCGATCCTGCGCAAGGTTCGGATCCCGAATGCCGTTCCGTATCTGTTCACGGCCCTGAAGATCGCCGCGCCGGCGTCGGTCATCACGGCTTTCGTGAGTGAGTACTTCGGCGGCTCCCAGAACGGTCTGGGTAGCCGAATCGCCAGCAATATCGCCAATTCGAAGAACGCGGTGGCTTGGGCCTATGTCCTCGGGGCATGTCTGCTCGGTCTAGCGTTCTACGTGATCTCCAGCGTGCTGGAGGGAGTCGCCACACCGGGTGGTGGCTCCAAACGAGCCGACAAGGGCCCCGGGGCCCGACGCGGCAACTGATACCAAGGGCGCACGCCCATGGGGAGGAGCAATTACATGAGAAGGATCAAGGGATGGAAGGCGGTGGCAGGCGTCGTTGCTTTGTCACTGGCCGCCGTGGCCTGTGGTGGTGACGATGGTGATTCCGCTTCGGAAGAGCCCGCCTCATCCGAGGCTCCGGCCACCGAAGCACCCGCTGCCACTGAGGCTCCGGCCGACGGCACGTGCGAGAGCACCACGCCGGTCAAGCTGCAGTTGCAGTGGTTCACCCAGGCTCAGTTCGCCGGTTACTTCGCGGCGATCGAAGAGGGCTACTACGCCGCCCAGTGCCTCGACGTCACCATCGTCGAGGGTGGTGTCGACATCGTTCCGCAGCAGCAGCTCGCGGACGGCGCAGTGGACTTCGCCCTGTCGTGGGTGCCCAAGGCTCTCGCCAGCCGTGAGGCCGGCGCGGACATCGTGAACATCGCCCAGATCTTCCAGCGGTCGGGAACCTTGCAGGTGTCGTTCAAGGACAAGAACATCACCTCGCCGGCCGACTTCGCCGGTAAGAAGATCGGCAACTGGGGCTACGGCAACGAGTTCGAGATCTTCGCCGCTCTGACCAAGGCCGGTATCGACCCGGCCACGGGTGTGGAGCTCGTACAGCAGCAGTTCGACATGGCTGCTCTGCTCGCCGGAGACATCGATGCCGCCGAGGCCATGACGTACAACGAGTACGCGCAGGTTCTCGAGGCCGTGAACCCGGAGACTGGTGCGCTGTACACCGCCGATGACTTCAACGTCGTTTCGTACGAAGAAGAAGGCGTCGGAATGCTCCAGGACGCCATCTGGGCGTCGGGTGACCGTCTCGCCAACGAAGAGGGCTACCGCGACACTGCGGTGAAGTTCGTGGCCGCTTCGATCCAGGGTTGGGCGTTCTGCCGCGACAATGCTCAGGCTTGCGCCGACATCGTCGTGTCGAAGGGCTCCAAGCTCGGCGCGTCGCACCAGTTGTGGCAGATGAACGAGGTCAACAAGTTGATCTGGCCGGCCGCTGGTGGCGCTGGAATGATCGACTCGGCCGCCTGGGACCGTACCGCCAAGTTGGCGCAGGAGACCGTGAACCTCGAAGGTTCCACGGTTCTCACTGCGGCTCCTGACGCCGAGTCCTACACCAACGACATCGTGACCGAGGCTCTGGCGATCCTCGAGGGTCTCGGCGTCGACACCACCGGTGAGGGCTTCGCCCCCATCGAGGTGACGCTGAACGAGGGTGGCGCCTGATCGATCAGGCTTCTCCTTCGGAGAACGAGGGCGGGCGGGCTTCGGCCCGCCCGCTTCGCGTTCCGACCGACGTCGCACAATGGGCGCCGGTCGTGTTCGTGCTCCTGTGGAGCACTGGTTTCATCGTGGCGCGTTACGGAACGCGCGACGCCGGACCACTCACGTTTCTTTTCCTGCGTCTTGTCGTGGCGGCTGTGGTCTTGTGGTCGTTGGCCGCGGTCACCGATGCGCCGCGACTCTCGCGCGCCGATGCGAAGTGGGCGGCACTCACGGGACTCGGACTACATGCCGTGTATCTGGGTGGGGTGTTCGTGGCCGCCGATCTCGGATTGCCGTCGGGTCTGTCGGCCTTGATCGCCGGTTTGCATCCGGTCTTCACGTCGCTCGGCGCGCTCGGCCTCCTGGGGGAGCGTTTGAGTCGTCGCCAATGGATCGGCGTTTCCATGGGTGTGGGTGGTGTCGTGGCGGTGGTGATCGACCGACTCGATGCCGGCGTGAAGGGAGTGACCGCCGGTGCGCTCGTGGCCATGGCGGTGTCGGTGCTCGGCATGTCGTCGGGCACTTTGTTGCAACGCGCCAAGGGCGGCACCATGCCGCTGTTGCGCGGTACGGCGGTTCAGTATCTGTCGGCGGCCGTGGTGCTCGGCATTGGGTCGGTGGCCGTCGAGGGATTCGACGTGGAGCCGACGGCGCGGTTCTGGTGGTCACTCACGTGGGCCGTGGGTGTTTTGTCGATCGCCGCAGTACTGATCATGCTCTATCTCCTGCAACGTCAGGCAGCAGTGAAAGTGAGCAGTCTCTTCTTCTTGACGCCGGCCCTGAGCACGATCGAGGGCGCGATCTTGTTCGACGAGCGTTTGGGTGCTCTGGCCGTGGTCGGTTTGGTCGTCGCCCTCTTGGGCGTCTACCTCACGACACGAAGTGTTCAGCCGGTGTAGCGGGCGTCGGCGAGGGTGAGTACTTCGTCGATGATGGCGATGCCCTGACGGACTTCATCGTCGGTGGTGGTGAGCGGCGGCACCACGTGCATGCGATTGAAATGCGTGAACGGCCACAGACCCTTGGCCTTGCAGGCGCCGATGAGCTCGACCATCGGCGCGTTGGCCTCGCCGCCGGCGTTGAAGGGAACGAGCGGTTCGCGGGTCTCGCGGTTCTTCACCAGCTCGATGGCCCAGAAGACACCGATGCCGCGCACGTCGCCGACGCTCGGATGCTTGGCCTTCAACTTCTCGAGTTCGGGTCCGATCACGTCGCGACCCAGATGACGCGCGTGGTCGATGATTCCTTCTTCTTCGTAGATGTTGATGCTCGCCACCGCTGCCGCGCAGGCCAATGGGTGACCCGAATAGGTGAGGCCACCGGGGAACTGGCGCTCCCGGAAGGTGTCGGAGATCTTGCGACTGATCACCACGCCGCCGAGCGGGATGTAGCCGGAGTTCACGCCCTTGGCGAAGCAGATCAGATCGGGGGTCACACCCCACGCGTCGACTGCGAACCACTCGCCGCAACGCCCGAATCCGGACATCACTTCATCGGCGATGAACACGATTCCGAATTCGTCGCAGATGGCGCGTACGCCGTCGAGGTAGCCGGGCGGCGGGACGAGAATGCCGTTGGTGCCGACGACGCTCTCGAGCATGATCGCGGCCACGGTTTGCGGACCCTCGACCATGAGCGTGTCGCGCAGATGCTGGAGGGCGCGCTGCGTCTCCTGGATCTCATCGGTGCTGTGGAAGGCCGAGCGATACGGGTACGGCCCCCAGAACTTCACGACGCCGGGCAGGCCGGGTTCACTCGGCCAACGACGCGGATCGCCGGTGAGCTGGATCGCGCCGCCCGTGGCTCCGTGGTAGCTGCGATACGTCGTGAGGATCTTGTGCCGACCCGTGTGGAGTCGGGCCATGCGGATGGCGTTCTCGGTCGCCTCGGCACCGCCGTTGGTGAAGAACACCATGTCGAGATCACCCGGGGCGCGTTCGGCGATGAGTCGGGCCGCCTCGCTACGTGCATCGTTCGCGTGGAACGGAGCGATGGTGCACAACCGCGCCGCCTGCTCCTGGATCGCCGCGACCAACTTGGGATGCTGATGACCGATGTTGACGTTGACCAACTGACTCGAGAAGTCGAGGTAACGCTTGCCCTGATCGTCCCAGAACCAACTTCCCTCGGCTCCGGCCACGACGATGGGACTGATGAGGCTCTGTGCGGACCACGAGTGGAACACGTGGGCACGGTCGTTCACGAGCGCTTCGGAGGGCCGGGTTTCGAGACTGGTCATGGCTCAACACTATTCAGGACGACAC
The DNA here is from genome assembly GCA_964563545.1 of uncultured Bifidobacterium sp. GTDB lineage: Bacteria > Actinomycetota > Acidimicrobiia > Acidimicrobiales > Ilumatobacteraceae > Casp-actino8. Next base: position 28,898 of record CAZLXB010000019.1, on the reverse strand, counting down.
AGTGATAGGTAACGCCGGTGCCGGCGGGGTCGACAACGGTTGCTACCGTCACCGGCATGGGTGAGCGAGTTTCTTTCAAGTCGAATGGCGGAACGTGCGAGGGCTATCTCGCTGATGGCGGTGGACCGGGTGTCGTGGTGATCCAGGAATGGTGGGGACTCGTGCCCCACATCGAGCGGGTCGCCGATCGATTCGCGGCCGAGGGATTCACCGCACTCGCCCCCGACCTCTACCACGGTGAGGCCTCGACCGAACCTGATGGCGCGGGAAAGTTGATGATGGCGCTCAACCTCCAGACGGCGGGCAAGGACCTCTCGGGCGCCGTCGACTTCCTGCAGCAGAAGACGGGCCGCGCCAAGGTGGGGGCCGTGGGTTATTGCATGGGCGGTGGACTCACTCTCGTTCTGAGCACGTTGCGCCCCGACGCAGTTGCCGCCGCCGCGCCGTATTACGGCGTGATTCCCTGGGCATCGGCCCAGCCCGATTGGTCGAAAATGACGGCCAAGGTCGTGGGCGAGTACGCCGAGAAGGACGGCTTCGCCGGTCCCGCCGCGGTGCGCGCGTTGGAATCTCAGCTTCGTGACCTCGGCAAGGACGTCACGTTGCACATCCACGCCGGTGCCGACCACGCGTTCTTCAACGACACCCGTCCCGACGTGTACGACGCCGCGTGTGCCAAGACGGCCTTCGATCGCACGCTCGCCCTCTTCCGTTCGAACCTCTGACCGAACGGGTGTGAATCGGCGTCAGGCGTCGCCGCAGTAGTCGAACGGCGCGGCTGCGCACAACGCAGTGAAGGTCGCGTCGTCGACCACGCCGTCGGGTGTCAGACCCTGACTCGTCTGGAACTCGATCACCGTGCGCGCCGTCCCCGGCCCGAAGACTCCATCGGTGGAGATCGGGTATCCGATCGACTGGAGCATCTCCTGGACGGTTCGCACCGTCTCGTTGCGATCGCACTTCTGGACGGGGAGTCCTTCCGGGCGCGTGAAGTAGTCCTCGCACTGGCTGAGGTCGATGCCGGTACTGGTTGTCGTGATGGCCAGGGTGGATCCGGGGGTCCCGGCGTCGGGCGTGGTGTCGCTCGGCGCGACGGCCAGCGGAGTGTCGTTGGTCGGGGGAGTCGACGCGATCGTGGTGGAAATGGTCGGAATCGAGACCGGGACGAGTTCGGTCCGAGGTGGCGTGGCCTCGTCGTTGCGGACCACGGCCATGCCGATCAAGAGACCGACGACGATGCCGAGCGCACCACCGACGAGACCGATGGTCAGCCGGCGGTTCGACATGCGATCACCCTAGGGCGTCGATCGCCGCCTGAACCGCCAACACGCGGCGGGCGTTGTCGACATGAAGGTTTTCGATCATGCGTCCGTCCACCGTGATGACTCCGCGACCATCGGCCTGCGCTTCGTCGAAGGCGGCGATCACGCGCGTCGCGTAATCGACATCGACGGCCGTGGGAGCCCAGACTTCGTTGCAGATGTCGACCTGCCCCGGATGAATGAGCGTCTTGCCGTCGAAACCCATCTGAGCACCCTGCACACATTCGTCACGGAAGGCATCGAGATCCTTCACATCGTTGAAGACCCCGTCCAGGATCACCTTGCCGGCTTCGCGCGCGGCGAGGAGCGCGGTGGCCAGATGCGGGGTCAGCGGCGCGCGACCCCGAACCTGCGTGGCGCGAAGTTCCTTGGCGAGATCGTTGGTGCCCATCACGAGCGCCACGACCCGCGGATGGGCGGCGATCGAACGGACGTTGAAAATCGCGGTGGGAGTCTCGACCATGGCCCAGATGCCGAGGGAGTCCGGTGCTCCGGCCGCCGTGAGTCGCTGGGCGACTTCGTCGAGTTCGGACACCGAGTTGATCTTGGGGATGACAACGGCGGCGGCGCCCGAGGTGGCGGCGGCGGCAAGATCGTCGGCACCCCACTGTGTATCGAGTCCGTTGCAGCGAATCGTGATCTCGCGGCGGCCGTATTCACCACTGCGTGCTGCGGCAACGGCATTGACCCGCGCGGTCGGCTTGGCGTCGGGGGCGACGGCATCTTCGAGGTCGAAGATCAGCGCATCGGCGGGGATGGCCTTGGCCTTCTCGAGTGCCTTCTCGTTCGAGGACGGCATGTAGAGGGCCGAGCGGCGGGGACGGAGATCGGACATGTCGGTTCCTTCGCGGTTCAGAAGCCGTACGCAGCGGCGAGTTCGGGGTCGCGGGCCGCGAGATCGCGGGCCAACTGCACGACGACACGACACTGCTTCACGGATGCGTCGTCTTCCATCTTGCCGTCGAGCATGATTGCGCCGGTGCCGTCGCCCATGGCCTCGATCACGCGCATGGCATGAGCCACGTCGCTCGGTCGCGGGCTGAAGACGCGGCGCGCGATGTCGATCTGGGCCGGATGCAATGACCATGCACCCACGCAACCGAGCAGATACGCATTGCGGAATTGGTCCTCGCAGGCCACGACGTCCTTGATGTCGCCGAACGGTCCGTAGAACGGAAGGATGCCGTGCATCACGCACGCATCGACCATGCGCGCCATGGTGTAGTGCCAGAGGTCTTGTTGGTAGGTGGCGCGTGGCGCGTCGGCATCGGACGGATTCGGATCTTGGCGCACGACGTAGTCGGGGTGACCACCTCCCACTCGCGTGGTCTTCATGCGGCGATTGGCCGCGAGGTCGGCCGGTCCGAGCGAGAGGCCCTGCATACGCGGGGACGCGCCGCAGATCTCCTCCACGTTGGCCACACCACGCGCGGTCTCGAGGATCGCGTGGATGAGAAGCGGCTTCTTGAGCCCGGCCTTGGCCTCGAGTTGGGCGAGCAGACGATCGACGTAGTGGATGTCTTCTGGACCTTCGACCTTGGGGATCATGATCACGTCGAACTTGTCACCCACTTCGGTCACGAGCGTGGTGAGGTCGTCGAGAGCCCACGGTGAGTCGAGGCTGTTCACGCGGGTCCAGAGTTGAGTCGTCCCCATCGGGACCGTCTTGGCCACCTTCACGAGCCCGGCGCGGGCGGCTTCCTTGTCGCTGGCCGGAACACCGTCTTCGAGATTGCCAAGGATGATGTCGACCGTTGGCACGATCTCGGGGAGCTTGGCGACCATCTTGTCGTTCGACGGCGGGAAGAAGTGGATCATCCGACTCGGGCGGAAGGGGATCTCCCGCACCGGTTCGGGGGCTCCGACGGCGAGGGGTTTGAAGAAATCTCGGGCGCTGCGCACGTCGTGAAGGGTACGCCGTTTCCGGTGGAAGGGCGAAGCCCATCGGGTGTTGCGTCGAAGCCCATCGGGTCTCATCGAAGGCGCTCTACCCTGTAGTCGTGGCTGCACCCCTCATGATCCATGGTCACGAAGTCGAGGCCGTGCTGTTCGATGCCGGCGGGATCTTCGTGATTCCCGATCCGCACGTGGTGTCGCCGCTTCTGCAGTACTACGGCGCAGTCGCCGATCTCGATCGCTACCACCGGGCGCACTACGCCGGAATGGCGGCCAAGTCAGCCGCCGGATCGGGTGAGCGCGATTGGTCCGAATACAACCGCGCGTACGTGGAGTCGGTGGGGGTGCCGAGTCACGATCGTGAAGAGGCCGCCGTGGTGCTCGACCGCACGCGTAATGCGTACATCTGGCGGCATCCGCTCGCCGAGAGCGTCGCCGCTCTGCGCGCGCTGCACGAGCTGCAGGTACCGATCGGTGTGGTGAGCAACGCGACCGGACAGATCGAGAGCGTGCTCGCTCGATCGGGGGTGTGCCAGGTGGGCGATGGCCCGGGTGTTCCCGTGCGCATCGTGGTCGACAGTCATGTGGTGGGTGTGGCCAAACCCGATCCGCAGATCTTCGACTACGGCCTGGCCGTACTCGAGGGCATCGATCGGGCACGGGTCGCCTATGTGGGCGACAGCGTGACGATGGATGTTCACGGCTCGCGCGCGGCGGGACTCCTGCCGATCCTGCTCGATCCGTACGACGATCACGACGGAGCCGACTTCCTGCGCGTCCGCTCCCTCCTCGACCTCCTCCCTCGATCTGCGTCCCCCCACCGTTGATCTGGTGATGAATATTCACCGTATGAGTCGAGATTCCGCACCAGAAACACCACCCGGAGCGATGGTGTCGCCGAGGTGGGTCGAGTGGCGACGAAGTGTCGATCTCGACAAGTACGACGCGCGCTGGGATGCGTTGGCGGCGCGGGGCGAGTCGGTGCACGGCGAAGCCGACGCAGTCGACCGCGTGGTGGCCGCCATGTCGATTCCGGTCACGCGAATCCTCGACGCCGGATGCGGAACCGGTCGGTTGGCGATCGAACTCGCTCGCCGCGGATACGAGCCGACGGGCGTCGACCTCGACCCCGACATGATCGAGCGCGCCCGCCGCAAAGCCCCCCACCATTCTTGGTTCGTCGCCGACCTGGCGACGTTTGCGGGTGAAGAACCCTTCGATCTCATCGTCCTCGCCGGCAACATCCCCAACTTCTGCGCGCCGGGTGCGCAGCGGGCGATCGCCATCAATCTCGCCGCATCACTCGCTCCCGGCGGACGATTGATCTGCGGATGGTCGCAGGAGGATCGACCCGACTCGTATCACTGGCCCGAGTTCGTGGTCGATGGCGAACACGCCGGCCTACGGCTCGTGACCTCCTGGCGTCATTGGGAAGGTGATGAACTCGTACCCGATTCCGATTACGCAGTCGTTGTCATGGAACGCGGTTGAGCGCGCCCCGAGCGCAGAGAATCAGGAGTTCTGCTCCACGAGTCGACGGGCGATGACCTTCAGGCAGAGGGTTTCATCGGCACCTTCGAAGATCGAGAGCACTCGCGCGTCCACGAAGAGACGGCTCACCGAATACTCCTCGGCGTAGCCGTACCCGCCGTGAATCTGCATGGCCTCGCGGGTGACCCACTCGGCGGCCTTGCACACGTAGGCCTTCACCATGCTCGCCTCGGTCGTACCGACTCCCTTGGCCATCAACTTGGCGACCTGGTACCCGAATTGACGTCCGGCCTGAATGAGCACGGCCATACGACCGAGCTTGACCTTGGTGAGTTGGTACTCGGCGATGTTCTTGCCGAAGACATTGCGATTGTGCGCGTGGTCGTAGGCGGCTTCGTAAGCGGCCTGCATCACGCCGACGGCGCGCGCCGCGGTCTGGAGTCGGCCGTTCTCGAAACCTTCCATCTGATAGTAGAAGCCCTTGCCGAGGCCACTTTCTTCGCCGATGAGGTTGGTGGCCGGCACCCACCAGTTGTCGAGCGCGATCTCGTACGAGTGCATGCCGCGGTAACCGATCGTGTCGATCGGGCGACCTTCCATCTTCCCGGTGGAGCCATCGGCGCGAACCGACTGGGTGAACTCGAATCCATGTGCCTCACCTCGTGGCTTGGGCACGATGAAGAGGCTGAGACCCTTGTGCGTGAGCGACCGATCGGGATTCGTGCGGGCGAGGAGCATGAGAACGTCGGCGCGCGCGGCAAAGGTGCACCACGTCTTGACGCCATTGATGACGTAACCGGGTGTGCCGTCGGGACCTTCGGCGGGAGTGGCGGTCACCTTCAGGCCTGCCACGTCGCTGCCGTAGTCGGGCTCGGTCACGGCGACGGCCGCCATCACCTCGGCGGTGGCCAACTTGGGCAGCCACTCGGCCTTCTGCGCTTCGGTGCCGCCCTTCACGAGCGCGCGCGTGAGGATTTCCGGACGCGTGATCAGCGAGCCGCCGATTCCGAGACTGCCACGGCTGAGTTCTTCGGTCGCCACGACCATGGCGAGATACTCACCTTCGCCGCCTTCGGAGAATCCGCCGTACTCACTCGGCACCGACAATCCGAAGGCACCCATCTCGGCAAGACCACTGATGATCTCTTCGGGCACGTCTTCGTTGAAGCGGTGCACGTGCTCGGCGCGCGGCGCGATGACTTTTTCGGCGAACGAACGGAAGGTGTCCTGCACCATCTCGAAGTCTTCGTCGAGATGACGCGGACCGGGGACATCGGCCAGTGACGCCACGAACTCGGGATCGCGGTACGTCGTGACGAACGGGCGGGCCGAATCGAGTACGCCGACTTCGAGTCCCCACAACTCTTCGCGTCCGATGAGCTTCGACATCAGGTCGTGGGCCATGTCGGCGGTGTAGGCACAGGTGATGAGGCCTTCGTGCGTCCCCTTGGCGCCGTAATCGAGTAGCGACCGCGCGGTCTCCACGGCCGATGCCGCGTGAGCGAGGTCGTAGGCGAGGATCTGCTGCTTGTCGGGTCCGCCGATGGTGGCGAGGTGGCGGAGGGCCTTGCCGACGGCCCGCGACGCGAGGTCGATCACATCGGCGGCGGTGGGCAGATCGGGGGTCACGGTGGTGCTCATCGGCCGAAACGCTAGCCACGACCCATCGAGGGTCCAGAAGTGGTGCTCGCATCAGGTGCGGATCGTCGGCGTGGTCAGGCGTCACCTCGGGTTGGGTGAGCAACGGGCATTCGTGGAAAGGGCATGGTGTGCGACACTCGGACCGTGCGACTGGTGTGCGTGTACTGCGGTTCGAGTTCGGGCGGACGCCCCGAATTCGCGGCCGAGGCCCGCGAGCTCGGTCGGACCATCGTCGATGCGGGTTGCGGTCTGGTCTACGGCGGCGGACGGGTGGGGCTGATGGGGTTGGTCGCCGATTCGGTGCTCGACGCTGGTGGTCATGTGCACGGGGTCATTCCCGAGCACCTCGTGCGCGCCGAGACGGCGCACACCGGCTTGTCGGTTCTCGATGTGGTGGAGTCGATGCACGAACGCAAGGCCCGTATGGCCGAACTCGCGGCCGGGTTCGTGGTTCTGCCGGGTGGATTCGGCACGTTCGACGAAGCGTTCGAGATCCTCACGTGGAATCAACTCGGATTGATCACCAAGCCGCTCGTGTTCCTCGACGGAACCGGCTTCTATCGACCACTCATGGATGCGCTCGACAAGGTGGTGGAGGCCGGATTCGTGGCCGAGCGATTCCGGGAGATCGCCGCCGTCGCGTCGAGCGCCGCCGAAGCGGTACGTATCGCTACCGGCCCGGCACCCGATGTGCCGGGCAAACTCTTGTCGCTCGACGTCACGGCGAAGCGGAGCACGATGTGACGGTTGGCGACATCGAACCCGTGTGGCCCGGTGACGAATGGGCGGTGGCCGAAGTCCGCGAAGCGGCGACCGTGCGCAGCGAGTCCGAGGGGCTGTTCGCCGGTGGCGCGAATCCGCCCGATGGTCGGGGAGTGTCGCTCGCCTTGGCGGTGATCCATCGCGGACACCTCGTGTTCGAACGTTACGGGGTTCAGCCCGACACGATCTTTGGTCCGGGTGGACCGGTAGGTCCCGACACCACCCTCGTCTCGTGGAGCATGGCCAAGAGCATCACGCACGCACTCGTCGGCATGCTGGTCGACGAAGGTCGCCTCGATCCGAACTCGTCGGCCGCCGTGGCCGAGTGGAGCACCGATGGTCGTTCGGCAATCACCCTCGATCATCTCTTGCGTATGCGGGACGGCCTCGACTTCGTGGAGGAGTACGTCGACACACCGGGGGCGCGAACACCGGATGTGATCTCGATGCTCTTCGCCGAGGGAGCCGGCGACGTCGCTGCTTACGCACGGACGCGACCGCTGAAGCACGCACCCGGGGAGTTCTGGAACTACTCGTCGGGGACCACCAACGTGATCTCGCGTCTCGTGGGTGATGTCGTGGGCCACGGAGACGCCATGGACGGATTCATCCGCGACCGATTGTTCGCACCCCTCGGGATGACGTCGGCGACCGCGCGTTTCGACGACGCCGGAACATTCATCGGTTCGTCGTACGTCTACGCGACGGCGCGCGACTTCGCGCGGTTCGGCTATCTCTATCTGCGCGACGGAGTATGGAACGGTCAGCGCCTCCTGTCGTCGCCCTGGATCGCCGGCGCGGTCGAACAACACGCGACCGATCCCGAAACCCAACACGGGTACGGACGTCATTGGTGGATCTGGAAGTCACGACCCGGCGTGCTGGCCGCGCTCGGTTACGAAGGCCAGCGGATCATCGTTGACCGGCGGCGTGATCTCGTCGTTGTGCACCTCGGCAAGTGGGTAGCCGACACCCAATCGATTCTCGATGCGCACTTGACGCGCATCGTGGACGCCTTCCCGCTCATCGCTGGTTGAGGCGTTGTCGGGCGAGTGTCGCCCGAACGACCACCGGAGAACTGCTAGGAAATAGGTATGTCCGAGGCCGGTCGTGAGTCATCTGGCGCGGCCACGCCCGACAACACCCGCGCCCGAGAGCGAGCCGTGTTCCGGCGTCGGGCCATTGTGCGGACCTTCAAGATCGTCACGACGGTCGTCCTGATCTACTTCATCATCCTCAACATTCCTGGCCTGCGCAATGCCGTCGACCAGTTGAACGATGTGCAACCGAGCCTGCTCTTCGTAGGGCTCGCCCTCGAATTCGGGGCCTTGCTGTGTTACTCGTTCATGACCCGCGTGGCGCTCGGTCCGGTGGGTCATCACCTGTCGGTGTGGAGGATGTTCCGAATCCAGCTGTCGACCCGCGCGCTGGCCAGCCTCGTGCCCGGCGGAAGCGCGGCCGGTTCGGCGCTCGGCTACCGGTTGCTGACGGTGTCGAACGTGCCCGGTCCCGACGCCGGTTTCGCGCTCGCTACCGCCGGACTCGCGAGTGCAGTCGTGCTGAACCTCATCTTGTGGTCGGGTCTCATCATCTCGATTCCGTTGCGCGGGGTGAACCCCGTGTACGGCACGGCGGCGGTGGCCGGAATCATCCTCATGGGTATCGCGGCCGCGATCATCTTCGGACTCATCGAAGGTCAGGAGCGTTCGGAGAAGATCCTGCGCGCGGTGGCCCGTCGACTTCATCTCGACGAAGATCGCGCCGGAGAAGCGGTGCGTCACATCGGCGGACGCATGCAGGAACTCTCGGAGGATCGTCCGCTCCTGCGCCGGCTCGTGATGTGGGCGGCGCTCAATTGGCTGATCGATGCGGCCGCGCTGTGGGTCTTCTTGCGCGCCTTTGGAGGATCGCTCTCGGTCGATGGTCTGATCGTGGCCTTCGGTCTGGCCAATGTGCTCGCCGCGATCCCGCTCACTCCCGGTGGACTCGGCATCGTGGAAGGTGTGTACGTTCCGGTGCTCGTGGGTTTCGGCCTACCGCGTGCGACGGCGGTGGTGGGTGTGGTGTCGTACCGCATCGCGCAGTACTGGCTTCCGATTCTCGTGGGCGGTGGCACGTACCTCTCGCTGCGTATCGGACCCTGGGCGATCTCCAAGGATCGACTCGAACCTTTGCGCGACGTCGTGGCACACGTCGGCGAATCGGAGGAATCGATCCTCGACTTCTCGGAGCGTTACCCGGCACGTGAGCGCACGCGGGAGATTCCCAAGCCCGTCGATCCCTACGTGGTCGACCCGACGCGGGAGTTGCCCGAGAAGCCGATCGATGGGGAGTCGCCCACCGATCGGCAGTAAGTTGCGGTCATGACTGTTCATGAGCGGCCGTTCGGACGATGCCTCGAAGACTTCGTGGTCGGTGACGTGTATCGGCACTGGCCGGGCAAGACCATCACCGAGTACGACGATCATCTCTTTTGCATGATCACCATGAACCACCATCCGTTGCACACCAACGATTGGTTCGCGTCGCAGAGTGTGCAGGGTCGCAATGTCGTAGTCGGCAACCTCGTGTACTCGCTCGTACTCGGTATGAGCGTGCCCGACGTGAGTGGCGCTGCGATCGCCAACCTCGAGGTCGAGACGCTCCAGCACAAGTTCCCCACCTTCCACGGCGACACGATTCATGCCGAAACACGCGTCCTCGACGTTCAGGAGAGCAAGTCGAAGAACGACCGTGGCGTGGTCACGGTGGAGACGAAGGCCTTCAATCAGGAAGGAAAGGAAGTCTGCTACTTCCGCCGTCGGGTGATGGTCTGGAAGCGCGAGTTCGCGCCATCCCGCCAGCGCCCGTACGACGCCGATTCGGCGTGGAGCGGCTGACACCCGAACTCGTCGCCGACCTCCAGGACGCGCTCCTCGGATGGGCGGCACCTCGTCTGCGCGAACTTCCTTGGCGCGCGACGCGCGATCCGTGGCCCGTTCTCGTGAGCGAGTTCATGCTTCAGCAAACGGGAGTCGCGCGGGTGCTGCCGAAGTGGTCGACCTTCGTGGCCGAGTATCCGACGCCGGCCGAATGCGCCTCGGCGTCACTCGGTGATGTCCTCCGTTTGTGGCAGGGTCTCGGCTATCCACGACGGGCTCGGAATCTGCACGCGTCGGCGGTCGCGATCGTTTCGCGCCACGGTGGAAGTGTTCCCGCTGATCTCGATTCGCTGCTCGCTCTTCCGGGTGTGGGGCCCTACACCGCGCGAGCCGTGTTGGCCTTCGCCTTCGAACACGACGTCGCCGTGGTCGATACGAACATTGCGCGCGTGCTCGCTCGATTCACCGGTCGGCGGTTGAAGCCGCGGGAAGTCCAGTCGATCGCCGACGAATTCGTGGCCGACGGCGCGTCGTGGCTCTGGAATCAGGGCTTCATGGATCTCGGGGCCACGGTGTGCCGCCCCGATCCGTCGTGCGACGAATGTCCGTGGACGAGCGAATGCGCGTGGCGCGGCGAGGGTGACGACCCGAGTGTTGGTTCGGCCGGCGTGAGCGTTGCGCAATCGCGCTTCGAGGGATCGGATCGTCAGGCGCGCGGGCGACTCATCAAGGCTCTCGGCGCCGGGACCGTGAAGTCCGGTGACGTCGCGCGGGTGATGGACCGCTCACCCGACGTGGCGGCCAAGTTGCTCGCCGCCCTCGAAAGTGAGGGACTCGTGGTGCACCACCGAAAATCTGGTTCGGTTTCTTTACCCTGACGGTGAAATTTCATCACCAGAACACCGGGTCAGGCGCGGTAGACGTAGATGGTGTCGGTGTCGGAACGGGGCGAGGTGCGCGAGAGGCTCACCACGAGTTCGTCACCGTCGTGGCACAGACCCGCGTGCTTGGCCGCGCTCACCGCGCTCTCGATCGCGGCGTCGGTCGACACGGGTCGATCGGCGATCACCGGCGTCACTCCGTAGCGCGCCATGATGCGGGTGGCCACCCGCGGGTCGGAGGTGGCCGCGATGATCGGAGCCGGAGGCCGACACGCCGAGAGCAACTCGGCGTTGTGGCCCGTGAAAGTGACGGCCAGGATCGCGCGCGACTTCAAACGGGCGGCCAGCGCCGCAGTGGCGGCGGCCACGGCCGCGGTGTCGGGGTGACTGTCGGCGAAAGGTGATCGCACCCGATCCACCGAGTCGGCTTCGGTCAGGATCGCGGCCATCGCCTGCACCGTGCCGATCGGATCGTGGCCGATCGCGGTTTCGGCCGAGAGCATCACGCAATCGAATCCGTCGCGCACCGCATTGGTCACGTCCGACACCTCGGCACGCGTCGGACGGGTGCCGGTGATCATCGACTCGAGCATCTCGGTCGCGCAGATCGACACCACGCCCGATGTGAGCGCCGCGTTGGCGATCGTTCGCTGAGCCACTGGAAGACGCGCGAAGGGAATCTCCACACCCAGGTCGCCGCGGGCGGCCATGATCCCGTCGGAGACAGTGCAGATGGCATCGAGGACCTCGAGGGCCTGAGGGCGCTCGATCTTGGAGAGCAGACGGACATCGGACGGCACCATTGCCCGCGCCTCCTGAACGTCTTCGGGTCGTTGCACGAACGACAGCGCGATCCAGTCGGCGCCATTGGCCACCGCAATGGCGATGTCGGCGCGGTCCTTGGCCGAATACATCTGAACCTTCACGTCGGTGTCGGGGAGGTTCACACCTCGACGACCCTCGGCCGTACCGCCGTTCACGACTTCGGTGCGTACTCGATGCGGACTGACCTCGAGGGCACGCAGCGTGATGCGACCGTCGTTCACGAGAATTCTTTCGCCGGGTTTCACGCCGACGGCGTGTGGATCGAAACCGATCTCAGCCCCGCCACCGTGTCCGCGCTCGACGAGGGTCACTTCGGATCCGGTCGCATCGATGCCGTCGATGAGTCGGAGCTTGGGGCCCTGGATGTCGACCAGGATCGCGACGCGATCGCTCTGCTCGCGGGCCGAACGCACCGCCGCACCGACGTCGTCGGTCGAGAGGTGCGAGCAGTTGATCCGCACGACCGACACACCGGCGGCCACGAGTTCGGCGACTCGGTGCTGACTGGCGGGGCCGAGGGTGGCGACGATCTTGGTGCGACGCATCGGATACATCATGCCCTGACCCCGGGACCGGCGAGGGTCGGTTCGTCGAGGATTCAGCGAGCGTTCAGGTCGGGTCAACCGCGCGTGACCGCGGCCACGATGGCGGCCAGCGCCTCGTCGGCGTAGGCACGCATTTCGTCATCGGTGCGGTCCTGGATGGGGTGCGGTGTGAACACCCGCGCCACATCGGGGAAGCCGAGCGACTTCGACTGAGCGTCGGCGGCCGTGACGAACTCGGCCGAGGCGACGAAGACTCCGGGCACACCGCGCCGCTCGATATCGACGATGTCGTGCACACTGCACGACGTGCAACTGCCTCAATCGGCGAGTGCTTCGATCACCACTTGGCACTGAGTGGCGATCTCGTGACGCAGGTCCACCGGCGCCGGTTTGGTGAACGTCGGCTTCTTGAAACGGCGCACATCGGCGCCCATTTCCGACAAACGCTCTTCGAGTCGGTCGAGGAACACGTCGCCGCGAGCCTTCGAGATGTCGAGGAGTCCGACGGTGAGTCCACGAAGGGACTCGGGTCGACCGACGCGCTCCATGGTCGAGACACGACGCTCGTTGGTCGGATCGAGCAACGTGGTCATCGTGTCACCTCCTTGGTCACGGGTTGGCTGCCGACGTCTCCGTTGGCCCAGCCACCAATGATGGCAGAAAACAGACCGGCGCCTCCGCCGGCGTGGACCAACAGCAGGCCACCGGGCCGGAACTTCGGCAACACCGCATCTTTCAGGTGGGCTGGAATTCCCTCGGCGATCCCGTTGGCGCCGCGCACGAGTTCGGCCCCGGGAATCTGGAGCCGGGCGTTGATTTCGTCGACGACTCTTTCGCGGTTCCAGCCGGCCTCGGCGAACACACGGGCGTGTTCGGGACCGACCACAAGGATCGCGTCGAAGGCGAGGATCGACTTCGGATTGTGCAGCGTGCGCAAGCACGCGGCGAACGTGTTGCTCAGACTCTCCGGGTCGCGTGCGATCTGATCGACCACACATCGCGGACCCTCGCCCGGGAACACCGTGAGGGCATCGACCCCCGGAGCCACGCCGCGGGCTTGAGCGAGCGACGTCCAGGGCGAGTTGACGTCGTCCTCGGCGAAGCAGAACGAAATCTTGCCGGGGTTGCCGTGGGTCGCGCGATCGACCTCCCCGGGTCGGCCTCCACCCACGTTGCGAATCACGAGTTGAACAGCGCGACCGATCGTGAGATTGGCGCGGTTGCCCTGTCCGAACACGTTCATGCCGCTGTTCATGCCGATGGCCCGCGCGCCCGGGCCGCTGCACACGATCACCGGCCCGACGGGCATGGTGGTAGCGAGCACGCCATGAATGTTGAAGGTGTCGTTGCACACCGCTTCGACGGCTGTGATCACCCACGGCAGATATTCGGGTCGACAACCGGCCATCACGGCATTGATGGCGATCTTCTCGACCGTGACCTCCACGAGATCGGGGGGCACGATCGCCACGATGTCATCGGGTGCGCGCGTCGTTCCCGTGAGCATGCGCATCACGCGTTCTTCGGTGGGCGGGATCACGGGCAACCCGTCGGTCCAGCCGCGATCGAACATCGCCTCGAACTCGTCTTCGGCCGAAGCGATCTCGACCCGTCGCGCACCGAGGACCGAGCTGCCGAACCGGACCCGCAGAGCATCGACGAGATCGGGGTCGACGCTCATCGAGCCGCAACCCGGACGCATCACCGGAAGATCAGTGCCGAGACCGGTCCGGCCGGTGACCGATTCCCATTCGGCGCGCGACCAGCCGACGGTACGGGCCGCTTCGCGCCCATTTTCCACGCGGATCACCGTGGGAACGGTTTCGATCTGGTGATGCCAGCTCACGGCGAGATCGTGGTCGTGGATCGCGTCGACGTTCGCGGGGAAGCTCGGGTCGTCCTGTGTGAACACGGTGACGCGAAGTGGACCGTTGCGGAGTTGTTCGATCACCGGCACCGTCATGCGGCAGGTCTCGCATTCGCGCTTCACCACGATCACGAGTCCGTCGGGGAGAACGGGAGCGGTGGTGGGTGCCATGAGAATTCAGCTCCGCAAGAAGTCGAGGACGAGTCGGTTGACCTCGGCCGGCTTCTCGAGATGCAGGAAGTGTCCGGCACCGTCGACGATGTGGGCGCGTGCGGTGGCGGGTAGTTCGGCCATGGCGAATTCGGCCACTTCCACGCCCATGCATCCGTCGGTGCGACCGTGCAAATAGAGAAGTGGGCGCGTGGTGATGTTCGAGCCGGCGTCCTGCATCGCCTGTAGTTCGGGCTTCTTGTAACCGTCACCGAGTGTCGCGCGGTAGTAGCCGAGGGCAGCCTGCAGATTCGCGGGGTCGCGCAGACTCGGCTTCAGGAGCGCGAGATCCTGGGTGGCGTCGTAACCGGGCGACCAGTCGGCCCAGAGCATGTCGATGTACGCGAGATCGTTGGCCCCCACCACGAGATCGGCGAATGGGTGCTGGAAGAAGAACATGTACCAACTGCGCTTGATCTGCGCGAGGTTCGACAAGAAAGCCACACCCACCGCCGAACCGGGCGGTACAGCCATGGTCACGACTTTGTCCCAGAGTTGCGGCGCGTGGCCGGCGGCGATGTGGGTGATCACTGCGCCCCAGTCGTGCCCGATGATCACGGTGCGTTCGTCACCGCCGAGGTGTTCGCGCAGGGCGATCGCGTCGGTGGCCGAGGCCGCGGTCTGGAAGCACCCGTCGGCCGGCACCGACGTGGGCGCGTAGCCGCGCAAGAACGGTGCCACGGCCCGGTAGCCGGCGGCGGCCAGCTCGGGCAGGAGGTGGCGCCAGGTGTGGGCCGAGTCGGGGAACCCGTGGAGGCAGATCGCGAGCGGTCCCGAGTTTTCGAGTCCGGCGGCGAGATAGGTGAGGGAGAGGCCGTTCACATCGGCCGTGTGCTGGGAGATCGCTCCCGCCGGGCTGTTGCTCATGGGCGAACCGTAGTGCGCCCCTTTCGGCCGAGCCGACCCGACTGCGACGAACGTCACCGAAGGCGCCTGTTCACAAGGGTACGTCGGGTGATTTAGCGTCGGATGTCATCGGGGGAAATCAGGACTTCCAGGTCACGTTCTATGGCGTGCGCGGCTCGACGCCGTGCCATGGCGATGACACCAGGCGCTACGGCGGCAACACATCGTGTGTGGGTGTGAGCGCGCCGGGTGAGCAGCCGCTCGTGTTCGACCTCGGTACCGGTCTTCGCTACTGCGCCCACGCGGACTCGGCTCCCTTCGCCGGCGCGTGCCTGCTCACCCACATGCACTGGGATCACATTCAGGGTCTGCCGTTCTTCGTGCCGACTCTTCGACCCGGTTCGCATTTCGACATCTACGCGCCGCGTCAAGAAGACGGTCGTTCGGTGGCCGAGGTGTTCGACTCGATCATCCGTCCGCCGATGTTCCCGATCGCCCTGGCCGAACTTCCGGGCACCTTCCGTTTCCACGACACCGGCGACGACGATTTCACGGTCGGCGGCTACGAAGTGCGCAGTCGGCTCGTGCCGCACATCGGCAACACGCTCGGTTACCGAGTGTCCTTCGGCGGCAAGTCGGTGGTGTATCTCTCGGACCACCAGATGCCACAAGATGGTTCGATGGGGATCACCGACGGAGCGCGCGAACTCTGCGAAGGCGCCGACCTCCTGATCCACGACGCGCAGTACACCCCGCACGAGTTCGCCGAGAAGGCGACATGGGGTCACAGCACACTCGAGTACGCGCTGTGGGTGGCCGTCGAGTGCAAGGTGAAGACGCTTGCGTTGTTCCATCACGACCCGGGTCGTTGCGACGACGAGATGGATCGGTTGTTCGAGCAGGTTCGTTGCGAAGGCGAGAAGCGCGGTGTCCGGGTGATCGCCGCCTCCGAAGGCCTCGTTCACTCCGTCTGATTCCGGTTCGTCTAGGGTGACGTCGTGAGCGACGCGCCGATCGATTCCCGTCACTTCCGCAACGTTCTCGGTCACTTCCCGACCGGTGTCACCGTCGTGACCGGACTCGATGCCACCGGTAAGCCGCACGGGATCACGATCGGTTCGTTCGTCTCGGTCTCGCTCGACCCGCCCCTCGTCGGCTTTCTACCCGGTCGCTCATCACGTAGTTGGCCCCTCATCGCGCAGTCGGGCTCGTTCTGCGTGAACATCCTCGCCGCCGGTCAGGACGAACTCTGTTGGCGGTTCGCCAAGGAACCCGCCGACGGCGAAGACGGACGCTTCACCGGCCTCGACTGGACGAAGGCGCCGAGTGGCTCGCCGATTCTTCCCGGTGTGATCGGCTGGATCGATTGTCGTGTCGACTCGGTGAGCGATGCCGGCGACCACGTGTTCGTGGTGGGGCGCGTTCAGCAGATGGAGCACGTCGAGAACGCCGATGACGCAATGGTGTTCTTCCGCGGCAAGGTGGCGGGCGTGGCGATGCCGCCGGCTTCGTGATGACGTTTCTACGCATCGTCTCGTCGATCGCTCTCGGCGCGGCGCTGTGCTTCGCCGGTGGCGCGAAGTTGCGTATGGGTCGCTCCTGGCGCGAACAGGCGCGGGGAATGGGCGCACCCATCTGGACCGCACCGTTCATTCCGTGGATCGAGATCGTGCTCGGCGCACTTCTGGTGGTTCAGATCTGGACGGCCTTGGTGGCGTTCCTCGCGGTCGTGCTCCTGACCGCTTTCACACTTCTCGTCATGTTGAATCTGAGTCAGGGCAAGCACCCGGTTTGCGCGTGTTTCGGTGCCTGGAGCGCCGAGCCGCTGAGCAATCGGCACGCGCTCCGCAACGGTGGTCTGATCGCGCTCGGCCTGATCGCCTTCGTGGCCGCGCTCGCCTGAATCGCTAGCCGAGAGTTGCGATCAGGAAGGCACACACGCGCGCTTCGTCGCGCCAGCGGTCGTAGCGCCCACTTGCTCCACCGTGACCGGCGCCCATTTCGGTGCGTAGCACGAGAGGTGAGCCGTTGGTTCGTACGTCGCGGATCCGGGCGACCCATTTGGCCGGCTCGTGATACGCCACGCGCGGGTCGTTGAGCCCGCCGGTCACGAACAGCGCGGGGTAATCGCGCGCCGTGGTGTTGTCGTAAGGCGAATACGAGAGCATGTAGGACGCGAAGGGTTCCTCGCGGGGATCACCCCACTCCTCCCATTCGGTGACAGTGAGCGGTAGCGACGGGTCGCTCATGGTGTTGACCACATCGACGAAGGGCACCTCGGCCACCGCCCCCGCCCAGAGATCGGGACGCAGCGAGATGCAGGCGCCCACGAGGAGTCCGCCGGCGCTACCGCCGCGGACGGCGAGACGCCGCGCATCGACGAGGCCCTTCGCCACGAGATCGTCGGCCACCGCGTTGGTGTCGTCGAAGGTGTTGCGCTTGTCGAGCAACTTGCCCTCGAGATACCAACGACGGCCCATCTCGCCACCACCCCGGGGATGGGCGAGCACCCAGGTCCAGCCACGGTCGACGAGTGACAGCCGGGCCACGCTGAACCACGGTGGCATGGACGCCTCGTAACTTCCGTAGGCGTACACCAGCGCCGGTCCGGGAGTTGCGCCGCGAAGGCGGACGATGTCGTAGGGCACGCGGGTTCCGTCGGGGGCGACTGCCCACCGTCGCTCGCTCTCATAACGGTCGAGATCGACATTGGGTGTGGGCTGGCGCTTCAGGAGAACTCGCTCACCGGTGCGCACATTGTGTTCCCACACCGAGCCGGGGGAGGTCATGCTCTCGGTCGCGAAGCGAACCCACTCGGTGTGCCATTCGGGGTTGGAGTCGAGTTCCACGTCGTGGGGCTCATCACTGATCGGCACCATGGCGCTCGATCCATCACGTTGCACGATGCGCAGCCGTGGTTGGGCCTCGACCCATTCGTGGATCACGAGGTGGTCGGCGAAGGTGTCAGCGCGTGTGATGCGGTTGCCCGGAGCGTGAGCGATGAAGTCAGTCCACTCGGCCGGATCGTCGTTCGTGGCGGTCATCACCTTGAAGTCGACGGCGTCGAGGTTGGTGAGCACGATGAAGCGATCGCCCCAATGATCGATGTGGTATTCGAGATCGTCGGCGCGGGGTCGCACGACGCGGGGAGTAGCCAGTGGCTCGGTGGCCGGGATCAGAAGTGACTCACTCGACGTCTTCGAGTCGGCGTCGATGATGATCCACTCGCCGTTACGTGTGAGGTCGATGCCGACGTAGAAGCGTTCGTCGGCTTCGTCGAACACCCGCACGTCGTCGGCTTGTGTCGTGCCGACGCGATGACGCCACACGGTGGACGGACGCTCTTGTTCGTCGTAGGTGACGTAGAAGAGGTATTGCGAGTCGGCGCTCCATGCGGTGCCGGCCCAAGACGTGTCGGTGATGACATCGTCGAGGTCGAGTCCGGTCGTGAGGTCGCGGACGCGCATCGTGAAGTGTTCGCTGCCGTCGGTATCGGACGACCACGCGAGCAGGCGTGAGTCGGGACTCACGTCGAACGATCCGATCGAGAAGTACTCGTGCTCGTTGGCTTCGAGGTTCTCGTCGAGCAGGAGGGTCTCGGTCGCGGTCTCACGGGATCGACCGCGGCAGTGGATCGCGTAGTCCGATCCCTCGACGGTGCGCGTGATGTACCACCAGCCGTCCTTGAGCGTCGGCACACTCTGGTCGGTCTCTTGAATACGCGATTTGATCTCGCCGAAGATGGTTTCGATCAGCTGGGTGTGCGGGGCGAACCACTCGTCGGCGTGGCGGTTCTCGGCTTCGAGGTAGGCGATGGTGTCGGGATCGTCGCGATCACGGAGCCAGTGGAACGGATCCTCGGTGTCGCCGGTGGGCCGTGAGTGCACGAAGGGTTTGTGTGGCGCACGCGGCTCATTCGTCGGTGTTCCGGCAGGAGGCATCCCGGCAAGGGTATGTGTCAAGCGGTACGGGGCACGCCTCGTCGGCCCGATGGGGGTCGCCATTAAGTTCGGCTCCGTGCGGGTGTGGATCGATCAGGACTTGTGCACGGGCGACGGCCTGTGTCTCGACCACTGCCCCGATGTGTTCGTGCAACTCGAGGACGGCATCGCCTACGTGGCCGAGCAGGGTGCGGCGCTGAATGATCCGGGTGGGGCGGGGAGCCTCGCGTGGGTCCCGTTGAAGCACTACCAATCGGTGGTCGATGCCGCCGAGGCCTGCCCGGGGGAGTGCATCTTCATCGAGATGGCCTCACCCGTGGCCGGCGAACTCCGCCCCACCGCCTGACCCGGGTGGGTATTGGGATGCCCAATTGTTACTATGGCCGTAGTGGAAATTCCCCCTCGGATTCCCACGCCGACCTGATGGAGAGCCCTGAATGACCTCGTTCGACCTGGATCTCAGCAAGTACTCACTCGGCTGGAGCGATGACGTCGAATACGCCTTCAAGCCGGCCAAGGGTCTGAACAAAGGCGTGGTCGATCAGATCTCGTGGTGGAAGGGTGAGCCCCGCTGGATGACCCAGTTCCGCGAGCGCAGCCTCCGTCTGTTCGACAAGAAGCCGATGGCACCGTGGTTCGCCGACAACATGCCCGACATCGACTTCCAGGACATCTTCTATTACCTGCGTCCGGCCACGGCGCAGGTCGACGAATGGGACGACCTGCCCGAGCAGATGAAGGCCACGTACGAGAAGCTCGGCATCCCCGAGGCCGAGCGCAAGTACCTCGCCGGTGTGACCGCGCAGTACGAGAGCGAAGTCGTCTTCCACCGCAACCGCGAAGATCTCGAGGCGCAGGGAATCCTCTTCTGCGACATGGACACCGCGCTGCGCGAGTACCCCGAACTCGTGAAGCAGTACTTCGGCACGGTCATCCCACCGGGCGACAACAAGTTCTCGGCCCTCAACAGCGCCGTGTGGTCGGGTGGTTCATTCATCTACGTGCCGCCGGGTGTGGAGTGCGAGATGCCGCTGCAGGCGTACTTCCGCATCAACTCGGAGAACGCCGGTCAGTTCGAGCGCACGCTGATCATCGCCGACGAAGGTTCGAAGGTTCACTACATCGAGGGCTGTTCGGCTCCGGTGTACACGAGCGATTCATTGCACTCGGCCGTGGTGGAGATCATCGTGAAGCCGAGCGCGCGCGTCACCTACACCACCATTCAGAACTGGTCGCCCAACGTCTACAACCTCGTCACCAAGCGGGCGCGCGTGGAGGCCGAGGGCCACATGGAGTGGATCGACGGCAACATCGGATCCAAGCTCACCATGAAGTATCCGAGCGTGTACCTCGTGGGCCCCAAGGCCACGGGCGAAGTTCTCTCGGTGGCGTATGCCGGTGCGGGTCAGCATCAGGACGCCGGCGCCAAGATGGTGCACGCCGCTCCCGAGACCACATCGAAGATCGTGTCGAAATCGATCAGCAAGGACGGCGGTATCACCACTTATCGCGGCCTCGTACGCGTCGACGAGGGTGCCTACGGCTGCAAGAGTCACGTGCAGTGCGATGCGCTCATCCTCGACGAAACCAGCGAGAGCCGCACACTTCCGTACATGGAAGTGGGGGAGAAGGACGCGCAGATCGGGCACGAGGCCACGGTGTCGAAGATCGCCGACGAGCAACTCTTCTACTTGCAGAGTCGCGGGCTCTCGCAGGAGCAGGCCATGAGCATGGTCGTGAACGGATTCATCGAGCCCGTCACCCGCACACTGCCCATGGAGTACGCCGTCGAGTGGAGCCGCCTCATCGAATTGCAGATGGAAGGTTCGGTCGGCTGACCGAATCGCATTTTCTGGTGCGACATCTTCACCTATGCGGTGAATATTCATCACCAGAACACCGGTTGTAGAGTTGCGTTCGTTATGCCGATGCGTCAGGAGTGCAAACACTTCGAGAGCCGCACGTATCCCAACGGCGACACCGTGCGGAAGTGCAATCTCGATCTCGCGCCCGACGCGCCGTGGCGTTGCCCCGACAATTGTCCTTCCTACGATCGTCGCCCCGATGCCGGTTGGAGTTACGGCTCGCTCGTCACCCCGAGCACACCCGTTGAACCACCCGGACTCGACGACGGCAGCGCGGCGGCGGTGCTCGATCAGGCCGAGGACATCGTGAACGCCATCGGCGCGCAGGTGATGGCCGAGGTGGCCGCCGAGCAGCAGGCCAAGCCCTCCGGACTCCGCCGCCTCTTCCGCCGCCGCCGGGCGGACTGATCGCGCCAGTTCATCCCGGCACGACCGGTCAATTTCCACTACGGCGGTAGTAATATTTCGCCGTGCCCGTGTTGACCCCCGACATGGTGCGCAGCACCGGCGCCTCCTGGCAGGAGGTTCGCCGCGCCGCCGCCGAGCGGGCCGCTGTCGCACCTTTCCCCTCACCTGATGCCGAGCATTGGCGCTACAGCCGCATCGACGAACTCTCGCTGGCTGACTTCGTTCCCGGGTCGGCTCCCTCGGTCATCAGCGGTCCGACCGATCACGTCACCCGAATCGACGCCGAAGGCGGCGCTGCGCCCGCGGCGCTGGCGGGTCTCTTCGCCGAGTTTCCCACCGACTCGCTCGAACTCTTCGCGGCGCTGAATCTGGCCAACATGGACGTCATCGTCGTGTCGGTTCCGGCCAACACCGTGATCGACCAACCCATCGTGATCACCCACGACTTCACCGACGCCGGCCGCGCCTACTTCCCCCGTCTCGTGATCGATGCCGGTTCCAACAGTGAGGTCACGGTCGTGGAGCGTTTCGTCTCCGGCGACGGACGTGTGCTCGTGGTGCCGGCTCTCGATGTGCGCGCGGCGCAGGCTGCGCGCGTTCGGTATCTCTCGATCAACGAACTCGGCCTGGCGGCATGGATGATCGGCGATCAGCACTCGACCGGTCAGCGCGACTCCGACACCTTGCTCGCCACCGTGGCCTTGGGCGGTGACTATTCGCGGGTCAGCACTGCGGCTCGTCTGCTCGGTCAGGGTGGAAACACCCGCCAAGTCGCGCTCTACTTCGCCGGCGGTACGCAGATGCACGACTTCCGCACGTTGCAGGAGCACGTCGCGCCGCGCACCACGAGCGATCTCCTCTTCAAGGGGGCCGTACAAGACACCGCGAAGAGCGTCTACACCGGTCTCATCAAGATCCACAAGGACGCCAAGGGTTCGTCGGCGTTCCAGACCAATCGCAATCTCACGTTGTCGCACGGTGCATGGGCCGAAAGTGTGCCCAACCTCGACATCGAGACCAACGACGTGAAGTGCAGCCACGCCTCCACCGTGGGCCCGATCGACGAAGAGCAACTCTTCTACCTCGAGAGTCGTGGTGTGCGCCCCGATGTGGCCGAGCGGCTCGTGGTGCTCGGCTTCTTCGACGAAGTGTTGGCGCAGTTGCCGGTGGGCGAACTCGCCCAACCGTTGCGAGCCAAGGTCGCCGCCAAGTTGAACGTGGGGGAGGGCGCATGAGCATCGTGGCCCGTTTCGACGATCTCGTGAGTGGCTCGGCCACCAAGGTCGAGGTCGACGGCCTGGCCGTGGCCCTCGTGCGCATCGACGACGAGGTCTATGCCATCGGCGACGTGTGCAGTCACGCCAATGTGTCGCTCAGCGACGGCGAAGTGTGGTGCGACGAGAAGCAGCTCGAATGCCCGCGCCACGGGAGTTCCTTCAGTCTCCTGACCGGGCATCCCGACACGCTCCCCGCCACTCAGCCCGTGGCGGTGTTCGACGCGAAGGTCGTGAACGGCGATGTTCACGTGGAGGTTCGCAAATGAGCACCCTCGAAATCCGCGGTCTCACGGCCAGCGTGGCCGGCAAACAGATCCTGAACGGCATCGACCTCACCATCTCGTCGGGTGAGGTACACGCCGTGATGGGCCCGAACGGCGCGGGCAAGAGCACGTTGTCGGCCGTGGTGATGGGCAAGCCCGGTTACACCGTCACCGGTGGCCAGGTTCTGCTCGACGGTGTCGACATGCTCGCTCTGCCCACTTGGCAGCGCGCCGCGGCCGGCTTGCATCTCGTGATGCAGTACCCCACGGAGGTTCCCGGGGTCACACTCGATGCCGTTCTCGGCGAGGCTCTGAAGGATCGCGGACGTGGCGCCGACATCGCCGGACTCGGCAGTCGACTGCGCGCCGAGGCAGCGCGCATCAACTTCGACGAGAAGTTTCTCGACCGAGCCCTCAATGTCGATCTCTCCGGAGGCGAGAAGAAGCGCAACGAGACCCTGCAACTGGCCGTCTTGAAGCCCAAGATCGCCATCCTCGACGAACTCGACTCCGGTCTCGACATCGATGCGCTACGCGATTGTGCGCGCCGGGTCATGGATGCCACCCGCGAAGACGGGCTCGGCGCTTTGGTCATCACCCACTACAGCCGACTGCTCGAAGAACTTCGGCCGAGCCGCATCCACATCCTCGTGAAGGGGCGCATCGTGGAGTCGGGTGGGCCCGAACTCGCCGATGTACTCGAGCGCGATGGCTATGCGGCCTTCACGCCGGCCGACGCTGCTGACACGAGTGGTGTGAGCGGCGACTACCTCGCCGGTCTCTGACACCCGAGACGCGGGATCTCTCAGCCCATCGCCCGCAAACGGCGGATGCGCTCCTCGGTCGAAGGATGGGTCGAGAACAAGCGGGCCATGTTGGCCCCGCCCCGACGCTGATTCTTGAACTCGGCCAGCGGATTGTGGATGTAGGCCTGGGCCTGCGCGGGGGCGACGTTCATGGGGATGCGCTGCGCCATGATCTCGATGCGCTCGAGAGCGCGGGCGAGTGATTGCCCACTGCCCAACAACTCGGCTGCCGAACGATCGGCCTCGAACTCGCGGCTCCGACTGATCGCCATCTGAATGAGCGATGCCGAGATCGGGGCGAGCATCGAGATGAGCATCACGGCGAGCGGGTTGGGGCGATCCTCGTCGTCCCGGCCACCACCGAAGATCGCCGCGAAGTACGCCATCTGGGCGATGGCCGAAATCGCGGTGGCCACGGCCGCCGCTACAGATCCGATCAGGATGTCGCGGTTGCGCACGTGCATGAGTTCGTGCGCCATGACTCCTTCGAGTTCATCGGCCGGCATCGAACGCAGGAGTCCCTGAGTTGCGCACACCACGGCGTTGTTGGGGCCTCGGCCGGTTGCGAATGCATTCGGTTGTTCCGAGGGCGACACCGCGACACGTGGCATGGGAAGGCCGGCGCGATCGGCCAGTGACTTCACCATCCGGTAGAACTCGGGCGAATCCTGCTCGGTGATGATCTGCGCACCGGCGGCGCGCAACGCGAGGCGGTCGCTGAACCAGTAGCTGCCACCCACCATCACGAGGGCGATCACGAGGCCGATCATCACGGCCCCCGAACTTCCGCCGCCCAGGAGCGAGGCAACGCCGACGATCAATCCACCGAGTCCGGCGAGAAGCAGGGTGGTCTTCATGGTGTTCTTGAACATGGGTGAATGTCCTTTCGGTTCGGGCGAATCTCGGTGGGGTCAGAAGTCGAAGATCTCGCCGAGGAGACTCTTCGTCTTGCTCTTCTTGTAGGGGCGGCCGTACTTGTCGTATTTGATCTTGTAGCGATCGTCGTCGTCCCAGTCGTCGTCATCCTTGTACTTGCGGTTGAGCGGGGCCGAGATCGTGGCGTTGCCACCGGTGGCGCGTTCGATGATCTTGTCGAGCTCACCACGATCGAGCCACACACCGCGGCACGACGGGCAGTAGTCGATCTCGACACCCTGGCGGTCGCTCATCACGAGCGCAGTGTCGGGGCAATGGGGGCACTTCATTGGGGGACCTCCTTGTTGTTGATGGGGAAACGACGACGAACCACGATCTTGCGGATCTCTTCGAGCCAGAGAACCGATGACGCAACGGCGATGCTGACGAGCCACTGCACTCCGGAGATCGACGTGGTGTCGAAGAGGTTCTGCATGAACCCGAGGTGGGTGACACCGATCTGCAGAACGATCACCGCCCCGAGAGCCACCCAGAGTTGCGGGTTGCTGAACGTCTGCCGGCGGAAGACTGAATTGCGATCGCTGCGGGCGTTCAGGATGTTGAAGAACTGGAACAGCACGAAGGTGTTGAACGCCATGGTTCCGGCCACGGTGGCGACGCCGGCCTCGGCTTCCGGTCCGGGTGCCCCAACGAGAACGGCGAGAGTTCCGATGGCCATCACGATCGAGGAGAAACCGATGGCCGACCAGCGATCCTTGGTGAGGATGCGCTCGGTGAGCGGTCGTGGTGCTCGCCGCATGATGTCGGCGTCACCCTTGTCGAGGCCGAGGGCCATGGCGGGCGGGCCGTCCATGATGATGTTGACCCACAAGATGGCGATGGCGGCGAAGGGTTTGCCGTGCGCGATACCGAGGATCGATGCGCCGAGGAAGAGCAATGCGAACCCGAGCGTGGTGCTCAACTGGAAACGCACGAACTTCACGATGTTGTCGTAGATCGTGCGGCCACGTTTGACGGCACCGACGATGGTGGCGAAGTTGTCGTCGGCGAGCACCATGGTGGCGGCTTCCTTGGTCACCTCGGTCCCGGTGATGCCCATTGCTACGCCCATGTCGGCCTTCTTGAGCGCCGGCGCGTCGTTCACGCCATCTCCGGTCATGGCAACGACGTTCCCCTTGCGCTGCAAGGCCGCGACGAGTCGGATCTTGTGTTCGGGGGCGACTCGCGCGAACACCGAGATCTCGTCGATGCGCCGGTCGAGTTCGGTGTCGTCCATGCGATCGAGATCGGCTCCGGTCACCGCCACGACCTCACCGTCGGCGAGGCCGAGTTCGGTTCCGATCGCCTGCGCGGTCACCGCATGGTCGCCGGTGATCATCTTCACGGTAATGCCGGCTCGACGCGCTTCGGCGATGGCGGTCTTGGCTTCGGGTCGTGGCGGATCGACGATCCCGACGAGGGCGAGGAGAGTGAGTTCATCCACCAGTGCCGCCGGGTCGGCGCCATCGGCCACGAAGTCGCTCCATGCGTCAACGGAGAAGTCGCGCTGTGCGATGGCCAGCACCCGTAGACCTTCACTGGCGAGTCGGTCGTTGTGGGTGATGAGACCCTCGCTGTTGGTGCGCATCGGGGTGGCGATGCCGGTGGCATCGATGGCATTCGCACTGCGGGCCATCACCACATCGGGGGCACCCTTCACGAACATCCGAATGATCGGATCGCCCGACCCATCGGCGAGTTCGTGGAACGTGGCCATGACCTTGGTCGACGAGTCGAAGGGAACCTCGGCGAGACGCGGGAATCGGGAGCGCATATCGGGTGCGTCGACTCCGCCCTTGGCGGCCAGAACGACGAGGGCGCCTTCGGTCGGATCACCGACGAGGTTCCAGGCACCCTCTTCGTTGCGGATCACGGCGTCGTTGCAGAGTGCCATTCCGAGCAGAGCGGCATCCATGGCGAAGGGAAGATCGCCGGCGACTCGCTCGATCTCACCGACCGGTGAATAGCCCTCGCCGGTGACCGCGTGTTCCCGACCCTGCACGATGATCCGACGTGCCGTCATCTCATTGAGCGTGAGGGTTCCGGTCTTGTCGGAGCAGATGATGTTGGTGCATCCGAGTGTTTCGACACTCGCCAGTCGCTTCACGATGGCGTTCTTCTTGGCCATCTTGGCTACACCGATGGCGAGAGTTACCGCGGTCACGGCTGGCAAGCCTTCGGGGATGGTCGCCACCGCGAGAGCCACGGCGAGATTGAGGAGTTCGGACACCGAGTCGCCGCGCACGAGCCCGATCACGAACACCGCCACGACGATGACCGCCGACAACTTCGCGAGGCTGTGAGCAAGTCCGTCCAGCTGCCGCTGTAGGGGAGTCTTCTCGGGTTCGGTCGCCCGCAGAAGCCCGGCGATGCGGCCGATCTCGGTCGACATGCCGGTGGCGGTGACGATGAGCTCACCGCGACCACGTGTCACGGTGGTGTTCATGTAGGTCATGCACGAGCGATCGCCGAGCGGAGCATCGGAGCGATCGACCACATCGACGGACTTCGCGCTCGGGTGGCTCTCGCCCGTGAGCGCGGCCTCCTCGATCTCGAGATTGACGGCCAGGGCGAGGCGGCCATCGGCGGGGATACGGTCGCCGGCTTCGACGAGCACGACGTCGCCGGGGACGAGTTCGGCCGTGGGCACCGACATCACCTGGCCCGATCGACGCACTTTCGCATTCGACGACAGCATCTTTTTCAATGCCTCGAGCGATGCTTCGGCCTTGTTCTCCTGCACGAAACCGATCACGGCGTTCAGAAGGACCACGGCCAACACCACGATCGGAGTCTTGAGTTCACCCGAGACGGCGAAACTGACCACGGCGGCCACGAGAAGGATGGCAATCAGCACATCGCGGAACTGGTCGAGAAAGCGTAAGAGTGCCGGACGTCGAGCCGCCTCGGCGAGTTCGTTGCGTCCGTGCGTCGCGAGGCGGTCGGACGCCTCGCCGACGGTGAGACCTGCAGAGAGCGAGGTCGTGAGAGCCGAGGCGACTTGGTCGAATGTGCGAGTGTGCGGATCGACGAGGTCAGCCGAGGTTTGGGGGAGAGTCAACATGGGTTCCTTCGGATCGGTCTTGCGGTCCGAAGGTCTCTCCCTCCCGTAGGAGCCGGGCCGGGCCCGAAGGCCGTATTGACGACACCGGTTCGCTGGTTTCCCAGCGGGGATACTCCCCTTCTTGGAGGGAAAGAATACCGACCGCGTGGAGAGGGTTCCATGTGGAGTGCTTGGATGCAGGGGTGAATTCGTCACAGTGGCCCGAAGTGGACGGATGTCTGCGGCGCGAGTTCGTGTTCTCCGACTTCTCCGAAGCGTTCGATTTCATGAGCCGGGTCGCGACGGTGGCCGAAGAAATGGATCACCATCCCGATTGGTCGAACAGCTGGAACAAGGTGTCGATCTCGCTGGTGAGCCACGACGTCGGCCGGGTCACCGAGCGCGATCGCCGGTTGGCGGAGGCGATCGATCGGCTACTTTCGTCCTTCGATGACTGAGCAACTGCATCCGAACGTCGTGCGAGTCGTGGCGGCGGCACGGGAACTGGGCCTCGACATCACCCCGCGCCGGTTTCCGGATGGCACCAAGACCGCAGCCGATGCCGCAGCTGCCATCGGCGTGGACATCGGCCAGATCGTGAAGAGTCTGATATTCGCCGTGGATGGTGAAGTTGTTCTGGCCTACGTGAGCGGCGCTAATCAACTCGACGAAAAGAAACTGGCCTTGGCGGCCGGCGGATTGAAATGTTCACGGGTCGATGCCGACGTCGTGCGGGAGGCGACGGGTTATCCCATCGGTGGCGTGCCGCCCTTTGGTCACACGAAGAAGTTGAACGTGTTCATCGACCCGGATCTGCTGCAGTGGCCCGAAGTGTGGGCGGCGGCCGGTACGTGGAACGACGTGTTCGGGATCGAGCCGCACAAGTTGGTGGAGGCCAGCGGTGGAGCGGTCACCGACCTGAAGCGCACCTGAGGTTCGGTAGTCTTTGCGCATGCCATCTGAAAAGACCAGTCGTTGCGCGGTGACACGTGGTGCAGTTGACCTGGACGCATATGCCAGCCGCGACGGCGCATGGCGCGCGATTGGTCTTGCGGCACCAGCGCGTCGTGCGCTTATTGATGCTGGGCTGACCGAGTTGACTCAACTATCGAAATGGGCTCGGGTAGATCTTGCATCTCTCCACGGGATGGGGCCGAACGCACTCATGAAAATTGATAACGCTCTGAAGATCTCTGGGTTTTCCTTCCGCCCGTGAATCATGAGCCCACTACC
>CAZLXB010000018.1:31780-34320 GCA_964563545.1 uncultured Bifidobacterium sp. | reverse complement strand
TGGACGTTTTGGAATGCGAACCGTGCCATCGCGACGAAAGGAAACGCGAAGTAGATCGTCCCGATGAGGAGTATCAACCGGCGACCGAGACGCCTCTGCCCACCGATCGCAGTCATCCCAGCCACCTCTCCGATCGGCGACGTAGTAGCCAGTAGGCGCCCATCGATGCCGCCATGACGATGATCATCCAAGCTGCGAGGCCGTACCCGACCGCGTCCTCGCCGATCGATACGTCTCCGCCGAGGAAGAAGCCGATGCGGAGGGGAACGATTTTCGAATTGTCCGTTAGCTGCTGGGCGGTGGCGTAAGCACTGAATGAATTGGCGAACAGAAGGAGAAAGCCGCCGAGAAGTGACGGTAGGAGAACCGGAAATCCGATCCGGCGCCAATAGGTGAATCCCGTTCCCCCGAGATTGACGCAGGCCTCCCGCCACGCCGGCCGGAGACCTTCGATCGCCGGAAGTGTGACGAGGACCATCAACGGGATGTTGAAGTAGGAGTAAACGACGATGAGGCCGCTGACTTCGCCCAGTCCGAAATCGCCGGCGTACAGATCGAAGCCGAAATACTCGAGGATCTTGGTGAGGATGCCTTGGCGCCCCAGCAACGAAAGAAACATGAAGGCGAGAGGCAGACCACCCATGTTGGCCGCAACACCACTGAATGAAGTCACCAGGTTCTTGATCCAACGAGGCTTTTCGACAGTCGATGCAGCATGAGCGAGCAGGGTCCCGGCGATGACGCCGACGAACGCTGCACCCGCTGAGAAAGTGATCGAAAACTTGAATGCTTGGAAGTTCTGCCCGGAAATCGCCTCGCGAAAGGCATCGGTACCAAAACTCCCATCGGGGTTCTTCAATGCTTGGTCGAAGACGCTGTAGGCCGGGACGAGCAAGAAGAGCAATAAGAAAGTGAGAAACGGTAGAAGGCCGGCGTAGTCCCGCAACGTCTGGCCTTTCCGACGAAGGGAAGGGGCCACCGCCGAAGCGGTGGCCCCTTCGTCTCCGGGGGAGGAATGAGAGAGGTCGAGCAAAGACATCAGGCGTCGGCGACGAGCGGACCCCATTGCTCGGCGAGGACTTCCTTGGCGGCCTTGATCTGCGCGGGTGTGAGGAACTTGATCTGTGAGAGAAGTTCATCCGGCGGCAGATTCTTCTTGACGTCGTCGGTCACGAGTCCGGCTGCCGTGAGCGCCTCGATGCGAGCCGGAACGGCACCACCTTCGAGATAGCCGAGTGCACCCTCGTCGGAAAAGATGTGCTCCATCCACAACTTGGAGCACGCCTGGTTGGGTGAATCCTTGATGACACCTTGGCCGTAGAAGCCTCCGTAGATCCCGTCACTTGGGAAATTGGTCTCGTAGGTGATTCCGGCCGCTTCTAGTTCCGAGGCGAGCCCGGGGACGTTGTAACTCCAGTCGATGGCAATCGGAGTCTCGCCAGTGAGCACGGTTTCCTTGGTGACGTCGGTGCTACCGAGATTGCCCGAGGCCTTGAGTTCGGCGAAGAACTCGATACCGGGGAGGATGTCGTCGGCGCTTCCACCGTTGGCGAACGAAGCCGCCATCACTGCCGCGAACGCCGCGCCCGCCTCGCGGGGATCACCATTGAGGGCGACGAGCCCCTTGTATTCGGGCTTGGTCAGATCGGCGAACGTCTGGGGGGCGTTGGGAACGATCTTGGTGTTCGTCGTGATCGCCATGATGCCGTAGTACGCAGCGGTCCAGTTGTTGTCGGCATCCTTCAGTCCACTCGGAACTTCGCTGTCGACACTCAGCACGTAGGGCTCGAAGAGACCCTTGTCGACCATCTCTTGTGCGATGGCCGGGCTGACGTCGACGTTGTCGGGCATGTCGTCCTGGCCGGCGAGAGTTTCGACGGCTTCCATTTCCTCGGCTGACGATGCGTCGGGGTTCGCCACGGGGTTGTCGATGCCGGGGTACTTGTCGCGGAAGCTCTGGAGAATGCCCTTGTAGTTGGCCCACTCATCGGGGAGGGCAATGAGGTTGACCTTCCCTTCGGCCTTGCACTCTTCGTACAGCGTGGCAATCGGATCATCGGATCCGGATTGGCTGGTCGGTGCAGGGGTGGGTGTGGCCGACGCCGGGGGGGTGTCAGCCGACGAGCTGGAATCGTCACCACCGCAAGCGACGAGGGCAAGGATCGACGCAGCTGTGAGGGTGGCGAATCGGCCGATTGATCTATTGGTACCGAGCATGTTTGTCCTTTGTTCACGGGATTGATCAAGGGAGGTCGCTGATCGAGGTATTCGGGCCTCCACGAAACTTTCAACCTCGGCGACAAAAATGCATGAATGAACTGTCCGGCTGCTGGCAGGGCAGTGGCCAAAGGGTGAACCGATGATGAACTCGGTCTCTGCATTCGAGAACGGGCCGAGTAGTGTTTCGGCACGTTCCCCGTCGTTAGGAGCGAGTCCATGCCCGTCACCGTCGTCATCGGAGCCCAATGGGGTGACGAGGGCAAGGCCAAGGTCATCGACCTCCTCGCCAAGGACCACTCGGTCGTCGCCCGTTACCAAGG
>CAZLXB010000018.1:0-31680 GCA_964563545.1 uncultured Bifidobacterium sp. | reverse complement strand
CCAAGGTCATCGACCTCCTCGCCAAGGACCACTCGGTCGTCGCCCGTTACCAAGGCGGTCACAACGCCGGTCACACGGTCGTGGTCGGCACCGAGAAGTACGCGCTGCAACTGATTCCGTCGGGCGTGTTCTACGAACACGTCACGCCGGTCATCGGCAACGGCGTGGTCGTGGATCTGCCGACCCTCTTCGCCGAGATCGATCGGCTCGAGAGTCGGGGCATCTCGTGCACCAAACTTCGCGTGTCGAGTCAGGCGCACCTGATCTTCCCGTGGCACCAGTCGCACGACGCGATCTCGGAGGCGATCCGAGGCGACGACAAGATCGGCACCACTCTGAAGGGCATCGGTCCGGCTTACGCCGACAAGGCACGCCGCACCGGCATCCGGGCCGGCGAAGTGCTCGATCTGGTTCGCTTCGCCGAGGTCGTGCGTCGCGTGGGCAAGGAGCAGAACGCACTCATCGCTCACCTCGGTGGCGAGCAACTCGATCTCGACGACGTCGTCGCCCGATTCACGAAGTATGCTGAGCGTCTGGCCCCGTACGTGGAGAACACGGTCGATCTCTTGCACGACGCCGTCGAGTCGGGGGAGTCGGTGTTGCTCGAGGGAGCGCAGGCCACGTTCCTCGATCTCGACCACGGGACGTATCCCTACGTCACGTCGTCGAATCCCACAGCGGGTGGGGCGGTGAGTGGATCGGGTCTCGGTCCGCGTCTCATCGACCGCATCGTCGGAATCACCAAGGCGTACACCACGCGTGTGGGATCCGGTCCGTTCCCGACCGAACTCACCGATGCCACGGGTGATCGTCTCGTCGACATCGGTCACGAATTCGGGACGGTGACCGGTCGCCGTCGTCGGACCGGCTGGGTCGACTGCGTCATGTTGCGGCACGCGGCGCGGGTCAACAGCCTGACCGAACTCGCTCTGACCAAACTCGACGTCCTGGACGACTTCGACGAGATCAGGGTGTGCATCGGGTACGAACTCGATGGTCGTCCGCTGCGCGGTTACCCCGACCGCAGTGAGGTCTTGGCACGGGTGACACCTGTGTACGAGACGATTCCCGGATGGAAGACCGTCTTGGGCGGTTGTCGATCGGCGGCTGATCTGCCCGCGTCGGCTCGTCGATTCATCTCGGTGGTCGAACAGCAGGCCGGAGTGCCCGTGCGGATCGTCGGTGTCGGACCCGAACGAGACGATGTGTTGATGTGGGATGGTGGTGGGCGATGATCCCGCGTTATTCGCTGCCCGAGATGGAGAGCATCTTCTCCGACGAATCGAAATTCCGACGCTGGCTCGAGATCGAGTTGCTGGCCACCGAGGCGCACGCGGCTCTCGGTGTGGTTCCGGCCCCGGACGCAGTGACCTGTCGCACGAATGCGCCTGCCATCGATACGGCGTTCATCGATGCGGTGCTCGAACGTGAGCGCACGACCGATCACGACGTCGCCGCCTTCGTCGACGTCGTGCAGGAGCGCATCGGCCGTCCGGCCGGATCGTGGATCCACTACGGACTCACGTCCAGTGACATCGTCGACACTGCGTGGTGCTGGATGCTCCGTGATGCCTGTGATCTCCTCATCGACGGCACCTCGGCTTTGTTGCGCACGGTCGTGTCGATCGCCAAGCACCACCGTGACACGGTGATGATCGGGCGAACCCACGGAATCCACGCCGAGCCCACGACCTTCGGTGCCAAGGTGGCCCTGTGGGCGATGCAGATCGATCGTGATCGCGAGCGGCTCGTGGCGGCGCGGCGCGCCATCGGCGTCTGCAAACTCTCCGGCGCCGTGGGCACTTACTCGAACATCGATCCGGAGATCGAACGACGGGTCGGAGCCAAACTCGATCTGATGCCGGTTCCGGCCACGCAGGTGATCGCGCGTGATCGACACGCCGAATACGTCTGGGCGTGTGCCTCTCTCGGAGTGACGTGCGAGATGATCGCCGTCGAGTTACGACACCTTCAGCGCACCGAGGTCCACGAGGTCGAAGAGGGTTTCAAGGCCGGCCAGAAGGGTTCGTCGGCCATGCCACACAAGCGCAACCCGATATCGGCCGAGACCATCAGCGGCTTGTCCCGGGTGTTGCGCGGCAATCTGCAGGCCGCGCTGCAGGATGTCGCGCTCTGGCACGAGCGCGACATCTCGCATTCGTCGGTCGAGCGGATCATCCTTCCGGATTCGTCGATGCTCGCCCATTACATGATCCACCGTCTGCGTCGACTCCTCGAAGGCCTTCAGGTGTTCCCGGAACGCATGCGCGAGAACCTTCAATCCACCCGTGGTCTGGTGTTCAGCCAGCCTGTCCTGCTCGCGCTCGTGCAGGCTGGCCTCACCCGTGACGATGCATATCGCATCGTGCAAACGGCGGCGAGCCAGGCATCGAGTGGAGGCAAGGAGTTCCGCGCGACTCTCGCCGCCGATCCGCAGATCGTAGCTCTGCCAAGTGCGGTGCTCGACGACGCCTTCGATCTTCGTCGCTCCCTCGTGCACGTTTCACGAATCTTCGATCAACTGCCCGAGGTCGGCTGATGGCTGAACTTCCCGCACTCGATCCGGCGCGGTCGGCCCTTCGTGCGCACGTGCTCGAACACGCGCTGAAGGTGGGCGACTTCACGTTGAAGTCCGGCGCCAAGAGTTCTTGGTTCCTCGACACCAAGCAGACCGCGTGTCGTCCCGACGGAATCGTCCTCGTGGCCGACGTGGCTCTGACTCTGATTCCACCGACCGCGACGGCAATCGGCGGCCTCACGATGGGCGCCGATCCGGTTGCGTTCGGCATCGCGGCCGTCGGTGCCACCCGGGGTCGAGTACTTCGCAGTTTCAGTGTGCGGAAGGAAGCCAAGGATCACGGGGTGACCGGACGGATCGCCGGCGCGTTGCAACAAGGCGACAAAGTCGTCATCACCGAAGACACCGTGACGCGGGGAACATCGATCATGGAAGCGGTCGACGCGGTAATCGCCTTCGGTGCCGAACCGGTACTGATCACGGTGATCGTCGATCGTGGTGGAACCTGTGCGGCGATGGCGGCCGAGCGGGGCATCCCGTTCGCGCCCATGCTCACCGCGCCCGACCTCGGGTTCGGATACGGCACCTGACTCACCGGTCTCGGGTGAGAATCGGAATCGTTTCGGGTCCAAGGACCCTGCGATTCATCACCAAGTCCCCTGGGGGACGTAGGTCATCCGGACGCATCATCGGGGCATGAACGACGATCCGAATCTCCACATCGATCCGAGTCCGGGCGACAAGCGACCGATCCTTGCCGGCTTCGATGGTTCGGCCAACGCCGAAGCGGCGGTGTGGTGGGCCGCCGACATGGCTCGGGCGACTGGTCGCTCACTGCGCGTGATCACCAGCTACTCCTTGCCGGCCATGGTGGGGATCGGAATGAGCGCGGGCTACGTGATGCCGGCGCTGACGTCGAGTGAAGTGCACGAGATCGATCTGAAGCACCACGTGATGATGAATGAACTCGCCGACCGAGTGCGTCACGGTTGCCCGGGTCTCACCATCGAGACATTCATCGATCAGGGCGCGCCGGCCACCGCGATTTTGAAGGCGAGTGAGGATGCGGCCGCCATCGTGCTCGGCACGCGCGGTGTGGGCTCGGCCCAGGGTTTGCTCATGGGTTCGGTGAGTTACGCGGTGTCGCACCGCGCGAAATGTCCCGTGGTGCTCGTACCGGAGACGAGCAATCGTTCGGTACCGGGCCGGGTGGTGGTGGGAATCGACGGCTCCACTCGTTCGTTGCAGGCCGCGCATTGGGCGTTGTCGCTCGCCAAGTGTCTGCATCGGGATCTCGAGGTCGTGACGGCTTGGCACTATCCGTATCAGGCGATGATCCCCGAGGCCGGAATGATGATGGGCCCCGGAGTCGAGGAGTTGCGCCTCGCGTTGTTGCGCGATGCGAAGGACGTCGCCGAACGTGGTCGCAAACAACTCGAAGGTCCGCACGGAACGAAGATCATGTCCAAAGCCGTGGAAGGTTCGGCCGCCGATGTTCTGACCGAAGAAGCCGGCCCACAAGACGTGATCGTGGTGTCGTCGAAGAGTCACAGCCTTCTTGCCTCGGTCTTGCTCGGAAGTACCGCGGTAGCGGTGGCGCATCGCAGTCGCGGACCGGTGGTCGTCGTTCACTCGACCTGACCCGACGAACCACGCCGGGGCGTACGTAGCCTGATGACGTGACGCTCGCCCAACTGTTCGATCTCGAGAACCACGGCCCTGACACGTTCGTTGGTGCTGGTCGTCAGTATCCGTGGGGTGGTCTCTACGGTGGCCACATCGTCGCTCAGGCGTTGCGCGCCGCGGCCGAGACGGTCGATGCACCGATGGAGCCGCATTCGATGCGCGCGTACTTCATCCGCCGTGGTGATGCCTCCGAACCGGTCCGCTACGAAGTCGATCGCATTCGCAACGGCAAGACGTTCTGCACCCGACGAGTCGTCGCACGTCAAACCGTCGGCGCCATCCTCAACCTCGAGGCTTCGTTCCAGGTGCCCGAGGTCAGCCCCGACGTGCAGACGATTCGCTACCCGACGGGTGTGCCGGGCCCGGACTCGGTGCAGAACTCGTCGTGGTCGGAGGTCTTCGACCGACGTTCGATCGAACCGGCCGACATGCCCGCTGACGGTCGGGAAGGCCTCGGTCGCAGCATGAGTTGGTTTCGCATCTCGGAATCGATCGGCGATCCGATGGATCCGGCCCTGCAGCTGCTGCACCGTTGCGCGTTCACCTACTTGAGCGACGATCTTCCGTCGGAGTCGGTCGATCGGACGCATCCGGTGCGGTCGGTCGATCCCGATCCACACGGCAATTACTACGGAGCGAGTCTCGATCACACGATCTGGTTCCACCGTCCGATGCGCGCTGATCGTTGGCATCTGCACGACTTCATGTGCCACTCGCTGACGAACAGTCGTGGCCTTGCGATCGGCCACATCTTCAGCGAAGACGGAGTGCACGTGGCCACCGCGGCACAGGAGTTCTTGTTGCGCGAAGCGCGCCAGCGCCGAACCTGAAATGCGAAGAGGCGCCCGAAGGCGCCTCTTGGTGGTCGAGACCGGCGTCGATCCGGTGACCTTCCGCTTTTCAGGCGGACGCTCTGCCGACTGAGCTACTCGACCGCGTGCGCCCGGATAACCGAATGCACTGGCGGTCCCGACGGGACTCGAACCCGCGACCTCCGGCTTGACAGGCCGGCGTGAACTCCAACTTCACCACGAGACCAACGACTTGCTTGGCACCCCCAACGGGATTCGAACCCGTGCCGCCACCTTGAAAGGGTGGTGTCCTAGGCCACTAGACGATGGGGGCTAGGTACTTGTCCTGCTGAGAGCCTCGCCAGCCTAGCGGGGTCGGACCGGTGGTCGCACCCCGCCCCCGGTGCGACTTCTCCATCGTCCCGGGGTGGCTCGCCCTCTCGGACCGGAGATTCACGCCCTCATCAAGGCCGTGATCGCACCGTCGACCAGCCACGACAAGAACTGGTAGAGCGCCATCTCCGGGGATTCGGCGTCGTCGTCATCCTCACCGACGTTGAGGAGCGTGCCGAGGATGAGTCGGACGGCGTTCAGATTCTGGGCAAAGGCGTCGACCTCGTCACCACTGAGTGTTCGCGATCCATCGTCCTGGAGAATCGCATCGACGATCTCGATCGACGAAAGTCGACTGGCCACGAGTTCCTCGCGCATGAGCCGCTGATAGTCGGCTTCACCCTCGGCGTCGTCGGTATAGGCCGGTGGGAAGAGCCGTTGCATCTTCGCGTCGCCGACCGGAGCGGTGGTCACGAGGTCTCGAATCTCACCGAGTAGTCGCCGAAGTAGGTGACGCTCGTCGGCGTCGAGTTGGAGAACGAAGCCGTTGCGCGTGCGCTGAACCGGTTGGCGCGGACGTCGGATCACGAATCACCACCGTCGGATCCATCTTTTTGCATCGTTGCCCAGAGTCCGTGCTCGTGCAGTCGGAAGACGTCCATCTCGGCTTTCTCACGCGATCCGGCGCTCACGACGGCGCGGCCTTTGTGATGGACGTCGAGCATCAACTCGGTGGCCTTCTCGAGGCTGTAGCCGAAGAGCTTCTGCAACACGTAGGTCACGTAACTCATGAGATTGATCGGGTCGTTCCAGACGAGCACGACCCACGGGTTGTCGGGCCGGACGTCGGTGTCGGTATCGGACTCGGGTCTGACGATCGTCGAGGCCGAGACAGCGACGGGAGTCACGCAAACGACATCCACCGGAACATTGTCGCGGTTGGTCGGGTGTTTGACACCCCCGTACGATCGAGCGTGATGTCCGTCGGTGCCCGCCCCCTCGTCCCGTCTCGGCTCGCGCCCGGCGGGGTCGCAGCCCATGGTCCAAGACGGGCTCCCCGAACCGTGATCGGCGGGTACGTCGCCCTCACCAAACCTCGGATCATCGAACTTCTCCTCATCACCACCATCCCCACCATGGTCCTGGCTGAGAAAGGCTGGCCGAGTTGGGGGCTGGTGCTCATCACCCTGGCCGGTGGAACCCTGGCCGCCGGCGGTGCCAACGCCATCAACATGGTGGTCGACCGCGACATCGACCGCTTGATGGAGCGCACCAAGGGTCGCCCGCTCGTGACCGGACTGATCGCCCCCCGGTCAGCGCTGATCTTCGCCCTGGTCCTGGAAGCGGTGGCCTTCGGGGTCCTATGGGCTGGGGCCAACCTCTTGTCGGCCGTTCTGGCCCTGTCGGCGACCCTTTTCTACGTCTTCGTGTACACCTTGTGGCTGAAGCGCACGAGCCGCCAGAACATCGTGATCGGCGGCGCGGCCGGCGCCGTACCGGTCCTGGTGGGCTGGGCCGCGGTGGAGAATTCACTTGGCTGGGCGCCATTTGTCCTGTTCACAGCCATTTTTCTGTGGACTCCGCCCCATTTTTGGGCACTCGCCATCAAGCATGCCGACGACTACCGGGCGGCCCAGGTCCCGATGCTCCCGACCGTCGTCCCGATGGCCGAAACCGTCCGCCAGATGTTCGGGTATGCGGTCGCCCTGACCGCTTGCACGCTTGTGCTCGGTCCGGTGGCCGACCTCGGACTGCTGTACATGATCGTGGCCGGAGTTCTGGGTCTGCTCTTCGTGCTCGGAACGATCGATCTCGGTCGTCATCCGACTCCGGCCCGATCGATGCGACTGTTCGGGTTCTCGATCTCCTACGTGACTCTTCTGTTCGGCGCGCTGGCCGCCGATGTGCTCATCAGACACGGCGTGTGACACCCGTTTCCGAGTCCTCGCGCGGGGGTCGGGATTTCGGTCTGAGCAGGGAGAAATGGGTAATGTCGGG
Source organism: uncultured Bifidobacterium sp. (assembly GCA_964563545.1). Classification (GTDB taxonomy): domain Bacteria; phylum Actinomycetota; class Acidimicrobiia; order Acidimicrobiales; family Ilumatobacteraceae; genus Casp-actino8. Next base: position 24,354 of record CAZLXB010000018.1, on the reverse strand, counting down.
TGCTGGATTCCCTCCTGCCAACCTCAACCGCGGGCCGTTTCGGCAGCCCGCCGTGCGCGTGAAGCGAGCCACTTCGAATGACATCAATTGACACCCACCACGCGGTCGATGGAGCGGCTTCACAGCCCGCCGTTGCCACGTGGTTGACATCGGCCGATCACAAACACGTCGGTCGTCTCTTCATCGGTTCGGGCCTCGTCGGTCTCCTTGGTGGACTCGTCCTCGCCGTTCTCGTCGCCGTCGAACGCATCGACGCCGAGGGCTTCCAACTCCTGGACGAGAGCACGGCATCCCAGGTGCTGGCGGCCGCTCGTCTCTTGCTCACCTACGGCGCGGTCGTGCCGCTCGTGCTCGGCATGGTCGTGGCCATCGTCCCGCTCCAACTCGGGGCGCGCTCGATCGCCTTCCCGCGACTCGCCGCCACTGGCTTTTGGTTCTGGCTCACCGGTCTCGGCCTCGCCGTGGCCTCGATCATCGGTAACGGAGGACCCGGTGGCGGGGAGGCCGAGATGGTCGACCTCTATCTCGCTGCGCTGGTGGTTCTCGCTCTCGGTGGTCTGATGGTCGCCGGATCCGTGGTGACCACGGCCCTCACCGCTCGGGCGCCCGGCATGGGCCTCCTGCGCGCACCGCTCTTCTCGTGGTCGTCGTTCGTCGGCTCGGTTGCCCTGTTGCTGAGCTTGCCGGTCTTCATCGGCACCAACGTGTACCTCTACGTCGACCACCGTTATGCCCGCGCCGGCTTCGGCGGCAACATGGGAATCAACCACTGGATCGGTTGGTCGCTCTCGCAGCCGTTCACCTACGTGCTTGCCATTCCGCTCCTCGGTTTCGTTCTCGATGCAGTGCCGGTGATGAACCGCTCGCGTCTTCCCCAGCGCGCCGCCGCCAACGTTGCGGTTGGTGTGGTCGCGGTCGGCCTTCTGGCCGCCACGACCCAATCGGCCGTCACCTTGCCGTGGGAGGGCGACGGTTTCTTCTCGGGCTTCGGCGACAAGATCGCCGATCTCCTCCCGTTCGCCTTACTGAATCTCGTGCCGCTGCTCGGCTTGCTCGGCGTTCTCGGTGGTGTGGCCCTCACTCTGAAGAATGCGAAGCCGCGGGTTGCGTCGCCACTCGTGTTCGCCGTCCTCGGTCTGCTGACGATTCTTCTCGGTGCGGCGTCGCACGTTCTGTACTCGGTTCAGGACGCCGGACTCGGCGGCACGATCTTCGAAGCTGGTTCGTACGTCGCCGTCACCTTCGGCACCGTCACGTTGGCCTTCGGTGCCATCGCCTACTGGGGTCCGAAGATCTGGGGACGTCGAGTTCCCGACAAGGCCGCACTCCCGCTCGCTTTGCTCGCCTTCGTGGCCACGGCCGTCGGATCGCTCCCGTACATGGTTGCCGGCTTCGCCGATCAGCCGGCGGGTGTGCTCGATGGCTTCTCGTACGGCGGCCCGCAGGAACTCTGGAACGCGCTCACCGCGATCGGTTTCGTGCTCATGCTCCTCGTGAGCCTCGCCTTCATCGGTCTGATCGCCAAGTCGTTCACAGGTGGCGAGGCCGCCGGTGACGATCCTTGGGATGGCACCACTCTCGAGTGGGCGACGTCGTCCCCGCCGCCGGCCGACAATTTCACCGAGGTGATCGTGGTTGGTTCGGAATATCCGCTCGCAGACATGAAGAACTCGTCAGGGAAGGTCGGCTGATGCTTGCATTGCCCCCCGCACCGCAGCAGGCGCCCAAGCGTCAGCTCTTCGTCGGCACCGCGCTCGCGTCGGCGGCCGGCACCATGCTCCTCGGCGGCATGTTGGCCGTTTGGTTGCAGTTCCGGGCCGATGCTCCGTATCGCGAATCGGCGCGTCGCGGTCTGATCAAGGACTGGATGCCCGAGAAGATCGTGGTTCCCGAAGTCGCCGCCAACATGATGCTGATCGCGTTCTTCGTGGTCTGCATCATGGCCCAGTGGGCGGTGTGGTCGGCCAAGCGTGGCGATCGCACGCACACCGCCATGGCACTTGGCATGTCGGCGCTGATCGGTCTCGCCGCTCTCAACTCGCAGGTCTTCATCTGGACTCAGATGGGTGTGGTCGCCCGCGACGGCGCGTTCCACTCGATGTTCTACGCCTTGACCGGAACTTTCATGGTCCTCCTGGTTGCCGGACTCGTGTACACCGCAGTGGCGGCGTTCCGTTATCTCGGCCGCGGCGCATCCGATGTGCAGATCGTGTCCGCACATGCCCTTTATTGGTACTTCCTCACCGCAGCGTTCTGTGCCCTGTGGTTCGTGGTCTACGTGCAGAAGTGACGAGGCGAATCCGATGATCACCACCAGCTCGAAACTCTTCTACGGACTCGGCGCCGGCGCACTCGTTGCCTCGATCGTTTGGTTCATCGCCAATGACGGCGGTTCGATCGGCTCGGTCGCACTCTTGTTCGCCGCCTTGTCGCTCGTCTTCCTGGGCGCCATCGCCTCGTTCACGCGGGATGGTCACGTGCTCTCCACCGACACTGCGTCGCACGCGTCGTCGGGTGCCGCGCAGCGCGGTGTACGCAACAGCATCTGGCCCCTCGGCACCGCCATCGCCATGGGTTTCGTGGTGGTCGGTCTCATCAGTTCGCCCGGCATCTTCAAGGTCGGCATCGGACTCCTCATCGCCATGCTCGGCGAGTGGATGATCCAGAACTGGAGCGAGCGGGGTTCCAGCGACGCCGCGTACAACGCCAAGATTCGTGACTACGTCGTCCATCCGCTCGAGTTGCCGGTGGGTGGCGCGTTGTTGCTCGCTGTCGTCGTGCTCTCGTTCTCGCGCATCATGTTGTCGCTCTCACACCAAGCCGGCCCGCTGGTGTTCGCCGTGGCCGGAGCAGTGATCCTCGCCTTTGGAACCCTCGTGGGTTTCCGTCGCTCGGCCAGTCCCCGCGTGATCGGTGCGATCTGCGGTGTGGCCCTCACGGCCCTCGCCGGTGTCGGCGTGGCCACCGCGCTCGATGGTGAGCGCGCTGAGCTCACCAAGGCCGCCGAAGAAGATCATTTCGCCCATCGTCCGTGCGGCGAAGAAGAGGAAGAAGGCGACGAGAACGCATCGCAATCCGTGTCGGCCAAGAGCAGTGTGCAGGCCACGGTGATCCTCGAGGACGGTGTGCTCTACGCCGAAGTCGACGGCTTCGAAGGTGCTCAGCAGTCGATCACTCTGCAGCGTTCCAACCCGAGCACGATCCTCTTCATCAACCGTGATGCCGAACCCCATCGCATGGTCGTGAAGTACGGCAAGGTCGTGGAGGATCTCGGTGGTGGTGTCGAGCGGGAGACCGAACTCGAGGCATGCACCTCCAAGGTCGAACAGGACGGACAGCAAGCCGTGACCCTCACCGTGCCGAAGCCCTCCTATTCCAGTGAGGAGCCTTTCGAGATCACGGTTCCCGGTGTGGAAGGAACCAAGATCGACTTGGTGGTGCCGTGAGTCACCGCCACTCCTCTGGAGACGATCGAGCCGAGATGCCTACTTTTCATTCAGACGACGAACGAGACGGAGTACCGATGAACAAGTCGCCGCGCCGCCGCATCATGGCCGCTGTGGGCCTCATGGCCGGGCTGGTGTTCCTCGCCGGTTGCGCCAAGGACGCCCCGCAGGACACCTGGCAGCCCGCCGGCCCGAATGCCGAGCAGATCGACAACTTGCAGCAGCCGGTTTTCCTCGTGGCCGGCATCGTCGGCGTCATCGTGTTCGTCGCCATGGCCTTCGTCGTGATTCGCTACCGCGATCGTGGCCAGTCGATTCCCGAGCAGACCCACGGCAAGCCGGCCCTCGAAATCACGCTCACTGTCATCCCGGTGCTCATCCTCATCGGCGTGGCCATTCCGACGGCGGGCACGATCTTCGATCTCGCCAAGACCGACGACACCGAGATGGTCATCAACGTCACTGGTCAGCAGTGGTGGTGGGAATACGACTACCCCTCCACCGGCGCCAACGCTGAGTCGTACGGTGTGGCCGAGCCGATCGTGACCTCGGGTCAGTTGGTGATTCCCGAGAACACCAAGGTGCTTCTGCGCGTCACGAGCCGCGACGTCATCCACTCGTACTGGATCCCCAAACTGAACGGCAAGAAGGACGGTGTTCCCGGTCGCGTCCACCTGCTCCGACTCGAAGGCTCCAAGCCTGGTATCTACGCCGGCCAGTGCACCGAGTTCTGCGGACTTTCACACGCCTACATGCGTATGGAAACCGTTGTTCTCTCCCGCGCCGACTTCGACTCTTGGGTTGCGAACCAGTTGAAGCCGTATGAGTCCCCGGCTGAGGGCACTCTGGCCGCCGAAGGTGAGTCGCTCTTCATCCAGCAGTGCAGCCGTTGCCACCAGGTGAACGGGCTGTCCAATGCCGATGGGGCGCCGATCATCGCCGCCCCCGAGCAGTACATGGTGTCGGGTGCAGCACCCAACCTCACGCATCTCATGACCCGCAACACCTTCGCCGGAGCGGCCTGGGATCTCCTGACCCCGGAATGCCGCGACGACGTGTGGAACGCGACCACCGAAGAATTCGGCGGCAGATATCTCGCCGGCGTGTCGGAGGAGTGCCTCAATCAGAAGGACCTGCGCGAGTGGCTGCGCAATGCTCCGGAGAAGAAGCCCATGTACGCCGATCCCACGAAGTTGCAGACGACTGACGGCAAGTACCGCGGTATGCCGGCACTCGGACTCACCGAAGACCAGATCGATGCTCTGGTCGCCTACCTACTCGAGCGTAAGTAAGAGGAGATCACCCAGATGGCCATCATCGAACGTCCCTCAGCCGAAGTCGCCGTTGCCGGAGTTGCACCCGCGGGTGTGAAGCCGAGCGATGCCCTCGGTGTTTTCAAGCGACCGGCCGCATCCAGTTCGTGGAAGGACTGGGTCGTCACCGTCGATCACAAGAAGCTCGGCATCATGTACGGCGTCGTCTCCTTCGTCTTCTTCATCCTGGGTGGGGTCGAGGCGTTACTGATCCGGCTCCAGTTGGCCGGACCCGAAGGCAAGATCCTGAGCGCCGATCAGTACAACCAGATGTTCACGATGCACGCCACCACCATGGTGTTCCTCTTCGTGATGCCGATGGTGTCAGCATTCGCCAACTACTTCGTTCCGCTCCAGATCGGTGCGCGCGACGTCGCCTTCCCGCGAATCAACGCATTCGGATTCTGGTGCTGGCTGTTCGGCGGAATCTTCCTGAACACGTCGTGGTTCCTCGGAGGAGCGGCGGACGGTGGCTGGTTCATGTACGCCCCGAACTCGTCGACGTTGTTCTCTCCCTCCCACGGCATCGATTTCTGGGTTCTCGGTCTGCAGATCACCGGTATCGCGTCGTTGACCGGAGCCATCAACCTGATCGTGACCATCCTCAACATGCGGGCCCCCGGGATGAAGCTCATGCGCATGCCGATCTTCACCTGGATGACGCTCGTGGTGCAGTTCCTGCTCCTGTTCGCCATGCCGGTCATCACGGTGGCGCTCTTCCTGCTCTCGTTCCAGCGTTCGTTCGACGCAACGTTCTTCGATGTAGCGGCCGGAGCCGACCCTCTGCTCTGGCAGCACTTGTTCTGGATCTTCGGCCACCCCGAGGTGTACATCCTCATCCTGCCGTCGTTCGGAATCGTCTCCGAGATCATCCCGGTGTTCTCCAAGAAGCCGCTCTTCGGTTACCCGATCGTGGCCATGTCGGGTGCGGCGATCGGATTCGTCGGCTGGGGTGTGTGGGCGCACCACATGTTCGCCTCCGGACTCGGACCAGTGTCGGTAGCCGTCTTCTCGATGGCCACCATGGCCATCGCGGTTCCGACCGGAGTCAAGATCGTCAACTGGGTCATGACCATGTGGGGCGGCAAGCTCAGTTTCACGGTGCCGATGCTCTTTGCCATCGGACTCGTGGTGCAGTTCACCATCGGTGGTCTCTCGGGTGTGACTCACTCCGTGGCACCGAGCGACACCCAGCAGACCGACACGTATTACATCGTTGCGCACTTCCACTACGTGCTGTTCGGTGGTGCCATCTTCGGACTCTTCGCCGGGTTCTATTACTGGTGGCCCAAGATCTTCCGCAAGCAACTGAGCGAGAGTCTCGGCAAGTGGAACTTCTGGCTGATGGTCATCGGCATGAACATGACCTTCGGCCCGATGCACATCCTCGGTCTGCAGGGTCAGCCCCGTCGTATGCAGGTCTGGACCGAGGCTCGCGCCGGTGAAGGGTTCTTCAACCTCGGGTTCTGGAACCGCATCGCGTCGCTCGGATCGTTCGTCCTGGCCGTCGGCGTCCTGCTGTTCATCATCAACATCGTCTACACGCACAAGTCGAAGAAAGTGGCCATCGCGCCGCTCGATCCGTGGGATGCGCGGTCGCTCGAGTGGATGACTGCCAACCCGCCCGTCGAGCACAACTTCGACTCCATCCCGACGGTGAACAACCTGGACGAGTTCTTCCATCGCAAGTACGCGGAAGACCCGAACACCCACGAGGTGCGACAGGTGGCCACGGCTGAGGAAGTTCTGGCTGAACTCAACGCCCACCCTGACGAGCACATCCACATGCCGTCGCGGTCGTACTGGCCGATCCTCGTGGCCCTTTCTTTGCCGATCATCTGCTACGGACTCATCTACAACCGTCTCTTGATGGGTGTGGGGGCGGCCTTCCTGCTGCTGACCATGTTCGGCTGGGCGATGGAGCCGTCCACGGCTCCCGACGACGATTTCGATCCACCGGCACCCGGTGAAGGTGGCGGTCACACGAAGGAGCTGGCTCCCCTTGGCTGATACCGCTCTCGCCCACGGCGCCGATCACGGCGCGCATCACTCCACGACCGGCTTGTCGAACAACAAGCTCGGCATGTGGATCTTCCTCGGATCCGAATGTCTGTTGTTCGGCGGTCTGATCTCCACCTACATGCTCTACAAGGGTCGTGTCTCGGCCGGACCGCAGCCCGATCAGATCTACGACATTCCGTTCACCTCGGTGAGCTCGTTCGTACTGCTCATGAGCTCGCTCACCATGGTGCTCGCGGTGTCGGCGGCGCATCGTCGTGATGATCGCAACACCAATCTGTGGCTCACCGTGACGGCGCTCCTTGGGGCGACCTTCGTGGGTGGTCAGGTGTACGAGTTCACCGCCTTCTACCGTGAGGGCCTGGGCTTCACGACGAGCCTCTTCGGCTCGAGCTTCTACACCCTCACCGGCTTCCACGGCGTGCACGTCACCGTTGGGATCATCATGCTGATGGCTCTCGTCGGAATGGTGCGTCGCAATCGCATCCCGGGAAGCAAGGCCGAGACGGTGGAGTTGATCGGCCTGTACTGGCACTTCGTCGACATCGTGTGGATCGTGATCTTCACCCTCGTCTACCTGATTCCCTCCTGACGCCTAAGGACTGCACATGAGCACCGCAACCGAGCACGCGAGCCATACCGAACACACGCATGACGAATCCCACGGCGCGACCGACAAGCAGTACGTGGTCATCGCACTCATCCTCGCGGCCCTGACCGCGATCGAGGTCTCCACGTATTACGTCGACTTCGGCCCGCTCTTCATGCCCACGCTCTTCGTGCTCATGGCGGTGAAGTTCGTGATCGTCGTCTCGTACTTCATGCACTTGAAGTTCGACAACAAACTCTTCAGCTACCTCTTTTACTCGGGCCTGATCCTCGCTCTTGCTGTGTATTGCGGCGCGTTGGCGACGTTCAAGTTCTTCCTGCAGAAGGGCTGATCATGTTGGCGGCCGATCTGGCCGAGCCGTGGAGGTTCCAGGCCCATATCGAGGTCTGGTTGCTCGTGGCCTTCCTCGTGGCGTCGTACGTCTACATGGTGCGTGTTCTCGGACCCCGGGCGGTCGGTCCGGGTGGGGTGGTGGTGACCGGTCGCCAGAAGCTCGCCTTCGTGGCCGGTATCGCCGTGCTTTGGTTCGCATCCGACTGGCCGGTACACGACATCGCCGAGGAGTATCTCTATTCGGTGCACATGTTCCAGCACATGGCGCTCACGTACTTCATGCCGCCGCTCGTCGTTCTGGCTACACCCGAGTGGTTCGCTCGAACGTTGGTAGGAGATGGTGGGTTCTACCGGTTCGTGAAATTCATGTCTCATCCGGTGCGGGCTGCGTTCTTGTTCAACGTCGCGGTGATGGTGAGCCACGTACCGGGTGTGGTCAACGCCTCGGTTTCCAACGGCCCTCTCCACTACGGCATCCACGTCTTCCTGGTGTCGAGCGCGATCGTGATGTGGTTGCCGGTGTGCGGACCGTTCAAGGAGTTCCACATCGGCTACATGGGACAGATGATCTATCTGTTCATGAACAGCGTGGTGGCCACCGTTCCGGCCGGCTGGCTCACATTCGCCGAGGGCGTCGTGTACAAGCACTACAACATCCCGTGGCGGGTGTGGGGCATCTCGGTCACCGACGACCAGCAGATCGCTGGTGCGATCATGAAGATCGGCGGTGCCGCCTTCCTGTGGGCGATCATCATCGTCCTCTTCGTCAAGAAGTTCGTGAAGACGTTCCGAGCCGAGAACGAGGGCGCGTACGTGCGCAAGCCACTCACCATGGCCGATGTCGAGAAGGCCTTCGAGGAGAGCGAGCCCATTCGCGAGTCTGAGCATCGGTAACAACGTGCGGACACTGTCTCTGGCTGCCGGGGTGATGACCGATATCGGTCCGGCCGACATGGTCTCGGTGAGCGCGCGGGCAGGTTGGCCGGCTTGTGGCATCTGGTACGACCACCAGACTTGGGATGCCACCACGACGCGTGAGGTGCGGCGCCGACTCGACGACACCGGTCTGTCGGTGCTCGATGTGGAGCCGATCATCCCGAGTGATGCCCGGGACGACCACGGCGAGGCCTTGATCGACGTCGCCGCCGAACTCGGTGCGAATTTCGTTCTCTTCGCTTCTCGTCTCACCGAACTCGACGTCTCGGTCGAGCGATACCGACAACTCTGCGCTCATGCTGCAACGTCAGGGATCACCGTTGCCTGTGAGTTCCTTCCGCTCTTTCCCGTGAAGAATCTGTCGCTTGCGGTGCAGATCGTGGAGCGATCCGGTGCGACGAATTCCGGGGTCCTCGTCGACAACCTGCATCTCGCTCGCTCCGGTGCTTCGGTGGCCGACGTGGTGACGCACGATCGCTCGCTGTTCCCGTACGTGCAGATCGCCGATGCCCCAGCGGTTGCTCCGGCCACCATGGCCGAACTCGGTTGGGAAGCGATGAACGGTCGCTCGTGTCCGGGGGAGGGTGAGTTGCCGATCACCGAACTGCTATCGGCCGTGCCGGACGTACCGATCTCGTTCGAGATTCGCTCAGCGAAGTTGATCGAAGACTTCCCTGATCCGTTCGAACGCGCTGCTCACGTGTGGGCGCGCTGTCGCTCGCTGGCCTGAGTCACTCCCAGCGGAAGCTCATCGCCGCCACGACTGGCATGGCCACGGCCCAGGCGGCCAGAACGATCCACGACGTGGTCGGTTGAGTGGCGGCGCCCGCACCGATCAGGGCGTCGCGCAGGACATCGGCCAACGCGCCCGACGGCAGATATTTCGCGACCGATTCCATGGGTCCGGGCAGGTTCTCGAACGGGATGACCATGCCGCCGAGCAACAAGAGCGCGATGTAGAGGCCGTTCTGGGCGGCGAGATTGATCTCGGCGCGCAGTCGACCGGCGATCGATAGCCCGAGTCCGCCGAAAGCCACCGTGCCGAGTCCGACGGCACCGAGGGCGAGGAGCCAACGCGCGTCGTCGGCACTCCAGTCGAGTGCGAGTGCGATCGGAACGAGCAGAGCCACTTGAACGAGCTCCACGACGAGAACCGTGATGATCTTGGCGGCCAGCCAGCGAGGACGACCGAGCGGTGTGACCCCGAGGCGTTTCAGGACCTTGTAGCTGCGTTCGAATCCGGTGGCGATACCGAGGCTGACCATGGCCGAACTCATGATGGCGAGGGCGATCACGCCCGGGGTGAGGAAGTCCATGTGATCTTCGAGACCACTCGGCAGGACGTCGGTGAGTCCGAAGAACACGAGGATCATCACCGGGATGACGATCGTCAGTAGGAGTTGCTCACCGTTGCGCGCGAGGATGCGTAATTCGGCACCTAGTTGCGATCGGAAGGGGCCGCTCACGGCTGGCCTCCCGTGAGTTTCTTGAACACGTCCTCGAGACTCGCCAGTCCGGCCCTCAGTTCGATCACGTCGATGCCGTGTTCGCTCAGCCAGACCGCGAGGGCAGCCACCAGACCTTGCGGCGCGTCCTCGATCGTGTAGTGGCCGGGTTCGATCTCGACGAGCCATCCGGCGATGTTGGCCGGTAAATCGTCGAGGTGCAGCGGCTTGACCGTGCGCAGTCGTACCGCTTGTCGGGCCTTGCGGACATCGTCGAGCGATCCTTCCACCAGGACCCGACCGTGGTCGAAGATCACGACGCGGTCGGAGATCTTCTCGGCTTCGTCGAGTTCGTGGGTGGCGAGAACCACGCCACAACCGCGATCGGTGAGGGAGCGGATGATGGTGCGGATCGTGTCGCGACCGTTCACATCGACTCCACTCGTCGGTTCGTCGAGGAAGACCACGTCGGGTCGGCCGACGAGCGCAAGAGCGAGCGACAGCCGTTGTTTCTCTCCGCCCGAGAGACGGCGCCACGGGGTGCGCTGCCGTTCGGTGAGGCCGACAATCTCGACGATCTCGCGCGGGTCGGGGGCGCTCGTGTCGCCTCGGTGGTACAGGCCGCAGAACTGGCGAACGACGTCGAGGGGACGGGCCGACGGGTAGACGCCGCCTTCTTGGAGCATCACACCCATCCGCGGCAGCAGGTTCCGGCGATCCGATCGGAGTGACGGATCGAGTCCGAGGACCCGTACCGATCCGGAGGTACGCGTGCGGAGGCCCTCGCACACCTCGATCGTGCTCGTCTTGCCGGCGCCGTTGGGTCCAAGGACGGCGGTCACCTGGCCGGCGCGGGCCGAGAACGACACACCGTTGACCGCGGTGAGTCCGCGGTCGCCCCGGCCATAGCGCACCACGAGTCCGTCGACCTCGACCACGTTCTCGATCGTGCGCGACACGATGCGACTGGCGCGGATCGCTCCGATGTCAGGAGTCGGGGAGTCGGGTTGGGCGACCGGATCCACCTCGTGAACACTACTGGTGGGCCAATGCACCGGACCTCTCGCGGGTGCGACAGGTAGCCTCTGTCACCTGTGATCGATGTTCGTCTTCTTCGTCAGGATGCGGATGCAGTGCGTTCGGCCCTCGCCCGGCGCGGCAAGCCCGAACTCCTCGATCAACTCACCGAGGCGATCACCCTCGATGTCGAAGTGCGAGACATCGGAACCCGACGCGACGCGATCCGCGCGCGGGTGAACGAACTCTCCAAGCAGGTCGGTGCGGCCCGTCGCGACGGCAATGCTGCCGCGGCCGACGATCTGCAGAAGCAGAGCCGCGAACTAGGCGACGAAGAGCATTCGCTCGCCGCCCGGGCCGACCAACTTCAAGAACAGCTCCGCCAGATCCTTTTGCGGATTCCCAACGTTCCGCACCCTGAGGCTCCCGATGGTGCAAGCGATCACGACAACCCGGTCGTGAAGGGTCCATTGCAGATGCCAGCATCGTTCACCGATCAGCAGAGGATCCCGCATTGGGACACGGCGGCCCGACTCGGCATCCTCGACAGTGAGCGTGCCGTCAAGTTGAGTGGCGCGATGTTCACCATGCCACGCAAGGCCGGAGCCATGCTTTCACGGGCGCTCTGCCAATACGCGCTCGACATGAATGCCGATGCCTACGAGGAAGTCCGTCCGCCGTCGCTCGTGACCACGGCAACTCTGACTGCCACCGGGCAATTACCCAAGTTCGCCGATGACGCCTACGCCATCGAGCGCGACGATCTGTGGTGCATCCCCACGGCCGAGGCGCCGCTCACGTCCTTGTATTCGGGCGAGATCCTCGACGAGTCCGCGCTGCCGGTTCGACTCATGGCGTATTCACCGTGTTTCCGTCGCGAGGCCGGATCGGCCGGACGTGACACGCGAGGCATGTTGCGGGCCCACGAGTTCGACAAGGTCGAGATCCTCGCCCTGGCCACCCCCGAACAAGCGTCGACCATGTTGCTCGAGCTGCGCGATCGCGCCGAACGTCTGATCTCCGGTCTCGGCCTGCCGTATCGAATCATCGAGATCTGCACCGGTGACATGGGTCAGAGTCATCATCGGAGTTTCGACATCGAGGTGTACGCACCCGGTTGCGACGCGTGGCTCGAGGTCTCGTCGGTGTCGTGGTTCAGCGATTATCAGGGTCGCCGGGCCGACATTCGGTACCGACGCGCCGGCGAGAAGGGAACCCATCTGGTGCACACCTTGAACGGTTCGGCCTTGGCCGTGCCGCGGGTGTGGGCAGCCATCGTCGAGAACTTCCACCAGCCTGACGGCAGTGTGGCGATTCCCGAAGTGTTGCGTCGGTACATGCGCGGCCTCGAGCGCATCACGGCCTGATTCCATGAGCGACGACCGTCGGCACGACCACGTGCGCGATCGGCGCGTGCAGTACGAGACCGCCGGTCTCGATCGTGATCATCTCGACTCGTCGCCCGTGACGCAATGGCATCGTTGGTACAACGAGGCCGTGGAAGCCGAGTTGCCCGAGCCCAACGCGATGGTGATCGGAACTGTCGACGCCAACGACCTGCCTGATTCGCGCGTGGTGCTCGTACGTGCGGTGGACGACACCGGCCTGTGCTTCTACGGCAACTACGAAAGCGCCAAGGGTCGCCAGATCGCCACGACACCGATGGCATCGGCAGTGTTTCCGTGGCTCGCGCTGCATCGGCAGGTGCGCGTGCGTGGTCGAGTGGAGGTGTTGTCGCCAAGTGAGAGCGATGCCTACTTCGCGTCGCGGCCACGTGACAGTCAACTCGGAGCGTGGGCGTCGCCGCAGAGCGAGCCGATCGCCGATCGATCGGTACTCGACGAGAAATTGGCGGCCGTCGCGGCGCGGTTCCCCGATGTGGTGGAGCGTCCGCCGCATTGGGGAGGGTGGCGACTCGTGCCCTCGGTGTGGGAGTTCTGGCAGGGTCGTCCGAGCCGACTCCATGATCGCTTCCGTTATTCGCGCGAATCAAACGATCGCTGGACCATCACCCGCCTCGGCCCGTAACCCCGTGGTTTTGGTGATGATGTTTCACCGTATGGGTGAAGAAGGCGCACCAGAAAACCACGTCGTGGCGGCTTCGGCGAGTGCATTCACGAGCGAAGCAGTGTGCGGATTGAGGTCCGGACCTTCCCAGTCCCACCACATCGGACTCGTGCCCCGGACTCGCGGCGGTAGTTCGATCTGTACACCAGCTCCGGGTGGAAGATTGACCGGATTGCGCGGATGTAAGCCGCGTAGATCCGACGGAATCGCGTCGATGTCGGTGATGACGTCGTAGGCCGGGAGGTGTCGACGCAGATGCGCGCCCACGTGTTCGGCGAGTTCACGATGTCGACCTCCGACGAGGAGTGAAGCGAAGTAGCCCATACGTCCGAAGCCGTGGATGGTGACCACGCTGTGCACGTGTTCGATGAACGAGTGCAAATGCTCGGAAACCGACGGACTGACCTCTATCGACGGAATGTGCCGCTCCATGCCGACGGGTTGATGCACGCCGTAGTAACTCGCCCCGGCCCGTTCGGCAGCGGCTTGAGCAACGACCTCGGTGACTTCCTCGAGTCCACCACCGTGGTACGCCATGAAACCGATCCGGTGTTCACGGGCAAGTTCGTGTCCGCGCAACACACAGACCTCTTCCACTTCGGGATGATCGAGGAGTTCACGGAAGCGCGACATCTCAGTAGACACGATTTCGTCGGCGAACAACGGTGCTCCCGATGACCGCTGATCCGATCACGACCACGGTGACGACGGCGAGGGTCGTGCGGTTGCCGTCGATCCAGCGTGAGAGATGCTCCTGCCAACCGATCACCCGTCCGGTGAGATCATCGTCGTAGTTCTCACGGATGTCGTTGTACCAGTACCAGGCGAGGTACAGACCCGACAGGATCATGATGACCGCCGACGCGACTTCGACGTACTTCATGCCGGTGCGCAGAACGCGAAGTAGCCCAGAGTTGGCCAGGGCCATCGAGACCGTCAGCGCAGTGACCAACAACGACATGGCCACGCCGTAGAGCGTGATGGCCACGAGTCCGGTGGCGAAGCCATCGGTGTCGATGGTGCCGAGCACGGTGGCCGAGAACGGGCCGATCGTGCAGCCGATCGACGCGATCGCGTAAGCCACGCCGAACAAGAACATGGAGACGAACGTGCGGTCCTTGGCGCGGTCGCCGACATCGAGTTTCGGCGTGCTGAACGGAAGCCGGTACCCGAACAGCATGGCGATTCCGAGAACGAACAGGGCGAGACCGATGACGAGCGCGAGGTACTTCGCGTTCTGATTGAGCCAATCCGTGAACAATCGGCTGACCGAGCCGACTACCACGAAGACGGCCATGAAACCGGCTGAGAGCGACAGGCTCACACGAATCGCGCGCCCGACACCGATCTCGGTGGGCTCGCCGGACCGACCGCTGGTGCCGAGGTAGTACATGAGATAGGTGGGCAGCAGCACGAAACCACACGGGTTCACCGCAGCCAGAAGGCCGCCCCCGAAGCTGAGCCAGAGGCGATCGGCGGTGGAAGCGATGAGTGCGCTCAACACCTACCCCACGACCGAGGCGAGGGCGGCGTCGATCTCAGCCGATGTCATCTCACCTGCGAATTGGGCCACCACGTTGCCGTTGGTTCCGATGATGAGGGTGGAAGGGAAGGTCGCCACGCCAGCGGCGACCACGAAGGCGGAACTCGGGTCGCGATACTGCGGATACGTGACCCCGAACTCGGTGGTGAAATCGGCGAGTCGCTCGGCGGAGTCCTGCGGATTGATCCCGACGAACTCGATGCGGTCGCCGTACTTCTCGTAAGCGGCCTGCAGGGCGGGCATCTCGCGCTTGCACGGTTGGCACGTGGAGAACCAGACGTTCACGAGCACCGGCTTGCCTTTCATGAGGAATTCGAGGGATCCCACCTTGCGACCGTCGAGATCCTCGACGAACGCCATCGGCATTGGCTGGCCGGTCAGATCGGTGTTCGTTCCGATGCCGGGCTCCTGATACTCACCCGGCTCGTCGAGCACGACGGTTTCGACGTCGTCACGCTCGTTCCAGAGAGTTTTCATGGTGATACCGGCGGCGATGATCACGGCCGTGGCACCAAGAAGGACGATGGGTCGCACCACCAGACGGGCGAACAGATTCCTCACGACCACATCGTCAGGCTAGTGATGCCCCTGCTTGGCTCGGGGGTCGCTCACCGGTGAACTTGGTTGGGGGCCCAGCGGCACTCCGAATCTCGTGGGGGGATCGAGACTCGGAGTGCCGCGGGCGTCTCCCGGGAAAGTCGCGGGTTCGTCTGTGCGTCACCCGCAACCGAGATAGAGAGTGCGTCAGGCCACCCGAATGGCGACCTCGTACTCGCTCTTGTCTTCAACGTTGGCGACCGCGCGAATCGTGCGGTCTTCGTCGATGACGAGGGTCGGACGCGGCAGCACGGCGGGCCGGCCACGGGGCTTCTTGTCGAGGACGACACGGCCGTTCTCGACCAATTGCCCGCCCCAGACGCCCCATGGCTCGAGACGTTCGAGGGCCCCGCTCAGACACTCTGCGCGTAGAGAACATCGCTGGCAGATCGCCTTGGCGCGAGCGATGTCGACGATGTCGTCGCTGAAGAAGAGTGGCGTGAGCGTGCCATGACCATCGCCGCAACGGGCGGTCTTGAGCTCGCTGATGCTCGGGGTGATCTCGATGGTGGTCATGTGATGTCTCCTTGTTGTGTCGGTGTGGTTTCGATGGATCGGTGTGGGTTCGGTCGGACGGGGGTTGATGGAGCAAAACGAAAAGGCCGCCGGGTTCGGATCCCAGCGGCCTCGGTGACTTTCTCGACGTGGTGTGTGACCTACGTGAGGAGCTCCCCGAGCCGCTGGGGCGGGCGCTTGGTGGTGGCAGCGAAGCCGGGCTTCACTGCAAACACGGCGGCCTCGGCGGCGGCGTTATTGCAATACATCGCCGTCATCGCCACGGAGCCGTGATGCCACGAGTTGCCACGACGCGACGAAGCACCGGCAAGGCCGGCGGACGTCGACAGGGAGCGGACAATCGATGACATAAGCGGAGCCAAGGAAACCATGGCGATCGGCCGACCGCAAACGAATTAATCGTTTTCACCCTCTGACGTGGGGTTTTTCCGGCCTTCGGAACGTGACCTCAGATCGTCGTAGCGCTCGGTCCCCCCGCTCACCCGGTAGCCGCGGTCCTCCAGAACGATCCGCAGGCGGGCCTCGGCCTGTAGCGCCGCTTCCCGTGAGAAATGCTGGTGAGGACGGCCGTAATCGGGTCGCCAGCGCACGAAGTACTTGTGGGCATCGCGGCTGAAGAGCGGGCCCCGCTCGTTGCGAATTCCTTTCATGTGCTCCCAGACCCGCTCGGACGGCCGTTTCGACGTCATTCCCACGTAGAACCAACCCGGGCAGTCGGGGATATGCGAGTGGTCGAGCTCGATCACGTACGTGCTCCACATCGTCAGGTCGCCGTTGACCGTGAAGCCCCGGTTCATCAACGAGCGAACGACTTTGGTGCGACGTCGATCAGCCGCCGCCTTCGATTTCGATACTCGCCGATCCATGAGGTCGTAGCGGATCGGGCCATAGACACCGGGGTTCTTCTTGCGGACCCGTTCCCAATGCTGATCGAGGGCCGGACCGGGTTCGACCACGGTCACGGCGACGTGCAGGTTGGGCAGCGACCGGTGGCGGCGTAAAAGCCGACCGGTGGGCGCATCGTCGTTCAGTTCGACCACGACGATCCAGTGGCGAACGGGTGAATCAGTGGGCTCTCGCCTCGTGTGTGTACGCATGTGCATGCGCAAATTCTCCCCGCCGCCCCACAACGCAACCTCGGGGACGGATCAGGAGACGAGTTCGGAGATTTCGCTGAGGAGGGGTATCCCGACGATGAGGTTGAAGGGAAACGTCACGCCGATGGCGACGCCGAGACTGAGTCCGAGATCGGCGTCGGGTAGCGCCACTCGCACGGCGGCTGGCGCCGCGATGTAACTCGCGCTCGCCGCCATGATGCCCAGAACCATGGCCCCGCCCGTGGAGAGTCCACTCGCGTGTCCGAGGACGACACCAATCGATCCGAAGATCACCGGAAGAGTCACGGCAACTGCGATGAGTCGAACGCCGGCGCGACGGACCTCGGAGAAGCGTTCGGCGGCGAGTGATCCGAGATCGAGAAGGAAGAGACACAAGAGACCGGGGAAGAGATCGACGAAGAAGGGTTCGACCTTCGACACTGCGCTCTCGGCGCCGATCGAGCCGATCAATAGTCCACCGATGAGGAGCAAGATGCTCTTGCCGGTGAGGACTTCGTGGATGGCGTCTTTCACCGTCGATGACGCCGAATGGCGGCGGGCGAGCAGAAGTGCGATCACAATGCCTGGGATCTCGAGGATCGCCACGAGGGCGGGGAGGAACCCCTCCTCGAGGGTGCCCGCCGAGCGGGCGAAGGTTTCAGCGGCGGTGAAGGTGACGGCCGAGACCGATCCGAAGTGCGCGGCGAGTGACGCAGCGTTGGTGACTTCGAAGCGCAGGAATCTTCGGGCGACGACGAAGGTGACGAGTGGTGTGATGACGCCGAGGGCGAGCACGGCCACAACGGGCTGCCACATGTCGGCGGACTCGACCTCGCGTAGACGCAGTCCGCCTTTGATGCCGATGGCGAGCAAGAGGTACGTCGAGAGGAAGGTGGCGATCTGCTCGGGAAGATGAAGGTTGCCGTGCACTCGGATGGCGAGAAAGCCCAGGGCGAAGGCCAGAACGGCGGGCGACGTGAGGTTGTCCTGAACGAGGTCCGCGAGCGACATCCCATCCAAATTATAAGCATTTTATTACCTGAAACAAATTGCCGATGAAGTTTCCGGCCAACTTCCTGTGCGGTGGGTCAGGAAACGGCTTTCAGCAGGTCGTCGACCGTCTTGTGCGACTCCAGGGGATGGCGCAATCGGGCCCGACGATTGATGGAGTAGTGGTTGCGGCGACCGACCTTGCGGATGCGGACGATCCCGGCGGCGGCGAGTTCGGCGATGATGCCGTTGACCCGGCGTTCGGTGATGCCGACCCGGTCGGCGATTTCGCGCACCAAGGCATCGGGGTCGTCGGCGAGGCACACGAGCACATGGGCGTGATTGCTGAGGAATGTCCAGCGATCGTCGGGCGCGGTCATGCGGCGAATGTAGCGGAGGTCGATCAGGAGGTGCTCAACCGGCGATGTCACGTCGATCGAGAACACGGATCGCGACCGCGAATCCCACGACGAGACTCACCACGACGTAGGCAAAGGTGTCGAGGTGGAATCCCTCGACTAGTGGGTCGGAGCCGAGGGTCCACTGCATCGGGTTGAACGGATTGATTTTCTCGAAGATGTCGACGAGTGGGGCGAGTGAGTAGAGGACGAAGAGAGCGATCGTCGTCCCCATGGCCACACCGACCCCCACTCCACGATGGCCAGTGGCAGTACCGACGAGCGCGGCGATCGAGAACGACACCAGACCGACTTCGAAGACCATGAGACCCGCATTGGCGAAGTGCCCGAGGGGAATCGACATGTCGAGAACACGGGCACCCACGGCGAGAGACACCACGAACACCGAAGCACAAACCGCGAGGGCCGTGACTCCGGCCGCGGCCCGGGTGATCAGGATCGAGCGTCGGCGGAGGGGGAGGGCGAAGAGAATGTCGGCGGTTCCGGCCTCCTCGTCTTCGGCCACGAGCCGAGAACCCCAACTCGCACCGAGGCCCATGAAGATGAACGGGACCATGAACGAGAGGAGCTCGGTGGAGAGATAACCGGTTTCCGAGGTGTAGTCGGTGATCCGGAAGATGTCCTTCATCACCTCGGGGAACGACTCGGTGGCCTGGCCCCAGTCGGAAGCCGAATCACGAACCGTCGGATACACGGCCATCTGCACGGCGACCAGACCGACGATGCCGCTGATCCAGCCGATGAGACCTCGCCGCCGGTCGGCGAGAGATTTGTGGAGGAGTCGCCCCGACATTTCAGTGACCAGCCGTTGCCGTGAGGAAGATCTCGTCCAGGGTCGGTTCGAAGGTTTGCACCGTGACGACCCCGGCCTGCGAAGCACACGCGAGAACCGGGGCCTCGGATCCGATCACTGTGCACATGATCGATTGTCCGTCGGCGACGACTTTGGTGACTCCCACGCACTGTTCGAAGGCTGTCGGATCGATGGATTCGGCGAAGTCGAAGCGGAGTCGTCGTTCGATCCGGCTCTTCAAGCGATCGAGTCGGTCCTGCAGGACGAGACGACCGTGGTCGAGGATGATGACGTCGGAGGCGAGTTGCTCGACTTCGCTCATCACATGGGATGAGAGGAGTACTGCGGCACCACGATCGCAGTGTTCACGGACGAGTTCTTCGAATACTCGTTGTACGATCGGGTCGAGGCCAGCGGTCGGTTCGTCGAGGATGAGAACCTTCGGATGGTGCATCAGCGCTTGGACGACACCGACTTTCTGTTTGTTTCCCTTGGAGAGCCCGCCGATCGGAGCCGACGACGACACGGTGAGCCGTTCGGTGAGCGAGCCGATCGAGGCCGAGCAATCCACACCCCGCAGATCGGCGAGGAGATGCAAGTACGCGCCGACGGTGAGGTTTTCGTAGAGCGCCAATGTGCCCGGGAGGTAGCCAATTTCCCGACGAACCTGCCCAGTGGGGTCCGACGCATCACGACCGAGGATGTGAGCCTGGCCGCGAGTGATGCGTAGAAGGCCGGTGATCATTCGCATCACAGTGGTCTTGCCCGAACCATTGGGTCCGAGGAATCCCATGATCTGACCCGGCTGAACGTCGAACGAGACACCTTCCACCCCGAGCCGACGACCGTAGAACTTGGTGAGACCACGCACGGAGATCGAAGGCTGACTCTCCATCGACATCGAGAGTAGGAAGCAAGCACGAGCTCTGAGCAGGGACCAAGGTCATCTCTTCGGTTCCGGGCGTTCATTTCCGCTGACCGAGAGACGGCTGTAATAGGGTCGGGTTCCGAACGGAGGGGTCATGAATCGGATGAAGTCGGCTTTGATGGTGGTCGGAGTGGTGTCGCTGGTGTCCTGCGGTGGCGGGGGTAGCGGGTCATCCGGTGGGGCGAGTGCCGCCGAAGAACCCTATGTGGACGCTCTCATGTCGACGTTCGAACAGGACGAAACACTTCCGCTCGAAGAGGATCAGGTGCGTTGCCTCGCCGAGGGTGTGGTGAAGGTGATCGGTGTGGATGGCTTCGAGAAGGCGGGGATGTCTCCGGCCGACATCGAGGGAGGCGCGGGCCTGGACTCGATGGAGACCCTGACCGACGAACAAGCGAACGATTTCTTGAACCTTCTCTTCGATGGTGAATGCTTCGATTTCGAGAAACTGCTCACCGATGCCTTCATGGAGCAGGGGGGCGGAGCGATGACCGAAGAGCAGGCCGGATGCATGGCTGAGCAATTCACGCAGGATGAGGCATTCAAAGAATTGTTCGCCGCGGGGCTGAAGGGCGACGACAGCGTGGATCCCACAGCAGCCATGGGGAACATCTTCGATGTCCTGTCGGCGTGTGACATTCCGCTCGAAGCATTCATGTCATAGCGACATCGAGAGGTTCTGGTTCGTTGTACTGCAACTGGCTGACCTCCAAAGCCGAGGTTCGGGTGGTCGGCGCTGGGCGCGGGTCAGGTTCGTTTGCCTTGGAGCCAATCGATCTGGGAGAAGTCGTCGCCGCCTTCGGTGGCTGGGTCGTTGATCGCCGCCATCTGCTTCGGGCAAGTGAGGATCGCCAAGCGCGCTCGATACAGATCGAGGACGACTTGTATCTCATGTCGGGCGACGAACCCGAGCCTGGCGACATGGTGAATCACTCGTGTGAGCCGAACTGCGGACTCGCGGGCCAGATCGTGGTGGTGGCCTTGCGCAACATCAAGGTCGGCGAGCAGCTCACATTCGACTACGCGATGTGCGACGGCTACCCCGAAGTGCTGTTCGCATGCGAGTGCGGCTCGGCGTCGTGCCGAGGACAAGTGACGGGAGACGACTGGCGTATTCCTGAACTCCAGGCGAAGTACCGGGGGTATTTCTCGCCGTACCTCCAGCGACGAATGAACTAGATCTTCTTCTGGGCGGGCGGAGGAGCGAGTCCCTCGAAGAGGCCCCGATTGATCTTCGACCACTCCACGGGATCGGGCATGAGTTCGGGTGCGAGATCGGCCACGGCGAGTCCGATGGCAACGCACTGAATCGTGAGGGCGGCGGAGTAGGCATCGATGTCGTCGCGAACTTGGCCGTTTCGTTGTCCGTCCTCGATGAGGCCGGTCACGATGCCGAGGAAATCTTTCTGAACCCGCGCGACCTCGACGCCGAGTTTCGGATCGTGCAGCGCGTCGGCGAGGACACGGATCTGATGTCGGCGCGCCGTGACGCGTGCTTCTTCGGTCGGATCCACGAATGTGCCGGCCATGGTGGCTAGCGGATCGGATGAAGTTCTGACGATCTCACGGACGGTGTCGAGAACCACTCGCATGTGGCCGACGTATCGCTCGGAGAGCGCGGTGTTGATGAGGTGTTGACGGCTGTCGAAGAACCAGTAGAGCGAACCGGTGGTGGTGCCGGCCCGATCGACGACATCGTTGACCTTGACCTTCGACTCACCGAGTTCGTCGATGAGTTCGAGGGTCGCCGAGATCAGGCGGTCTCGGGTGGAGGGGTCGGGGGACTTTGAGGCGGTCATGGTGGACGTTTCCGCAGACAGTTGTACACGCTGAGGGTCTGTAATACGTTACAGAAGTGCTTACAGTCTTTCGCCTCCGAAAAGTGTTGATCCTTCTCGCAGTTGTGACCGCGGCATCGGTCGTGATCCCCAGGTCGTCGGTGCGGGCGGTCGACGGGTGTGGACTTCCGCATTTCGACCGGCGCGGTGTGTATCTGGTTTCCACCGATGATGATCTCGTGTGGATCACCGAGCACAGCGCTTGTTGGGACGACGACTTCAGAATGACCTCCAACATCGATCTCTCGGAGATATCCGCGTGGGACCCGATCGGGAACTCCCTGAGTGAGGAGTACTTCACCGGATCCTTCGATGGCGACGGCTATCGAATTTCGGGACTTCGGATCAGATGTCCGATGTCCGACTACAAAGTCGGCCTATTCGCGGGACTCTCCGGGGGTGCACATGTGCACGACTTTGAAATTCGGGACGCAGACAGCACAGGGTGTTTGGACGTCGACTACTCCGGAATTCTGGCGGGGTCGATCATCGGCTCGTCGGGCAGTGTCGTGGTGAGCGACATCGATGTTTCCGGAACGATCGTGATGAACGTGCTCGAGAGTCCAGGCGAGTATGTGGGTGGTCTTGCTGGTTATGCCGAAGAGGCGACGATCGTCGATTCGTCGGCCGATGTCGACATCACGACCCAGGATCCGGACTTTCCGAGGGACTCAAATGCTTGGGCCTCCACTGGTGGCCTAGTTGGAACGTCGAGATTCTCAGATGTTTCAGACTCGACATCGACGGGCGAACTTGTCGGAGGTCGGAACTTGGGTGGGCTCGTGGGTGAGTTCACCGGTGGGACGATCGAGTCATCGATGAGTTCGGTCAACTTGAGTGGTCGAACAATTATCGGGGGCCTCCTCGGGCAGGGAAATCAGGGCACGATCAGGGCATCGAGTGCTTCCGGATCGGTAAGCGGCTCGGAACTCGTGGGTGGCTTGGTGGGCGCTCTCAACAGCCCCTTGACCCCGAGTTGGGTGCACAATTCCTTCTCGACCGGTCAGGTGACCGGTGGTGGCCAGATCGGGGGGCTCGTTGGCGAGGCCAACGGTTGGTCGATTGAGGATTCGTATTCCGAATCGGATGTTGAAGT
This sequence comes from uncultured Bifidobacterium sp., assembly GCA_964563545.1. GTDB lineage: Bacteria > Actinomycetota > Acidimicrobiia > Acidimicrobiales > Ilumatobacteraceae > Casp-actino8. Next base: position 1,351 of record CAZLXB010000018.1, on the reverse strand, counting down.
AAACGATGGCGATTACGACCATGAACCCGAATTCGCCGGTGGCCTGATAGGTAAGGCCATTGACGCCCCCGTTACGCGGTCGTATGCGATCGGCAATGTGACCGGATATCTGACGGTGGGAGGTCTCGTCGGTTATGTCGAAAGCACCGACGCATACGTTGCCATCAGCGACTCCTATGCAACCGGCAATGTCTCGTCGCAGGTCTATGAGTATGCGGATGATTACAACTTTTCCGCCGTGGGAGCCGGTGGTTTGGTCGGAGCCACCAGTAGCGACACGGTCATCCAGAGATCGTTCGCTCTCGGGGATGTGTCGGCACCATTCTTCGCTGGCGGTCTGATCAGTCTGCTTGGCTCGGATAGCGAAGTCAGCGACTCGTTCGCGCGTGGCGAGGCCAGCGGCACCCAAGTGGCCGGTCTGATCTATGAAGTTTCAGCCGATGGAGTTGTTAGACGCTCCTATGCGGCTGGGCTCGCTGTCGGCACTGTAACTTCCGCAGCCCTGATCGTGGAGATACCTGGTCCTGCGGAAATCGTGTCGAGTTTTTGGGATTCCGAGTTGTCAGCTCCGGCGACGGACTTGTTTGGTGCCGGAAACACCACCGCCGAGATGCTCGATCAGCGCACATACACCGACGCATCATTGGTCGATCCGTGGGACTTCAGTTCGGTCTGGTGTATCAAATCATCGCTCAACGATGGCTACCCGGTTCTGCGGTCGATCGACTTCGGCCCGGAGGACACCAACAACTGTCGGTCACACTTGCGACATGGCAATCAGACCGCAACTTTCGATCCCAATGGTGGAACCTGTGTATTCAGCGGATCCGCCCACGACGCCGCATGGCAGCAAGTCTTCCGAACATCACTGGCACTGCCGACGGAGGCCGAATGCTCTCGTTCCGGTTTCGTGCTCTTGGGTTGGTCTCGTTCGGGCACTGTTGACGATGAGGGCACGCTTCTTCATGATTCGATCACGAGGTCGGCTTCGTTGACAGCGGTATGGGGTGCAGTTCCCGCGCCGCCGTTCGCCGTCCTGACTCTGGCCAATTTCTTGTGTGGCCCATGTCGATCTGTTCTTCTGGTGTGGCCGATTTCGTCCGATGCTTCGGTGACTGTCACGAAGGTCGAGGTCGACGGGGTGGAGGCGATCTGCGCGGCGCGAGCCGCGATCATGGGTCTGGATCTGTGCCTGATCACAAACCTGACCTCGGGCACTCGACACGACTTCTCGGTGTCGTACCGCAACCAGAATGGCTATGGGCCCTCGGCCAAGGCGTCGGTGACGCTCATCTGAGACTCTCGCGCGCTCGAAGGGACTCGAACCCCTAACCTTTTGATCCGTAGTCAA
>CAZLXB010000017.1:29851-35052 GCA_964563545.1 uncultured Bifidobacterium sp. | reverse complement strand
GACGCGACGAATACGTGCTGGGTGAAGTGTTCTCGTACCGGTTCTCCGGACCCGAGCCGACGCACGCCCTCCTCATCCAGCACGGAATCGCCAGCCACGGCGGCATCTATGACAACTTCTGCGCCCATCACGCCCGACAGGGAGTCGACATCTGGTCGATGGACGCACCCGGTCACGGTCGTTCGTGCATCTCGCAACGTCCGGGTCAGTTCACACTCCAGCAGTGGGTCGACGCTGCGGTCATGTACGGCGAGCACATCAAGGAGACGACGGGGCTTCCGGTGTTCATCACGGGGTCGTCGCTCGGATCGGCCGCGGCGTATTCGGCTCTCGCCGCCACCGATGTGTTCGCCGGAGCGATCCTCATGGGCTTCGCCATCCCCGGTTCACCGCTCATCCCGCCGGACAACCCGTTCCGCAGCGAGGCTTACGAGAAGATCGAGAAAGTGTGGGGCACCCGCTTCCGACTCGACATCGACCGCTATTTCGACTTCGACGCCGACTACGGCTACGTGGGGGCCAAGGAACAGAAGAAGGCCGACCCCTACAACACGTGGATGTACGACATGTCGTCGTGGGCATCGATCATGCGTTACGACCCGGCGGTGCCGCTGGCCGAGAACACGCGGCCGATCCTGTACGCCGTCGGCGAGAACGATCCCACGTTCCCCGTCAAGGTCGCTCAACGGGTGGTCGACGCCACGAGCGGGCCGGTCGAGTTCTTCGTGCTACCCGATGGTCGGCACCAGTTGATGCTCTTCCACACCGAGCAGTACTCGAAGGTCGTCCTCGACTGGTGTCACAAGATCATGGGTTCGCCGACGACGTCGTCGGCGAAGCGAGGCTGACCGCTGGCCTGGCCATGCCCTCGCCGACCTTGGCGTTGCTGAACGATTCGTAGATCGCAAGCAGGTCTCCATCGGCGATCACCGCCCACGGCTCGGGTCCGATCGTCGCGAATCGATCAACGGGAAGAACCTTGCCGGTCGCCGCCACTCGGCGCATCGACTCGGCCTCTTCTCCCGACACGACAAGAGTGCTCAGTCCCCGAACCGCCGCCGCTACCGGCAGGAGTGGCGCGTCTTCGATACCGGCCGCCTCGGCGATGCCGAACGCGCCCACCGAAGTGCGGCGGAGATGACGCAGGTGAGCTCCTCCACCCATGAGACGACCGAGGTCGGCCGCCAAGGTTCGGATGAAGGTGCCCGACGAACACGTGACATCGATCGAGATCACACCGTTTCGCACGGAAGTCACGATGAATCGACTCACGACAACCGGACGAGCTTCGCGCTCGATCTCGACGCCTTCACGAGCCAGTTCGTGCAGGCGCTTGCCATCCACCCGGATCGCCGAGACCATGGGCGGTACCTGCATGATCTCACCCACGAGATGGGCATCGACCACCGACTGCGCGTATGCCAGTCCCCCCTCGGACTCCAGTCGGGCGATCACCTCGGACATGTCGTGGGTCGCCACGGTTTCCCCACTGGCGTCGAGTGAGGACGTCTCGGTGCCGAGCACCACTTCCCCCGTGTACGACTTCTCCGACACCATGTGGCCGTCGCGATTCACGAGATCCATGAATCGCATGAGCCGCGTCGCCGCACCGACTCCCACCAGGAGGACACCGGTCGCGTCGGGATCGAGTGTGCCGGCGTGTCCGACCCGACGTTCACCGAGCCGCTGACGGATCCGGTCGACCACGTCGTGACTCGTGCAGCCCGCCGGTTTGTCGATCACGAGCAGGCCGTGCACCTGCGGCGGCTTGCGACGCGCCATACCCGGCCGTCAGTCCTCTTCGAAACGGGCCGGGCTCGGGTTCTCGCGCAGGATCTTCTCGATCCGCTCCGCTGATCGAATCACTTCGTCCACCCGAAACGACAGGATCGGTGTTTTCTTGGCACGGATCTGCCGACCCACCGAACTCTGCAGGCGGATGCGATGATCATCGAATGCTTCGATGATCTCAGCATCGCCCTCTTCGCCGCTCAGTGAGTCGAAATAGACGACGGCGCGGTTCATCTCGGAGTCGACCTCGACCCGAGTGATCGTCACGAAAGAGAGTTTTTCGTCGTCGATGCGCACGAGTTCGTCGGCGATGACTTCACGCAGCGACTCGCCGAGCCGGACGGCTCGTGGATAGGCCCGCGACGACCCCCGTGAACCACTGGATTTACGGGGACGGTTCACGTGGTCAGATTACGAGAAGTTGGGGGTGTCCCGCAGGGAGCGCTTGAGTTCGGCCACTCCCGGAGTGGTGGCAACGACCTCGACGGCGTCCCACAGACGCAACGCCTCGGGTCCACGCGGAATCCGGGCGATGACCGGCCCGAAGAACGAACCCTCATCGGGACGACCGGGCCTGAACGTCAGAATCGGAGTACCGACGTCACGACCCGTTCGCGACAACGCCAACTCGGTATCGGCGGCGATGCGCGCATCGAACTGCTCGTCGAAGGCGGCCGTGATGTATGACCGATCGAGACCGGCGATGTCGAGGCACTCGCCCACGAAGGCTTCGGTGCTCGCTGCGTAGTCGTCGCGACGACCCTTCACATGACCTTCGGTGCCGATCGCGGTGTAGAGCGCGAACACCGCCTCGTTGCCGAGTTCAGCATCGAGACGGGCGGCCACACGCAGCGCCTCGTGGCCCATTGCATGCCAGCGCTTGTATTGATCGGTGTACCACTCGGCTTTGTTCTCGGCGTTGAGGAGCTTCAGGGAGATGAACCGCCAGCGCACGTCGTACGAGCGCTGCGACGACACCTCCTCGACCCAGCGCGATGTGATCCAGGCCCACGGGCACACCGGATCGAAGAAGAACTCGAGGTCACTCACGACGTTTTCCTCCCGTCGACGAACTGTTACGGACCATCAGGTCCGGGACATCAGGCCCGGGACATCAGGTACGGACGATCTGCTTCTCTTCGTAGGTTTCGATCAGGTCACCCTGCTTCAGATCCTGGAAGTCCGAGAGGCCGATACCGCACTCGAATCCGTCGCGCACTTCACGGACGTCGTCCTTGAATCGGCGCAACGACTGGATGGCGCCCTTCCAGATGATCACACCTTCGCGGAGGAAGCGGACCTTCGAACCACGAGTGATCTGACCCGATCGCACATAACAACCGGCAATGGCGCCGATCTTGGGAACGCGGAAGATCTCGCGCACCTCGGCTTCGCCGGTGACGACTTCTTCGAACTCTGGGGCGAGCATGCCCACCATCGCCTTCTCGATGTCTTCGAGAAGCTTGTAGATAATTTCGTAGGTGCGGATCTCGACGTGTTCGGCCTCGGCGAGGTCGCGGGCCTTGCGATCGGGACGGACATTAAAGCCGATGAGCGTGGCATTGGTGGCACCGGCGAGCGTGATGTCGTTCTCGGTGATCGCACCCACTCCGCGGTGCACGAAGGCCAACTTGACTTCGTCGCGCTCGAGACGGCGCAGGCTCTCGGTCACGGCTTCGAGCGAACCCTGAACATCGGCCTTGATGATCAGGTTCAGCGTGGCGACCTCGCCGGCCTGGATCTGACTGAAAACGTCTTCGAGCTTCACTCCCTTTTGCACACGGGCATCGCCACGCTGCAACTTGGCGCGCAGACGCTGTTCGCGCGCCTCGCCGACGGTACGTGCCGTGCGCTCATCGGGTGCCACTCGGAATTCGTCACCGGCCTGCGGGACGGTCGAGAGACCGAGCACCTGAACCGGAGTCGACGGGCCGGCTTCCTTGATCTGCTGGCCCTTGTCGTCGATCATCGCGCGCACACGGCCCCAGGCCGCGCCGGCGACGATCGGATCGCCGACCTTGAGTGTGCCCTTGTCGACGAGGATCGTGGCCACCGGACCACGACCGACGTCGAGGTTGGCCTCGAGCACCACGCCTTTGGCGCGACCAGTCGGGTTGGCGGTAAGTTCCTCGAGTTCGGCGACAACGGTCAGTTGCTCCACGAGGTCATCGACGCCGAGGCCCTGTTGAGCGGCCATCTCGACACAGATGGTGTCGCCACCCCACGACTCGGGGATCAGATTCTGTTCGGACAACTGCGACATCACGCGCTGGACGTCGGCGTTCTCCTTGTCGATCTTGTTGATGGCCACCACGATCGGAACGTCGGCCGCTCGGGCGTGGCTGATCGCTTCGACCGTCTGGGGCATCACACCGTCGTCGGCGGCCACCATGAGCACGACGATGTCGGTCACCTGGGCGCCGCGGGCGCGCATCTTGGTGAATGCCGCGTGGCCAGGAGTGTCGATGAAGGTGACCTTCTTGCCGTTCTGCTCCACCTGATATGCGCCGATGTGCTGGGTGATTCCACCCGCTTCGCCGGCAACCACGTTCGCATTACGGATGCGGTCGAGGAGAGTCGTCTTACCGTGGTCGACGTGACCCATCACGGTGATGACCGGTGGGCGCGGTGCCTGCGCGGCTTCATCGATGTCGTCGCTGTCGTCGAACAGCGCCTGGAGTTCCATCTCCTCTTGCTGACCGGGTTCGACGAGGAGCACTTCGGCGCCGATCTCGAGCGCGAAGAGTTCCATCTGTTCGTCGGAGAGGGTCATGGTCGCGGTGACCATTTCGCCGTTCTTCATGAGGAACCGGACGACGTCGGCCGCCGTGCGATTCAGACGCGGTGCGAACTCCTGCGCCGACACACCGCGCTCGATGACGACGACGCCCTCGGGGACCGGAGCGTCGGTCTCGGTGTACCGGATCTCCGTGGGCAGCAACTCTTCCTCGCCACGACGGCGACGACGACCGCCTCGCGGGGCGCGACGACCACCCGACGGGCGCGGACCACCACCGGGACGACCGCCGGGACCGCCACCAGGACGACCTCCCGGACCGCCACCGGGTCCACCGCCGGGACGCGGACCACCAAAACCACCCGGACGCGGACCGCCAGGACCACCGCCGGGACGCGGACCACCAAAACCACCAGGACGCGGACCGCCAAAACCACCCGGACGCGGCCCAGTGGGACGCGGCCCACCGGAGAACCCACCCGGACGCGGACCGGTCGGTCGCGGACCACCAGGCGGCGGGGGAACCGGACGACCCGACGGACCCATGGGTCGACCAGGGGGTGGCGGAACCGGACGACCCGACGGACCCACGGGTCGACCAGGGGCCGGAGGTGCAGGGGGCGCGGGCGGTGCGGTACGAGCCGCGGGCGCGGCCGGTGCCGGCGGCGCAGCC
>CAZLXB010000017.1:4780-29751 GCA_964563545.1 uncultured Bifidobacterium sp. | reverse complement strand
GGGCGCGGGCGGTGCGGTACGAGCCGCGGGCGCGGCCGGTGCCGGCGGCGCAGCCGGAGTGGGCGGCATCGCGGGTGCCGGGCGCGGGGCGACCGGACGCGGGATCTCGCGGGTCACATCGCGCCCTGAGATCACTCGACTCGGAGCGGTCTTGGGGGCCTCGGCGACTTCAGTGGACTCGGGCGTCGGAGCAACGACTGGTGCCGGTGCTTCGGCGACGACGGCGACCTCGGTTTCGGGCTTGGGCTCGGCTTCTTTCCTCGGTGCCGCCTTCTTGGCCGCTGCCTTCTTGGCCGGCTTCTCCTCGGAACCCTCACCCGAGTCGTCGTCCTTCTTGGGCGCCGCCTTCTTGGCCGCTGCCTTCTTGGCCGGCTTTTCCTCTTCGGGTTGTGCCTCACGCACCAGACCCTGAGTACGCGCCTTCTTCTCGAGGAAGTCGGCGAAGGCGGGAACCAGACTCGACGTCGGACCCTTGACCTCGATCTTTTCTGCCTTGGCGAGGTCGACCAACTCGGCATTGGTCATGCCGAGCTTCTTCGCCAGGTCACTTACTTTGATCTTGGCTGCTGCCACGTGGTCGTCGGTCCTTCACTCGTCTCGAAAAGTCGGTTTCGACTCAGGCTTCGGTCTCCACCGATGTCTGTTCGCGTTCTTTGTTGGCGGCCTCCACCTCGGCCACCGTCATCACGGTGCCGTCGGCGGCATGCCATTCCTGCTCGCCGGTTTCGGCGTTCAGAACCCACGAGCCCTCGGCGTATTCGTCGGAGTCGACGTAGATGCCAGCCTTCTCGTTGCGATCCTGCGTCTCGCTCTTGATGTCGATACGAACACCGGTGAGGCGAGCGGCCAGGCGTGCGTTCTGACCCTCCTTGCCGATGGCCAGGCTGAGCTGGAAGTCGGGCACGATCACGTCGGCCTGAGTGCCGTCCTCGCTCACGCGCACCTCGGTCACCTTGGCCGGCGACAACGCCTTGGCGATGAAATCGGGGAGATTCTCGCTGAACGGAACGATGTCGATCTTCTCTTGGTTGAGTTCGTTCACGACCATCCGTACACGCGCGCCGCGCGCGCCGACGCAGGCGCCAACCGGATCGACGTTGTGGTCGTTCGACCAGACGGCGATCTTGGTGCGGTGGCCTGGCTCGCGGGCACACGCCTTGAGTTCCACGACACCGTCCGCGATCTCGGGAACCTCGAGTTCGAACAAACGCTTCACCAGACCCGGATGGGTGCGGCTCACGATGATCTGCGGACCCTTCTGCGTACGACGCACTTCGACGATGTAGGCCTTCATGCGCGCACCCTGCTGGGCGCGTTCGAAGGGGACCTGCTCCGACTGCGGCATGAGTGCCTCGACCTTGCCCAGATCGAGCAGCACGAAGCGGTTGTTCGTCTCCTGCACGATGCCGGTCACGATGTCGCCTTCGCGGTTCGCATACTCCTCGAACTTGCGGACGTACTCGGCCTCACGAATGCGCTGGTTCATCACCTGACGGAACGTCTGGGCAGCGATACGTCCAAGTTCGCCCTTGTTGGGCGTGTCGTCGCGTGGATTGACCCAGTTGCCGTCCTCGTCGATGTCGTAGGCGGTGAAGGTGATCTCGAGGGTGTCGGGATTGAGTCCGACCTCGACCTCCTCGGCTGCTCCCGGACGGCGCTTGTAAGCGGTCGCGAGGGCGTCGACGAGCACCTGGAGGAGTTCGTCGACGGTGATGTTCTTGGCCATCGCCAACTGCTGGACGGCTTCGGCCATGTCGAGATTGCTCATGACGGAGAGGGCTCCTGGTCGTTGTTGCGGATGTTCTTGCTGGTCGGAGAGTTCTTCATTGCTGATTTTCGAGCACCTGAGTCTGCCGTGGCTCGGGGCTTCTTGCCACCGGTCTTGCCGGGCTTGGGGGCGGCCTCCCAGACGAAGACGGTCTTGGCTCGGTCGATCTGGTCGTAGACCACACGATGGTCGGTGGATTCGGCCCGCGGTCCCATCACTCGGACGATTGCCGCCTGATCGTCGGCGGCGACCAGCACACCGTTCAGGCGACGCTCGCCGTTCTCGACGTTGCGGAGGCGGATCGACACCTCTTTGCCCACTTCACGCTGGAAATGACGAGGAGTGCGCAGAGTGCGCTCGAGACCGGGGCTCGAGACTTCGAGCGTGTAGTGCCCCGGAATCGGATCGGAATGATCGAGTTCGCGCGAGATCAGTCGGGTGCACTGGGCGAGTGTGTCCACGTCGATTCCGCCCGGCGAACCGGGAGGCGTATCGACGGTGACCTTCAGGACGCCACCGGCGTAGTCGAGGTCGTACAGATCGAGTGCAAGATCGGCCACGATCGGGTCGATGAGCGCATGGAGACGTCGTTCGATGGCGGATTCCTCGCTCATGACACCTCCTGTTTTTCGCTCGATTAGGTCTCACCGTCCGGAATCGGCCCCCAAGACTGAAAAAGACGTGGGTTTTCACCCACGCCTTCGGCAATCTCGGACGAATCCGAGCGGTAAAGACTCATCCAGCATACAGGGGTCGGCAGTAACCTCGACCCGATGTTGCGGATGTCCACGCTCTTCGTGCGGACGCTCCGGGAAACCCCCTCGGACGCCGAGGTGCCGAGTCACCAGCTCATGCTTCGAGGTGGGTACATCCGCCGGGCCGCCCCGGGCGGATTCACCTGGTTGCCCCTCGGCTGGGCCGTGTACCGAAACGTCGAGAACATCGTCCGTGACGAAATGGACCGGGCCGGATTCCAGGAGGTCCATTTCCCGGCTCTCCTCCCCCGCGAGCCCTACGAGGCCACCAACCGCTGGACCGAGTACGGCGACAACCTCTTTCGCCTGAAGGACCGCCGTGGGGTCGACTTCCTGCTCGGCCCGACCCACGAAGAGATGTTCACCCTTCTCGTGAAGGACCTCTATTCGTCCTACAAGGATCTGCCGCTCGTGATCTACCAGATCCAGACGAAGTACCGCGACGAGGCCCGACCCCGAGCCGGTCTCTTGCGCGGTCGCGAATTCGTCATGAAGGACTCGTATTCCTTCGACATCGACGATGCCGGCCTCTCCGCTTCTTACGAGGCGCACCGGCAGGCCTACATCCGAACCTTCGAACGTCTCGGTCTCCCCTATGTGATCGTCTCGGCGATGTCGGGCGCCATGGGCGGCTCGAAGAGCGAGGAGTTCCTCGCGCCCCTCGAAGTCGGCGAGGACACCTTCGTACGCTGCCCCGCGTGCGGCTACGCGGCCAACACCGAGGCCGTGAGCGTGCGCGTGCCGACACCGATCGACGCCTCCTCAACTCCAGCGGCACTCATGTGCGACACACCTGACACGCCGACCATCGCCACGCTCGTCCACCTACTGAATGCGCGCGCTGATCTCGCGCGCACCGATCGTCCCTGGACGGCGGCTGACACTCTGAAGAACGTGCTCGTGATGTTGCGTCATCCCGACGGAACGCGCGAACCACTCGCCATCGGAGTGCCCGGCGATCGTGAAGTCGACATGAAGCGCGTCGAGGCCCAAGTTGCACCAGCCGAACCCGAGGCCTTCACCGACGAAGACTTCGCACGTCACCCACAACTCGTGAAGGGTTACATCGGACCCGCGGCGCTCGGAGCCGAGCGAGGTGTCCGATACTTGGTCGATCCCCGAGTGGTCGACGGAACACGATGGGTCACCGGTGCCAACGAGAAGGGCCGGCACATGGTGAATCTCGTGGCTGGTCGCGACTTTCGCGCCGACGGGCTGATCGAAGCCGCCGAGGTTCGAGCCGGTGACGACTGTCCGAAGTGCCCCGGATCACTCGAAATCGCCCGCGGCATCGAGATCGGCCACATCTTCCAACTCGGTCGCAAGTACGCCGAGGCTCTGGATCTGACCGTCCTCGACCAGACCGGTAAGCAGGTCGTCGTCACAATGGGTTCGTACGGCATCGGCGTCTCGCGCGCGGTCGCCGCCATCGCCGAGGCCACCGCCGACGAACTCGGTCTGTGCTGGCCCCGAGAGATCGCACCCGCCGACATCCATCTCGTCATCGCCGGCAAGGGTGGCGACGAGATCGGGGCCTTCGCCGAAAACCTCGCCACCGAACTCGATCGTGCCGGAGTGCGGGTCCTGCTCGACGACCGCACCAACGTGTCGCCAGGCGTGAAGTTCAAGGACGCCGAACTCCTTGGCATGCCCACGATCGTGGTCGTGGGCAAGGGCCTCGCCGAAGGCAAGGTCGAAGTCCGCGATCGTCGAACGGGTGAACGCACCGACATCGCTTCGTCCGACGCTCTCGGCGCGCTGGTCGGCATCGTCAGGAGCTGACATGCGACTCGTGCGCGGAGTCGTGCAGCACTATTCGTGGGGCCACCCGACGGCGATACCTCGCCTGCTCGGTCTCGAACCCGATGGACGCCCGTGGGCCGAACTCTGGTTCGGGACGCACCTCGGCGGTCCGGCCAAGGTCTTCGATGTCGAGACGTCGGCCGAACTCACCGATGGAACCACGCGTCCACCAGCGGCCGCCGACGAAACCGCGGGGCTGTCCACGCCTCTCGTCGCGGTGTCGGGTGAGCTGCCTTTCCTCGTGAAATTCCTCGCCGCTGCCGAACCACTCTCGTTGCAGTCGCATCCTTCGGCCGAACAGGCGCACGCGGGTTACGCCCGCGAGAACCGGCTCGGCATCCCGGTGAGCAACTCGCGTCGCATCTATCGCGATCCCTTCGCCAAACCCGAACTCATCTGTGCACTCGGTCGTTTCGAGGCATTGTGCGGCTTCCGCGATCCGACCATCACCGTCGACATGTTGCACGAGATCGGCGGTGGCGCATCGGTGATCGCGCGCATGCTCGCCGACTTCGATCTCGCGCACACCATCCGTTACATCTTCGCGAGCGGCGAGGAGTTCCGTCCCCTGCTGCACGACATCGTGGCCGCCTGCGAGGATCACGATTCGGTGGCGGCACGCTGGGCCGTGAAACTCGCCCGGATGTATCCCGACGACCCGTCGGTAGCCGTGACTCTCCTCATGAATCATGTGGTGCTGGAGCCCGGTCAGGCGCTCTATCTCGGGCCCGGCAATCTGCACGCATACCTGTCGGGCATGGGTGTGGAGGTCATGGGATCGAGCGACAACGTGGTTCGCTGTGGCCTCACGAACAAGCACATCGACGTCAACGAACTGCTGGCCACCGTCGATCCGTCACCGCTCGCCGACCCGATCGTGAAAGCCCAACCCGTCGCCCGTACATCGGCCGGACGGCTCTGGCGCTTCCCGACGCCCGATGCGCCGTTCACGCTGTGGGTCCACAAGATCGACGGCACCGAGGTCATCCGTGCCCGAACTCGTGAGCTCACGCTCTGCGGTATCGGCAACACCCATCGTCTGAAGCAAGGCGAGGTCGCTTTCCTTCAACCGGGCGAAGAACTCGAGCTCATCGGCGACGCCACGCTCTTTCGCGTCACCGAACCCTGACGCCGCGCACATTTCGCACATTCGGCCCCTTGCGCTCCGTTCCACTGGTGGAGACACGAACCGTGTCGCCACCAGTGAGGAGGACCATGGCCGCGCCGAGAACCGTCACGCTGAGGAACACGAGCGATGCTTCAGGAACCCGCTTCCTCGACGTTCGCATCACGATCGACGGCGGCCTCGGGATCGAGGGCTACGACTCCGGGCCCGCCGTGAAGTCGTTCTTCGGATCATCGAATTACGAGTGGCACCACACCGTGAAGGCGTCGGACATTCCAAGGCTCCGTGCGGCCATGGGCATCGGCCCGGACATCGATCTGCTCGCCCACATCGGGGAGAACTTCAACGGTCCCGGACAACCGGATCTCGAATCCTTCATCCGAGACGCCGGAATCGACGTGCAGTTCTTCAGTTGGATCTCGTTCGACGATCTACCCGGCGACTACACGAGCTGACTCAGCCCTGAGTGGTGCGCCGGATCTCGACGATCTTCTCCTGCGCGTGGTTCGCGTCGGCACCCTTTTCGTCGAGCAACTGCGAACGATCCTTGGCCGCTTCGCGTTCGGCCCGGGCCGTGTCGGCCCGGGCGATTGCCGCCTCGGCCCCGTGTTCGTGGATGAACTCGGCCCATTCCACGAGCGCCTCGACCATCTCGCTTTCGGGCACCACGGCGACGTTGCGACCCTTCACGAAAAGGTGACCGCGCTTGTTGCCGGCAGCGATGCCGAGATCTGCCTCGCGCGCCTCACCCGGACCGTTGACCACGCAGCCCATGACCGCGACCTGGAGAGGTAACTGCCGTTCGCCGAATGCGTCCATGGCCCGCTTGGCCACATCGATCACGTCGATCTCGGCCCGACCACAACTCGGACACGCGATGAGGTCGACGTTCTTGCGCTCGCGCAGACCGAGAGCCTCGAGAAGTTGCCGACCGGCCCGCGCCTCCTCCACCGGATCGGCGGTCAGGCTGTAGCGAATCGTGTCGCCGATGCCTTCCATCAGCAACGTCGCGATGCCGGCAGTGGCCTTCACGAGTCCGGCGGGTGGCGGACCGGCTTCGGTCACCCCGAGGTGCAGCGGATGACGGGTGACTTCACTCAGTTGCCGATAGGCCTCGACCATGAGCGGAACGCTCGAGGCCTTGACGGAGATCTTGATCTGCTCGAAGCCGACCTCGTCGAAGTAGGCCATCTCGCGTTGGGCCGACTCGACCATCGCCTCGGGGGTGACCTTGCCACCGTATTTGTCGTAGAGCTCGGGATCGAGCGATCCACCATTGACACCGATACGGATCGGCAGGCCGCGATCACGAGCTTCGGAGGCGACGATCTTGATGTGCTCGGGCTTGCGGATGTTGCCCGGGTTGAGACGCAGGCCGTGAACACCGGCCTCCATGGCCGCCAAGGCCATCTTGTACTGGTGGTGGATGTCGGCGATGATCGGAATGGGTGATCGCGGCACGATCTGCGCGAGACCTTCGGCGGCCTCGATCTCGTTGCAGGTGCAGCGAACGATGTCGCATCCGGCGGCGGCCAGCGCGTAGATCTGTTGGAGAGTCCCCTCCACATCGGCCGTTTTGGTCACGGTCATCGACTGGACCGTGATCGGTGAGTCGCCACCCACGGGGACCTTGCCCACCATGATCCGGTTGGTCGTGCGACGGGCGAACGGGGACTTCTCGGCGGAGGTCACGGTCTCATCCTCGCAGAGACAGTCGACCGATGCACCGTCGTTCCGGATGGTCACTGACCACTGATCGGGCTTCGCCCGTCAGAACGGGCGCGTGATGTCGAGGTACAGCCCGGTCATGGTCAGGAAGAGGAGGAGTGTCACCACGGCCACGGTGAGCGGCCACAGTTTTTCCACGTTGGCCCGATACGGGCGACCCCGACGCGAGCGAAGGCGTTCGTAGGTCGCGATGGCCGCATGTCCGCCATCGAAAGGAAGCATCGGGAAGAGGTTGAACACGCCCACGAACACGTTGATCGAAGCGAGGACCTCCATCACCCCGAAGAATCCATAGTCGCGTCCGACTTCTCCGGCCACCATCGTGATTCCGACCACCGTGGTCGGGCGTTTACTCGGATCGGCGTCTTCATTCGTCAGTTGTTCGATCTGGTTGAACGGATTGGCCACCGTCGCGATTCCCTCGAAGGTCGACCAAACCGCGTCGGCGAGGTCACCGCCCACGTGGCCGAGAGCGGGCGCCAGTCCCAACCTCTCACGCGCATAGGAATCGGAGGCCACGCCAAGGAAGCCGGGACGCTGTGACTCCGAGGTGGTGCTCGGGGAATCCGCCCCGGCATCGCCGAGCACGATCGAGACCGACGATCGCTGGCCCTCACGTTCGTACTCGAGTTGCACGGTGTCACCGGCCGAGAGCGACCGTACATAGGTGCGCATGTCATCGACCGACGAAATCGAACGGCCGTCGATCGCCCGGATGACGTCATCTTCACGCAGGCCGGCAGTGGCCGCCGGAGAATCGGGCGGGAAGCCGATCACGCGGACATCACCGGTGTCCTGGAACCGCCCGCCCACTGTGAACACGAACACCAGGAGCACGATCGCGATGACAAAGTGCATGATCGATCCGGCCGTGATCACGAGCAGACGCCAGCGATACGGCTTGGCGGAATAGGCGACGTCTTCGTCACCGGGTTGTACCGGATCCATGTTGTTCATGCCGACGATGCGCACGAAGGCACCGAGCGGGAGCGCTCGCACGCCGTATTCCACACCGTTGCGATGCGTACTCCAGAGTCGCGGTCCGAAACCCATGAAGAACTGGGTGCGTTTCATCCCGGCCCACCCGGCGGTGACGAAGTGTCCCACCTCGTGCAGGAAGACGGAGATCAGCAGACCGGCCACGAGCAAGAGGCTCCACGGGTTGGCAAGTCCGAGCCATACGAGGAGTCCGAGGATCACGAGACCCGACACGATCGCGGTTCGACGCGAACCCCGATTCTCTTCGGGAGATTCGTCCACGGCTCCACCGGCCATCATCTCGTCGCGAAACGCGCGATACAGCGTCATGGCGCGGCCTTCGTTCCGGCGGTCGTCGACCCGAGTACCCGACGTGCGGCTTCACGACCGCGTCGATCGGCCTCGATGATGTGCTCGCTCGTGAGGGTCTCGGTGAACTCGATGTGCTCGTCGAGCGACGCCTCGATCACCGCCGCGATGTCGGGCCAACGCAGATCACCCGCGAGGAAGGACTCCACCGCGACCTCATTGGCCGCCGAGAGAAAGGCCGGCAGCGAACCACCGGCCCGACCGGCCCGGTAGGCAAGGTCGAGACAGCGGAACGTGCGACGATCCGGCTCGGCGAAATCGAGACGCGAGAGTTCGGTCCAGTCGATACGACCGTAGGGGGTGCCGATGCGCTCGGGGTGGGCGAGCGCGTAACCGATGGGAAGTCGCATGTCGGGGAGACTCAATTGCGCCATCGTGCAGCCGTCGGTGAATTCGACCATCGAGTGCACCACCGACTGCGGATGCACGACCACCTCGATGCGGTCGTAGTCGACACCGAACAATTCGTGGGCTTCGATCACTTCGAGCCCCTTGTTCATGAGCGTCGACGAGTCGATCGTGATCTTGGGACCCATGCTCCACGTCGGATGAGCGAGTGCCTGTTCGACCGTCACCGACGCCAGGTCGTCGAGAGTTCGACCGCGGAAGGGCCCGCCACTGGCCGTGAGGACGACGCGCGAGACCTCCAACCCTTCGCGCACGGTCGAACGCAGGCACTGATGAACCGCGCAATGTTCACTGTCGACCGGAACGATCTCGGCGCCGGGCGTGGCGCGTAGCGGCTGCACCACCGGACCGGCGGCGATCAGCGACTCCTTGTTCGCCAAGGCGAGGCGCTTACCGGCGGCGAGAGTTCGCAGGGTCACCGGCAAGCCGGCGAAACCCACGACCGCGTTCACCACCACATCGGCGGGTTCGGCGAGATCGGCCAGCGAGTCGACGACGGTGGCGAAAGGCAGCGCCGCCGCGACTTCGGCCCGGCGCGAGGCGTCGGCCACGGCCACCAACTCCGGCCGGAACTCGATCGCCTGCTCGATGAGAGTCTCGACCGACGACGACACTCCGAGACCGACCACTCGAAAGCGATCGGGCTCGGCGCGCACGACATCGAGGGTCTGGGTCCCGATGGATCCCGAGGATCCGGCGATCGACACTCGTACGGCGCTCACGACGCCCTCATTCTCGCACCGATCGAGCGTGAACGGTTGGTCAGGAGGTGTAGGGCTCGAGGACCTGCAGGAGGTAGTACGCGGCCGGCAACACGAACAGGAATCCGTCGAACCGATCGAGGACTCCCCCGTGACCCCGGATCAGCGTTCCGAAGTCCTTGATGTCGAGATTGCGCTTGAACATGCTCTCGACGAGATCGCCGAGCGGAGCGAGAACCGCGATCACGATGGCCAGCAGCACGGCCTCACCGATGTCGTTCCACGTGTCGCTCTGAAGGCTCACGACCACGACGGCCACGAGAGTCGCGAGACCGCCACCGAGGAAACCTTCGAGGGTCTTGTTGGGGCTGATCCACTGCCGCAACGGCGTACGACCGGCAGCCGACCCGACGAACAAAGCGCCGACGTCATTGGCCACCACTCCGACCGCCATGATGAAGAGGGTGTCGGTACCGGCATTGCCGAGGCCGGGCACATTCGAGACTCCGGCGATGAGCGCGGCGTACGAACCCATGAGCCCGATCCACATCATGCCGAGCGAGGTGATCGCGATGTTGGGCATCGGACTCGACTGCACGCCCTCCGCACCGACGAACGTCGCACCGGCAGCCATGAGGGCCAGAACGAGTACGAGCGGGAGCGCTCCTTCGCCCACCCAGTACGCGGCGAGCGGCGCCGCGATGCACGCCGCGATGCCGACGATGATCGCCGGGTTGTAACCGCGCTCGGTCACTTTGTCGAAGAACTCCACTCCGGCCAAGCCGCACACCAGGACGACGATGGCCAGGACGGCCACCGGCTTCCACAGGAGAGCACCGATGAACGCGGCGGCGATGATGAGCCCCGCGGTGACGGCCGTTGGCATGTCACGCCCACCAGCTCCACGCGAGGTCGGCCGGACAGCTGGACGACGGACATCGGGGCGAGGACGCGGTCCGCGCTCACCCGCAGGACGGGGCCGACTACCGGTGACCGGACGTCCCTGCGTGTCGTCACCCGAGATGGTGACCCGACCCGTACGCCGGGTGTCGGACGTATCCACACCCCGCCGAACCATGGGTCCTGAGGCTGTGGTGTCGTCACCACGTCGCATCGGACCACTCGGTTCACGGCGCATCGGACCGCTCGGCTCGCGGCGAACTCCACCACTCGGATCACCGAGTCGAACGCGCGGACGTCCGCCACTCGATTCGGCCGGCGGAGCCGGACGGTCCGGGATAGGACGCGGCGCGGCCCCCGAATACGAACCCCAGATGTCGACGTCGTCGGTCGCATCGTCCAAGGCCGCGGACTCGACCGTGTCGTCGTCACCATCGTCATCGTCATCGAACGACAGAACCTCGGGCCGCGGTCGCGGCGCCGAACCCGTGCTCGATTCGGCGAAGAGTCGCGGAACCTCTCCGGTGGGCGGTTCGCTCCAGTGCGGCAGCGAACCCGTGTCGTTACCCCCGAAACTCAACGGAGCCGGTTCGTCGTCGGAGAACCGGAGTTCACCGAAGTCGTCGTTCTCGTCCTCGTGGTCATCACCCGTGCGCCGCCACATGTCGTCGCTCATCGGATTGTCCTCCCGGTCTCAGACTTCGAGCAGTTCTTGCTCTTTCTTGGCCACGGCCTTGTCGATGTGCTCGATGTGGTCGTGGGTGATCTTTTCGAGTTCTTTCTCGGCGCGCTCGAGTTCGTCGGCTGAGATGTCGCCGGCCTTCTCGGCTGTCTCTAGGCTCTTGCGGGCGTCGCGACGGACGTTGCGCACGGCCACCCGCCCGTCCTCGGCCATGTTCTTCACGAGTTTCACGTAATCACGTCGGCGCTCCTCGGTGAGCGCGGGGAAGTTGAGTCGGATCACCGTGCCGTCGTTCGAGGGCGAGATACCGAGATCGGAGTCGCGGATCGCCTTCTCGATGGCCCCGAGGGCACCACGATCGTGGGGTTTGACCACGAGCATGCGGGCTTCGGGCACCTGGAATCCGGCGAGTTGCTGCAACGGAACGTCCGCTCCGTAGTAGTTGACCATCAACTTCTCGACCAGGGCGGGTGTCGCACGGCCGGTTCGCACCGTCGTGAACTGCGACTGGGCGTGGTCGACGGCCTTGTCCATCTTGTCGATGGCCTCGAGCAATACGTCGTCGGTCACCCGACCAGCGTACCTACGGGCCGACCCTCCAGAACGGATCTGATGTTGCCCGGTGTACTCACGTCGAACACCACGATCGGGATCTGATTGTCCCTGCAAAACGCTATTGCGGTGGCGTCCATGACGCGGAGTTCCTTCTCGATCACTTCCTTGTGCGAGACGCGGTCGTAACGGGTCGCGGTGGGGTCGAGTTTGGGATCGGCGGTGTACACGCCATCGACTCCCGAATGGGTTCCCTTCAGGATCGCCTCGGCGTCGATCTCGGCCGCCCGGAGAGCCGCCGCGGTATCGGTGGTGAAGAACGGATTTCCGGTGCCGCCGGCGAAGATCACCACGCGACCCTTTTCCATGTGGCGTTCGGCCCGACGACGGATGTACGGCTCGGCGACCTTGGGCATTTCGACCGCGGTCATGACGCGCGAGTGCTGACCCACGCGCTCGAGAGCGTCCTGCAACGCGAGGCCGTTCATGACCGTGGCGATCATTCCCATGAAGTCGGCCTGGGCCTGATCCATTCCCTGCCCGGCACCTTTCAGACCGCGCCAGAAGTTGCCGCCACCGACCACGATCGCGATGTCGATCCCGAGGGCTTCGCGCACTTCCTTGATCTCGGTGGCCACCTGCCGCAAAGTGTTGGTGTCGAGACCGAAACCCGTGGGCTCGGCGAGCGCCTCTCCCGACAATTTGAGAACGACCCGCTTCCAGCGGGGACGAGACTCGCTGGGCGACGATGCCATCGGGTGATCAGCCGATCTCGACCTGTGCGTAACGCACGATCTTGGCCGAGCCGAGCACCTGGGTGACCGACTGCTTGTCGTCCTTCGCATAAGCCTGCTCGAGCAGGCAGACGTCCTTGAAGAATCCGTTGATCCGACCCTCGACGATCTTGGGGAGCGCCGCTTCGGGCTTGCCCTCGTTGCGCGAGATCGTCTCGAGTGTCGCGCGCTCCTTCTCGACCACATCGGCTGGAACTTCGTCGCGCTTCAAGTACTTCGGACGAGCGAACGCGATGTGGACCGCGATGTCGTGGGCGAGGTCGGTGTTGCCACCCTCGATCTCGACGAGCACCGCGTTCACGCCACGGCCACCCTGAATGTGCTGATAGCTCTCGATGATGTTCCCGGACGCCGTGGCGATGCGCACGACCTCGCCGAGTTCGATCTTCTCCTTGAGGGTGATCTTCAGATCCTCGAGGATCGCGGCGCGCTCGGCCACCGCGGCCTCACCCTTCTCGGCGACGAGGTTGGCGAGAGCATCGGCCTCACCCTTGAACTGGTCGCTGGCGGCGACGAAGTCGGTCTCGCACTTGAGCTTGACGATCGCGCCGACACCGTTCTTGATCACGAGGGCCACGACACCTTGAGTGTTCTCGCGGTCGTCGCGCTTGGCCGAGGCGGCCAAACCCTTCTCGCGGAGCCACTGCTTGGCGGCTTCCATGTCACCGTCGTTCGACTCGAGCGCCTTCTTGCAGTCCATCATTCCGGCGCCGGTTGCCTGACGCAGGGTCTGTACGTCCTTCGCGGTGAACGCCATCACGCCTCCTCGGCGGGCGCGGCCGCCTTGGACGCGGCGAGGCGGGCCTCGCGCTCGGCCTGGGCCGCGGCGGCCTGGGCGCGGGCATCGGCCTGGCTGGCGACGAATGCCGCCTGCTCCTCGGCGGTGCGCTCCTGTGCGACTCCGCCGCCCTTTCCGGCGATGAATCGACCTTCGAGGACGGCTTCGGCGATGACCTTGCACATCAGTTCGTTGGCGCGGATGGCATCGTCGTTGCCCGGAATAGGGAACTGGATGAGATCGGGGTCCACATTGGTGTCGACCACGGCCACCACCGGGATGCCGAGCTTGTTGGCCTCGGTCACTCCGATGTGCTCCTTCTTCGTGTCGAGCACGAAGACCGCTGCGGGACGACGCGTCATGTTGCGGATACCCGAAAGGTTCTTCTGGAGCTTGGTGAGCTCGCGGTCCTTCAGGAGGGCTTCCTTCTTCGGCATGAGATCGAACTCACCCGTGGTCTTCAGTCGCTCGAGTTCGAGCATCTTCTGCACCCGCTTGTGGATCGTCTCGAAGTTGGTGAGCATGCCGCCCAGCCAACGCTCGTTGATGTACGGCATGCCGCACTTGTTCGCGTAATCGCGGATCGGATCCTGGGCCTGCTTCTTGGTTCCGATGAACAGAACGTCGCCGCCCTTGGCCACGAGATCGCGCACGAATGCGTACGCGTCCTCGACCCGGGTGAGCGTCTGCTCGAGGTCGATGATGTAGATGTCGTGACGCTCGCCGAAGATGAATCGCTTCATCTTGGGGTTCCAACGACGGGTCTGGTGGCCGAAGTGGACTCCGGCTTCCAGCATTTGACGCATCGTGACGATGGCCATGGCTATGTTCCTCCTGGTTCTGCGGTTGCCGGCACGTCATCTCGCGCCTCCCGGGGGAAACGACCGCAGATGAGCGACGTGCAGTGATGAGTGACCCGTTTCCGGGCCGTCCGGCAATCTACCGGAGGGGTTCGCAGACGGCACGGTGGGGCGGCCGTCGACCCCGCCCGTCGACCGGAACGAGGCGGGCCCGGCGCCGGATCCGACCGAGGTGCGGGGCCGGATCCCGGTACTCCCCGTCGGCGGTCCTGAGGCTGAGCGTCGCGCGTCCCGTCGACCAGCCGATCGGATCCCCGACCTCCACCCGACGACCGAGCGCCGGCAAACCGACGAACACCCCGGGTTCGGCCGGAATCCAGCCGACGGTGACGGTCTCACCCGAACCAGCCGTCGGCTCGATCGACACGTAAGCGGTTCCGGCGACCGGCCCGGCGAAGCGAACCCGACCCTCCACCGACGAACGCACCACCATCGGCGGTGACGTCTCCGGTCGAGCGAATTCGATCGTTCGATGACCGGCGCAGAACGCGCACAGCGGCGGCTCGAATCCACGGGTGAGGGGCGCTTCGACGGGTGGTGCGAGGCACACGAACACCGCCGAGGCCGCCGCAGTCACGAGTTCGAACATCTCCCGATGTGGGAGAAGCCGACGCGCGGGCGGATCTACGGGATGCCGGCCGCCGACAGACGCGAGCGGAGCATGATGACGGCTTTTGAATGGATCTGCGACACACGGCTCTCGGTCACGCCGAGAACGTCGCCGATTTCCGAGAGGGTCATTCCTTCGTCGTAGTACAGCGCCACGACCGTGCGTTCGCGATCGGGAAGTTCGCGAATCTGCGCCCGCATGATCGTCTTGACTTCCCGGTCCTCCACGACGGCGTCGGGAAGCGGATCACCCGAGGACGGCAGCTGCCTCGGTTCGCCGTCTCCGCCCGACACCACATGATCGAGGGGTCCGACGTTGGCCACCGCCACTGCGCTCAACCACTCCCCGAGTTCGTCGACCGTGATCTCGAGACGGGCCGCGATCTCTTCGTCGGCGGGAGCACGCTTCAGTTGATTTCCGAGTTCGACGATCGCGTTCTCGATCTGACGTGCGCGCTGCCGCACCGTGCGCGGAACCCAGTCGATCGCGCGCAACCCATCGAGGATCGCTCCCTTGATACGCGGCACGGCAAAGGTCTCGAACTTGAAACCACGCGTCGGATCGAAACGGTCGACCGCGTCCATGAGACCGAAAATCCCGGTGCCGACCAGTTCGCCGGTATCGACGCCGGCCGGTAGACCGGCTGCAACTCGGCCGGCCACGAACTTGACGAGTGGCGAGTAGTGGACGATCAGGACGTCGCGCGCACTCTGATCGCGTTCGTCGACCCAGCGTTGCCACGCGCGGTGGATGGCGGGGGTGTCGCGGGAAGGCTTCTCGTCGGTTTCGGTCATGTCAGGCGCGTGGGTGGGTCGATGTGTACACCGACCGTAGACGCTCCTTGCTCACATGCGTGTACCTCTGAGTGGTGGCCACGTCGCTGTGGCCGAGGAGTTCCTGCACGATGCGGAGATCGGCTCCGCCGTCGAGCAGATGGGTGGCGAACGTGTGGCGGAGTGCGTGCGGATGGGTGGGCGACGGGCATCGCTCGTCCACCACGCGACGTACGTCGCGGGTTCCGATACGAGCCCCACGCCCGTTCAGGAACAAGGCCGAACCGGAACGTTCGCCTTCGACTTCGCGGCGCTTCATCAACCACGCCCGAACGGCGTCGACCGCGGCCTGCGACATCGGCACTCGACGTTCCTTGCCGCCTTTGCCCCACACCGTCACGACACCTCGACGCAGGTCGACACCGTCGATGTCGAGTCCGCAGAGTTCGCTCACGCGCAATCCACTCCCGTAGAGCACCTCGAGCATTGCGTCGTCACGATGCCGCCGCCACAACGGCGTCGCTTCATCGACCGTGTCGGGTTCGAGTAGTTCGTGGAGTTCCCGACCGTCGAGAACGCGAGGGAGTCGACCTTCACCGGTCGGTGCGCGGAGTCCGAGCGACGGATCGGTGTCGACCAGGCCGGCGCGTCGGGCCCAAGCGAAATAGCGGCGCAAAGCCGATGCCTTGCGGGCGATCGACCGTTTGGCCAGCCGTTCAGCTCCGAGATGACTCAGATAACGCCGCAAGACCAGTCGGTCGACGTTCTTGGGGCCGCTGATCGACTGGTCGCGCGTCCACTCCACGAAATCGCTCACGTCGCCGCGGTAGGCGATGACGGTGTTAGCCGACGCGCGCGTCAGTGAAGTGACGAAGTCGTCCAGCCCCCAGCGGTCGCCTCGCGTAGCCACACCGTGAGGGTACCGAGACTCAACTCACGGCGGGAGACGGCAACAACTCGAACCAGCCGCCGTCGGCGACGATCCAACCCTGCGCCTCGAGTCGGCCAAGGCTCAGCGCGCACTCGGCGATGGTCGCACCGACACGGGCCACGGATGTCGACGGCAGGCGATCCAGGATCATGTCGAGGGTCAAGGGGCCGGCGCCGTGGAAGGTCGCCAATACGTCTCGGTCTCGTTCGTCGGGCCGAGGTCGGTGATCCCTGATCACCCGCCCGACGGCGTGGAGTCCGAGAGCCACGAGAACGTCCGAGGTCTCCGCCATCACGAGTGCTCCGTCGCGCAACAGTTGATTGGTGCCGGCGCTCACCGGCAGATCGACCGGTCCGGGAACCGCCATCACCGGAATATCACGTTCGAGCGCTTCGTCGACCGTGATCATCGAACCGCCGTGGATGCGCGACTCGACCACGAGAACGAGCTCGCCGAGCGCGGCGATCAGTCGGTTCCGAAGAGGAAATCGAAAACGATCCGGGGCGGTGCCGGGAGGCGATTCGGTGACGATCAAACCCGACTCGGCGACTACTTTCCAGAGTCCGCCATTGGCTCGCGGATACACCACATCGAGACCCGAGGCGACGACGGCCACCGGACGACCACTCGCACCTTGTTGGACGGCGACCATGACCCCGCGGTGGGCGGCGGCGTCGATGCCGAGGGCCAGACCCGACACGACCGACACTCCTTCGGCCGCCAGAGTCCGACCTACATCGGCGGCGATGACCCGCCCGCGCTCGGTGCAGTGCCGAGTGCCGATCACTGCGACCCGTCGATCAGCGAGAGCACCGAGATCGCCGCGGTAGAAGAGAACCGCCGGTGCTTCGTGATCGACGGCCAACGCCGGTGGGTAGTCCGGCTCACCGAGAACGATCACACTGGTGTCGCCCAGCTGGTCGACGAGTTCGTCGTCGGTGATGCGATCGAGTTCGTCTTCGAGGTGTCGGGCCCAGCTCTGCCATTGCTCGGGAATATTCGCTCCCCCGACCATCGCCATCATCGCGTCGGTCGGTGCCGCGCGGTCGAGCAGCATCCGCAACCGACGGGGGCCGATGCCGGGCACGCGCGCGAGGCGGACGGCGGCGAGATGGTCAGCGGTGACGAGAGGCAATGCGAGCCCGGAGCGAGAGGGCCAGCGCGACGTGCTCGTCGCCCACATCGCCGAACGCACCATCGCGATCGGCGAGAGTTCGGGCCACACGTCGGATGCGGTGCAACCCGCGACCGGACAGACGACCGGTTTCGAGTTCGGTACGGAGGAGAGCCGTGGCCGCGGTGGTCGGACGCGCGAATTCGTCGAGCATCGGACCGGTCAGCCTCGCGTTGAGAACTCCCTGTCGTTCGATCGCCACTGCCCGTGTGGAGAGCACACGTTCGCGCACGAGTGCCGTACATTCACTCGTTCCCGAACCGAGCAGTTCGTCCGGACCCGGCCGATTGACCACCACGCGGACGTCGAAGCGATCGACGAGCGGACCGGAGAAGCGGCGACGGTAACGAGCGAGGGCCGACTCGTCGCATTCGCACGAACCGGGCGGCCCGCCACCACACGGACACGGATTGGTGGCGCCGACCAAGGTGAACCGGGCCGGAAGGACCGCCGTCGCCGAGGCACGCGAGAGTCGGATCACACCCTCCTCGAGGGGTTGCCGCAATGCGTCGAGCGTCGAAGGCGCGAATTCCCCCAACTCGTCGAGAAAGAGAACACCACCGTGAGCCAGGCTGACTTCGCCCGGTCGAAGGTTGGCCGAACCACCACCGACCATCGACACGTGGCTCGCCGAATGATGCGGCATGCGAATGGGTGGCATCGACGCCAGCCCGCCCATGGGAATCGACTCGCCCACCGCCGATCGGACCATCATCACTTCGAGCGCGGTTTCGGCATCGAGTTCGGGAAGAAGGCCCGGAAGACGTTGAGCGAGCATCGTCTTGCCGGCACCTGGTGGACCGATGAGGAGCAGATGGTGACCGCCGGCCGCCGAGAGTTCGAGACCGAGTCGGGCCGCGGTCTGTCCGCGCACGTCGGCAAGATCGACCAACGGGGGCGTACCGGTTGTCGGCGGTTCGGCGACACGAATCGGCCAAGGTCGCATGTGCGTGATCGCTCCCACGACATCGGTGAGCGACGATGCGACTTCCACTCGCCGGGGTCGGACGATGTCGGCTTCACGGGCATTGGCCTGCGGTACGACCACCAAGCGATCTCGGTGGACGGCAGCCATGGGCGCCACTCCGGGAACTCCACGCAGCGAACCGTCGAGTCCGAGTTCGCCGATGAACGCGATTTCGTCGAGTTCATCGACTTCGATCTGATCGTCGGCGGCCAGGATCGCGACCGCCATGGCCAGATCGAGTGCGCTCCCCACCTTTTTGGTCCCCGACGGTGACAGGTTGATGGTGATGCGCCGTGCCGGCCAATGGAATCCACTCGACAGGAGCGCCGCGCGGACTCGCTCGCGCGATTCGCGACACACGTCGTCCGGTCGGCCAAGAATCGTGAATCCCGGAAGTCCGGTGGCGATGTGGGCTTCCACCGTGACGGCGAGACCGTGGGTGCCGGTGATGGTGGCGGAGCGGACGAAGATCGACATGCTGCGATGTGGGTGCGATGCGCAGACTTTGGGAAACCGGTGTGGTCGATGAAGTCGTGGGGTGACCCGATGGCTCGTCGACGACCTGAGAGAATGAACCCATGCAACGGCCGGCTCCTGATCGCATGGCGCGTCTCGCGGTGGTCGCCGGAGTCATGGGCCTCGGTCTGTTGCTGGCACCACTGGTCTCGTCGTGTAGCGACCCCGATCGGAGCGCCGAGAACTTCTGCGGCCAACTCGCGAAGGAGCTACCGGCTCTCGACGCGCCGCTAGCCGAACCGGACGACGTCGGCGATGTCGTGAAGCGCTACCGGCGACTCGATGCCATCACACCACTGGCCATCGAAGCCGAATGGCGGACACTCACCGAACTCATGGAATTGGCAGCCGACGTCGATGTCGCCGACCCGGCATCCCGACAAGCGGTGGCCGATGCCGCGTACAAAGCCGAACGCCCGGCCCGCGATGTGGCGATCTGGGTCGAGACCACGTGCGGTCTGACCATGCCCGATGTGATCGGGGTGGAAGGAAGCGTTCCGGTCAGTGTGCCGCCGGTGGCTCCACCGGCGAGCGCTTGATCAGACGATCTCGCCGCGCTTCAGGATCACCTTGTCGACGAGTCCGTAGGCCTTGGCTTCCTCGGCAGTGAACCAGCGGTCGCGCTCGGCATCAGCCTGGATCTTTTCGAGCGGCTGACCCGAATGGTGAGCCGTGAGCTCGGCCATGCGTCGTTTGGTGAAGGTGATCTGCTCCACCTGAATGGCGATGTCGGCCGCCTGACCGCGGAGTCCGGCGAGGGGCTGATGCATCATGATGCGCGCGTTCGGCAGTGTGTAACGCTTGCCGGCGGCACCAGCGGTGAGGAGGAACTGGCCCATGCTCGCAGCCAGACCCATGCACACCGTGGCGACATCGCAACTCACGAACTGCATGGTGTCGTAGATCGCCATGCCGGCCGTGACGGATCCGCCGGGGCTGTTGATGTAGAGCCAGATATCGGCGTCGGCATCCTCGCCCTCGAGATAGAGCAACTGCGCGCAGATCTGGTTGGCGATGTCGTCGTTGACATCGGTGCCGAGCATCACCACTCGGTTCTTCAACAGACGGGTGAAGATGTCGGGGCGACCCGCATCGCCGGCCTCGAGATTGAAGATGGGTGATGTCATGGTTCGCAGGCTAGCCCTCGAACCGCCATAATCGGGGAGTGAGCGACGTACCCCCCTTCACACCGAACGCCGACGAATTGCTCGCCAACAACCGGGCATTCGCAGCCGATTTCCCCGACAAGGGTCTGGCCCTCTCTCCCCGGCGTCACCTGGCCGTGGTGGCTTGCATGGACAGTCGCATGGACATGTTCCAGATCCTCGGTCTCGACCACGGCGATGCGCACATCATCCGCAATGCCGGTGGCGTGGTGACCGACGACGTGATTCGTTCGCTCGTGCTGTCGCAGCGATTTCTGAACACCCGCGAGATCATCCTCATCCACCACACCAATTGCGGGCTCCAGCAAGTCAACGAGGACGACTTCAAGCACGAGATCGAGGCCGAGGTCGGCGTCAAGCCGTGGTGGGCGCTCGAATCGTTCCGCGATCCTTACGTCGACGTCGGCCAGAGCATCGGTCGCCTGCGACTCAATCCTTTCATCGGCTACAAAGAAGCCATCCGCGGCTTCGTGTACGACGTCGACACCGGACTACTCCACGAAGTCAAGGCCTGACCGACGTACCAGTGGTTCAGCGGGCGATTCCCGACAGCACCACGAGCACATCGCCGATCACACCATGTTCGCGGGCGTCGGTGATCAAACCGGCTACACCGGCCGCTCCGGTCGGGCTGGCCGACACTCCGGTCGCTCGCGGCACCAACGATGAGGCGGTCACCACATCGGCTTCGGGGGCCACGACGACGCGTCCGCGCGTGCGTTGGAGTTCGGTGAAGTCGGCGACCCAGTCGTAAGTCTCATCGTCGAGGATCCCGTCGGCGAGCGACATAGGTTCGTGCTCCCACGGCCACATGAAGTTCGTCCAGTCCACCGCCCAGGCCTGACTCGAATCGTGGGCCAGCTCCCACGCACGCGCGAGTGGCGCGCAACCCGCGGTCTGCACGGCGACGAGTGGTGCTTCGACTCCACCCTCACCAAGACCACGCGACAACGACGCTGCGAACGCGCCACCACCCACCTGTACGTACACCCCGGCCAGCAACTTCACACTCCGACTCCGTAATTGCTCGGCCGCCTCCCATCCGATCGTGCGTCCACCGTCGAGACACAAGGAGTTCTCCGGGCCTTGCACGCTGAAGGGAATCGATCCGGCGGCGACCGCGGCCCGAAATCGATGAACCGTCGGATCGCCGGGAGGATCGGACTCGAGCCGCGGACATCTCGTGACCCGTGCCGACAATGAGTTCAGTGTGTCGACCACGACTCCCCCGGCCCATTCAGGAATGAATACGTCGATCGGCCATCGAACCGCCGCCGCGAGCGTCGCCGCCGCGATGGCGGCATTGCCACACGACGAGATCGCGAGTGATGGTCGCTCGGCCGGCTTGCGCCATGGAACGAGGCCGAGGGCCTCGGCGGCCAGCAGGTGCAAGAGGATGGAGTACAGGTGACGGGCCTTGTGAGATCCGGCGACATTTCCGGATTCGTTCTTGGCGAACACCCGGCCCTTCACACCGATCTCGCCCGACAGCGCGGACTCCTCGGTGAGCGGTGTGATCCGAAAGCCCGTCCCGGCCACCTCGGCGACCCTTTCGTCGGTTCGCCGAATGGCATCGACGGCCTCGGAGTCCGACCACCCATGGGCGTGCACGAAGTCCCACCACGCAAGACGTGGCGCGAAGCGAACGAAGGGATTCTCGTCGGCCGCGATGTCGCGGGCGATCGCATCGTCCGGCCGGTTCTGACTCGCCTCGAGGAGGAGCACATGGTGCCGGTCTCCGCGCTCACGTGGGCAGCGCCAGGGCATCGGCGTGGCGATCGACAGCACCTCGTGGCAGGCCGCGCACCGCAGGAGCCTCATGGCCGACTCGCCCGAGATCAGCCGGCGGCGACGCGCGCGTTGAAGTCGTCGATCATCTCGTCCCACACCGGCAGATAACGCTGCAGACCGCGCCAGAACGACAGGTCGCGGCGGGCCTCGAAAAGCTCGAACGGCGTCCCCTGCTGTTCGACCCAGGTGTAGTAGCCGAGGTTGAAGATGCGATTGCGATCGCGAGCGGTGCAGTCGATCATGTCCTCGGTCGTGATGTGGCCCAGATGGCGGCCGAAGACTTCGGCTGCGTCGGCCGCGGTGAAGTCGTTACCGAAACGAGAGGCGAGTGTCGACTTGCGCGAGCTCGGATACAGCGCCGCGCCGTCGGTCGCCACGGTGATCACCGCTTCATCGGGTCCGAGGCCGAGGAGTTTGGAGGTCTTGATGGCGGCCAATGTGTTGCAGATGGCGGAGAAACCGAAGTGCTCGAGGGCGGCGACGAGGTTCTGGTCGAGGCCCTTCTTGTCGGTCAGGTAGGCGCGACCGGCTGGCGTATTGAAGAGAACGTCGAGTTCATCGGTTGCGTGATCGCTGATCGCACACACGACGTCGGTGTTCATCACGTTGTGGATCAGTGGGATGTGTTTGTCGCCGATGCCTTGGATGTTGTGCTCGCCGAAACCGTTCTCGAGCATCGTCGGACACTCGAGGGCCTCCACGGCGACGATTCGCGTTCCGTAGTCGTGCTTCAGACGATCACCGGCGGCGATGGTTCCCGCCGAGCCGGTGGCCGAGGTGAAGGCGGCCAAGGAGATGTCGCGGCCCTGTTTGGCCAGACCCGCCCGAACGGTTTCGAAGACATGGCCGAGAGCGCGACCGGTGACTTCGTAGTGGCCGAGATGGTTACCGAACTCGCAGAACTGATTGAAGACGAAGTTGTTGGGATCGAGTGACAACTCGTTGCACGCGTCGTAGATCTCCTTGACGTTGCTTTCGGTGCCGACGGTCTTGATGACGTCCTCGGCCGGGTTGGCGCACCAGCGGTCGAGCCAATCGAAACGCTCCTGGCTCATTCCGGCCGGAAGAATCGCCACTCCGCGGCAGCCCATGATGCGGCTGATGGCCACACCGCCGCGCGCGTAGTTACCCGTCGAGGGCCAGATCGCACGATGGCGGGTGGGATCGAACTGTCCGGTGACGACGCGCGGCGCGAGGCACGAGTAGGCGGCGAGCACCTTGTGCGCCGTGATCATCGGGAAGCGGTCACCGAACACCACGATGATCGGATTGGGTACTCCGGTGAGGGCCGGGGGTAGCACGACGTGTTCGGGGACCGGTACGCGGCGACCGGCGAGGTCGTTGTACCAGTGAACCCGCCACAGATTGCGGGCATCGGGACCCTGTGGATCGGCATCACCCACGAGACCACCGTCGACCAAGGACGGATCGGCGAGTTGGGCGAAAGTCGGCAGGACGATGCGCTGCTGACGGAAGCGCTCGACGCTGTTGGCCAGAGCCTGGGCATCGACCACCCGGTCGGCCAGTCCGAACTGGTTTTCGAGGGCAGAGTCCACGGCGATCGTCACTTTGACAGTTTGTCAAAGGAACCGACCGGAACCAATTACCAAGTTCGAGGTTGTGAAATACGGCTAGCGTGCCGCCATGGCCTCCGGCTCCGCAGCGAACCCGAGTGAGGTTCCGACTCCGGTCTCGACCAAGGAACAGATCGTGCGATTTCTGCAGGCCTCCGGACGCGCCACAGTGGGTGAACTCGCCCTCCATTGCGGAGTCTCCGACGCCGCCCTGCGCCAACATCTCGATCAACTCGAAGTCGACGGTCTCGTCCGCCGAACCGCGGCGGACAACAACTCGGAGAACGCGGTGTCGGGTTCACGTGGTCGGCCACCATCGCACTGGACCCTCACCGAGACGTCCACCCATCGCCGACACTCGATCTTTCCCGACACGTTTCCCGATCGTCACGCCGAACTCTCAGGTGAGATCCTCCACTCGCTGGCGAGTGCTCTCGGAGAATCGGCCGTCGTCGAGGTCCTCGAACACCGGGCCCGACGCCAGATCGACGACTACCGAATCGCCATCGGATCGGCATTGGCATCGTCGAGGGCGAGCGGTCGCCCGCACGACCTCGCCGAAACTGTCGCGGCTCTGGCCGCGATCCGGGATCGCGAGGGTTATCGGGCCGAATCGATCGATCACGGGGACGGCACGATCTCGCTCGTGGAGCACCACTGCGCGATCGGTGCCGCGGCGCGGACATGCGGCGAACTGTGCGAATCCGAGACGAAGGTCTTCGGCAAGGTGCTCGACCGCGCTCTCGGCGCGCGGGTCGCGATCCGACGGGTCGAACACCTGATGGACGGCGGCAACTGTTGCCGCTACGAGATCAGGCCTCGATGACTTCGGCGATCTGCATCACCGGCGTGATATTCGTGTAGTTCGCGACGTCGGCCATGACGTCACCGGTGAGCGGTGAACCCATACCGGCCTGGAAAGCATCCATCGAGTCGAAGGTCATGTGCACGGCAGCCACGTACGGGCCGTTGATGCCGACGTCGATCTGCGTCGAGGTGGGACTCCAGGCCTTCATGGCCAAGGGCACGTGAGTCGCCTTGTAATAGGCGTGGTCGAAGGTCGAGCCCTCGCTGGACGGGTAGAACACACTGACTCGGATCATGGGTCGGGACCGTAGCATTCGAGGGACCGGGCCGATTCGTCGCCGATTCGTCCGGTATGCGGGCGTGGCGAAACTGGCAGACGCGCAGGATTTAGGTTCCTGTCCCGAAAGGGGTGTGGGTTCAAGTCCCTCCGCCCGCACCAGCACAACATGACTCCGACACT
>CAZLXB010000017.1:0-4680 GCA_964563545.1 uncultured Bifidobacterium sp. | reverse complement strand
ACTCCGACACTCACTCCGACACTCACTCCGACACCCGACGCTGCGAGCCACCACACGTGAACGACTCCGCATCCCTCTCGACCACACCTCGACACGTGGGCGACCTACCGACGCCCGCGCTGGTAGTGGACCACCGAACGTTCGAGACGAATCTCGCGACCATGGCCGATGTGCGGCCGGGGGCCAGCCTTCGGCCACACGTCAAGGCGCACAAGTGCACCACTCTCGCTGCGCGCCAGGAGGCGATCGGACACCACACGTTCACGTGCGCGACTCCGCGCGAGGTCGTCGGCATGGCCGAGGCGGGAGTCGGCACCGATCTCCTGCTGGCCAATGAGACCGTCGACCCGAGACGGTTGCGCGCCATGAGCGACGTCGAGGCCGCGACGGGGATCATGGTCACCGTCGCCGTCGACAGCATCGAGACCATCGAGGCCGCACGCTCAGCCGGTATCCGCCACGTACTAATCGACGTGAACGTCGGACTTCCGCGTTGCGGCGCCGCCCCCGAAGCGGTCGCCGAATTGACGAACCGCGCGCTCGACGCCGGGCTCGCGGTGCGCGGAGTGATGGGATACGAGGGCCACCTCATGGCGATGCCGGATCGCGCGCAGAAGGCGGCCAAGGTCAGGGAGTCGATGGTTGCCCTCGTCGCTTGCGCCGACGAAGTGCGAAAGATCTCCGGAGAGACCGCCGCCATCGTGTCGGCCGGCGGCACCGGCACGTTCGATCTGTACGACCCGAACGACGCCGTTCTCGCGCGGGTCAACGAGGTGCAGGCCGGGAGTTACGCGCTCATGGATTCTCATTACGGCGCACTCGGCCTTCCCTTCGCCCAATCACTCTTCGTGATCGGCACGGTGATCTCGCGTTCACCGGATTGGTCGGTCGTGGACGTCGGTCTCAAGTCACTCGGTATGGACCACGGAAATCCCACCATCACCGATGCGACGGTGTGGTTCTGCAGCGACGAGCACACCACGTTCAGCGGCCTCGCCGATGCGAAGGTGGGTGATCGCGTCTTCGTGACGCCGGCCCACGTCGACCCGACAGTGGCCTTGCACACCGACATGTGGCTCGTCGACGATGCAAACCTCGGCGCCGACGCCGCGGTACTGGAGCGGTGGCCGGTCGATCTGCGCGGTTGGTGAGACGGAGCAAACGAGGCCGGAACGCCGGATGTCAGGCGCTTCGTTCGTTCGACAAGGCCCGCAACAGATTCCGAAAAGCGCGGCCCCGGTGCGACAGAGAGTTCTTCTCGTCGTCGGTCATCTCGGCGAAGGTCCGTCCGTCTCCCTCGGTCGGGATGAACAGCGGATCGAAACCGAATCCTCGCGCCCCACGTTCGTGCGCTGCGATGGTTCCCTCGCACACTCCCTCGACGACCGTCTCACTTCCGTCGGGCCAACACACCATCACGACAGTCACGAATCGGGCACGCCTGGACGATGATTCTTTGCATCCGGCGCGTTCGAGAGCTTCGAGCAATTTCGACCGATTGGCGCCGTACGGATCGACGGCGTGTGCCGGCCGATCACCCGCATAACGCGCGGTGCGTACTCCGAGATCACCGGGAAGCGCATCCACGAACAACCCGGTGTCATCGGCCACGGCCGGTCGACCGGTCGCGGCGAGAATCGCCGCCGCTTTGAGACGCGCATTGCCCTCGAGGCTCGGCGCATTCTCCTCCACGTCGGGCACATCACCCGGGCGCGGAAGCAGTTCCACGAGCGACGGCGAACCATCGGTCGACGGAACGGCGAGGATCTGCGCGATCTCGGCCACCTTGTCGGGATTGGCCGACGCGCAGACGAGGACGATCGGAGAACTCAACGTGAGATCGGTCTCCGCACCGGATCGACCGCGATCATCTCGGATTGGAGTTCGAACACCTGCTGGAGTCCGTTCTCCGCCAGACCGAGGAGGGTGTCGAGTTCACCTCGCGTGAAGGCCATACCCTCGGCCGTTCCCTGGACCTCGACGAAGCGACCGATCCGATCGGACTTGCCGCGCAACATCACCACGTTCATGTCGACCTCGGCGCCGCTGTCCTCGACGTAGGGCAGATCGATGACCGGTGTGCCACCCACGATGCCCACACTGACCGCCGAACACAGCGAGTGCAGCGGGTGGTGGCTGATCGAACCGTTCTGGACCAACCGAGTGAGAGCGTCGTGCAGCGCGAGGTAGCCCCCGCAGATGCTCGCCGTGCGGGTTCCGCCATCAGCTTGCAGAACATCGCAGTCGACCACGACCTGGCGTTCGCCGAGCGCGACCATGTCGCAGGCCGCGCGCAGGCTGCGTCCGATCAGTCGCTGGATCTCGACCGTGCGACCGCTCTGCTTACCCTTGGCCGCTTCGCGATCGACTCGCTCCGGCGACGAACCCGGGAGCATCGAATACTCGGCGGTCACCCAGCCCTTGCCACTCCCCTTCATCCAGCGCGGGACGTCCTCGTCGATACTCGCCGTGCACAACACCCGGGTGCGGCCGAAGGTGACGAGCACGCTTCCGGCCGCCATCTCGGTGAAGTCGCGCTCGAAGGAGATCGGTCGCAGTTCGTCGTGCAGTCGCCCATCGTGACGACGACCGTCATTGGCTCGAGACTTGTCGTTGGTTGAGGACATCGCAGTACTCCTGTCGAGTGGTCAGAGGGTTGAGACGGTTGAAAGGGTTCAAAGATCGAGAATCGAGAGAGGAAGTTCGGTGACTGAGGCTTTGGTTGCTGAACCTTGGGTTACTCGGTCGAATGAGCTGATCCGCCCGACCAGACCTCGGCACCGCAGAGTTCGGGGCCGAGGAGTCGCCGACCCAGGTTCTCGAACCAGGCGACGTCGCCACTCGACAGGAATCGCGCCGTGCCACCTTCGGTCCGCTCGCGTCGGCGACCGGCCGCATCGAGCAACTCACGCAATGCGAAGGCAGTTTCATCGGCCGACGACACCAGCATCACGTTGTCGCCGAGGACCTCGCTGATCACCCGCGCGAGGAACGGATAGTGAGTGCAGCCAAGGAGCAACGCGTCGACTTTTGCCTCACGGATCGGTGCAAGGAGTCGCTCGGCCAGCAGTGTCACCTCGGGACCCGATGTCCGACCTCGCTCCACGAATTCGACGAACCCGGGACACGCCGCACTCGTGAGATCGATGGTCGCGCCGTACGCCGCCCGCGCAACCGCCAATTCGTAGGCGCCCGAGTTGATGGTGCCGATGGTGCCGATGACACCGACCGAACCCGAGCGCGTGGCACGAACGAGTGCTTGGGAACCCGGATCGATCACGCCGATGACCGGGATGTTCAGACCCTCGGCCGCCAATTCGGATTCGAGCTCGTACACCGGCAGCGCAGCGGCCGCAGTGTTGCACGCCACGACGAGCGCCTTGGCCCCGAAGTCGTTGACGAGACTCCAGGCGAGTTCACGCGCGTAGCGACGGACTTCGTCGAGGGGTTTGTCGCCGAAGGGATAGCGACCAGTGTCGCCGATGTAGACGAGATCCTCACCGGGGAGGAGGTCGATGACCGCTCGGGCCACCGTGAGACCTCCGAAACCGGAGTCGAACATGCCGATGGGGCCGTCGAGTCCGGGTGCCATGCCCTACACGCTACGGCGTTTGCGTGTGCCCTGTCCGATGGCCGTGGACGCATCGGAGGCTGGTCTCCCCTCAGTCGGGCCGACCGGCGTGGAGGGGTGGAACTCCTGAACGACCTGTCGCAAGCGGGCATGGTGATCGAGGAGAAGCTTGTCGACGACCGCTGGATTCCCGGTTGTCGACAGGGCCGCGGCCATTTCCTGGATCGTGACTTCGTGGAGCGCGAATTGCTGAGTGAGCATGACAACGGCGAGATCGTCGCTCCAGAAACCCCACGTTCTTTCACCCTCACGAACTCCGATCAGGGCCTCCGAACGATCGGCAACGACCACATAGAAGCGGCATCCGATCGCTTCGCGGAGAGCTACTGGATCCCCGAACCGGTGTTGAAGACTGAGTCCCGGGAAACCGGGGAATTCACCTTTGATCACCGACGTGACGTCGACCCCCCGCTCGACCAACCGCGACGCCGTCTCGCGAACGTCCTCGGCTCCTGGGGGCCAAATCGACATCAGACAGCTGAATCGGGCTTTCTCCATGACGGCGATGAACCGGTCGCGCACCTGTATTCGGCCGTTGAGCCGCGCAACCACCGACGAGGTCAGCGCATTGCTCATACTTGGCAAGACCGACGCCAATCCATCGAGAGTTCCGGACAATTGATTCCGGAGACGATCGACGAAGGATTCGACTGGCAAGGCCACGAAGGCACTCGCGCCTTCGGCGGTGCCGGCGACCATCATGGCCGCCCCCCGAGCGACGAGTTTTTGCAGCGCCTCGTACACCGCGGAGCGTGGAACACCACTGACCTTGGCGACTTCGTAGCCGTTCATCGGCGAGCCCGCGCCGATCAGGGTGATGTAACAACGCGATTCGTAGGTGGAGAATCCGATCGATCGAAGGAGATCTTGCGCCCGCTCGTCGTTCTCATTGCCTTGGACACTTCGGACGCCTTGGACGCGGGGTTGACGAGGGGCCACGAGGTGAACATAGCCCTCCGGAAAAAAGTTTTTTGCCAGAGGCGGTCGTTGACCAGAGGGTGTCGTTGACCAGAGGGTGTCGTTGACCAGAGGGTGTCGTTGACCAGAGG
>CAZLXB010000016.1:0-42104 GCA_964563545.1 uncultured Bifidobacterium sp. | reverse complement strand
CTCATGTACGGCATGAGCCAGGGTGCGAGCGGTGCCATGACCCTCTGGATCGAGTCGTGGAATCCCGATCAGCCACGCGAGGTTCCCAACGATGCACGCGGTGCTTTGTGCGCGCGCCACGGAGAATCACTCAGTCCGCCATCGGGTTGGAGCGTCGACGATCGTCGCGAGTCGATGCCGCGTCTCTTCAAACCCAAACTGACGGCCGTGCCCGACAAACCGGCAGCCGCCAAGCCGCGGCGGGAACGGCCAAAGACCCTGCCGCGGCCACGTCTCTTCGACACCGGTGACGAAGCGGCACCTCCCGCTGCTCCGAAACCAGCACCCGAAGTCGTGTCGAGACCAGCCACCACCGTCGTCGAGCAAGTTGCGCCCGAGCCCGAATCGATGGTCGTGGTCGAACGAGAAGTGGTCGACGAAGCACCCGAAGAGGGTGTCGACGACTCGAAGTCGTGGGTTCCGTTCTTCGATCCCGACGACGACCTCGGCGGGGTGCTCGACGCGACCGGTCCGATGCTCCGGGATGCCTTCCGATCCCGTCACAACGGCCGTCAGCGCGACTAGCGATGGAACTCGTCGTCACGGCCGACCTGCCGTGCCCGCCCGATCGACTCTTCGCCGAGGTCGACGACCTGGCCGACTATCCACGCTGGATGGGGCTCGTCCATGTCGTCGAACCGGTGGCCGACGCCGAATGGTTGGTCGAACTTCGCGCGCGGGTCGGTCCATTCGCTCGCTCGAAGCGGCTACGTATGCGGCGTGTCGACCTCGTATCGCCGACCCACGCGCGATTCGAACGCGAGGAGAACGACGGGCGCCGTCACGGCGAATGGGTGCTCGATGTCCTCGTCGAACGGATCGACGCCGGCTCCCGACTCGTGATGACCCTTGCGTATTCGGGTCGACTGTGGTCGAGTGTCGTCGAACGCGTGCTGCACGAGGAGATCGAGGCCTCCAAAGTTCGGTTGCGCGCTCTCGTTGCCTGAGTCAGTCGGTGGCTCGGGCCGAGTAACGGCCATCGGGTCGCCGTTCGAGCATCAGCTTCATTGCGAAGCATTCGCTCAGAGACTCGGCATCGAGCACCTCGTGGATCGGTCCCGATACCACTATCTGACCTTCACGCAGCATGAGGCAGTGCGTCATCGATGGTGGAACTTCGTCGAGATGGTGGGTCACGAGCGCCACGCCGGGCACGCGCGGGTCGCCCATCATCGATTCGAGTGACGTCACCAGTTGTTCGCGGCCACCCAGATCGAGTCGGGCGCTCGGCTCGTCGAGCAGCACGACCGCCGGCTCGTTCATGAGGCTGCGGGCGAGCAGAACCCGCTGTTGCTCACCCGATGACAGAGTCCCGAAACCGCGGTCGCCAAGTGCGGCGACCCCCAGTCGGGCCAGGCAGGCCATGGCGCGTGCACGGTCGGTGTCGTCGTACTGGTGCCACCAGGGCTCGAGGGCGGCGTTCTTCGCGGTCATCACCACGTCGGCCGCCGAGAGCGCGGGTCGGATCTCACTGGCAAACGAGGCCGACACGTATCCGATACGCCGTCGAAGAGTTCGCACATCGGTCGAACCGAGTGTCTCACCGAGAACCGAGACCTGACCGCGGGTCGGGTGCTCGTACATCGCGGCGATGCGAACGAGTGTCGTCTTGCCGGATCCGTTCGCACCGAGCACGAGCCATCGCTCGTTGGGAAGAATTCGTAAGGACACGTGATCGAGAATGTGTCGCCCATTACGCACGAAATCGATGGCGTGCAGTTCGAGAGCAGGTACGACCGGCATTTCGGCGAGTGACGGTAACAGAAAGTGCGCATCAAGTACCCTGACCACGTATGTCGTCGGTCCGTCGAGTTCGCTCCCGCGCATCGAGAGCGGCCGTGGTGGCTGCTCTGTTGGTGGTCTCCACGGTGACCGGTTCATCGGTGAGTTGGGCCACGCGCACGGGTGACACGGCGGCCGAACAAGCAGCTGCGGAAATCGAGGCGGCGCGTCAGCGCGCCGACGCAGCGTCGGCGGCCATGTTCGAAGCCGAGTCGAAACTCGACCAGTTGAACCTCGAAGAAGAAGCAACCGCGGCCGAAGTTGCGGCTCTCGAAGCCAAGGCGAGTCAATTGTCGACCGACGTCGAAGAACTCGCCGTGCGCCGGTTCATCTCGGGGAGTCAGGGGATTCCATTGTTGAGCGGCCTCGAGGGCCCCACACAACAGGCCCAGGCCAATGTTCTGTTGGCCATCGTCACCGAGTCGTCGCAGTCCACGCTTGACGAATACGACGCACTCGCCGACGAGTTGGCCGGCAAGCGCAAGAAATTGCAGAAGGCCAAGGAGAGGACCGCTCAGGCGATCACCGACTATCAGGCACTCAAAGAAAAGGCCGAGGCCGAAGTGAAGCGCCTGCAGGAGATCGAGACCAAACGACTGAAGGACGAAAAGGTCCGGCAGATCCTCGAGGCCAAGCGCCGTGCCGCCCAGGCCAACACCGGTGGCCGCCGCTCCGGTTCATCGGGTTTCCTCGACAACGGCATCTACTTCGATGGGTCGATCCTGTGTCCGTTCGTCGGCTCGGCCGGCTTCGGCGATACGTGGGGAGCGCCGCGAAGCGGCGGTCGTCGCCACGAGGGAGTCGACATCCTCGCGGCGACAGGCACCCAACTCGTGGCGGTGGTGTCGGGACGGGCGAGTTTCTCGATCACGAGCCTGGGCGGCAATTCGGTCACCCTCTACGGCGACAACGGCAACACCTACTTCTACGCCCACTTGTCGGACTGGGAGGGGCAGAGCCGCCAGGTTCAGCAGGGTGATGTCATCGGGTACATCGGCGACACCGGGAATGCTCGGGGAACCCCGCACCTGCACTTCGAGATCCACCCCAACCGTGGTCGGGCCGTCAATCCCTACCCATCGGTTCGTGCTGCGTGCTGATCGTTGCGCGAACCTAGACCCGTGAGCGATCAATCCCTCGATGCCCTCCGAGAGGGGTTGCGGTCGGTGACCGCATCATCGAAGATCGAGAACTTGAGCCGCCTGAGCGGCGGTGCGTCACGCGAGACCTGGCGATTCGAGGCCGACGGTCGCCCTTTGATCCTGCAGCGTCAGCGTTCGGGCGACATTCGCGACATGGGGGTCGAGGCGCGGGTTCTGCGGGCCGCCTTCGCCGCCGGGGTCCGGGTTCCCGAACTTCTGCACAGTGGCTCGGGCGCCGACGCCGGAAACCCGATCGGTTCGTCGTACATGATTCTCGAGCACGTGAATGGCGAGACGATCGCCCGCAAGATCTTGCGTGACGACGAGTTCGCCGCCGCGCGAGCAGTTCTCGTGGGCGACCTCGCACGGTCGCTTGCCGCTCTGCACACGATCGATCCCGACACGATCGCCGGTCTGCCGAGCACCGACCAGGTTCAGCAGTATCGCGAGACCATGGACGGACTCAACTCCACGCTGGGCCAATCGCATCCGGCGTTCGAGTTGGCTTTCCGCTGGCTCGAGGCAAACCGTCCGACCGACAGTCGTCGATCACTCGTTCACGGAGATTTCCGTCTGGGCAATGTGATGGTGGGTGGCGACGGTTTGCGGGCCGTACTCGATTGGGAACTCGCCCACATCGGTGACCCCATGGAAGATCTCGGTTGGCTGTGCGTGCGGGCGTGGCGATTCGGTTCGAAGCAGCCGGTGGCCGGTGTCGGAACCTACGACGAATTGATAGGTGCCTATCAGGAGGCGAGCGGTCTCACGGTCGATCGGGAAGTCGTCCGTTGGTGGGAGGTGCTCGGCACGTTGAAATGGGGGATCATGTGCATGATCCAGACGAGCTCGCATCTCACCGGCATGGCGCGCAGTCACGAATTGGCGGCCATCGGTCGGCGGGTGTGCGAGAACGAATACGACCTCTTCCTCGCCCTCGACGGACGTTGGGCCGGTTTGGGTGGTCGTCGATGAGCGAGATCCATGATGCACCGAGCGCCGCGCAACTCGTCGAAGCCGTCCGAGAGTGGCTCGAGCGCGACGTTCTCGCCGGCACGTCGGGTCGGTTGCAGTTTCACGCTCGAGTCGCGATCAACGTTCTGGCCATGGTCGAGCGGGAGATGTCGATCGGAGCCCAGCAATCCGCCGAACACGCGGCACGGCTCGCCCAACTCGGAGTCGCCGACGATGCTGAATTGGCAGCGGCGATCCGGAACGGAGATCTCGACGGTCGCCTCGACGAGGTGATCGATGCCGTGCGGGCCACCGTCACCGACAAACTCCGCGTGGCTAATCCCGGTTATTTCGCGACGGAGTGATCCGGACGCTCTGACCGGCGGCGAGTTGTCCGCAGGCGGCGTCGATATCGGTGCCGCGATTCCTGCGGACCGTGGCGTTGACACCCAGCGCCTCGAGTTGATCGCGGAATCCATAGACCTTGGCCTTGTTGCTCCCGCGTACCGGATAGCCAGGTGTGGGATTGAGCGGAATCAGATTCACGTGGGCCGGAAGACGACGAGAGCGGCACAGATTGGCCAGTTCGACGGCATCGGACGGCTGGTCGTTGACCTCGTCGATCAGAGCCCATTCGAAACTGAGGCGCCGCCCCTTCGCGTCGAGGTAGTCGTCGCAGGCCTTCATCAGGTCCCCGATCGGATAGCGCTTGTTGATCGGAACCAGCGCGTCGCGCTTGTCGTCGTTGGCGGCGTGAAGACTCACGGCGAGATTCACCGGCAAGGGACGCGACGCGAGTTTGCGGATACCGGGCACGATTCCCACGGTGCTGACGGTCAGATGACGCGCCGACATACCGCAGTCGTCGTGCAGGCGGACGAGTGATTGCCAGACCGGCTCTTCGTTGGCGAGCGGTTCACCCATGCCCATGTAGACCACGTTGCTGACGCGACGCCCCATCGCCTTGGCCCGCTGGGTAGCGCGCACGACCTGCTCCACGATCTCGCCATGATCGAGGTGTCTCGTGAAGCCGGCTTGTCCGGTGGCGCAGAATCCACACGCCATCGCGCAGCCTGCTTGCGTGCTCACGCACACGGTGGCCCGATCCGGATAGAGCATGAGCACGGTCTCGATACGGCTGCCATCGTTCAACGCCCAGAGGAACTTGATGGTGTCACCGCGGTCCGAGACGCTCTCGGTAACGGGCTCGAGAGCCAACGGAAGGACCCGGTCGACTTCGGCCCGCAGATCCTTGGGCAGATTGGTCATGTCGGACGGCGCGACGAATTCGGCGAACAGACCGCGCCAGATCTGGTCGACGCGATACCGGGGATGGCCGGCGAGGAGCGAGGCCAATTCGTCCTGGGAGATCCCGTAGCGCGTCGTCATCAGCCGTTAGCCAGGCGTTCGTATTCGTCGATGCGAGCCCGCAGCACGTCGAGACTCGCCGTCCAGAATCCCTCGTCGGTCACATCGACTCCGAACGATGCACCGAGTTCCTCGGCCGAGGCCATGCCGGCCCGCGACAGAAGGGTGTCGTAACCCGAACGGAAGCGATCGGGGTCACGATGGAACTGCGCGAACAGTCCGAGGCCGAACAAGAGGCCGTAGGTGTAGGGCCAGTTGTAGAAGTGGCTGCCGTAGTAGTGGGACTTGACGATCCACATGTAGGGATGCGCGGTGGACTGGTCGAGGCCTTCGCCGTAGGAGGCGGCCTGTGCCTCGAGCATCATCTCGTTCATTTCCTGCGCGCCGAGCGTTCGCCGTTGGCGACGGGCGAAGACCTCGGTCTCGAAGAGGAACCGACTGTGGATGTCGACCACGATCTGGTTGGCGGCTTGCAGATCCACGTCGAGAAGTGCGAGTCGCTCGTTGCCCTGCAACTTCGAGAGTCCGGCTTCCACGACGAGTGTCTCGCAGAAGATGCTGGCGGTCTCGGCGAGCGCCATGGGCAGACGTTTCTGCAGAGGCGTGCGGTGGGCGAGTTGGGTGTTGTGATACGCGTGACCGAGCTCGTGGGCCGTCGTCTGGGCCGACTCCACCGAACCGCTCCAGTTCAGGAGGATCAGCGAGCGATCGTCGATGAACGGCATGCAGAACGCACCGCCGACCTTTCCCTCTCGCGGGGGCACGTCGAGCCAGGATTCGCCAATGGCCCGATCGACGAGGCCGGCGAGAGTCGGGCTGTAACCAGCGAAGGCATTGCGGATGAGCGTGATCGAGTCGTCCCACGAGATAGCGCTCGCCGATGTGGGAAGGGGTGCCACGAGATCCCACCACGGGAGTCCGCCCGGATGTCCGTGCAAACGAGCCTTGATGCGCATCCAACGTCGGAAATCGGGGAGAGAGCTCACCACCGCGGATTGCATGGCCTCGAACGTGGCCGCACTCACGCTGTTGGCGAACTGCGAAGCATCGAGCGGTGAACGCCATTCGCGGCGACGATTCACGGAGTTGGCCTCGCCCTTGATGGCGTTCATGGCCGAGGCGCACGACGTGGCGATCGTCGGCCAGGCACTCAATTCGGCGTCGTAGGCCGCTCGGCGAACGCGGGGATCGGAATCGGTGGCCAGACCTCTTACGGCGGGCATCGGAAGTCGGCGGCGACCATCGGGCAGATCGACGTCGGTCGTCAACTGCGACGTGACATCGGCCTGTAGGCGAGCCCATGCCGATGAGCCGGTGGTCGAGAGTTCGGCGTAGAGGTTCTCTTCGGCCTCGGACATCTGATGAAGGGCGCGATCGGCGAGTTTGGCGAGGGGACCGAGGTGCTCGCGTGTTTCGTGGCTGACGGCGGCGAGGGCCTCCACACCGTGACCGGCCACGAAGTCGGCGAGGCGGGCGAGAAGAGGTGAGACCCGCGAGCCGAGGACCTCGATCTCCGACAGGAGGGATTGGGCAGTCTCGTCGCGCGTGTTGGTCGTGACGTTGGCGTAGACGTACGCCTCGAGAACATCGAGTTCGGCCACCACATCGTTGAACTTGGCGATGGCCGCGTCGGCTCGTCGTCCGGTCTCGGCATCGACGCTTGCATCCTCGGGGGCGCGGATACCGAGTTCGTCGAACAACGCTTCGAAACGCCCGACTTCGGACGCGATGCGCTCCATGGCATCGACGAACGAGCGACTGGTCATGGAGTCGTGAAGATCGCTGACGCTCCAGCGGGGAAGACTCTCGGTGCTCATGGAACCTCGTTCACCTTCCTAATGGGAACGGGCCGATACGTCGCCGACGAAGGCGCGGTCGGTTCGGTGGATGCGAAAGCCGAGATTTTCGTACATCGAGATGGCCGCCGAATTCGCGGCATCGACGTACAACATCGCGGTGGTGATGCCACGCTTGCTCAGACTCTCGAGGCCGGCCACGACGAGCCCGCGTCCGAGTCCTCGTCCGGCGACATCGGGATCGACGGCGATCACGTAGATCTCACCGAGCGCGGGTTCGGTGTCGTGATGGATCTTGGTCCAGCAGAAACCGGCCATTGCTCCATCGATCTCGTGAACACGGAACCCGTCGGCATCGAACCAGGGTTGGGCGAGCCGCGCCGTGAGCGTCGCGATGTCCCAGCCCCCTTGTTCGGGGTGGTGAGCAAAGGCTCGATTGTTCACCTTCAACCAGTCGTCCTCGTCCTGGCCCTTCACGAACGACCGGGTCGGGACCTGATCGCGCGCATCGGCGGCCGACAGAGGGAGCGATCGACGCATCTGGTGGAGCGTGCGGCCCGATTGCAGGCCCGTCGCCACCGCCACTTGTTCGTGGGCGATGGTCGGTTCGAACACCCACCAATGCACATGTCCGCCACCGGAGGCCGCGACTTCGTCGAGCGCGGCTTTCACGAGTTCGGGACCGATGAGGTTCATCTCGTAACGATGATGCGGATGCACGACGAGTTCGAGCGAGTACGACTCGTGCCCGCGGCTCACTTGCGCGTAGGCGACCGGATGTTCGTGACCGGGTTCCCAGGCGACGAGACCGGCGAAACCTTCCCGACCGCCGTCGACGAGGTCGAGCCACAGGTGATCGGACAGTGGGCGGTGACCGTCGGCGCGCTCGGCGTCGCGTAGGAGATCGCGCACGACTGCGATGTCATCGGGCTGCATCTGACGTTTGATGTCGAGAACCCGCATGGCCTCACCCTACCGCTGGGGCCACAACTAGGGTTCGGCCATGGCCGCCCGTCGACGTCCGAACAATGCGGCGGCGCGCGCGGTCGAGGTTGCTCGCCGGTTGGCCGTCGTGTACCCGGTCGCAGTCTGCGAACTCACCCACCGCAATGCCTACGAACTACTCGCGGCGACGATCCTGTCGGCACAGTGCACCGATGTCCGTGTGAACATGGTGACCCCGGCGCTCTTCGACAAGTACCCGACGCCGTACGATCTCGCCGACGCCGACGCGACCGATGTCGAACACATCATCCGGTCGACTGGCTTCTATCAGAGCAAGGCCAAGAACCTGATCGGCATGGCGCGCGGACTCGTCGAGCGGTTCGGCGGCGAG
Source organism: uncultured Bifidobacterium sp. (assembly GCA_964563545.1). GTDB lineage: Bacteria > Actinomycetota > Acidimicrobiia > Acidimicrobiales > Ilumatobacteraceae > Casp-actino8. The sequence goes on along the minus strand of CAZLXB010000016.1, from coordinate 33,690 downwards.
GTCCCGACCGAGTTGGACGATCTCGTCACCCTCCCCGGCGTCGGACGCAAGACCGGCAACGTGGTTCGCAGTGTCGTGTTCGATCTGCCGGGCCTGCCGGTCGACACCCACGTCGGAAGATTGTCGCGACGACTCGGACTCACGCGCGAGGAGGATCCGGTGAAGGTCGAACATCAACTCAACGACTATCTGCCCGGATCCGAGTGGGGATCGTTCAGTCTGCGATTGATCCTGCACGGGCGACGAGTGTGCGACGCCCGCAAACCGCGATGCGGCGAGTGCGAATTGAGCGACATCTGCCCGTCAGCGGGGAAACCGGTGAACGGTCCGACGACCCGTCGTTGATCAACTCGCGATGCGATTGGCGCGCACGAGAGCACGATGTGCCGATCGGAGGGCCCGCTCGGCCTCGTGAATGGCCGCCAAGAGATCCTCCCGGTCCTCGCCGAGCGAGGACGAGCCGAGATCCCGTACCCGCGCGAAGTAGCGATCGGTGCCCTCGGCCATCACGGCGAGTTCGGCGGCAATTGTGGGCAGATCACGAGAGGTCACATCGGTAGCGTAGGGGCGTGGCCAGGGTGAGCGTTCGGAACGATTTGCGGGCCCTCGAGGGCTACCACTCCCCACAGGTCGACGTACGGGTTCGTCTCAACACGAACGAGGCGCCCGTCGGGCCGCCGGCCGAATTCTGTCGCGATCTCGAGCAGGCCATCGACTCGATCGCGTGGAACAGATATCCGGATCGTTCCGCCTCGGCCTTGCGCCGCGCCATCGCCGATCTTCATGGTGTTCCGGCCTCGATGATCTTCGTCGCCAACGGCAGCAACGAGGTCCTGCAGACGATCCTTCTGACCTTTGCTGGCCCGGGTCGCAAGGTCGCAACCTTCGAGCCGACGTATCAGTTGCACGCGCACATCGCGCGAATCACCGGTGCCACGGTGGTCGAAGGTGAGCGGGCGGCCGACTTCTCGCTCGATCCTTCGGAAGTCGAGCGCGTCTTGACGAACGAGCGACCCGATGTGGTGTTCCTGTGCTCACCCAACAATCCGACCGGTGTCGTCGACGACGTGGAGATGGTCGAGAAGGTGATCGCGTCGGCGCCCGGTCTCGTCGTGATCGACGAGGCGTACGGGCAGTTCTCGTCGTGGTCGGCCATCGACCTCATCGGCGAGGATTCCTCGGTCGTGGTGGTGCGCACCTTTTCGAAGACGTGGAGCATGGCCGCCGCCCGTCTCGGCTACGCCATTGCTCCGACCTGGCTGGTGGCCGAACTCGACAAAGTCGTTCTGCCGTATCACCTCGACGCCGTGAAACAAGCCGCCGGTTCTCTGGCCGTCACCTATGTGGACGCGATGAACGCGCGTGTGCGCGAGATCATCGCCGAGCGCGAACGCCTCGTGGCGGCCATGCGGCGCCTCGACGTCGACGTCTTCCCGAGCGGGGCGAACTTCGTTCTGTTCCGTCCTCGATCCATGTCGGGGCGGTCGGTCTGGCAGGGGCTCCTCGACCGCAGCGTGCTCGTGCGCGACTGCTCCGGTTGGCCGCGATTGGCCGACTGTCTGCGGGTCACCATCGGTACGGCCGAAGAGAACAACGCATTCCTCACCGCCCTCACGGAGGTCGTTTCATGACTCAGCCCCGACGTTCCACCCGGCAGCGCACGACCGCCGAGACCTCGATCGATCTGACGCTCGATCTCGACGGTTCGGGTGCCACCGACGTATCGACCGGAATCCCTTTCTACGATCACATGCTCTCGCAGGTCGGCAAGCACGGAGGCTTCGATCTGACCATCCGTGCGGTCGGCGATGTGCACATCGACACCCACCACACGGTGGAAGACGTCGCCATCGCCTTCGGCGAGGCTTTGCGAGACGCACTCGGTGACAAGGCCGGAGTGCGCCGCTTCGCGAGCGGTCTCTTCCCGCTCGACGAGGCTCTTTGTGAGATCGCGCTCGATCTGTCGGGCCGACCCTTCGTGGTGTGGGACGTGGAGATTCCCGAATGCCTCCCACTCGGTGAGCCGGCCTTCGACCCACAACTCGCCGAGCACGCAGTGAGTTCCTTGGCTACCGCAGCCGGCATCACCCTGCACGTCACCTTGAAGCACGGGCGGAACGTGCACCACATCGTCGAGTGCGTGTTCAAAGGACTCGGTCGGTGTCTGCGTGACGCGGTGCGCATCGAGGGTGGGGGAGTCCCCTCCACCAAGGGCGTGTTGTGACGAGACCGTCGATCGCCGTTCTCGACTACGGCATCGGAAATCTCCGTTCGGCTGAGAAAGCGATTCAGCACGTCGGGGGCGATGCGTTTCTGACCGCTGACGCGGAGGCCGTTCGTTCGGCCGATGCGGTGGTCCTGCCCGGCGTCGGCGCCTTCGGGGCCTGCATGGACGCGTTGCGCGAATGCGGTCTGGAGTCGGTCGTGCACGATGCAGTGGCGACGGGCCGTCCATTCCTTGGCATCTGCGTCGGCATGCAGATGCTGTTCACATCGAGCGACGAAGACCCGTCGGCTCTCGGTCTTGGAATCATTCCCGGTCGAGTGCAGTGGATCCCGCCGGGTGTGAAGCGGCCGCAGATGCAATGGAACCGTCTGCAGATCTCAGCCGTCGACGATCCATTGCTGCAGGGTTCGGAGTTCGCAGCTGACGCCGCGTGGGTCTACTTCGTCCATTCACTGCACGGGGTTCCCGACGATCCGAGCGTGGTCGCGGCGACGTGTGACTACGGCGGAACGCTGAATGCCGCCTTCCGGAGCGGCAACGTCTTCGCGACGCAGTTCCACCCCGAGAAATCGAGTCGGGTCGGGCTCGCGCTGTTGGGCAACTTCGTTCGGGAAGCGAGTCGACATGTCCGTTGATCTCTACCCGGCGATCGACCTCCGAGGCGGTCGCGTCGTCCGACTACTGCAGGGTGATTACGCGCGCGAGACGGTGTACGGCGACGACCCCGTCGCGGTGGCCCGATCGTTCGTCGACGACGGCGCGCGATGGATTCACATCGTCGACCTCGACGCGGCTCGGTCGGGCGATCCGGTGAATCGTCCCGTCATCCGGCGAGTCGTCGAAGCCCTGAGCGGTGGTGCATTGGTGCAGACCGGCGGCGGGGTTCGCACAGTCGACGATGCTCGTGAATTGGCGGCAGCCGGAGTGGCGCGAGTGGTGATGGGATCGGCCGCCGTGAAGGAGCCCGCGATCGTGGCCGAAGTGTCCGAGGTGGTTCCGGTCGCGGTCGGACTCGACCACCGAGCCGGTGAGGTCGCGGTGCACGGTTGGACCGAAGGCTCGGGACTTCGAGTCGAGGACGCCCTCGGTCTCTTCCCGTTGGCAGCGGCTTTCGTCATCACCGACATCTCGCGTGACGGCATGCTCGCTGGACCCGACGTGGAGGGTCTGGCCGATGCGGCTCGTCGCACGACGGTTCCGGTGATCGCGAGTGGCGGGGTGTCGTCACTCGACGACGTCCGCCGATTGTCGGCGATCGCGGGCTTGGCCGGAGTGATCACCGGCAAGGCGATCTACGAAGGACGTTTCACGGTACGCGCCGCCGTCGAACTGTTGCGAGGTGCCTCGTGAAGGTCGCGCGGGTGATTCCTTGCCTCGACGTCACCGATGGGCGAGTGGTGAAAGGGACGAACTTCGTCGATCTGCGGGATGCCGGTGATCCGGTGGAACTTGCGGCGCGCTACGACGCCGAGGGTGCCGATGAACTCGTCTTCCTCGACATCACCGCCTCGAGCGACGGCCGTAACACGATGGTCGATGTCGTGGCTCAGACGGCCGAAAAGGTGTTCATCCCCTTCACGGTGGGTGGCGGAATTCGCACGGTCGAGGACGCGCGTCGCATGCTTCGCGCCGGCGCCGACAAGGTGAGTGTCAACACGTCGGCCGTACAACGTCCTGAACTCGTGGCCGACATCGCAGCCGAATTCGGAGCGCAGTGCGTGGTGTGCGCGATCGATGCCAAGCGTGTCGACGGCGGATTCGAAGTGTTCCTGCACGGCGGGCGGACACCAACCGGGATCGACGCCGTCGAGTGGGCCGTGCGGGCGACCTCACTCGGTGCTGGTGAGATCCTTCTCACTTCGATGGATCGCGACGGAACGAAAGAAGGTTTCGATCTCGAGTTGACACGGCGGGTCAGTGATGCGGTCGGGGTTCCGGTGATCGCATCGGGAGGTGTCGGTGACCTCGATCATCTGGTCGCCGGCATCGTGGAGGGTCGGGCCGACGCCGTTCTCGCCGCGTCGATCTTCCACTTCCGGGAGTTCAGCATCGCCGAGGCCAAGGCCCATCTGACTCGGGCCGGCATCACCGTTCGACCGGTGGTCTGAGTGCCCGGCGCGTTCACGTTGATCGACGGTGGTTTGTCGACGGCGATCGAAGAACTCGGCGGTGATGTATCGGGGCACCTCTGGACGGCCGGACTCGCAGTATCCGATCCTCGGTTGCTCGAGCGGGCGCACCGCGCGTTCGTGGAGGCCGGGGCCGAGGTGATCGCGACCGCCAGTTATCAGTGCGATGCCCGGGCGTTCGAAGCGACCGGTCTCGCACCATCGCAGGCGCGGCGAGTTCTCGCCTCCATGACCACCCTCGCGCGGCGGGCGGTGTCGGACTCGACGGCGCGTGTCGCGGCGTCGGTCGGTCCGTTCGGAGCATCGCTCGCCGATGGCAGCGAATACACCGGTCGCTACGGGGTCGAGTGGTCGGTGGTGGAGCGATACCACCGCGAGAAGTTGGAGATACTCGTGGATTCCGGCGCCGACCTCGTGGCGGTGGAGACGATGCCGCGTGCCGACGAAGCCCGATTGATCGCCGATCTACTCACCGAACTCGGCGCACCCGATGCGTGGTTCAGTTTCGGATGCGCGACCGGTGACACGACGTACGGAGGGGACGACATCGTGCAGGCGGTTGCTGGGGTGGTCCACTATCCGGCCCTCGTCGCGGTCGGGGTCAACTGTGCTTCACCGGCCGTGGTGACCGGTGCTCTCGACCGGATCCGCCGTGCGGCGCCCGGGCGACCGCTGATCGCATACCCCAACCACGGGCGCGTCTGGGATGCCGATGCCCGGCATTGGACGGGCGACGAATCGACCTTCACTTCGGACGGTTCGGTCGATGAATGGATCGCGGCCGGGGCGCGATACATCGGCGGCTGCTGTGGAGTCGGTCCGGCTGGTATCGCCCGCCTGGCCGCCCGACGCAAGGAGACATGACCCGAACCCGTAAGTTCGGCGCATGAGCACCGCACCGTCCACGAACTTCGTCCCCAATCGCAAAATGGAATACCGCCGTCTCGGTCGGAGCGGCCTTCGGGTTTCGGTGTTGTCGTACGGCAGCTGGGTGACCTTCGACAACCAGTTGAAGGATGACTCTGCTCTGCAGTGCATGCAGAACGCATGGGAAGCCGGATGCAACTTCTTCGACAACGCCGAGGCCTACGCCGGTGGCGAGAGCGAAGCGATCATGGGACGCGTCATCCGCGAATTGGGTTGGAAGCGGCATCACTACGTCCTCTCGACCAAGGTCTTCTGGGGCGTGGACGGACGTGTCCCCAACATGAACAACACCCTGAATCGCAAGTATCTGCATCATTCGATCGAGGGTTGCCTCGATCGCCTCCAGACCGACTTCGTGGATCTGTTGTTCTGCCACCGGGCCGACCCGAGTACACCGATCGAAGAGACCGTGCACGCCATGAGCGACCTCGTCGACCGCGGCAAGGTTTTGTACTGGGGTACTTCGGAGTGGACCGCGGACGAGATCCGCGCCGCGTGGGAGATCGCCGAACGACATCACCTCCACAAGCCGGTGATGGAACAGCCGCAGTACAACATGCTCGAGCGTCGACGAGTGGAGGTCGAGTACAAGCGCTTGTACGAAGACATCGGACTCGGGACGACGATCTGGAGTCCGCTGGCTTCGGGTGTTCTGACCGGCAAGTACCAGGACGGTGTACCCGCCGATTCGCGTGGTGCCCTGCCCGGTTACGAGTGGTTGGCCGACCGGTTGGTCAACGATGTGACCCGGGCCAAGGTGGCGCGTCTCCTGCCGATCGCCGAACGGCTCGGATGCCGACTCGCGCAATTGGCGCTCGCTTGGTGCACCAAGAATCCCAACGTCTCGACAGTGATCACCGGTGCCAGTCGGGCTGCGCAGGTGACCGAGAACTTCGCGGCCCTCGACGTGATTCCATTGCTGACCCCCGAGGTGATGGACGAGATCGAGGTCGCGCTGAAGGGCTGATCAGGCCCGCTCGATGAGCCAGTCGCCCACGCGTCGGGCGACCGACAGCGTGTGGCCGTTCAGGAAGTGGTCGGCCGACTCGACGATGTCGAGTGTCGTCGCCGTCCAGTCGCGGACGGTGTCACGGGCCACGCCCGGCTCGGTGAATTGATCATGGGCCGGGGTGAGGACGAACTTGGATCGTGGATCCTCGGCGGCGAGGATTCGTCCCTTGGCCATGGCAAGTGGTGGTGCGACCGCGATCCAACCACGAACACGGGGTTCGACCACGTTCAGGGCGACCATCGCGCCGAACGAGTAGCCGGCGACCCAGGCCTCGTCGTCGGCGACCGTCGTCAGGAAGTCGACCGCGGCGGCGACGTCGAGTCGCTCGGAGTCCCCATGATCGTGTTCGCCGCCACTGTTGCCCACCCCGCGGAAGTCGAATCGCAGGCAATGGAATCCGACCGAGGGCAGATGTTCGAAGAGGGCGTCGACGACCGGGTTGAAGCGGTCACCTCCGTGGAGAGGGTGCGGGTGGGCGATGGCCACCGAGCCTCGGATGTCGGCGGCGGCCGAACGGAAGTCGGCCATCAGCTCGACGCCGTCGATCGTCGTGAGTGTCACCGTGCTGTTGGCCACGGGACGACGGTACCGTGAATCGCCGTGGCCGAATCCAAAGCCAGCACCACGGAGCAGAAGCTCCCGATCAAGATGCTGAACGATCGCCTGCTCGTCCGCATCCCCGACAAAGAGGGTGAGCGGCGGAGTAGCGGCGGGATCCTCATCCCGGCGACAGCCCAGATTTCCAAGCGTCTGGTGTGGGCCGAAGTCGTGGCCCTCGGCCAGAACGTCCGGAGTGCCGAGGTGGGGGACCGAGTCCTCTTCAGCCCCGAGGACCGCTACGAAGTCGAGGTCGGTGGCTCCGACTACATCATGTTGCGCGAACGCGACATCCACGCCGTGGCGGCCAGCCGAATCGATGCGCACACCGGGCTCTATCTCTGAGAGGCTGAACTCGTGAGCGCCATCGAGCCGACCGCCGAGCAATTGGCCGCGATCAAGTTCAACGCCGACGGTCTGGTCCCGGTGATCGCCCAGGACGTCGCCAACGGCGATGTCCTGATGATGGCGTGGATGAACGCCGAGAGCCTGGCACTGACCTTCGCCGAAGGTCGGATGGTCTATTGGAGCCGCAGCCGGCGCGAACTCTGGCGCAAGGGTGATACGAGCGGTGACCGCCAATTCGTCCGTGAGGCGTTCTACGACTGCGACGCCGACACGTTGCTCTTCAAGGTCGAACAAGAGGGCAATGGCGCGTGCCACACCGGCGCGCGCACCTGCTTCTTCACCGCTTTCGGTCCGCAGTGACGACCTCTACGCTCACCGTCCGCCCCTCGCTCGCCGAGTTCGAGGTATTGGCTTCACAACACACCGTCGTCCCGGTCTGGATCGAACTCCTCGCCGATCTCGAGACTCCGGTGGCCGCGTTCGCGAAGTTGGTGGGTGGCGACGGTGACGAGCCCGGCTTCCTCCTCGAATCGGTCGAACACGGCGAACGGTGGAGCCGGTTCAGTTTCGTGGGCCGTCATCCGAGAGCCACGCTCGTTCTTCGTGACGGTCGCATCGAGGTAACGGGAGAGATTCCGGAATCCGTTCCCCTCGACCAGGGCATGCTCGCCGCGCTCGACGAACTCCTGCGCGTGTACCGAAGTCCGGTGATTCCGGACCTGCCGCCACTGCAGGGCGGCGTGATGGGTTATCTCGGCTACGACGTCGTGCGCGAAGTCGAGTCCCTTCCGGATGTGCCCCATGACGACCGCGGTCTGCCCGATGCGGTGATGAGCGTGATCGGATCACTCGCGGCGTTCGACCACTGGCGTCAGCGCGTCTATCTGATCGAGAGTGTGCCGGTTCTCGACCTTCCTCCCGAACGGTTGCCGCGACTCTACGAAGAAGCGGCCGAGCGTGCCCGTCGAGCGGTCGAGGATCTCTCCCGAGCGCTTCCGTATTCGCCGGTCGAACCTCCGTCGCGTGACGACCGTCTGCCCGAGGCGAAGTCGTCGATGGGTGGTGGGCGTTATCAGGCCGCGGTCGAGGTCGCCAAGGAGCACATCCGGGCCGGCGACATCTTTCAGGTCGTCCTCTCCCAGCGGTTCGACCTCGATCTCGGTGCCGATCCGTACGACATGTATCGCGTGCTCCGTCAAGTGAATCCGAGCCCGTACATGTACTTCCTACGTCATCCGGGCATCACGATCGTCGGTAGTTCACCCGAACCGATGGTGCAACTGCTCGGTGGTCGGGTGATCAGTCGACCGATCGCCGGCACCCGCAAGCGGGGAGCGAACGACGAGCATGATCGTCGGTTGGCCGCTGAACTCCGCGAGAACCCCAAAGAAGTCGCGGAGCACGTCATGCTCGTCGATCTCGCGCGCAATGACGTCGGGCGGGTGTCGTCCTTCGGCACGGTCAAGGTCGACGAACTCATGACGCTCGAGCGCTACAGCCACGTGATGCACCTCACCTCGCAAGTGAGCGGAGACCTCACTGAGGGCCGCACGCCCATCGATGTGTTGAGGGCCACGCTGCCCGCCGGAACGGTGAGCGGCGCGCCCAAGGTACGGGCGATGGAAATCATCGACTCACTCGAACCGGTGAAGCGGGGGCCGTACGCCGGCGTGGTGGGGTACGTCGATTTCAGCGGGAACCTCGACACCGCGATCGCGATCCGCACCATGTTCATCGGCGACGAGGCGGCTTATCTCCAGGCTGGCGCCGGGATCGTCGCCGACAGCGACCCCGACGACGAAGACCTCGAGTGTCGCAACAAAGCAGCCGGTCTTCTCGCCGCGGTGCCGGCCGCCCGACGCATGACCCAACGTCGCCGAACCGGGGGGACGTCGGCGTGATTCGTGCGATCGAACTTCGCGACGGTGTGCGCGTCACCGGAACCGACGCCGCGAAGTTTCTGCATTCGCAGCTCAGCAACGACATCGCGTCCATGGGGGCCGGTGAGTCGCGGTACGCGTTCGCCCTCGACCCCTCGGGGAAGGTCGTGGCTCTGTGCCGGGTCACGCGCGTCGACGTCGACGACTTCCTGATCGACGCCGATCACGGAGCCGGCGATGCCCTGTTGGCCCGCCTCCAGCGGTTCCGTATTCGCGTGGATGCGAATCTGGAAAGAGTCGACGTCACTGCGTACTGCGCGCGTGGTGCGGGTGCCGAGGCTGATGCGTCGACGCCCCCGGAAGCGATCGGTGTTCCGGCCTGGTGGGGCGACGGTTCGGCCTTCGACAATCTGGTCATAGGTCGATCGGGTGAGCCCTCCACCGGCGAGGACGAGGCGGCACTCGAGGAAGTGCGCGTTCGCGCGTGCTGGCCCCGACACGGCGCCGAGATCGTGAGCGGCGAAACGCTGCCGGCCGCCACCGGCGTGATCCCGGTGGCCGTGAGTTTCACCAAGGGTTGTTATCCCGGGCAGGAACTCGTGGAACGTATGGACAGCCGGGGAGCCTCGGCGCCGTTCGTGCTCCGTACGGTTCCGGCGGCCGGGAGTTCCCCGGGAGACCCGTACGAGGTCGACGGCGTCGTCGTCGGAACGATCACGTCGGTCGCCGGTGATGCGGCTCTGGCCTACGTCAAGCGCGACTTCGCGACGTGAGCATTCGCACCAGATCCTGAACGTCGGCTCGGGCACGCAATGGCGCGAGCTCGTGGTCGTTGGCCAATGAGTCGAGGAGCAAAGCCTCACTCGAGGCATCGGCATCGACCGAACGTCCGGCGACCGTGAGCCACTGCGCAGCGACATCGTGGTGGCCCTCGGCGGCCAGGCTCGCGGCGACATGAACTGCGAGGCGGGTCGTCGGGTGCAGTCGGTAGCAGGCGGCCCCGTAGTGAGCGGCCTCGTGATACCGACCGGTGTGGCGCAGAACCCAGACGAGTGTCGCAAGGCTCTGTTCGGGCCACGACGCTTCTGGCTCGGGAAGCGGTCGGGGCAGTGCATCGACCACCGGCTCGAGTTGATCGGGGGTGGCGGTGTGTGGTGGCCACCAGTTCCGCGGACGTCCTGACGTGTCCCGCAGATCGTCGAACACGTACCGAATCGCGCGTTCACGCTCGCCGGCTCGAAGTGCTCCGGCTGCGTACCACCACGGCGACGGTTGGCGATCGGGAGGTAGGAGACCCGGCCGTCCGATCTCCCATGCGGTGGCTTCGGCTTCGGCGGTGAGAGTGAGCGCATCGGCGAGGGAGTTCTCGCGAGCACCCGTGGGTATCGATCGCATCTGGAGTTGGATGACGAGCAGGATCGCGGCGAACGACGCGATCGGACGCAGGTTCGGGATGGCGACCATGACCGCGAAAGCGGCGGCGGTGATCGGGACGCTGGCTCGAATCATCAGCTGGCGACCTCGGCCGGGAGCGAAGGTGTCGACCACTTCGGCCGCGATATTGCCTCCGTCGAGGGGCATGACCGGGAAGAGATTGAAGAGTCCGATGATCGGACCCGCCCACCAGATGGCGAGCGAGTGCGCTTCGGCCGCGAAGTCACGATGATCGAGCGGGTTCACGCCGAGTGCGAACAGAACGGCGAGTCCGAGAACGATCTGGGTGAGAGGTCCGGCGAGGGCGATGGATGCGCGTTCGAGACGCGAGAGGGTTCGTGTCGGGGTGAACGAGGCGTAGCCGGCGAGGAAGTCGAGCGATATCGAAGCCCGGGCTCCGGTTCGGCGGGCGGCCACCGCATGTCCGAGTTCGTGGGCCAGTGTGAAGACCGCGACCGAGGCGGCCAGCCACACTCCGAGCCGGAATCCGTTGAGGATCACGATGAGCAACATGAAGACCGCGAAACCGGGCCGTATCCGGACGGGAAACCCCAGGATCTTCACGGCATCGATGCTAGATGTGGAGCACCGAGTCGTAGACTCGCCGACCGTGCCGTACGTCTACTCATTCGATCACAAACACCGTCGTCCCCCCATGCAGATGAAGGATTTGCTGGGCGGAAAGGGCGCCAACCTCGCCGAGATGACAAGCGTCCTGAAATTGCCGGTGCCGCCCGGATTCACGATCTCCACCGATGCGTGTCGCGATTACATGCGCGCCGGATGGCCCAAGGGTCTCGACACCGAGATCAAGACTCAGGTCGCCAAGTTGGAAAAGGCCATGAAGCGCAAGCTCGGCGATCCCAAGGATCCGCTCCTGGTGAGTGTGCGCTCGGGCGCGAAGTTCTCGATGCCCGGAATGATGGACACAGTCCTCAACCTTGGTCTGAACGACCAGAGCGTGAAGGGACTTGCCGCCGTCACCAACGACGAGCGATTCGCCTACGACTCGTATCGTCGCTTCATCTCGATGTACGGGCGTATCGTGCTCGGTCTCGACGGAGCACTGTTCGAGCATCCGCTCGAGGACGCCAAGCATGCGGCCGGCGTGAAGACCGATGCCGAACTCTCGCCGTCGGTTCTGAAGTCGCTGTGCGCGGCCTATCTCGACGTCGTGAAGCGTGAGACCGGCAAGCCGTTCCCGCAGAAGCCCGAGGCCCAGCTCCGTGGCGCGGTGGAGGCCGTCTTCAAGAGCTGGAACGGAGCTCGGGCCATTGCCTATCGCGTCCGCGAGAAGATCTCCCACGACCTCGGCACGGCCGTGAACGTCCAGACGATGGTGTTCGGCAACCGCGACGACAATTCGGGTACCGGTGTGGGCTTCACCCGCAACGCGGCCACCGGAGACAACCACCCCTACGGCGACTTCCTCGTGAACGCCCAGGGCGAGGACGTCGTGGCCGGAATCCGCAACACCGAGGACCTCGACGCGTTGAAGGCCAAGTTTCCCAAGATCCACAAGGAACTCCTGGCGATCTTCTCCCGGCTCGAAGCGCACTACAAGGACATGTGCGACACCGAGTTCACCATCGAGCAAGGCAAGTTGTGGATGCTCCAGACCCGCGTCGGTAAGCGCACGGGTGCGGCTGCTTTGAAGATGGCCGTCGACATGACCAAGGGCACCAAGGGACCGAAGGGTTCGTGGAAGATCAGCAAGGTCGAGGCTCTCTCGCGAGTGGCCGCCGAACATCTCGATCAGGTTCTGCACCCTCAATTCGAGGGAGGCAAGAACAAGGTTCTGGCCAAGGGTCTCGCCGCATCGCCGGGCGCCGCGGTGGGCAAGGCCTACTTCACCGCTGATGACGCGGCCGATGCCGCCGATCGCGGTGAAAAGGTCATCCTCGTTCGCAGCGAAACGAGCCCCGAGGATGTCCACGGAATGATGGTGTCGCAGGGTATCCTCACCGCGCGCGGTGGTCTCGTGAGCCACGCCGCCGTGGTGGCACGCGGTTGGGGAACCCCGGCCGTCGTCGGTGCCGAGGCGATCAAGATCGAAGGCAAACAGTTCACTGTGGGTGATGTGACGGTGCGCGAAGGAGACCTCATCTCGCTCGATGGCACCACCGGTGAAGTCGTGCTCGGCGAGGTCAAGCTCTCGGCCGCCAAGCCGCCCAAGGAGTTCGACATCATCTTGAAGTGGGCCGACGAGGTCCGCAAGGGCAAGCTCGCTGTGCGCGCCAACGCCGACACCGGTGAGGACGCGACGAACGCCCGCAAGCTCGGAGCCGAGGGCATCGGCCTCTGCCGCACCGAGCACATGTTCCTCGCCCCCGATCGTCTCCCGGTGGTGCGCCGCATGATCCTCGCCAAGTCGCCGGCCGAAGAAGCCGCCGCCCTCGAGGAACTCCGTCGGGTGCAGAAAGCCGACTTCATCGACATTCTGAAGGCCATGGACGGATTGCCCGTCACGGTCCGACTTCTCGATCCGCCGTTGCACGAGTTCCTGCCGCGAGTCGACGAGCTCGAGATCAAGCGCGCCGAGCACGGACTCGATGCCGAGGAGGAGAAGCTTCTCTCGGTCGCCAAGGAATGGGCCGAGTTCAACCCGATGCTCGGAACCCGCGGCGTGCGTCTCGGCGTCGTGAAGCCGGGTCTGTATGCCATGCAGGTGCGCGCGCTTCTCGAAGCCGCCGCCGACCGGGCGAGCAAGGGTGGCAAGCCGATCGTGGAAGTGATGATCCCGCTCACCGTCACGCGTGAAGAACTCGCCCTGGCCCGTTCGTGGGTCGTCGAGGGAATCGCCGAAGCGACCAAGAAGGCGACCAAGAAGCCCAAGGTCTCGATCGGAACCATGATCGAAACACCTCGGGCCGCGCTGCGAGCCGATGAACTCTCGGAAGAAGCCGACTTCTTCAGTTTCGGAACCAACGACCTCACCCAGATGACGTTCGGCTTCAGCCGCGACGACGTCGAGAGCCGGATGATGCCGGCCTACCTCGAGGCCGGGCTCTTGAAGCGGAATCCGTTCGAGACCATCGACCAGAACGGCGTGGGTGAACTCGTCCGTATCGCGGCCGAGCGCGGGCGCAAGGCCAAGCCCGGCATCAAGCTCGGTGTCTGCGGCGAACACGGTGGAGACCCGGAGTCGATCGATCTCTTCTACCGAGTCGGACTCGACTATGTGAGTTGCTCGCCGTTCCGTGTCCCGATCGCCCGTCTGGCGGCCGCCCAGGCCGTGATCGCGGCGGCCGGTGGCAAGAAGTCCGAAACCAAGTAAGCCTGCAACCCAGAAGTCGGAGGAACATGGACATCCAGACCCGTCAGGGCCCGGCTTTCGGAGTGGCGCGTATCAACTTGGCGCCCAATGAAACCGTGCGTGTCGAAGGTGGGGCGATGATGGCCATGTCGGCCGGCGTCACATTGCAATCGAAGGCCGAAGGCGGGGTGCTGAAGAGCCTGAAGCGGGCCGCCCTCGGTGGCGAGAGCTTCTTCATCAGCTCGTACACGGCACCGACCCAAGGTGGATTCGTCGATGTGGCGGCCCGTCTGCCCGGGGATGTCGTGTCGCTCGACCTCTCGTCGGCCATGCCGCTCTTCATCTCGAAGGGTTCGTGGTTGGCCAACGCGACCACGGTCGAGGTCAACACGCAGTGGGGTGGATTCAAGAACCTCTTCGGCTCCGAGGGTGCATTCATCTTGCGCGTCGAGGGAAGCGGCCCGGTCGTCTTTGCGTGCTACGGCGCGCTCGAGGTCTGGAATCTCGAAGCGGGTCAGTCGATCACCGTCGACACGGGGCACATGGTCGCCTATGAGTCCTCGGTCGGTATGAACATGCGCACCGCGAGCGGTGGCATCGTGCAGACCTTCAAGAGCGGCGAAGGTTTGGTGTTCGATTTCACCGGACCGGGCCGGGTCTGGACACAGACGCGCAACCCAACCGAACTCGTCGGCTGGATTCAGGACACTCTCGGTACCTCCAATAGCGGTACCTCATCCGGCCTCGGTGGCCTCTTCGGACGGGATTGACAACCATGGGATTCCTACTCGCAAGTGCCGACTCCAAGTCCAATTTCGTCGATCTGAGCGTTCCGGGCTGGGCATGGATCGCGCTTCTCGTGTTCATTGCCTTCCTGCTCGCCTTCGACATTCTGGTGATCCACCGCAAGGCGCACGACGTGCACATCCGCGAGGCCGCCATCGAGAGCACGGTGTGGATCTCGGTAGGTCTGGCTTTCACGGCAGTGATCGCCGTTGCGTTCGGAGGCGCGGCGGCCGGCGAGTACGTGAGTGGCTATCTCATCGAGAAGAGCCTCAGCGTCGACAACGTGTTCGTATGGGCGCTCATCTTGTCGTATTTCGGTATCCCATCGAAGTATCAGCACCGTGTGCTCTTCTGGGGCATCTTCGGCGCGCTGGCCATGCGCGCGATCTTCATTTTTGCCGGGGTTGCCCTCATCGAGAAGTTCGACTGGGTCCTCTACGTGTTCGGCGCGTTCCTCATCTACACCGCACTGAAGCTCATCTTCAGCGGCAAGGACGAAATCGACCCGTCGTCGTCCCGGTTCCTGAAACTCGTCAATCGAGTGATTCCGAGCACCGATCAGCTGGACGGCCAGAAGCTGTTCACGCGTATCAACGGGCACCGGGTTGCCACACCGCTCTTCGCCGTTCTGTTGCTGGTCGAGTTCACCGACGTCCTCTTCGCCGTCGACTCGGTTCCGGCGGTCCTGGCCGTGAGTCGCGAGCAGTTCATCGTCTTCTCGTCGAACGCATTCGCCATTCTCGGCCTGCGGGCGCTTTACTTCCTGCTCGCCGACGCCCACGCCCGTTTCAGCTACCTGAAGGAAGGGTTGGCGATCATCCTCGCCTTCGTGGGCGTGAAGATGATCGTGCACAAGTGGTACCACATCCCCACGTGGCTCTCGCTCACCGTCATTGCGATCGTCCTCGTAGCCGCGATCGGCTTCTCATTGCAGAACACCCGGACCGCGGCCGAGGACGAATTGCCCACTGCGCCGCACGACGGGTCGTCATCCGGCCACTGACGGCGGCCGGATCGCCGACGACACCCGGCGATTAGCCTGCGTCCATGGCGATCCACGAAGAGGACATCGAGCGGGTGCGCTCCGGTGTGTCGATCGTCGACGTCGTTCAGCAGTACGTGGCTCTGCGCAAGACCGGTCGCAATTGGGTTGGGTTGTGCCCGTTCCACGCCGAGAAATCCGGATCGTTCAACGTCCGTGAAGAGACCGGTCGCTACAAGTGCTTCGGTTGTCAGGCCGGCGGCGACGTCTTCAAATTCGTCCAGGAGATCGAACATGTGGACTTCGTGGCCGCGGTCGAGAAGCTCGCCTCACGAGCCGGAATCACTCTCCGCTACACCACCGGCGGCGAAGGGCGGGATCGCAGTCGGCGAAAGCAACTCGTGCTGGCCCTCGAGGCGGCGGTCGACTGGTATCACCAACGACTTCTCGAATCGCCCGATGCCCGTGCCGCCCGTGACTATTTGCGTTCGCGCGGTTTGGCCGGTGATGTGGCTCGTCGCTTCCGGATCGGTTGGGCTCCCGACGACTGGGACCTCCTGAGTCGCGAGTTGCGTGATCGGGGCTTCGCCGCCGATGTCCTTCACGACACCGGATTGGCATTCAACAACCGTTCCGGTCGGCTGCAGGACTCGTTCCGAGCTCGCATCATGTTCCCGATCTTCACCGATGCCGGTGATCCGGTGGCCTTCGGTGGGCGCATTCTCCCGGGGAGTACTGATCCGGCGAAATACAAGAACTCGCCCGAGACCAAGGTGTACACGAAGTCGAAAACCCTGTATGGCCTCAACTGGGCCAAGAACGACATCGTCGCCAGCGATCAGGTGATCATCTGCGAGGGCTACACCGACGTGATCGGCTTTCATCGTTCGGGAGTCACGCGCGCGGTCGCCACCTGCGGTACTGCGCTCACCGAGGAGCACGTGCGGATTCTGAAGCGTTTCGCCAATCGGGTCGTGTTGGCGTTCGATGCCGATGCCGCCGGCCAGGGCGCGGCCGAGAAGTTCTACGAGTGGGAGCGCAAGTACCAGGTGCAGGTGTCGGTGGCCCGATTCCCGGACGGCAAGGATCCCGGAGATCTGGCCTCGACTGATCCGGGGGCGTTGGCGGTGGCGGTCGACGAGGCCATGCCTTTCCTCGGCTTCCGTATCGACCGTGTCGTGACCGGAGCGCCGTTACGGAGTCCGGAGGATCGGGCGCGGGTCGCTGCCCGGGCTCTCGAGGTCATCAACGAGCATCCCGACGTCAACGTGCGCAAGTTGTACGCCGGTGAGGTTGCGGTGCGGATCGGAATCCCGGTCGCTGACCTCGCCCGCCAGGCCGAGACCCGCCGGTCGGCTCCGGCCGCCGAGCCAACCGAAGTGCGAATTGCCCCCGTACCCGAGTTCAATGCCGAATTCGCCGCCGTGTCGCTCCTGATTCAGCGATGGGACGACATTGCGCCGTGGTTGATCGAGGATCTATTCGCGTCGGAAGTATCACGACGGGCCTTCGTGGCGCTGGCTGCCGCCTCCGAAGCCGAAGGAGTGAACATTCTGGACGGTGCGCTGACGGCCGCTGATCCCGAAGTCGTCGAGTTGCTCGAACGGGCTGCGGTGGCCGATATCGAGGTGGCTCCGTCGTCGGTGGCCTTCGACCTGATTGCCGTGGCGGTCCGTCGGAGACTCGCCCAGCGAACCAAGGTGTCGGATCCCGATGAGATCCGAGCCGACCGAGATGCCCGCCAACGTCTCGAAGAACTCGACGCCGAACGCACCGCTCAAGCGGCTGCCGAGGCGTTGCTATGGTGGCTGGCGGAACGATCCCAATAGCCGGGGGGTGGGGGTGTCGAGTTCGAGAAGTGACGCGGATGGTGTCACGCCTCCACCTCTGAAGCGCATCGATCTCGGTGAATGGCGAAGCCTGATCGAACACGGACGACGCATCGGAAGCCTCACCACCGAGGAGATCGTCGATGTCGTTCGCGAGATCGAACTCACCCAGGACATCATCGACACTGTTCGTCGGGCCATCGAAGACCATGGTGTGCACGTCGACCAGACCTTCGATCTGGACGACTCGGGGGAGTTGCGCAAACCTCTCATCGATGCCGGCCTCGTACCGAGTGGTCGACCGCGCCGCACGCCAACCTCGCGACTCGGAGACGGTGGCGATCAGGACGCCGTGCGTCTTTACATGTACGAGATCAGTCAGATTCCGCTGCTCGATGCCGAAGGGGAGCGGCGGCTCGCACGTTTGATCGACGAGGGAACCCGGGCTCGCAACGAACTCGCCGAACGGGGTGACGACGTCGCCTTCGCCGAGCGCCGACGGCTGCGCCGGGCTATCGAAGCGGGCGAGAAGGCACGTCAACAACTGATCACCTCGAATCTGAGGCTGGTGGTGAGCATCGCCAAACGGTTCGTGCGGCCGACGATGCCGCTCGCCGATGCCATTCAGAGCGGGAACATCGGTCTCATGCGGGCCGTCGAACGTTTCGACCACGCGCGGGGGTTCAAGTTCTCCACCTATGCCACGTGGTGGATCCGCCAGGCGATCTCGCGGGCGGTCGCCGAGGAGAGCCGCAACATCCGCCTGCCGGCCCACACCATCGAGCACATCCACCGTATTCAGCGGGCCCAGACCGAACTCATGCAATCGCTGCAACGCGAGCCGACGACGGAGGAGATCGCCGAGCGGCTGGGCGACCCGACCGAACGCATCGCCGAACTCATCCACCTCGCGTCCGACACCACGAGTCTCGATCAACCGAGCCGCGACGACAGCGACCTCACCTATGCCGACCGCATTCCGTCGGCGACGGCCGTCGACCCGAGCGACTCGATCGAGCGTGACCAACTCCGCGAGGCCGTACGACTCGTTCTCGAGGATCTTCCCGAACGCGAACAAGAGGTCATGCGGATGCGGTTCGGTATCGACGGCGCCGACGGCGCGACGCTCGAAGAAGTCGGCAACGCCTTCAACATCACGCGGGAGCGGGTTCGCCAGATCGAGGTCCGCACACTGTCCCGACTGCGCAATCTGGCCCGCAGTCGGTCCTTGCGCGACTACGTGGAAGGCTGAAACCGACCACCGATAGCCTTTCCGGCATGTCGCTGGCCGGTTCGCAGGATGGACGTTCGTACGTCGTCCGCACTTTTGGCTGCCAGATGAACGAACACGATTCGGAGCGCATCGCCGGTCTACTCGAGGACGACGGGCTCCGGTCGGTCGAGTCGGAGGATGACGCCGACGTGATCGTCCTCAACACCTGCTGCATCCGCGAGAACGCCGACAACAAGCTCTACGGGCACCTCGGCATGCTGCGACGCTGGAAAGCCGAGAAGCCCGACCGCCAGATCGTGGTCTCGGGGTGTCTCGCCCAGAAGGATCGCGATCTCGTGCGACAGCGGGCGCCCTGGGTGGACGTGGTCCTCGGAACCCACAACGTGCATCGCACGACCGAACTCATGGCCGAGTCAACCCGGAGCGGTCCGGTGACCGAGATCTTGGATGCCGCTGTTCTCGACGATCACGCGCTGTTCCCGTCGGCGCTACCCGCCAAACGCACGAACTCCTATGACGCGTGGGTCACGATCCAGATCGGCTGCGACAACTCGTGCGCGTTCTGCATCGTTCCTTCCGTGCGCGGCGCAGAGGTGAGTCGTCCCTTCGATGCCGTGGTCGACGAAGTCCGGTCACTCGCGACCCAGGGTGTCACCGAGGTGACCCTCCTCGGTCAGAACGTCAACAGTTACGGTCGCGACCTGCAGCTCGCTCGTCGTCGCGAAGGCGAGGAAGCCGCTTTGCGGCCCTTGTTCGCCGATCTCCTCGGCGCGGTCGGATCGGTGCCCGGCATTCGCCGGGTTCGTTTCACGAGTCCACACCCCAAGGACATGCGCAGCGAAACCTTCCGGGCCATGGCGAGCACACCCACGATGTGCGAACACCTCCACTACCCGCTGCAGTCGGGTAGCGATCGCGTGCTGGCCCTGATGCACCGCGGATACACAGCCGAGCGTTACCTCGACCGCCTCGCCGAAGCGCGCTCGTTCGTATCCGATCTGGCGGTGAGTACCGACATCATCGTCGGTTTCCCGGGGGAGACCGAGGAAGACTTCGCGCGCACACTCGAAGTCGCGGCCGCCGCCGAATACGACTATGCCTACACCTTCATCTTCTCCCCGCGCGACGGAACCGAGGCAGCCACGATGGTCGACTCGTTCGTCGATCCGGCAGTCGTGACCGAACGCTTCGCGCGATTGCGGGTGGTGGTCGAACGTTCGGCGTTACTGAAGCACGAGGCCCGGATCGGACGGATCGAAGAAGTCCTCGTGGAGGGACCGTCCAAGAAGGACCCAACACTCGTGTCGGGTCGAACACGTCAGAACAAACTCGTGCATTTCCGACCCACCGAACCGCTTCGCACCGGTTCCTACGGGCTGGTCGAGATCACCGGGGCGGCACCCCACCACCTCCGGGGCGAGTTCCGTGAACTGACCGCCGAACCGGCACACAAGGTTCGTATTCCGGTCGCCGCCGGTTGAACCCCTGGTGATGGTTTGAAACGCCTGGCCATCATCGGCCCGACGGCGAGTGGGAAGTCGTCGGTGGCCCTCGAGTTGTGTCGTCGGATCGGTGATGCCGAGATCGTCTCGATCGATGCGATGCAGGTGTACCGTGGAATGGACATCGGAACCGCGACACCGTCGGCCGCCGAACGGACCGAGATCCGTCATCACCTGATCGACCTCGTCGAACCGACCTCCGAATTCACGGTGGCGCAATTCCAGGCCGCATACGTGGAGGCTCTCGCCGATATCGATCGACGATCGAAGCGCGCCGTCCTCGTGGGCGGAACCGGTTTGTACCTGCGCGCCGTGACCGACGGTCTCACGCTGCCCGGCCAGTGGCCCGAGATACGGACTCGGCTCGAACACGAAGCGGCCGCCGTCGGCCCAGAGGTTCTGCACGAGCGACTTCGCGAACGCGATCCCTTGGCCGCGTCACGCATGGAACCCACCAATGTTCGTCGCATCGTGCGGGCCCTCGAGGTCGTCGAAGGCAGCGGCCGGCCGTTCTCGGAATTCGGACCGGGGTTCGATTCGTACATGGAGTCCGATGTGTTCCAAGTGGGCATCCGTTGGCCACGCGAGGTATTGGCCAGTCGCATCGAGGCCCGAGTTCGATCGATGATCGAGGCCGGCTGGGTCGACGAGGTGAGGGCACTCGTCGCCGATGCCGGTTCGGTACCTCTGTCGCGCACAGCCGCCCAGGCCTTGGGTTACAAAGAACTCATCGAGCACGTTCAGGGCCGTCTCTCTCTCGCCGCCGCGGTGGACATGATCGTTCTGCGCACCCGCCAGTTCGCGGTGCGCCAAGAACGCTGGTTTCGGCGCGACCCACGAATCCGATGGTTCGACGTCGAGTCCGATCCGGTCGCCGAACTCACCTCCCGACTGGTCGAGTACGTGGCGTAATGTCGACTTCGACCATGACTTCTGCTTCCTCCGCCCCGATCTTTCTGACCAAGCATCACGGGCTCGGAAACGACTTCCTGGTGGTCGACGTCTCGGATTCGATCACGGCCGGAGATTGGGCCGAACGGGCGCGACGTCTCTGCGACCGAAGACTCGGCGTGGGCGCCGACGGGCTCCTGATCATGAAGCGCCTCGGGGATCGCCACCTCGAGATGGTCCTTCACAACTCTGATGGCAGTCGGGCCGAAATGAGCGGCAACGGCATCCGATGCCTCGTGCAGGCGGCCCATCTCGCCGACGGTTCGCCGACCAATGCGATCTATGTCGTCGACACCGATGCCGGGCGGAGAGAAGTCGCTGTGGTCGGTTCACCGAACGGCGCGACCCTCCAACTCCGTGTCGACATGGGAACGGTCTCCGATCTGGCGACTCCCGATGGATGGGAGACACTCCAATGTCACCCCGATCGTCCGGTGCGACACGTCTCGCTCGGCAATCCGCATTCGGTGGTCGGCGTCGACGATGTCGAAGCGGTGGACCTCGGTGATCTCGGAGCCCGCGTGCCGCACGTGAACCTCGAGATCATCGAACCCGGCCCCGAGCCCGACGCGATCACCATGCGCGTCCACGAACGCGGGGCCGGCATCACCATGGCCTGCGGTACGGGTGCGTGTGCCGCCGCCGAGGCGGCCAAGGCTTGGGGGCTCGTTCCGGCGAGCGTCGACGAAGTCCTCGTGCACATGGAGGGTGGAGACGCGCGCGTTGGTGTGGATGTGGGGTCGCGGCGGGTCACCCTCACCGGACCATCGGTGTACGTGGCCTCGATATCGGTGCACCTGTGAGCTCGACTCCCTACAACGAGGCGCTCGGTCAGACACTGATCGAACGCACGATTCGGGAGAAGATCGTGCTGGTCGGCGTGACGCTCGATGGACACGACGAAGACGAAACCGACATGAGCCTCGACGAACTCGAGTTGCTGGTCGACACCGCCGGGGCCGATGTCGTTGCCCGACTGACCCAGCGGCGTGACACGCCGGATCACACGTGGTTCGTGGGGAAAGGAAAGGCCGAGGAACTGAAGGAACTGTGTCTCGCCGTCGACGCCGACACTGTCGTGTTCGACAACGAGATCACACCGGCCCAGCAGTACAACCTCGAAAAGATGCTCGGTCGCACGGCCATCGATCGCACCGCGGTGATCCTCGACATCTTCGCCCAGAACGCGAGCACTCTCGAAGGTAAGGCACAGGTCGAACTCGCACTCCTGCGTTATCGCCTACCGCGCCTTCGGCGTGGGGCCACGGCCAAGCTCTCTCAGCAGCGTGGTGGTGTGGGAGCCCGTTTCGGTAGCGGTGAAACCAAGCTCGAAGTCGATCGACGACGCATCCAGAAGCGAATCTCTCGTCTCGAGCACGAACTCGCCGAACTCGGCCGCACTCGTGAACTTCAGCGCAAGGGCCGAACGCGAAGTGGGCTGGCGTCGGTGACGATCGTCGGTTACACGAACGCTGGGAAGTCCACGCTTCTCAATCGCCTGACCCAGGCCGGGGTGCTGGCCGAGAATCGGTTGTTCGCCACCCTCGACCCGACGACTCGTCGATTGTCGCTACCGGGTGGTGAGCCTGTGCTTCTGACCGACACCGTCGGATTCGTTCGGCGTCTCCCACACGGACTCGTCGAGGCGTTCAAGAGCACCCTTGAAGTCGCGAGTCAGGCCGACTACCTCGTCCACGTGGTCGACGGTGCATCGGCCGACCCCGATGGAGAGATCGAAGCCGTGCGCACGGTGTTACGAGAGATCGCCGCCGATCGGGTGCCCGAACTGTTGGTGTTCAACAAAGCCGATCTCGACCGGACCGCGGTGCGCGATCTGGTCGACAGTCACCCCGGATCGGTGGGTGTGAGCGCGCTCACGGGCGAGGGGATCGACGTTTTCCTTCGCACGCTCGCCGATCGCCTGCGTGCCCTCAGCACGGTCACCGAACTCGTGGTTCCCTACGAGCGCGGTGACATCCTCGCCGCCATCCACCGCGAAGGTGAGGTGGTGTCGATCGTGCCCGAAGACACCGGAACTCGGGTGCGAGCCCGACTCTCGGAAGCTTCGGCGGGCCGACTGGCCGAATTCGTGGTGCCCGATGACTCCGCTGGAACCGGGGTCGGTTCGGCGGCCAACATGGGTCAGTCATGAACCCGGCCCAAGGTTTCGTCCCACCCCCGTATCCGTACGACCGACTCGATGGGTTCAAACCGTTGGCCGAGGCACTCGAGGGTGGAGTGGTCGATCTCTCCATCGGAACGCCCTGTGATGCGCCGCCCGCCGCCGTCATCGCGGCGTTGTCGTCGAGCAACGCCGAGCGTGGTTATCCGGCTTCCATCGGAACCCAGCCGTTGCGAACGGCCTTCTCATCGTGGATGCGTCGGCGCTTCGATATCGACGTACCGGCATCCCAGATCGCGGCGTGCGTGGGCAGCAAAGAGTTCGTCGCCACGCTTCCGCAGTGGATGAAACTCCGCACCCCGTCGCGCGACACGGTTCTCTACCCAGCCGTGTCGTACCCCACCTACGAGATGGGTGCGATTCTTGCCGGCTGCCGCGCGGTGGCCGTGCCCGTCGGTCGCGACGGGCGCCTCGACCTCACCTCGATCGCCGAGGAAGACGTACGACGCGCGCTGCTGCTCTGGATCAACAGTCCGGCCAATCCGAGTGGTCATCTCGACGATCTCGGCGCGGCGGCCACGTGGGGACGTCACCATGGGGTCCCGGTGTTCAGCGACGAGTGCTACGCCGAGTTCACTTGGGACGGTCCGGCCCAGTCGATCCTCCAACACGGCAACGACGGTGTGATCGCCCTCCATTCGCTCTCCAAGCGTTCGAATCTCGCCGGTCTGCGCGTGGGCGCCTACGCCGGCGACGCCGAACTCGTGACGTACCTCTCCGAGGTACGCAAGCACGTCGGCATGATGGTCCCGGGCCCCGCTCAAGCCGCCGCCGCCGTTGCTCTGGCCGACGACGAACACGTGACTCGACAACGAGATCTGTATCGTCGACGCCTCGAACGACTCTCGGCCGTACTCGGCCGCTGGTCGGGTGTGGAGGTTCCGCTACCGGCCGGTGGTTTCTATCTTTGGTACGAAGTCGGCGATGCGTGGGCCTATGCCGAACGACTGGCCCGTGAAGGCGGCGCGTTGGTGAGTCCGGGCGACTTTTACGGAGACCAATCAACCACGTTCGTACGCGTGGCCGTGGTGCAACCCGACGACAAGGTGGAGCTGGTCGCGCGCCGCTTGGGCGGCTGACAACGAACGCGCCGGAAGGTCAGAGTCGGCGAAGAACAGTGACGACTTTGCCGAAGATCGTCACATCGTCGGCGTCGAATTGCATGGGCGACAACCGCGCGTTGGCCGGCTTCAGAATGATCTGCGAACCCTGACGGGAGAAGGTCTTGACCGTCGCCTCGTCGCCGGGGATGCCGGCCACGACGATCTCGCCGTTGTCGGCCACACTCTGCTGCCGGGCGACCACGTAATCGCCGTCGAGGATGCCGGCGTCGATCATCGAGTCGCCGCGGACGCGAAGCATGAAGAGGTCGCCATCACCGGTGAAATCGGCCGGCAGGGGGAGGAGTTCTTCGACGTTCTGCTGTGCAAGCACATCGGTGCCGGCTGCGACGTCGCCGACCAACGGAACGTGGTGGACACGGCCGCGGGCGATGATCGCGCCCGAATTGCGGTCCCAGTTGACCTTGATGGCGCGGGGGAGGTTGGGATCCCGCTCGAGGTACCCCAGACGCTGGAGGGTCGAGAGGTGATTGTGAACCGTGGAGGGAGAGGTGAGCCCGACGGCCTCGCCGATCTCCCGGACCGAGGGCGGGTAGCCCCGGTCGCTCATGCTGGCCTCGATGCACTCGAGGATGCCCCGCTGGCGGTCGGTGAGGTTCTGTTCGCTCATGGCTCGCATCGTACGGGTGTTCGCCCTGCGAGTCAAACATTTGTTCGGTCGGTGGTTGACACCGAACAGGTGTTCCCGTAGCCTACGAACACGCGTTCGGTCCGTCCGGTCCACTCTGCCACACCCCGTCGGCACAGTGACACCGTCCCACCGGACGCCCATCAACCGAACCGATCAGAACCGTTCAGACCCGGAAAGGAACCGACATGGCCCTCGCACTCGATCCCCGCTACGTCGTCGAAGTCCGTACCCCGCGCCACTTCAGCGCAGCCTCGGCCCGTCTCGACCACGAGATCTACGTGCGGCGGCGCATCGTCGCTGGCCTCCTGGTCACCCTCCTAGCGGTTGCCACCTGCCTTGGCATCCGCTCACTGGCGAGCCGCGGAGACGGAGCTGCCCCCGTCTCCGCGGTGACGCCCGGTGTGTCCGTGGGCGGAGTCGATGTGTCGGGTGCGTACGTGGTGAACGACGGCGTCTACATCGTTCAACCCGGCGACACGCTGTGGTCGATCGCCTCGTCGCTGACCGATGACGGCATCCGCGATTACGTCGCCGACCTCATCTCCCTCAACGGGGGAGCTTCCATCGACGTCGGCCAACGCCTCGCCCTCCCGCAGGGCTGAACAGAAAATCCACGGCCTCGGGGGCTACCCTGCGGCCATGCGCTGCGTGATCTGCCGTCACGACGACACCAAGGTCGTCGACTCCCGCACCGCCGAGGAAGGTGCCGCCATCCGCCGACGGCGGGAGTGCCCGGAGTGCGGGCATCGCTTCACGACCTACGAGCGGATCGACGAGGTCGCCCTGATGGTCGCCAAGACCAAGGGTGGTCGTGAGCCCTTCGACCAAGCCAAGGTGGTCTCGGGAATTCTGGCCGCCGCCAAGGGTCGCCCGATCGACGTCGAGGCCGCGACTTTGTTGGCCGAATCGATCGAAGAGGAACTCCGTCTCACCGGCGCAAGTGAAGTCCCGAGCACCCGCATCGGATTGGCCGTCCTCGAACGACTCCGCGAGGTCGACGATGTCGCGTATCTGCGATTCGCGAGTGTGTACAAGAACTTCGATGGGGCCGAGGACTTCCAACGCGAAGTGGCGCTCCTCGACAAGTCGCCGATCTCCTGAAGCGTCCTAGAGTCGCCCTGTGAGCGACACCCAGACCTTCTTTCGAACCTGTCCGCTGTGCGAGGCGACGTGCGGACTCGAGGTGACCGTCGCGATCACCGCCAAGGGTCGGGAAGTCACCCGCATTCGCGGTGACCGCGAGGATGTGTTCTCGCACGGATTCATCTGCCCGAAAGGTTCGACGCTCAAGCAGCTCCACGACGACCCTGATCGCCTGCGCAAGCCACTCGTGAAGCGCAACGGTGTGCACGTGGAGGTCGAGTGGGCGCAGGCGTGGGACGAGGTCGCGGGTCGGCTCGGCGAGATCATCGAACGGCATGGCCGCGAAGCGGTGGCGACGTATCTCGGAAACCCCGGCGCCCACAGCTTGTCGGCGATGCTCTACAACCGGTCGCTTCTACAAGGACTCGGCACGCGTCGGCGCTTCAGCGCATCGACCGTGGACCAGATGCCCAAGCAAGTTGCGGCCGGATACATGTTCGGCACCGGAGTGAGCGTTCCGGTTCCCGATCTCGATCGAACCGATTTCGTGCTGATGCTCGGAGCGAATCCGTATGCGTCGAACGGCAGTCTGTGCACCGCCCCCGATTTCCCAGGTCGACTCGAAGCGATGCGGGCGCGGGGCGGCCGTTTGGTGGTGGTGGATCCGCGGCGGAGTCGAACGGCCGAAGAGGCCGATGACTGGTTGCCCATTCGGCCGGGCAGCGACGCGTTGCTCCTCATGGCGATCGTGCACACCTTGTTCGCCGAGGACCTCGTGAAGCTCGATGAACGCATCGGTGCGCTCGTCGTAGGGCTCGATGAGGTGCGGGTCGCCTCGGCTGATTTCTCGCCGGAGGCCGTTGCCTTGGCGACCGGTATCGACGCCCAGACCACGCGTGCGTTGGCGCGCGATCTCGCCGCTGCACCCACCGGTGTGGTGTACGGGCGCATCGGGACCACGACGACCGAATTCGGAACCACCGCCTCGTGGCTCGTGGACGTGGTCAATGTTCTGACGGGCAATCTCGATCGCCCGGGCGGAGCGATGTTCACCAAGCCCGTGCTGGGCGGTCCCACCACGCGCGGCAAGTCCGGTTCGGGGGCCGGGTTCCGCATCGGTCGGGGTGGCGGTCGGACTCAGGTGAAGGGTTATCCCGAAGTGATGGGGGAGTATCCGGTGGCCGCCCTGGCCGAGGAAATCACCGACGCCGGCGAGCAGCGGGTGCGCGCGCTCGTGACCGTCGCTGGAAATCCGGTGTTGTCGACACCGCATTCCGATCAGTTGGCCAAGGCTTTCGAGCAACTCGAGTTCATGGTCAGCGTCGACATGTATCTCAACGAGACGACGCGTCACGCCGATGTGGTGTTGCCGCCTCCGTCGCAACTTCAGCGTGAGCACTACGACGTCGCGTTGTATCCGTTCGCCATTCGCAACGTGGCGAACTTCAGTGAGCGTGTGCTGCCACTCGACGACGGTCAACCGGACGAATGGGAGATCCTTCTCAAACTCGCGTTGATCGCTCAAGGATTCGGACCCGATGCCGACCCGATCGCGGCCGACGACGCGTCGATCGACGGGCTCGTGCGACACGGCGTGTCGGATGCCGGTTCACCGATCCACGGACGAGATCCGGAGGAGATCATCGACGCGCTCGATGCATCCGGACGCAAAGGTCCGGCGCGCACGATCGACTACATGCTGCAGACCGGACCGTATGGCGCGGCCTTCGGCGCGAAGCCGGGTGGCGCGAGTCTCGATCTATTGCTCGCCCATCCGCACGGCGTCGATTACGGCGCGCTCGAACCACGCCTGCCCGATGCGTTACGTACCAAGAGCGGCCGGGTGGAGTTGGCTCCACCGGAGTTGCTCGCCGATGTTCCTCGTCTGCGCGCCGCAATCGAAGAACTGTCGAAGCGCGAACTCGTCCTCGTCGGCCGCCGACATCTGCGTTCGAACAACTCGTGGATGCACAACATCGAAGTACTCGTCAAAGGCAAGTCGCGGTGCACACTTCATGTCCATCCCGATGACGCGTCGAAGCTCGGCGTGACCGATGGTGGTGTCGCGCGCGTGACCTCGCGAGTGGGCTCGGTGGACGCAGTGGTCGAGGTCACCGAAGCGATTCGTCCGGGAGTCGTGAGCCTTCCGCACGGTTGGGGTCACGGTGTGCCCGGAACGCGGATGCGCGTGGCCGCCGAACGGGCCGGAGTGAACTCGAATGTCCTCACCGACCACGAGGCGATCGATCCGCTGTCGGGAACCTCGGTGTTGAACGGCATCCCGGTGTCGGTGTCACCGCTGACCGGCTCCTGATCCTCGCTTTCTCCACAGATAACGGACTTCATTCACAGGCCGTTCCACAGGGTTTTCCCCGGAACATTCAGGAAATTCACACGGTTGTCCACTTCCTTCACACAGGGGGAAGCCCGTACCGTGACGCCCTCGAAGGGGTGGTGTCAGACTGCGGCGAGGGCGACTCGGTGGAGGTCTTTCACCTCCGTGGTCGGGCAGCTGGAGCGATGTTCGCTCTGAACCTGCGGCCTGGCGCCACCCCCTCGAGCAGCCCTGTTCGTGGCGCGCGTAGGCCCTGAGCAGGGGGAACCCGGAGATCGTTGACAAGGCCGTAACTACACTGCTGTAATCTCACAACCACTAGTGGTGACAACCGCGGAGGGGGACCGCAACCACCACATCTTGTGGGTCTCGCTACCGACTCGACATTCGCTCAACCGACCCTCAGAAAAGGAAGAAATCATGTCTCTCGCACCCGACCGCCTGGCCATCGGGATCCGTCGCCACTTCACGACCCCCGGTGTTCACCCCTACGACCAGGTGGTGTGGGAGAAGCGGGATTCCCGTATCTCCAACTGGAAGGACGGCTCGGTCGCCTTCGAACAACTCGGAGTGGAGTTCCCGGTCACGTGGTCGTTGAACGCCACCAACATCGTGACCCAGAAGTACTTCCGTGGCACGCCCGGCACCCCCGAGCGTGAGTCGTCGTTGCGCCAGGTGATCGACCGCGTGGTCGACACCGTCACCCAGTGGGGTCGCGAAGGCGGTTACTTCGTCGATGAGGCCGAGGCCGCCAACTTCTCCGACGAGTTGAAGTTCATCCTCGTCACGCAGCGCGCCGCCTTCAACAGCCCGGTGTGGTTCAACATCGGTGTGAAGGGCGTTCCGCAGCAGGCGTCGGCCTGTTTCATCCTGTCGGTCGACGACACCATGGACGGCATCCTCAACTGGTACCGCGAAGAGGGCGTCATCTTCAAGGGTGGTTCGGGTTCGGGAATCAACCTCTCCAAGATCCGTTCGAGTGTCGAACTCCTGAACGGTGGTGGCACGGCATCGGGCCCGGTGTCGTTCATGCGCGGTGCCGACGCCTCGGCCGGCACCATCAAGTCGGGTGGCAAGACGCGTCGCGCCGCCAAGATGGTCATTCTCAACGTCGATCACCCCGACGTCGAGGAGTTCATCTGGTGCAAGTCGAAAGAAGAAAAGAAGGCACGCGTTCTTCGCGACGCCGGCTTCGACATGGATCTCGATGGCGTCGACTCGTTCAGCATCCAGTACCAGAACGCCAACAACTCCGTGCGCGTGACCGACGACTTCATGCAGGCCGTCGTGGACGACAAGGACTGGAGCTTCCGGGCCGTCACCAATGGTGAAGTGGTGCGCACGGTTCGCGCCCGCGACCTCTGGCGTCAGATCGCCCAGGCTTCGTGGGAGTGCGCCGATCCGGGTCTGCAGTTCGACACGACGATCAACAAGTGGCACACGGCCCACGCAACGGGTCGCATCAATGGCTCGAATCCGTGCAGCGAGTACATGCACATCGACAACTCGGCCTGCAACCTCGCCTCGATCAACCTCCTCAAGTATCTCGACGAAGAAGGCACGTTCGACATCGAGGCCTACAAGCACACGATCGAGACCGTGTTCACCGCCCAGGAGATCCTGGTCGGTCGGGCCGACTACCCGACCGAGAAGATCGGGGAGAACAGCCGCAAGTTCCGCCAGTTGGGACTCGGCTACGCGAACCTCGGTGCATTGCTCATGGCGCTCGGTCTGCCGTACGACTCGGCGGCCGGTCGGGCGTGGGCGGCGTCGCTCACGAGCCTGATGACCGGCCACGCGTACGCCACCAGTGCCCGCACCGCGAGCCGCATGGGGCCCTTCGCCGGTTTCGCCGAGAACGAGCGCTACATGCTCAACGTTCTGCGCATGCACCGTGACGCGAGCTACCAGATCGAGAACCCCGAGTCCGTTCCGGCCGAGTTGCTGCGCGCCGGACAGGAGTCATGGGAGTCGGCGGTTCGCGACGGCGAGGAATACGGCGTGCGGAACAGCCAGGCCTCCGTGCTCGCCCCGACCGGCACCATCGGCCTCATGATGGACTGCGACACCACTGGTATCGAGCCCGACCTCGGTCTCGTGAAGATGAAGAAGCTCGTCGGTGGCGGCAACATGGTGATCGTCAACCAGACGATTCCGCAGGCGTTGCGCAAACTCGGTTACTCGGCCCAGCAGATCGACGAGATCATCGCCTACATCGACAGCGAGAAGTCGATCCTCGGCGCCCCGCACTTGAAGGCCGAGCACGTCGCCGTGTTCGCCTGCTCGATGGGTGACAACACGATCCACTACGAAGGTCACGTGCGCATGATGGGAGCGGTGCAGCCGTTCCTGTCGGGAGCCATCTCGAAGACGGTCAACATGCCCGAAGAGGCGAGCGTCGAAGACGTGGAGGCCCTGCATCTTTTGTCGTGGCAGCTCGGCCTCAAGGCCGTGGCGATCTACCGCGACAACTGCAAGGTGGCCCAGCCGCTTTCGACGGCCAAGAAGGACGACGACAAGGCTGACGCTCCGGCGGCCCCGCAGGCCGCGGCGCAGGTGATCGAGAAGATCGTCGAGAAGGTCGTGCAGAAGCCGGTTCGCCAGAAGCTGCCGCGTAGCCGCAAGGGTCGCACCTTCGAGTTCCGCGTGGCTGACTGCAAGGGATTCGCGACCATCGGCGAATACGACGACGGCCGCCCCGGTGAGGTGTTCCTCACGGTGTCGAAGCAGGGCTCCACGCTCTCGGGCATCATGGACGCCTTCGCCAAGAGCATCAGCTACGGACTGCAGTACGGAGTTCCCATGCGGGCCTTCGTCGAGGCGTTCGTGAACATGCGGTTCGAGCCGGCCGGTATGACCGACGACCCGGACATCCGGTTCGCGGCCTCGATCATGGACTACCTGTTCCGCCGTCTGGCTCTCGAATACATGACCTACGACGAGCGCCAGGAACTCGGTATCTTCTCGGTCGACGAGCGCCTGCAGCCCACCCTGCCCGGTGTGGAGGAGTCGGTCGTCGAGACCACGAACGGCACCGAGGTGGCTGCCGACCCGAAGAGCATTCCATCGGTCGAGGAACTCGTGACCCAGATGGAGATGGGCATCGCCCCGCCGGCACCCATCAGCGATCACTCGGGTGAGATGAGCCGTCCGGGCAACAAGCACTCCGATGCGCCGATGTGCATGCAGTGCGGTGTCCAGATGATGCGTGCCGGCTCGTGTCACGCCTGCCCGTCGTGCGGTAGCACCAGCGGCTGCAGCTGACGCGTACAGCCAGTCGTCGCTTCGGCGACGATCACATCCAATCGTTGACGAATCACCACCGAGCAATCGGTGGTGATTCCCATTTCGGGCCCATGTCGCGTGTAGTGACATAAGCGGAGAGAACCGAACACACATCTGAACTAGCCAAGGTCGTGGCGGGACGATCAGAAAGGCTTCAGATGAAACGAAGATTCTCGAACCGAGTGTTACGCGGCATGGCGGCACTCCTGACCATGGCGGCCATCGGAGTCACCGCCACGCCGGCCGGTGCGACACCTCCGACGCCGACTCCCGGTGCGGCATCGGGAGACGGCGTGCAACCGGTGATCGCCGATGGAAGCCTGACGTGTGCCGACCTCAACGCCGATGAGATCGACTTCCCGTCGGTGACGTCGAGTTTCGGCCTCAAGATCCAGCCGGTTGCCAACGGCACCTACACGTTCACGAGTGGTGCCGGCACTTTGCTCGGCGGTGCGCCACAGGATCCGAACAATTCAGTGACCCTGTCGGGGGTGAACGGTACGTACTTCGATTGGTCGGCATCGTTGCCGATCCAGGCGGTGATCGTGAAGGGTGGGCCGAATGCGGACGTCTTCGTGTACTTCCCCGAGGACACGTCCGACACCCTGCTGCACGCGCCGGTCAATCCGGGTACGGGTGAGCCTTACGGGCTGAGCAGCGTGTCGTTCTGCCATAACTACGACCTGAACGCGAGTGTGAATGCCAAGGTCGACTACACACGCACGTACGCGTGGACGATCGACAAATCGGTATCGCCCTCGAGCCTCGTTGGCTTCGCGGGTGACGACCTCACGTATGACTACAGCGTCGTCGCGGCCTGGGACGGGTACACGGACTCCGACTGGATGGTCGAGGCGACCATCGAGGTGCAAAACCCATCTCCGCTCACCGCAGACTTCACACTCGATGTCGAGGTCGATTCGACGCCGGGTACTGCGGTCTGTCCGAGTTATACGTTGGCTCCCGATAGCGAGGTTCTGTGTACCTTCTCCCAGAGTTGGGCCGATGATCCGGGTGGGCTGACCATCACGGCAACCGTCACCAGCCTCACGGTCGACGTGGACGGAGCGGTTCAGACCGACGCCCTCGTGACCGGCCTCCCGACGACGGTCGTGAACGACACCGTGAACCTTCATGACACCTGGCCGTGGGACGAATCGAACACGCATGAGGAACTCGGTGCGGTCTTCGAATACGGCGAGTTCGACTACAGCCGCACGTACACCTGCCCGACCGATATCAGCGAGTACACCAATGGAGTGTTCAGCACCGAAATCGTGAACCGTGCCGATATCGACGAGACGGGGCAATACGACGAAGCGACCGTGGAGGCGATCTGCTACGTGCCGACAGCCGAGAAGACCGCAATTGGTCAGCATGGCGCAACCCATGAATGGGAAGTCGTGAAGTCGGTCGCCCCAGCTTTGCAGTCGGGTCGACCCGGGGACGTGCTCGGGTGGGAGTGGACCGTCGACGTGTCGGAGAACCTGACCGACGAGACGTACTCGGTGATCGGCGTGATCACCGTTGTGAACCCGAACCCCGATCAGGGGGTGACGGTCGACGTGGCAGACCAACTCGATGACGGAACGGTGGCCACCGTCGACTGCGACGACGAAACCGAAGGTGATCAATCGACGTTCACCCTCGACGCCGGGGCGACCGTCCTGTGCACCTACAGTGCGTCACCCGAGGACGGTTCGGCAACGTCGAACACGGCGACGATCACCTTTGGTGACACGCTCGAAGTGACTGCCACCGCCGACGTGACATTCGAAGATGCCGTCATCGGTGTCGAGGCGAATCTGACCGATGAGATGATCGGACTCGACGAGAATCTGACAGCCGGCGAAGGACCATGGACTTATTCGGGTGACGGGTCGGGTCACGAGTGCTCGACGGATGCCGCCGACTACGGCTCCGATGGTGTGTACTCAGGTTCGGATTCGAACACGGCAA
>CAZLXB010000015.1:0-48650 GCA_964563545.1 uncultured Bifidobacterium sp. | reverse complement strand
ACGTGCGCGCTACGGATTAGAAGGCCGTTGCTCTATCCAACTGAGCTACGAGGGCTGGTGCAATCAGGCTATGAACTGCCCGACGGGCGGGTCAGGATAGGCGTCTTCGCAGCAGGTCGAGCGCCGAGATCACCGACATCTGACGCATCTGATCGCGCTGACCGGGCATACGGAAAGCAGTCGCCGTAGTCGTGGCCCCGGGGAGTGCGAGTCCGACCCACAACGTGCCGACGGGTTGTCCGTCCTGCTCGGTCGGTCCGGCGACTCCGGTCAGTGAGAGTCCGACATCGGCGCCGAGAACACGACGAGCACCATCGGCCATGGCGACGGCCGCCTGCTCCGTGACCACCGGGCCTTCCGGAACTCCGAGCACGTCGAACTTCACCTGACTCGCGTACGACACGATCGAACCGCGCAGGATCTCACTCGCACCCGGAATCGCAGTGAGCCGGCCGGCCACCAGTCCGCCGGTCACCGATTCGGCGAGCCCGAGCGACCAACCTCGACCGCGAAGTCGCTCGAGAACCACCGACTCCATGGTGTCGGCGTCGTAACCGAACACGAAATCTCCGACCTGTGCCTCGACCTTGGCCTGCCAGGTCGCGATGAGACGACGGGCGGCATCTTCGGTCGGACCCTTGGCGGTCAGGCGGACTTTCAATCCTTCCCACCCGCTCGCCAGAAAGGCGAGGGTCGGATTTCCCGCCGACTCGAGTTCGGCGATCACACCATCGAGTCGTTCATTGAGACCACTCTCGCTCTCGCCCCACGTGCGGATGACGCGGCTGACGATCACGCTGGTGTCCCCGCCCCGACGCCGAAGATCGGGAAGGATGACACGCTCGACCATGTCGTGCATCTCATGAGGCACGCCGGGTACGGCGTACACGACCTTGTCGCCGACCGGGCACACGAGTCCGGGCGCGGTACCGCGAGTCTGGCGAATCGGTTCGGCGCCGCGCGGAACCATGGCCTGCTGGAGATTGTTGTCGGGCATCCGACGTCCGCGGGATTCGAAGATCTGGCGGATCACATCGGCCAGATCGTCGTGCATCTCGAGCGGGACGCCCATGACCTCGGCGATGGCCTCCCGAGTGAGATCGTCATGGGTCGGCCCGAGGCCCCCACACATGATCACGGCATCGGCGTCTCGGAGTGCGGCCCGCAGGACGTCGACGATCCGCTTCTGGTTGTCGCCGACCTTGTACTGGATGAGCGAGTCGATGCCGTTGGCCGCGAGTTGTTCACCCATCCACGACGAGTTGGTGTCGACGATCTGACCGAGAAGCAGCTCGGTTCCCACCGCCACCACCGCGCAGCGCATGTCAGCCCACCCGGGTGCGCTGAGCGCGCCAGAGATACTGCGCGGCACTGACCGTCGTCAGCACGACCGACAACCACAGGAGCGACTGCCAGAGCCATTCGGCGTGATCGGAGATGTACGGAAACACCGCGAAGCCGACGCTCAATTGTTGGAAAAGAGTCTTGAACTTGGCCAGTCGACTGGCCGGCATGCTCACACCCTTGGCGCCGACCACCACCCGGTACATGCTGATCGCCACCTCGCGGGCGGCGATGATCAGAACCGGCACGATCCAGAAGATGTCGCGGTTGACGAGGGTGAACATCGCACTCAGGACGAGGATCTTGTCGGCCAACGGATCGAGGAAGGCGCCGGCGCGAGTCGTGCCGTGTCGACGCGCGAGATAGCCGTCGAAACTGTCGCTCACGCACAACACGAACCAGATGGCCAGCGCGACCCACGAACCACTCCGGGTGTCGGGCATGACGACGAAAGCCAACGGAGCACACAGAATGCGGCCCACCGTGACGGCATTGGCCCACGTGGCGATGGCGTTCGGATCGACCGGCATCAGATGGCCTCCGCCACGAGATCGGGGCCGAGCGCCGCCGTCACCCGCACGTCGTGGAACTCCCGGACGGCGAGATGACGAGGCACCTCCACGATGCCGTCGATCTCGGGAGCCTCACGATGACCACGGGCCACTCCCTCTTCATCGACGAGGACGCGCAGAGCGGTGCCGATGAGATCGTCGCGACGGCGGGCGGTGATCGCGTCCTGCAATTCCGTGAGTTCGGCCAGACGTTCGCGCATCAATGCTTCCGGAACGTGCTGATCGAGGTCGTGGGCGTAGGTGCCCTCCTCGTCGGAGTAGGCGAAGAACCCGCACCAGTCGAGTTGCGCCCGTTCGACGAACGCCAGCAGTTGGTCGTGATCCTCCTCGGTCTCGCCCGGATAGCCGACGATGAAGTTGCTGCGGAACGCCGCTTCGGGTTCGCGTCGGCGGATGTCGTCGATCCGATCGAGGAAGCGATCGCCGTCCCCCCACCGACGCATGCGCCGCAACAACGGCTTGCTCACGTGCTGAAGCGACAGGTCGAAATAGGGCACACCCGTTCGACAGATCGCATCGACGAGTTCATCGGAGAGGTCACTCGGGTACAGATAGAGAAGCCTCGTGCGATCAACACGCGAAGCGACGTCGTCGACAAGGGCCACGATCGAACCGGCGCCGAGTTCGTCGGGTCGGTCCTTGCCGTAACTCGCGAGGTCCTGGGCCACGAGAACGATCTCGCGCGCCTCGAGCTGTTCGACCTCGGCCAGGATCGCCGCCACGTCCCGACTCCGCTGCGGTCCACGGAAAGACGGGATCGCGCAGAATCCGCACGTTCGGTCGCAACCTTCGGCGATCTTCACGTATGCCCATGGCGAGGACGAACGCGGTCGCGGCAGATTGAGAAGATCGAGAGTGGGTATCGGAGTCGACGAGACCGGGATCGTCTTGCGTCCCGACGGGCTCACCGGCACTCCGAAACCGGCCACCAGGTCCACCTCGGGCAGCGCCGAAGCGAGTTCGTCGCCGTAACGCTCGGCCATGCAACCGGTGACGATCAGTTGCGAGCCGGTCGCTCGGCGTTCGTCGAGGGCCAGGATCGTGTCGATCGATTCGCGTCGCGCGTCCTCGATGAACGCGCAGGTGTTCACGACCACTAGGTCGGCGTCCTCGGCTTCCTCGACCGGGCGCATGCCGTCGGCCAGAAGCGTGCCGATCAATTTGTCGGAATCGACCTGATTCTTCGGACAGCCGAGCGTCTCGACATAGAAGCGCTTGCCCCCGGAATTCACCTCGTCGATGCTACCGGTGATGCGCCGAGCGGTCCGGCTACGCGGTGTGGGCCAAACGCAGACCCGGATAGGCCCAGTTCATCTTCACCAGACGTCCGGTGCCCGACAGAGTGATCCATGCGGTCGAACTTCCATCGGCGGCGAAGCAGATGTTGGTCGTGAGGAGATCACCGGTGGCCACATGGTGCAGAACCTCACCGGACGGCGCAATCACGGTGACTCCACCGTTGACGAGAGTCGCGACGCACACGTTGCCGGCGCCGTCGACACCGAGCGAATCGAGAAGTTGCAGACCCGGAAGTCCGCACAGCAGCGAACTCGTGTCACCCGGTGCCGTCGGCGTGAGTTCACCCGGTGCGACGATGCCGCGCTGGAACACGCGACCGGTGTGGGTCTCCGCGTAATAGAGCGTCTTGCCATCCGGTGACAGTCCGATGCCGTTGGGCCCCTCGGCCGGGAACGCGATTTCGGTGATTTTCGAACCATCGGCCTTGGCGTAGTAGATGCCGGTGAGGTCGCTCGTGCGGGCCTCGTTGTCACGGATTCCGTGATCGGTGAAGTAGAAGCCGCCATGGGTGTCGAACACGATGTCGTTCGGGGCTCGCAGGGCTCGACCGTCACAGTGCGTATAAAGGTCGGCCACGGCGCCAGTCGAGAGGTCGACGCGCTGGATCCGTCCACCGATGTAGCGCGACTTGTCGTACGGCCCCGGGAAACACAAGCCACCGAAGTCGACTTCGGTGAAGCATCCGCCGTTGTTGCAGAGGTAGAGGGCACCGTCGGGTCCGATCGCGGCACCGTTCGGCCCACCCGCGATCTCGGCCACGGTCTCCTTGCGGCCATCCGGGAACACACGCGTGATGCGCGGTCCGAACATCTCCACCAGAACGACACTGCCGTCGTTCATGGCGATCGGGCCTTCGGGGAACTTCAACCCCGAGGCGACTTCGACGATTTCCCCCATTGATCCCATGGCGAGATCATGCCACGCCCGATCGGGGCCCGATCACTCCGGCTTGTCGAGGTCCTCGACGGTCCAGAGGACCTCGCGCGCCTTGCTGCCCGTGCTCGGACCGACGACCCCACGCTCTTCGAGGATGTCCATGATGCGCCCGGCTCGCGCGAAGCCCACTTTCAACTTGCGCTGGAGCATCGACGTCGAACCGAGTTGGCTGCGCACCACGAGCTCGATGGCCTGGCGAACCATCGCCTCGTCGTCGTCACTGTCGCCACCGTAACTGTCGGTGATCCCGAGGCCGGCCGGGCTGCCGGCCGCCGGTTCGTCACCTTCCACACCCTGCACGTAGGTGACCTCGGGTGCCTGTTTGCGCCAATGGGCCACGACCTTGCGGACTTCGTCCTCGGTGACCCAACAACCTTGGATTCGCTGAGCGACCGATGAGTTGCCCGGGAGCAGGAGCATGTCTCCACGACCGACCAACTTCTCGGCTCCGATCTGGTCGAGGA
Source organism: uncultured Bifidobacterium sp. (assembly GCA_964563545.1). Taxonomy (GTDB): domain Bacteria; phylum Actinomycetota; class Acidimicrobiia; order Acidimicrobiales; family Ilumatobacteraceae; genus Casp-actino8. Next base: position 44,035 of record CAZLXB010000015.1, on the reverse strand, counting down.
TCACGCGACTGTCCATCTGACTCGACACCGCGAACGCCATACGCGCCGGGATGTTGGCCTTGATGACGCCGGTGATGACGTTCACCGACGGACGCTGCGTGGCGATGATCAGGTGGATGCCGACCGCGCGAGCCTTTTGCGCGATCCGCGTGATGCTCTCCTCCACGTCGCGCGCGGCGACCATCATGAGGTCGTTCAATTCGTCGACGATCACGACGATGTACTTCATGCGCTCGAATTCGCGGTCGCTCCCGGCTTCGGCCTCGAGTTCACCCCGGTCGAAGGCGGCGTTGTATCCGGTGATGTCGCGATAACCCATCTCGTAGAGGAGGTCGTAGCGCTTCTCCATCTCGCGTACCGCCCACGCGAGGGCGTTGGCGGCCTTCTTCGGGTTGTTGACCGGTTGCGTCAGCAGATGCGGAAGGCGGTTGTACTGGCCCATCTCGACCTGCTTCGGATCGACCAGGATCAAACGCACCTGATCGGGGGTGGTGCGCATCAGAAGCGACGTGATGATGCAGTTGATCCCACTCGACTTTCCGGCACCGGTGGCGCCCGCGATCAGCAGGTGCGGTGTCGTGGAGAGATTGAGGAACACCGATCGTCCGGAGATGTCCTTGCCGATGGCGACGTCGAGGGGATGAGTGGCTGCCTTGGCCTCCGCCGAGGCCATGAGATCGCCGAGGGCAACGAGCTGCCGGGAGCTGTTGGGCACCTCGATGCCGATCGCCGAACGACCGGGGATCGGGGCAAGGATTCGCACGTCGGTGGCAGCGAGCGAATACGCGATGTCCTTTTGCAGACTCGTGACCCGCGCGACCTTCACCCCGGGCCCGAGTTCGAGTTCGTAACGCGTGACGGTCGGGCCCACGGTTCGCCCGACGAGCCGCACGTCGACACCGTGCGACGAAAGCGATTCCTCGAGGATCCTCCCCCGACGGTCGATCTCGGCTTCGTCGATCGACTGCGCACCGGAACGTACGAGCATCGAGTTGGTCGGCAGAACCCAGTCACCGCGAGGCGTGGAGGTCTTGACCGGAAGTTCGGTCTGCTGGGCCGGACCGGTCGTGTTCGACGGTTCGATCACACGCGGCTCGCGACGCGGACGCTTGGCCGGCACGACCGGCTCGTCATCGGGTTCCGTCTCGTCGACGGGCTCGATGTCGGCGGCCGGCTCGGGTTCATCGGGTTCGGCCGGAACGAGAGGCGCAAAACCCGGCTCGATGACGGTCCGACCCACCGACGGCTGCGCATCCTCACGATCGCTCGTGAGAGTTCCGAGGTCGTCGGTCGCATTGCGCACTCCCGCGCGTAGCCAACCGGCCAACGACCTCATGGCATCGACCATGACGTCGAGGAGTCCCTTCAAGGACAGTTCCGAGACGAGCAAGGTGCCGCAGAGAGCGAGGAGCACCATCACGATCGATGCCCCCACCGGCTGAACGAGCGCGTCGAGTGACTGCCCCACGACGGCACCGATCCAGCCTCCGGCACCCCCGAGGTCGTCGATACCGCTGTAGCCATCCGGACCTCGGAACACGTGCAGTAGTCCGAGAACGGCGATCGAGATCGCACCCCAGCCGAGAATCAACTTCATCCGGCTCGGCGCCTGATCACCGCGCAACAAGGACCAACCGACCACACCGGTCACGGGTGGCAACAGATACCGACCAAGGCCGATCGCGGCACCGAGTCCGGTGTCGGCACCACGTCCGACCGGACCGGCGAGACGGAAGTAGACGGCAAGGGCGATCAGTACGCCGACCGCGAATACCGCGATGGCGGCGAGTTCGTTCTCGCGACCCGATATCGCCTGGCGGACTTCGCCACGACCGCCGGACGACGCGCGAGGTGCGGACTTCTTGGCGGCCATCGAACGAACGCTAGCAACGGGGTGCGAGCGCGTTCGGGATCACCCCTAGGCCTCCATGACCACCGGAACGATCATCGGACGACGTTTCGTGCGTTCGTTGACGAAGCGTCCCGCGGCACGTCGCACGTCTTGTTCGAGACCCTCCGGATTGCGAACTCCTTCGGCGAGCGCCTTCTCCACGGCCGCCGCAACCACATCGCAGGCTTCGTCGAGGAGATCCTCGGCCTCGGGGGCGTACACCCATCCACGCGTGATGATCTCGGGACCGGTCAGGACCTTGCCACTTCCGATGTCGACGGTGACGACCACGACGACCACACCCTCCTCGGCGAGCACGCGGCGATCGCGCAGCACTCCTTGGCCCACATCACCGACGATTCCGTCCACGTACAGATAACCAGCCGGCACTCGCGCGACGGGCGAAACACCTTCGGCGGATATCTCGACGACGTCACCGTCCTCGCAGAGAAGGACGTTGGTCGCCGGGATTCCCATGAGGTGGCCGAGTTTCGCGTTGGCCACGAGGTGCCGGTACTCGCCGTGAACCGGGATGAACCATTCCGGCCGGGCGATCGAGAGATACGTCTTTAGTTCATCGGCCTGTGCGTGGCCCGTGGCATGGACATCGGCAATGCCCGAGTGCACGACTTCGGCTCCGGCCCGTAGGAGTCCGTCGATCACTCGCGTGACGTTGAACTCGTTGCCCGGAATGGCGTGACTCGAGAGGATCACGGTGTCGTGCTCGCCGACCTTGAGCCACTTGCTGTCGCCGCGCGCGAGCAAGGACAACGCCGACATCGGTTCGCCCTGGCTACCAGTCGAGATCACGCAGGTACGGTGCGGCGGGAAGTCGTCGATCTGCTCGATGTCGATGAGAGTTGCATCGGGCACGGTCAGGATTCCGAGATCACGCGCCATGCGGACGTTCTTCTGCATGGACCGACCGAGGGTCGCGACCTTGCGGTCGGTCGCCACGGCGGCATCGATGATCTGCTGCACACGATGGATGTGGCTCGCGAAACTCGCCGTGATGATCCGACGGTCGCGGTGCTCGTGGAAGAGGGCCCGGAGAACTGCGCCGATCGAAGTCTCGCTCGGCGCGTGTCCGCGTTCTTCGGCGTTGGTCGAATCGCACATGAGCAACCGAATGCCCTCACCCGATGCGATGGCTCCGATGCGCGAGAGATCGGTACGCCGCCCGTCGACCGGCGTGAGGTCGAGTTTGAAGTCGCCAGAATGCAGGATGACTCCCTGCGACGTGTGCACGGCGATGGCGAAGGCATGCGGAACCGAATGGGTGACCGGAATGAACTCGACGTCGAATGGTCCGATACGGCGACGTTCGCCGTCCTGAACCGTCACCAATTCGGTGCGTCCGAGCAGTCCGGCCTCCTCGATTCGGCCGCGGGCCAATCCGAGCGTGACCGCCGAGCCGAAGATGGGGAACTCGACGTCACGGAGCAGGAACTGCAGACCGCCGACGTGGTCCTCGTGTCCATGCGTGGCGACACATCCCTCTATCCGGTCGGCGTTCTCGCGCAACCAGGTGAAGTCGGGTAGCACGAGATCGATGCCATGCATGTCGGCATCGGGGAACATGAGACCGCAATCGATGAGAAGAAGCCGATCGTCCTGCTCGATCACCATGCAATTTCGACCGATCTCCCCCAACCCGCCAAGGAAGACCACGCGCACGTTCTGCGGCATCAGTCGTTCCGTTGGCGGTAGGCGCGCAGGTTCTCGATCACCTTGATCGCGCGAGGCAACACGAAGTCGGCCGGTGGGCCCATGGGCAAACGGCACTCCCCCACTGCGACTCCGAGGTGGTTCATCATCACCTTGGACGGAATCGGGTTCGGCGAGTCGTCGCCGGTCTCGTAGGCGAAACTCTCGAGCAACACCTGATTCACGGCGCGCGCCCCGGCGGTGTCGCCGGCCTGCCACCGATCGAACATCTTCTGGTGTTCGGGGGCCGACCAGTGCGTCGCCACTCCGATCACGCCCACCGCGCCCACGGCCATCAGCGGAAGGGTCAGACCGTCATCGCCGCTGTACACCTCGAATCCGGCTGGTGCCTGGGCGATCACGTTGGCGGTCTCGCCCGGATTGCCGGCCGCATCCTTGAGGGCGACGACATTGGAAACCTCGCGCGCGAGTGTGAGCAAGGTGGACGTGTTGATCTTGCGCCCGGTGCGCACCGGAATGTCGTACACCACGACCGGGAGATCGGTGCTGCCGGCCACCGCTCGGATGTGCGCGTCGATTCCCGCCTGCGGAGGGCGGTTGTAATACGGAGCCACCACGAGAACTCCCGCCGCACCGAGACGTGTCGCCTCCTTGGTCATGTGGATCGAGTGCAACGTGTCGTTGGTCCCGGTCCCGGCGATCACCGGAATGGTCACGGCCTCGATCACGGCCGCGAAAAGGCTGAGACGTTCGTCGTCGGTGAGCACTGGCGCCTCACCGGTGGTACCGGCGATCACGAGACCGTCATTCCCGTTGTCCTGTAGCCATCGGGCCAGGCGACGGGCGCCGTCGAGATCGAGTCGTCCGTCTCGGTCGAAGGGGGTCACCATCGCCGTGATGACGCGTCCGAAGCGAGCCATCAGAAACTCCCTTCCGCGGCGCGGTCGATCCGCTGAGTGAGGATGAGGTCCTCGTGGAGTTCCATCCACACGTCGTGGAACGAACCGCACATCACGCCGGTGAACATGTTGTGCCGACCTTGCTCGACGAGCCGGCACGTCGTCGCGAGGCGCGGCGCATAGGGCGACAGCCGTCCGATCACCTCAGCCATACCGACCACGACGGGTTGTGCGTCGCCGTTGAGCTCGGTCAGGCGAGCGATCACCTTCTTGTCGTATGCCGGATCGGAGTGATCGTTGGGGGCGCCGTCGCGTAGCTGCCAGTCACCGCACAACTCCTTGAAAGCACCATTGAGTTCGAGGAACGTCTCGTAGACCCGGCCGAGGCGCGACAAGTCGACCGTGGCCACATCGGCCGCCAGCAACTCGGGGTGAGCCGCCTTGCCGCTCGGGGTCAGTTGCCACAAAGACCTGGCTTCGCGGAACATCGCCAACTCCTCGCGCTCCATGTCGCGAAGGTGACTCTCCACGAGCGCGTGTTCGAGGTCGGCGATCTCGGCCAGGGTCTCGGCTTTGGCGAAACCTTTGATCCGGAGCGCATGATGCGTGAGAAACCGCGGCTCGGAGGGCATGTGCCGATCGTAGTTGTCGTGAACATGCAGTGCCCGACTGCTTCGACCGCCCTCCGGTAGGGTCGGATCGTGGCGGATGGTCCGATCAACCTCGCGCCGATCAACCTCGTGATCCTCTTCGGAGGTCGATCGGCCGAACACGACGTGAGTTGCGTGACCGCCGCCCACGTGATGCGGGCCGTGGACCGCTCCCGGTATGCGATCACTGCGATCGGTATCGACCGCGACGGTCAGTGGCATCTCGCCGAGAACGCCATGAAGGCCGTGGAGGCCGGACCCGACCAGATACCCGATCGACTCACGGTGGACGGACTCCCGGTGTCGTCGGCTCCCGTACTGGCCGCTGCCGCAAGCCAGGGTCGGACCGTCGTGATGCCACTTCTGCACGGACCCATGGGCGAGGACGGCACGGTGCAGGGACTCCTCGAACTGCTCGATCTTCCGTACGTCGGCTCCGGCGTCCTCGGTTCGGCGGTCGCGATGGACAAGGCGATGGCCAAGGACGTACTCGCCCGTCACGGCGTGCCCCAACCGCGCTACGCGGTGTTGCGCTCCGATGAAGTCTCCGATGCCCGCCTCGATGCGGTCGTCGCCGAACTCGGCCTGCCGCTCTTCGTCAAACCGGCCAACATGGGTTCGTCGATCGGGGTGTCCAAGGCCAAGGATCGCGAGTCGTTGCGGAGCGCCGTGGACCTCGCTCTGCAATACGACGAGTTCGCGGTCGTGGAGGAAGCGGTACGCGGTCGCGAGATCGAAGTCGCCGTGCTCGGCAATCTCACTCCCCGGGTGAGCGTCGCCGGCGAAATCGTGCCCGGGAACGAGTTCTACGACTACGACGACAAATACGTGACCGACGGTGCGCAACTGATCGTGCCGGCCGAACTCACGGGCGCGGAGACAGCAGACGTGCAACAGCTCGCCCTCGACATCTTCCGCATCCTGCGTTGCGACGGACTCGCTCGCGTCGACTTCTTCTACGAAGCCGACGGGCGCGGCTTTCTGTGCAACGAGGTCAACACCATGCCGGGATTCACCCCGATTTCGATGTACCCGAAACTCTGGCAAGCATCGGGAGTCGGTTATTCGGATCTGATCGACCGACTCGTCGATCTCGCATTCGACCGTCACGCTCGACGACGTCGAAACACCACGCGCTGATTCGGATCGGGCTCGCTCACGTCCGATTTCGCGCCGTCGGGGCGAGCGAGGCTCGCAGGAAGCGCACGAGTTCGTCACGGAGTCGACGCAGACCGGCGACGTCGGCGTTCCAGCCGACGGCGCGCAGCGCCTCGGGTTCGGTCGCGATGCCGGTCACGGTGGCGTAGACGAGGGCCACGATCACCGATGGATCGCCCGTTCGCAGACGACCGGCGTCCATCTCCGAATGCATCCATTGCACCGCGCGCGCGACGAGTGGCTGCACCCGGGTGGTGAGCGCGTCCGATGACGTCGTCGGCAAGCGGCCGATCTCGCGCACCAAGCCGAGGAGCGCCGGTCGCCGCACGGCGGGTCGGAAGACGGCTTTCACCACGGCCTCGATACGGTCGAGCGGATCATCGGGCGCCGACCGGATGGCCGCCTCGACGACTACCGCCAGTTCGGCCGCCGTGGCCGCCAGGACCTGTTCGATGAGGTCGTCTTTGGATGGGAACCAGTAGAGGAGGGTCTGCTTGGCCACCCCGACGTCGCTGGCGATCTGATCCAGGCTCACGGCCTCGAAGCCACGGACCCCGAAGAGGTCGGTCGCCCGCTCGAGGATGGTGTCGCGGGTTCCGGTCCGACGGGCCATACCCCTTTCCTAGCAGTCTTTTTCTCCGTTCTCTACCATTTGGTAGAGAACTGTGCTACAAACGATCTCGTGATCGCCACCTCGTTACGTGGGCGCCGCATCGGCGTGACCGGAGCCACCGGGTTCGTCGGCACCGCGCTCGTGGAGCGACTCCTGCGGAGCGTTCCCGACTGCGAGGTCATCGTCCTCGTCCGCCCCGGCCGACGTACATCGGCCGCCGAGAGGGTCCGTCGCGAGATCGTGAAGAACAACGCGTTCGATCGACTACGCCGCGAGTGGGGTGCCGATTTCGACACTCGCATCGAGAAACGGCTTCGCGTCGTGGCCGGTGATGTCGGCACCGACGGCCTCGGGCTCTCCCCCGACGATCGTGCGCTCTTTGCATCGTGCGACACCATCATTCACTCTGCGGCCAGCGTGGCCTTCGACTCACCACTCGACAGTGCCGTCGAGATCAATCTCCTCGGTCCGACGCGCATCGCGCAGATGTTGAATGAGGTTGGTCCCCGCGCCGACGGAACACTCCCGCATCTCGTCGCCGTCTCGACGTGTTACGTAGCCGGCAACCGGCGGGGCAACGCTCCCGAGGAACTCGTGAGCCAAGGCCCCTTCGACATCGGCCTGTCGTGGAAAGCCGAAGTCGCATCGGCCCGTCGTCTGCGCGGCGACACCGAAGCTGCAAGCCGTACTCCCGATCGCCTCGCCGAATTCCGCGCCGAAGCCCGACGTGAACTCGGCGCCGCGGGTGCCCCGGCGCTCGCCGAGAAGACCGAGCAATGCCGAGAGAAGTGGGTGAAGGATCGCCTCGTGGCCGCCGGCCGTTCACGCGCCGCGAGTGTGGGCTGGCCCGATGCCTACGCCTTCACCAAGGCCCTCGGCGAACAAGCGCTGCACGAGTCGAAGGGATCGGTGCCAGTGAGCATCGTGCGGCCATCGATCATCGAGTCGGCCGTGGCCGAACCCTCACCGGGCTGGATCCGCGGCTTTCGAATGGCCGAGCCGGTGATCATCTCGTACGCGCGCGGACTCCTGAAGGAGTTCCCCGGAGTCCCCGAGGGCACCATCGACGTGATCCCGGTCGACATCGTGGTGGCCGCGATCATCGCCGTGGCCGCGCTCGGCCCCGATCGCGCACCAGCCATCACACAAGTCGCGTCGGGTTCGACCAATCCCCTCAAGTACCGCACCTTGGTCGACAACGTGCGCGACTGGTTCACCGAACACCCGATCTACGACTCGCATGGTCAGCCGATCGTGGTGCCCGACTGGAACTTCCCCGGGCGCGGTCGGGTCCAGAAACAACTCACGCGAGCCAAGACCCTCGTCGATCGTGCCGAGCGAACCTTGCAGGCGCTTCCTCTTCGAGGCACACAAGCCGCCTGGTCGGCCCGGCTCGAGGATCGTCGTGGCGACATCGAGCGCGCGCTCGAATACGTGGAGCTCTACGGCCTGTACACCGAGTGCGAGGCGATCTACCAGGTCGACAACCTCCTCGCGATCGATGCGCTGCTCGATGCCGATGATCGACGCGACTTCTGCCTCGATCCGCGAGTGGTCGACTGGCCCCGCTACATCTCGACCATCCACCTGCCCTCGGTCGTACAACACGCGCGCGTCAAGACCACCCCCGGCCGAACCATCGTCGACCGACACGACCGACTTCGCAAGCAGGTGCTCGATCCGTCCCGTCATGTCGCCGCCTTCGATCTCGAGAACACTCTGATCGCCTCCAACGTCGTCGAGAGTTATTCGTGGCTGGCCACCCGCCGACTCAACACTCCCGAGCGCGTTCGCTACGTCTTGCGCACCCTGCGCGAAGCCCCCGGTCTGTTGTCGATGGATCGCAAGGACCGCGCCGACTTCCTGCGCTACTTCTACCGACGGTACGAAGACGCGCCGGTCGAGCAGATCGAAGCCGACTCCGCCGAACTGCTCGCGCAACTCATCATGACCAAGTCGTTCCCGGCCGGACTCCGTCGGGTTCGCGAGCACCGTGCCCTCGGACATCGCACGATCCTCATCACCGGCGCGCTGAGTTTCGCGGTCGAGGGACTCCGGCCGTTGTTCGACGAGATCGTGGCCGCCGACATGACGATGCGCCCCGACGGCACCTATTCGGGCGAACTCGCCAAGGTCCCGCCCACCGGCGAGACCCGCGCCCAAGTTCTCGCCGACTACTGCACAGCCGAGGGCTTCCGACTCGAGGAATGCGTGGCCTATGCGGACTCCACGAGCGATCTCCCACTTCTCGAGGCCGTCGGATTCCCGGTGGCCGTGAATCCCGAGACCCGTCTCGCCGCCATCGCGCGCAAACGAGGTTGGCTCGTGGAGAACTGGGACAAGGCCGAGGGCGCACCGAAACGCCTCCTGCCCATCGGGCCGCTTGTATCCGAGCGCGAACAGAAGCGATTCTCGATTCGCCCGGGTCGGATCGGAACGGGACGCTGATGCGCGCGCTCCGAATTTCGCGTCGACCGGCCAAGTTCGCAGTGGCCCGACTCATCAGCCCAATCAGCGCGTCGGGTGCGGCCCGACTCGGGCCACTCGACCTCGTCAACGACGACGCACCAACGTTGCCCGATCACGATGGTTGGCATCGCCTGCAACCGCGACTCACCGGCATCTGCGGCAGCGATCTGTCGTTGGTCGAGGGTCACGCCTCCACCTACTTCGAGGATTGGGTGTCCTTTCCGTTCGTGCCCGGTCACGAGATCGTGGCCGACACCGACGACGGTCGACGAGTGGTCGTCGAACCCGTTCTCGGTCACGCGGCGCGTGGCCTCGATCTACCTTTCCCCGAAGCCGCACCCGGCGACGGAGACGACTACGCCCACTTGGTGAGCGGACATCTGAAGCCCGGAATCCAGATCGGATTCTGCAAGTCGACGGGCGGCGGCTGGTCGACCGAACTCGTCGCCCACGAGAGCCAGTTGCACGTCGTACCCGACGACGTGTCGGACGAACAAGCCGTGATGGTCGAGCCAGCCGCCGGAGGCATCCACGCCGCGCTCGCCACCTGGCCGGCCGTCGACCGCGCGCGACGCGCGAACGAAACACCGGTGGTGGCGGTCCTCGGCGCCGGAACCATGGGGTTGTGCGCGGTCGCGGGTCTGCGACGATACGTACCCGGCGTGCGCATCGTGGTCGGCGCGCGCTATCCGCACCAACAGGCCCTCGCTCGGGCGCTCGGCGCCGACGTCGCCGTCCCGGCCGACGAACTCTCCCGTGCCGTCCGCCGCGAAGTCGGCTGCCACGTGGTGGGTGACCATCTCACCGGGGGCTCACATGCCACCATCGACGCGGTCGGCAATTCGGCGAGCATCGCCGACTGTCTCCGCTTCACCCGCCCACGCGGTCGGATCGTGCTGCTCGGCATGCCGGCCGAAGTCACGGTCGATCTCACCGGCCTGTGGCACCGCGAGACCGAACTCGTCGGTTCGTACACCTACGGAACCGAGACGATGCCCGACGGATCGCGCATCCGAACCTTCGACCTCGCCATCGAGACGGTTGCCGCCGCCCGACTCGAACGTCTCCTCTCGGCCACGTATCCCCTCGAGGATTTCGAGGATGCCATCGCCCACGCGTCGGCTGCCGGTCGACGCGGCGCCGTGAAGATCGCCTTCGACCTCCGTCGATCCCGCAAGAAAGTGGAGAGCAACTGATGCCCCGTCCCGGATTCGTTCTCGAAGTCGATCGATCGACACCCCCGATCCTCTTCTGGCGCGGCGAGAACTTCTCACTCGAGAAGCTCCCCGCCGGACGTAGTCGTGTGATCTATCCGCCCGAACCGCTCGCCGCCATCGCCGACATCGACGGGGCGATCCGCAACGCGCTCCTGAATCCGATCGACCAGGATCCGCTACCGGCGCTGTTGTTCCCGGGCATGAAACTCACGATCGCCTTCGACGACGTGAGCCTGCCGCTCCCGAAGATGCAGCGCCCCGACGTCCGCCAGCGCGTGATCGAAGCCGTCCTCGACCTCGCCGCCGAGGCCGGAGTCGACGACGTCCACATCATCTCGGCCCTGGCCCTGCATCGGCGCATGACCGAGTCCGAACTCCGGCACGCAGTCGGTGATCGGGTGTACGACGCGTTCGCACCCCGCGGCCTCCTGTACCAGCACGACGCCGAGGATCCCGAGAACCTCGCCTTCCTCGGCACCACACCGCACGGCGAAGAAGTCGAGATCAACAAGCGCGCGGCCGAGAGCGACCTCCTCGTGTACGTGAACATCAACCTCGTGGCCATGGACGGTGGCTGGAAGAGCACGGCGACCGGCCTCTCGTCGTACCGATCACTACGCCATCATCACAACCCCGACACCATGACGCATTCGCGCAGCTTCATGGATCAGCACCGCAGCGAGCTTCACAAGAGCAACTGGCGGATGGGCAAGGTGCTGCTCGACAGCGGTGTGAAGGTCTTCCAGATCGAGACGACTCTCAACACCGACACCTTTCCCTCACCGTTCGGCTTCCTCTCCAAGCGCGAATGGGAATGGTCACCGCGCGATCGGATGACCTACCTCGCCACCACCAAAGCCCTCGCTCGTACACCCGCCCGGATGGCGCGCAACATTTTCCACTCGATCGAGGCGCCGCATCAGATGACGAGCATCCAGGCCGGCGAGGTCGAGGCCGTCCATCGCATCACGACCGAACACGTCTACCGTCAGCAGCTCGTCGAGGTGAAGGGTCAGACCGACATCCTCACCATGGGGATCCCCTACATCAGCCCGTACAACGTGCACTCGATCCTGAATCCGATCCTCGTGCAGGTGATGGCCATGGGTTACTACTTCAACATGTACCGCGGCATGCCCCTCGTCCGCGAGGGTGGCGTGATCATCATGACCCATCCGTGCCGACCCGAGTTCAACCCCGTGCACCATCCGAGTTACATCGACTTCTTCGAGCAGGTCCTCGCCGACACGACCGACCCGCACGTGATGTCGCAGAAGTGGGAACGTCAGTACGCCGAGGACGAGTGGTACAAGCATCTGTACCGCACCGGCTACGCCTACCACGGCGTGCATCCGTTCTACATGTGGTACTGGGGCACGCACGGCATGAAGCACTGCAGTCGCGTGATCGTCGTCGGCGGGGACCCCAAGACCGTACGCCGGCTCGGGTTCGTTCCGGCGAGCACCATGGACGACGCCCTCGAGATCGCGAGCGACGTCGTCGGACGTACTCCGACCATCACTCACATCCACACGCCACCGCTGATGGTGGCCGACGTCTCGTGATCCGCTGATGGCCCGCGACGACGCACCTTGGCGGCCGAGCCGCCTCGCCCGCGCCGGAAAGTTCGGTGACGCGTTCGAGCGCGCCCTCACACCGGCCGTTCGTCGCGTGAAGCGCCTCGGTTTCCCCTACACGGCGCCCACCTCCCCTCGTGGTGTCGAGGTTCCCGCTGACGAACCCGACCTCGGTGCCGATTACGACACGCGATGGGCGCGTCGCGCGCCGGCCCGCTTCATCCGGCGCGGTCTCGTGAACGGTCCGATCCGACTCATGGTGCGCGCGGTGGCGAGCCCCAAGGTGTTGGGCCTCGACCGTCTCGCCGACCTCGCGCGCCTCGACGAGACCACACCGGTGATCTTCACCCCCAACCACCACTCGCATCTCGACACCGCTCTCATGACGGTGGCCGTGCCCGAACCGTGGCGTTCGAAACTCGTCGTCGCCGCCGCCGCCGACTACTTCTTCGACAAGAAATGGAAGGCCACGCTCGCGTCGTTGTCGCTCAATGCCATCCCCATCGACCGCGAGGTCACCGGACGCAAATCGTCCGACATGATCCGGGGCCTGGTCGACGACGGTTGGAGTCTCGTGATCTATCCCGAAGGTGGACGTTCACCCGATGGTTGGGGTCAGGAGTTCAAGGGCGGTGCCGCCTACCTGTCGAGTCGCACCGGCGCCCCGGTCGTGCCAGTGTTCATCGACGGCACCGGATCCATCTTCGGCAAGGGGATGAAACGACCACGCGCCGGCACCACCAAGGTCGTGTTCGGTCATCCACTCGTTCCGCTCGAAGGCGAGAACACGCGTCGCTTCTCGGCTCGCATCGAGGCGGCCGTCACCGCGCTCGGCGACGAATCACTCAACGACTACTGGACGGCCCGCCAACGCGCTCGACGCAACGAGAGCCCGTCCCTCACCGGTCCCGAGTACACGGGTTGGCGTCGTCAGTGGGCGCTCTCGGAACGGCGTTCGCTCGGCACCACTGGTCAGCGACGTCGACAGAAGCGACGCTGGCCCAATCTCGGCGACTGAAGCGATCGGTTCCGATCAGTTCTTGGTACGGGCCGGGATGTTGATCTCGTCACCGGGAAGGATCACGACACCGGTGTCGGCCCAACCATTGGCGGCGAGCAGAGCCGAAACTTCGACCCCCCACTTGTCGGCGATCTTCGACAACGAGTCTCCGAGCTCGACGGTGTACTTGCCCTGACCAGGACTCGGCCCGGGTGCGGTCGTCTGCACCGGAATCGGCATGCCGGGTACCGACGTCGAGACGTTGGTGGCAGTCGGCGGTATCAGGATCACCTGTCCGGGGTTCAACGGATGAAGGATGCCGTCGGCCCAACTGTTGTAACTCGCGATGTCCTCGGCTTTGGTGCCGAACTTCGCCGCGATGCCGTACATGGAATCGCCAGCAGCCACCGTGTAGGTGAGCGGCGGGGGCAACGTATTGGCCGGATCGACCGTGGTCACCACCGACGGAGGCGTGGTCGCGTAGTTGGTCGAGGTCAGTGGACGCAGCGTCGTGGCGGTGGCACTCGGATCGCTACCGCAAGCCGACATGGCCACGATCCCGGCCAGTCCGATGACGGCCACGAACGCAGGCACGGGGGGTCGACGCACGGCGAACAATCTAGTTGAGAGGCCCGAAGGCGACGGGTCACCCCGTCAGACGAGCGGGCGGTCCGTGGGTCGAACGGGTGACGGCAAGGTGCTCGAGCCCATGAGATAAGCATCGACACCGGCCGCGCACGCCCGTCCTTCGGCGATGGCCCACACGATGAGTGATTGACCACGGCCCATGTCGCCGGCCACGAACACGCCGGGAACCGACGACATGTAGTCGGGGTTCCGTCGAACGTTGCCACGTTCGTCGAGTTCGACTCCGAGCGCATCGAGCCAGCCGCCCTTCTCGGGTCCGACGAATCCCATCGCCAGGAACACGAAGTCGGCCGGGATCTCGCGATCGGACCCGTCGACCTTGACGAACTTGCCGTCGCGCATCTCCACTTCGTGCACGAGCAATGCCTTCACGCGTCCGTGGCCATCGTCCACGAAACGCTCGGTGTTCACGCTGTAGACGCGCTCGCCACCCTCTTCATGCGCCGAGGACACGCGATACACCATCGAGTATTGCGGCCACGGGTTACCGCCCGAACGCTCCTCCGGCGGACGCGGCATGATCTCGAGTTGAGTCACCGAAGCTGCTCCCTGACGATGTGCGGTGCCGAGACAATCGGCTCCGGTGTCACCGCCTCCGATGATCACCACGTGCTTGCCGGCGACGTCGATCGGCGACGACCCGAGGTCACCCTCCTGCACGCGATTGGCGAGGGGCAGATACTCCATCGCCTGATGGATGCCGGCCAGATCGCGTCCGGGCACCGGGAGATCACGCCATGCGGTCGCACCGCAGGCGAGGATCACCGCGTCGTGGCTCGCCCGCAAGATGTCGATGTCGACGTTCTGACCGACGATCGCATTCGTGCGGAACTCGGTTCCCTCGGCCTCCATCTGCGCAAGACGACGATCGAGATGCCGTTTCTCCATCTTGAACTCGGGAATGCCGTAGCGAAGAAGTCCCCCCACCCGATCGGCGCGCTCCAACACCACCACGTCGTGGCCCGCACGCGTGAGTTGTTGGGCCACGGCGAGTCCGGCCGGTCCGGATCCGATCACGGCCACACGCTTGCCGGTCTTCACACTCGGGATCTGCGGGACCACCCAGCCTTCGGCGAAGGCCCGGTCGATGATCTCGACCTCGACCTGTTTGATCGACACCGGATCGGCATTGATCCCGAGCACGCACGCCGATTCGCAGGGGGCCGGACAGAGTCGACCGGTGAACTCCGGGAAGTTGTTGGTCGCGTGCAGACGATCGATCGCGTCCTGCCAGTGCCCTCGATACACGAGGTCGTTCCAATCGGGAATGAGATTCCCGAGCGGACAGCCGTTGTTGCAGAACGGGATACCGCAATCCATGCAACGACCGGCCTGACGATTGAGCGCCTCGGCATTGAAGGGCTCGTAGACCTCTTTCCAGTCACGCAGTCGCACCGGCACCGGCCGACGCGACGGGCCCTCCCGATGCCACTTCAGAAATCCCGTGGTCTCACCCATTCGACACCTCCATGACGCGACGCAACGTGTCGTCTTCCGACAGACCCTGGGCCCGCGACTCGGCCATCACTGTGAGCACCCGCTTGAAATCGCGGGGCATGACCTTTCGGAAGTGCGGTGACTCGGCTTCCCATGCGGCGAGAACGCGATGGCCCACCGCGCTCGCGGTCTCCTCGACGTGAGCGGTGATGGTCGTGCGCAGGAAGTCGAGGTCGGCTTCCTCGAGTGGCTCAAGTTCGACGAGTTCGTAGTTGACCTTGGCCGCGAAGACTTCGAGCGGGTCGTAGACGTAAGCGATTCCACCCGACATGCCGGCCGCGAAGTTGCGGCCGGTCGGACCGAGGACCACCACGCGTCCACCGGTCATGTACTCGCAACCGTGATCGCCCACACCTTCGACCACTGCGGTCGCGCCCGAATTGCGTACGCAGAACCGCTCGCCCACGAGACCACGGAGGAAGATCTCGCCGCCGGTTGCCCCGTAACCGATCACGTTGCCGGCGATCACGTTCTCCTCGGCGGCAAAGGTGGCGTCACGGTCGGGGCGCACGATCAGTCGACCGCCCGAAAGTCCCTTGCCGAGATAGTCGTTGGCATCTCCCTCGAGACGCATGGTCACACCGCGGGGCACGAATGCACCGAAGCTCTGACCGGCTGAGCCGCGAAAATCGATCTGGATCGTGTTGTCGGGCAGTCCAGCACCCTTCCAACGCGAGGTGACCGCGTGTCCGAGCATGGTGCCAACGGTTCGATTGACGTTGCGGATGACGCTCGAGAATCGAACCGTCTCCCCCGAGTCGATCGCCGACCGCGACTTCGCGATGAGCTCGTTGTCGAGCGCCTCGTGCAACCCGTGATCCTGGGCCACCGATCGGTGAAGTGTCTGGGCGTAGGGATTCTGCGCCGGCGCCAGGATCGGCGACACGTCGAGACCGCGCGCCTTCCAGTGCTCCACCGCCCGACGCGTGTCGAGGATCTCGCTGTGACCGACCATCTCTTCGATCGTGCGGAATCCGAGTTCAGCCATGATCTCGCGGACTTCTTCGGCGATGAACTCGAAGAAATTGACGACGAACTCGGGCTTGCCGCTGAATCGTTTGCGGAGTTCGGGGTTCTGCGTCGCCACACCCACCGGGCAGGTGTCGAGATGGCAGACGCGCATCATGATGCAGCCGCTCACCACGAGTGGCGCAGTGGCGAAACCGAATTCCTCGGCCCCGAGCAACGCGGCGATCACGACGTCACGCCCGGTCTTCATCTGTCCGTCGGCCTGGACCACGATGCGATCGCGAAGACCGTTGAGGAGCAGAGTCTGCTGAGTCTCGGCCAGACCGAGTTCCCACGGAGCCCCCGCGTGCTTCAACGACGTGAGGGGCGAGGCACCGGTCCCACCGTCGTGGCCGGAGATGAGCACGACGTCGGCCTTGGCCTTGCTGACTCCCGCGGCCACCGTTCCGACACCGACCTCGGCCACGAGTTTCACGTGGACTCGCGCCGCCGGATTGGAGTTCTTCAGATCGTGGATCAACTGCTTCAGATCCTCGATCGAGTAGATGTCGTGATGCGGAGGCGGGCTGATCAGTCCGACCCCCGGAGTGGAGTGACGGGTCTTGGCCACCCACGGATACACCTTGTGTCCGGGCAACTGTCCGCCTTCACCGGGCTTGGCGCCTTGCGCCATCTTGATCTGGAGATCGTCGGCGTTCACGAGGTATTCGCTCGTCACTCCGAATCGACCCGAGGCCACTTGCTTGATCGACGAGCGACGGCTGGGGTCGTACAGACGATCGGGATCCTCGCCGCCTTCACCCGTGTTGCTCTTGCCACCGATGGAGTTCATGGCCACGGCGAGGGTCTCGTGCGCTTCGGCCGAGATCGATCCATAACTCATGGCACCGGTCGAGAAACGCTTCACGATGTCGGCCACCGACTCGACTTCGTCGATCGGAACCGGCGGACGCGATCCGGACTTGAACGAGAAGAGTCCGCGCAGAGTCGCGAGAGTGCGCGACTGATCGTCGACTGCCTTGGTGTATTGCTTGAAGACGTCGTAACGCTTGGCCCGCGTGCTGTGCTGCAGGCGATACACCGTTTCGGGATTGAAAAGGTGGTACTCCCCCTCCCGGCGCCACTGGTACTCGCCGCCGAGATCGAGTTTGCGGTGAGCTCGGTGTTCGGGATTCTTCGGATGCGCCGTCGCGTGGCGCGCCGCGACCTCGGCCGCGACCTCCTCGAGGCCGATTCCACCGAGGCGGCTCACGGTTCCGGTGAAGTACTCGTCGATCAATTCGGTACCGAGTCCGATCGCCTCGAAGATCTGCGCACCGGTGTACGACGCGACGGTGCTCACACCCATCTTCGACATGATCTTCAGAACACCCTTGCCGGATGCCTTGATGTATTTCTTGACC
Organism: uncultured Bifidobacterium sp.; assembly: GCA_964563545.1. Classification (GTDB taxonomy): domain Bacteria; phylum Actinomycetota; class Acidimicrobiia; order Acidimicrobiales; family Ilumatobacteraceae; genus Casp-actino8. The sequence goes on along the minus strand of CAZLXB010000015.1, from coordinate 26,376 downwards.
GCAGCCACCGGATCGGCGCCACCGAGACCGTTGAGATCCTCACGGATCATGTCCTCGATCGATTCGAAGGCCAAGTAGGGGTTGACCGCACCGGCGCCGAATCCGATCAGCAAGGCCATGTGATGTACCTCGCGGGCGTCTCCGCATTCGACGACGAGTCCCACCTGAGTCCGCTTCTTCTCGCGGATCAGATGATGATGCACCGCGGCGGTGAGCAGCAGGGACGGCATCGGAGCCATCACCTCGTCGCTGTTGCGGTCGGACAGAACGATCACACGCGCTCCGGCCTCGATGTTCTCCGACACCTCGCGGCGGATGACCTCGAGGGCCTCGCCGAGGGCGGCACCACCGCCGGCGACACGGTAAAGACCCGACACGACGTGGGCACGGAGTTCGGGGAACCCTCCGTCGTCGTCGGCGTGGATGATCCGGGCGAGTTCGTCGTTGTCGATCACCGGGAACGGCAACACGAGCTGACGACAACTGTCGGGTCCGGGAGCGAGCAGATTCGACTCGGGACCGATGGTGGAGCCGACACTGGTGACGACCTCCTCGCGAATCGCGTCGAGAGGTGGATTGGTCACTTGAGCGAACAATTGCTGGAAGTAGTCGAACAGCAGACGCGGTCGCTCGGACAGGACCGCGATCGGAGTGTCGGTTCCCATCGATCCGATCGGCTCGATTCCGGCCTTGGCCATGGGGGCGAGGATGATCTTCAACTCCTCGTGGGTGTAACCGAACACCTGCTGTCGGCGGAGCACGCTCAGGTGACTGTGCACCACGTGTTCGCGCTCGGGGAGTTCTCCGAGCTCCACCAGACCTGCGGCCAGCCACTCGGCGTACGGATGAGCGGATGCGAGCTGGTTCTTGATCTCCTCGTCGTCCACGATGCGGCCTTGCGCAGTGTCGATCAGGAACATGCGGCCTGGTTGGAGCCGACCCTTCTTCACGACTCGGGAGGGTTCGATCTCGATGACTCCGACTTCGGAGGCCATGACCACGACGCCGTCGTCGAGGACCCAGTACCGACTCGGACGCAGACCGTTGCGATCGAGCACCGCTCCGATCACCGTCCCGTCGGTGAAGGCGACGCTCGCCGGCCCGTCCCAGGGCTCCATGAGCGAGGAATGGAAGCGATAGAACGCCCGCTTGTCGGCATCCATCGTCTCGTGGTTCTCCCACGCCTCGGGAATCATCATCAGGACCGCGTGCGGAAGCGAACGTCCGCCCAGATGGAGGAGTTCGAGAACTTCGTCGAAACTGGCCGAGTCGCTGCCGCCGACCGTGCAGATCGGGAAGGCGCGTTCGAGTCCGGGGATGAGGTCGCTTTTCAGCAGTGCCTCGCGCGTGCGCATCCAGTTGCGATTGCCCTGCACGGTGTTGATCTCACCGTTGTGGGCGATGAAGCGATATGGATGAGCGAGTGGCCACGAGGGGAAGGTGTTGGTCGAGAAGCGGCTGTGCACGAGGGCAAGGGCACTCTCCACGCGCTCATCGGCGAGGTCGGGATAGAACGCCCCGAGTTGTGGCGTCGTGAACATGCCCTTGTAGATGAGCGTCCGACTCGACAGCGAAGGGAAGTAGGTCCGCAGTTCGGACGGCAGTTCGTGCTCGATCCGCTTGCGCGCCACGAAAACCTTGCGGTCGAGGTCGATACCGGTCGCCCCGGCCGGATCGGTGACGAACAACTGCCCGAAAGACGGCATGACCCGACGCGCACTGGCGCCGAGGGTCGAGGGGTCGGTCGGAACCGCCCGCCACCCGGCAACCGAGAGACCTTCGTCGACCACGATCGACTCGATCGCCGACATCGCCCGACGTGCGTCGTCGGGTGCCGCGGGAAGAAAAGCCATGCCGACCGCATACGCACCGACAGCCGGGAGCGGAAAATCGACGACCGCACGAAGGAAGCGATCAGGAACCTGGATCAGGACGCCGGCTCCGTCGCCGGTGTCGGCCTCGGCACCCGTCGCGCCACGGTGTTCGAGATTGCAGAGAGCACCCAGTCCCCGGGCGACGATGTCGTGACTCGCCCGACCATGGATGTCGGCGACGAAGGAGACACCACACGCGTCGTGCTCGAATCGGGGGTCGTACAAACCGTGCGGCTCAGGGTGGCCGAACGCGTTCAAGGGCAGGTTCATGAGTCTTCTCTCGGGTCCACGGACAACGACTGTCGGTTGTGGCCCCCGGGACGACGCTGGCCCGAACGGCAACGCCATCCTAGAAGTCGGTGGCTCGACGAGCCAACCATTACGGACGTTGTGACACCCGTCCGAGCGGTCAGGAGGGATCGGCGAAGACCGCGACGCGCTTTTCGAAGTTCGACATCACGGCCTCGACCTGGTTGGGGCGGCCGATGAGCGACCCGATGACGCGACGCTCCTCCGCGAACTGGTCGGCGGCTCCCGAGTTGTAGAGGCCGTTCAACAGAGTCTTGGCTCCGCGCACCGCGTCGGGGCTCCGGCCGGCGATCTCGGCGGCCATGGCGAGGGCCTCGGCCCGGGGATCCTCGGCGAGTCGGGTCGCGAGTCCGAGTTCGAACGCCTCGCGGCCCGAGAACACGCGCGCGGTGAAGACCAACTCTTTGGCCACATCGGGGCGGACGAGTCGCGACAACACCAACGTGCCGGTCATGTCGGGAACCAGACCCCAGTGCACTTCACGCACCGACATCTGCGTGTCGGGGTGCACGATGCGGATGTCGGCTCCAAGGGCGATCTGGATTCCGCCACCCAAAGCGTGCCCGTGCACGGCGGCGATGACGGGAACCGGGATCTCCTGCCAGACCCATGCCACCTGCTGGCCGAGGTGCGTGATGCGACCCTTCTCCATGCTCCCCGGATTGCCTTCGTCGTTCGCCGGTTTGGCGCCGCCGGCCATCTGCTGCATCGAACTGAAGTCGAGCCCGGCGCAGAACGAGGAACCTTCGCCCGAGAGCACCACCACACGGACGTCGCGTCGCGCCTTGAGTTCCTCACCGGCGCGGGCGAGCGCGCTGAACATCGCACCATCGAGCGCGTTGCGCTTGTCGGCCCGCGTCATACGAACGTCGGCGATGCCATGGGAAACCTGAATACTCACGCGATCGGTGTCGGACATGCGTCCATGTTGTCAGGTCACCCGCCTGACAGACTCACCCTGTGGCCGCGCCGACCCGCCCGAATCGCACCGAGTGGACGACTGCGGTCGTGGCGGCCCTCGGCGCCGTCGTCGTGGGTGCGGTTCAACTCCGGTCCGGGATCGTTCACCTGCTCGACACCGTCACCTATTGGAGTGGTGCGCAGGCCGTGGCCGACGGACACCCCTTCACCACCCACCTCGCGCCGTCGTTCTCCAACTTCGACGCGGTCGAGTTCCTCGAGCGCGGTGGCCGCCTCCCGTTCGTCGACTTCCCCATCGGCTTCCCCCTTCTCGCCGGGATCCCGGGGGCCATATTCGGAGTTCGCCGGGCCATGGGAGTCGTCGTCGTACTGTCACTCGCCGTCGTCGCGCTCTGCGTCGTGCTCGGCGATCGCCCGGCCATCGCGGCCAAGCGGACCGACGCCCGACGCGTCCTCGCCGTCGTCTTCGCGGTCGCACTCGTCGCGCTGCCCACGTCGCGCCTCGTCACGCAGGGAACGTTGTCCGAGCCCGTCTTCACGGCAGCAGTCTTCGCACTCGTACTCGCACTCGCGAACTACCGCGAAGGTGGACGCTGGAGGTGGGTCGCGGGCTTCACGGTTCTCGCGTCGCTACTTCGTTTCATCGGCGCGCCCCTCGCACTCCTCGGTGGCTGGGAGCGCTATCGACGCACCGGCGACCGACGAGGATCCGTCCTCTGGACGGTCGGCCTCGCCACCCCGGCGGCCGTCAACATCGCCCTCGCGTCACTCGCCGGCGGCGGCCACAACGCCGGTTGGCGAGGTTTGCAGCGAGTCGACGTCGACGTGTTCGTGCGTTCGGTCGGCGGCTGGTTCGATCATCGTCAAGGCGACCTGCGGCGCACCTATTTCACCGGCGAAGGACCCCAATGGTGGTCGTGGATCGCCACCGCCGTGTGGGTCGTCCTGCTGATCGGAGCCTGCGAACGATTGATCCGACGCCGTTCGTTCCTCACCCCCACGGCCCATTTCGCGCTGGCGGCGGCGGCCATCATCTCGGTCGGCCTGATCGCCGGCCTCATGGGTTTCGATGCCCTCGTGATACCCGACAACCGCCTGATGCTGCCCGCCGGCTTGCTCACTCTCGCCGCACTCTTCTGGAGTTCACCGCGCACGGGTCGTTCCGTCATCGGAGTAGCAGTGGTCGTGGCGACGTGGATTCTCGTCGCCGTGCAACCTTCATCGATCGGCGAACGCTTCAGCGACGATTCGGGGCGCAAAGCGTTCTCCGATGTGGCGGAGGGTTCGCAGGCGCGCATCATCGTCACCAACGACGCCGATGCCGTGCACTGGGACACCGGATTACCGGCGGCTTACGCCCCCACTGCGCTCAAAGCCCTCACCGGCGAACTCGTCGACGTCGAGGATCTCTACCGCCGACTCCCCTGCGCTCTCCTTCGCAACGACGGCATCGTCGTCCTGAGCGACCAGATCACGTTCTCGAGCGTCGACGACGACCTACTCGATCTCGCCGTGGTCGAAGGCGCGCTCGACAAAGAAGAGTCTCCCGGGGTGATCGTCTACCGACCGACGTCGGCCGCCTGCCGCTGAGCCCGCGCGCGTTTCACCTGCGACCAGATCCAACCGATCGCGACCACGGTGGCGATCGGATCGGTCACGGTGCGAAAGCGCGCCTGTTCGCCGAGTTCGGCCACCGCGCCGACCACGACCGTGAACGCCACCGTGAAGGCGGCGAGAAGGTGCAGGAGTTCTCGAGTCTCGATTCGTCGGCGTCGCACCCAGCCGATCGCCGCCCGAACACCGATGCCGATCGTCAATCCGTAGAGCGCGACCAGCGAGAGGCCGAAGTCGGTCGGAGCCTCGAGGCGTCCGTAGATGGGCGTTCCCCAACCCTCCGTCGAGAGGACACCTCGGTAGTCGAGACGAGCGACCGAATACACGTCGTCGAGCGAGCGCATGACGACCGACTCCGATTCCGAGGGCATCACCGACACCGCCACCGTGGTTCGCAGCGACCACATCCGACCCTTCCACCACGTGCCCGGATACTTCTTGATCACAGCCCAGGCGTCGGAACCGGCCTGATCGAAGATCGGAAGGAAACACTCGTAGTTGAAGTTCGGACTGTAGGGGTCGGTCGTGCGCATCGGTTCGGTGAGCGAACGATGCGAGTGCTCGGGAACGCACGGCTTCACGACCGACTCGTACAAGCCGTAGTTACCGAATGGACCGATCATCGCGATGTCGGAGACGTCTCCACGATCGTGCATCTCCTCGAGTTCGTCGAGGGGTAACACCGGGATCACGGCCCGCTGCAAATTCATACCGAACCAACTCGAGAGCGTCGGGGTTCCGAACAGCACTTGGTTCTTGACCATCCACCCGCCGATCACGATCAGCGGCACCGATGCCACCGCAAGCAGAGTTCGACGATCGACGCGCGTCCGATGGGCGAGGGCGACGATGCCGATGACCACCACCAGAAAGAGGGGGTGATACAGGCTGCGGGTCATCACGAGCGCCGTGAGCACGACCGACACGACCGTGAACGCCCGGCGCAGTGGTCGTTCATCGGCGAGACGCGCGACGGCGACGAGCCACGCGAGCATGAGCGCCGCCACCGCCAGTTCGTAATTGGGCTCGAAGGCTCCCTTCAGCACCTCGGGGTGCACGGTCGCCCCGACCGCGAGCACCGCCGCCGCCCGCGCCGTGAGCCCGAGTCGCCGACCGAGTCGGCTGGCGAAGTAGACGACCGCCATACCGAAAACAGCCATCAGCACTTGCAGAGTGATGGCATCGGAGAATGGCGAAACTTTGGCGAGGACGCCGAGCAGCAGGTTCCAGCCCGGCGGTTGCACGTGCAGGTACCAGACACTCCGCACAGGATCGGTCGACAGGATGTCCCACGGAATCAGCTGCCAACCGAAACCGAGGTACGCCGTATCGAAACGCTGACCGGTGATCGCCACCAACAGGTAGACGAAGGTCCAGGCACCGGTGGCGGCGGCCGACGGACGATCGACGCGTGCGAGCACACGTCTCCCGATGTCAGTCACGGTACGCGTCCTTGATGGCGGCATCGATCCACTCGACGAGTTCGGGCGCAGCCTTCAGATCGATGTGCGCGCCATCGGGACGCATCCTCGGTTCGAACTGCCCACCGGGATGGGCGCGTACGGCGGTCGCGAAGTCGGCCACGACGACACGCGGGTCGTCGGCGGCGACCGCAGCGATCAACTGGTTGTAGCGCGCGGTTCGGGCCGGGTCGGCTTCGTCGAACGGCGGTTCACCCGTCTCGCCGACTACGTAGGGAGGATCCACATCCGGACTCGTGAGCCACAGAATGCGCGCGCCTCCCTCGCCGACGACGTCGAGGAACTCTTTCATCTCGGACGTCAGCCACGCGTCGTAGTCGGGTTCGCCGATGTGCGACCAGTCGTCGCGACCCGGAATCTTGCGGTTCGAGAGATCGGCGGTTCCGCCGACGATCACCACCAGATTCGGCCGGAGTCGGGCGACGATCGCCGGCAACGCGTCACGCCATTCGTTGCAGCCCGGACGAGCATCCTGCTCGACGCCGAGATACTCGATGGGCGTCGTGCGCCCGATTCCGCAACCGACACCCGGACTCGGAACGAGGAACACACCGTTGGCCGCCTCCCAGTCGTCCAACCCCGAGGCCAACACCCAACTCTGCGAGTCGCCGACGAAGAGGATGCGCGCTGGCAGATCCGGGTCGGCCGTGGCTCGGGTGGGCGCCTCGGCGGGGAGAACCGGGAGTTCGGACACGGCGCGTTCTTGCATCTCGAGCGCGTCCTGATCGAGAACGCTCATGACGTCATCGGCCGACGATCGACGGTCGGCCCCCGCCAAGGTCGTGACGATGCCAACCAGCGCGATGCCGATGAGCCACGGATAGATGGTCCGGCCCTTCCAACGCTCGCGACGACGAACCGGATCCTCGATGAAGCGGTAGATGAGGATGACCAGCGCGTAGGTGAAGGCGATCTTGAACCAGAACATCCAGAAGTTGTCGACCGTGACCCACGAGGTGCCCGGAATTCTGATGTGGGGAAGATTCGGATCGAGCCGCCAGGACTCGATGAGCATGAAGAGCGGCCAGTGCACGAGATAGACGGTGTATGTGGTCTGGCCCATGAGGATGAGTGGTCGCCACGACAAGAGTCGGTTCATCCCGACACCGGCCGATGCGTAGGCGATGAGCACCAACGTGAGGAGCCCGTGCACCAGTACGCCCCACGGGAACCACACGTCGCGCCAGTCGTTGCGCAGGCCGACTTCCCACCACATCCAGAACTCCACCGCGAGGAGCACCCAGGAGAGACGTCGCATACTCGGACGACGCAGGATCTCGACGATGCGCGGTACCTGTTTCCAGACCGCCCAGAGAACGGCGAAGGCGGCCCCGAGGAAGAACTCGGCCGAACGCACCTCGAGTGCGTAATACGAGCACGACGAGCCCCGACACGCGATGTCGGTTCCGGTGATCGCGCCCCACACCGGCGAGTGCGATTTGTACACCACACCGAGAACGAGTCCCGCGGCGGTGAGCGCAGCGAGCATCGAGAAGAGCCGCCACGCAGCACCAGTGCTGTGCCGTCCCTTCAGGAAGACGAGGCACAACAACGGAAAGAGGATGTAGACCTGTTCCTCGAGCGAGAGGCTCCACAGGTGCTGGACCGGATTGCCGAGTCCGAACAGGTTTCCGTAGTCCTTGCCGGCGGCCTGCAGGTAGAAGTTCTCGAAGTAGAAAAGGCCCGAGAACCATTCCCCGCTCTCGAGACGTCGACCCGAGCCCGGAAAGAGAGTCCACACGACCACCACGGCCGAGAGAACGATGAACGACGTCGGGAAGAGTCGGCGGACGCGGCGTTCGTAGAAGGTCCTCAACGCGAGCGTCTGACTCGTCGACCACTCGTACATGAGAAGTCGCGTGATGAGAAAGCCCGACAGCGTGAAGAACATCGCCACGGTGAGTTCGCCACCGGTCACCCAGGTGACTCCGTGGTGGTAGAGCAGCATGATGATGAGGGCCAGACCCCGGATGCCGTCGAGGGCCGGGAGGTACTCGGGTTTGGCCACCTGTACCGCCTCACCCGTTGGCGAGCGGCGCGCGGGCGCGGTTGAAGCGGTCTCGCTCATTCCCGAGCGAGGTTAGTTCTCCGGCTATTCGACGAGGCGCAACCCGGTGGGCGCGATCGATGGCTCGGCGTGGGGCAGATCAACCACGAATTCGGTGCGATGTGCGGGAAACACGTGCTCCGACAAGAGCACCGCGTCACCCGCGAGATCGGTCGTGATGCGCGTGCAACGCAACACCGGAGACCCCACGGGAATCCCGAGGAGTTCGGCGTCCGACACGCCGGCGGCATCGGCGCCGATCGTCTGCGTCGCACCCTTCAGCGGAACGTCGAGCAGTTCGTAGAAAGGCGAACGTTCGACGTCGGCGCGCGAGAGGTTCTGCCCGAGATCGGCTCGACACCACACCGTGACCACGGCGAAGGGCTGACCGTCGGCGAGGTTGAGGCGCTTCACGCGCAACACCTGATCCGCACCGAGAACCGCCTTCACGGCGCGGGACGCCCGTTCGAAGGCGAATTCGAGAATGCGTCGTTCGGGTCGGATGCCACCATCGACCAATTGCGACTCGATCGTCGCCAACCGACCGAGGCTCTGGCGCAGCGGCGCCGAGGCCACGAACCAGCCGAAGCCCTGCCGGGCATCGACCAGGCCCTCGTCGCGCAGCACCTCAAGGGCCCGACGCACGGTCACTCGACTGGCATCGAACTCGGCTCCGAGTTCAGCCTCCGAGGGAAGGAGGCTGCCGGCCGCATACTCACCGTCGACGACGCGACGGCGAACGTCATCGGCGATGGCTCGGTATCTGATCTCCCGCACACTTGTATTATACTTGTCTCCATGAGCACCGTGTCCGCCGGAACCCCCATCGAACTCGTCAACAAGGTCTACGCCACCCTTCCCGAGCGGGCCGCGCTCGGTCGCCAACGTCTCGGCCGCCCGTTGTCCCTCGCCGAGAAGATCCTCATCAACCATCTGGTCGATCCGACGTCACAGGAAATGGAGCGCGGCAAGAGTTACGCCGACTTCCATCCCGACCGTGTCGCCATGCAGGACGCGACGGCCCAGATGGCGTTGCTGCAGTTCATGACCGCCGGACTCGCGCGCACGGCCGTGCCGTCCACGGTTCACTGCGACCATCTGATCCTCGCCAAGGTCGGCGCCAAGATCGACCTAGGAGTGGCGATCAGCGACAACCGCGAGGTCTACGACTTCTTGAAGTCGGTGTCGGCGAAGTACGGCATCGGCTTCTGGGGCCCGGGTAGCGGGATCATCCATCAAGTCGTGCTCGAGAACTACGCCTTTCCGGGCGGCATGATGATCGGCACCGACAGCCATACCCCCAACGCCGGTGGACTCGGCATGGTGGCGATCGGGGTCGGTGGCGCCGATGCCGTCGACGTGATGACCGGCTTCCCCTTCAACGTGAAGTGGCCCAAAGTGATCGGCGTGAAGCTCACGGGCACCTTGAGCGGTTGGTCGGCGCCCAAGGACATCATCCTCGAGGTCGCGCGCGTGCTCACCGTTGAAGGCGGTACCGGCGCGATCGTCGAATACTTCGGCCCCGGTGCCGACAGCATCTCGGCCACCGGTAAGGCCACCGTGTGCAACATGGGTGCCGAGATCGGAGCCACGTGTTCGGTGTTCGGATACGACCACAACATGTCGTTGTATCTGAAGGCCACCGGGCGCGAAGCCATTGCCAATGCCGCCGACAAGGTCGCCGCCGAACTCCGACCAGACGACGGCGCGCACTACGACCAACTCATCGAGATCGACCTCGATCAATTGAAGCCGCTCATCAATGGACCGCACTCCCCCGACCGCGCCCACAAGATCGGCCGGGCCGTGGGCGATGCCGCCCGCGAGAACGACTGGCCGCTCGAGGTCTCGGCGGCGCTGATCGGCTCGTGCACCAACTCGTCCTACGAAGACATCACGCGTGCCGCATCGATCGCCCGTCAGGCGGCCGCAAAGGGGCTCCGCGCGAAGTGCGAACTCCTCATCAGCCCCGGATCGGAGCAGATTCGGGCCACGATCGAACGTGACGGACTCATGGCCGACCTCGAAGCCGTGGGTGCGACGGTGCTCGCCAACGCGTGCGGGCCTTGCATCGGCCAATGGGAACGTCCGTCGTCGGCGACCGACAAGCCCAACACCATCGTCAACTCGTTCAACCGCAACTTCCCCAAGCGCGCCGACGGTTCGGCCAACACGTTGAGCTTCGTCACCTCACCCGACACCGTGATGGCCATCGCTCTGTCGGGCCGACTCGACTTCGACCCGACGACCGACACCATCACCGCGCCCGACGGATCGCAGGTTCGTCTCGATTCCCCGGTCGGAGAAGTCCTTCCGGCGCGCGGCTACGACCCGGGCAGCAACACGTTCACCGCACCGCCGGCCGATGGCAGCAGTGTGTCGGTAGTGGTGAACCCGACGAGCGATCGGCTGCAGCTCCTCGATCCGTTCCCGGCCTGGAACGGTCGTGATTACCTCGGGTTGCCGGTTCTGATGAAGGCCCAGGGCAAGTGCACGACCGACCACATCTCGGCCGCCGGCAAATGGCTCACGTACCGAGGCCATCTCGAGAACATCTCGGGCAACCTCTTCATCGGTGCCGTGAATGCCTTCAACGGAGCCGTCGGCGAGGGCAAGGACGTCACCGACGGTGGTGTGCGTTCGTATCCCGACATCGCCAAGCGATACAGCGAAGCGGGCATCCAATGGTGCGCGATCGGCGACCGCAACTACGGTGAGGGTTCATCGCGTGAACACGCGGCCATGGAGCCCCGTTTCCGCGGTGGTGTGGTGATCTTCGCCCGATCGTTCGCCCGAATCCACGAGACGAATCTGAAGAAGCAGGGGCTCGTGCCCCTCACCTTCGCCGATCCCGACACCTACGAAAAGATCGGTGAAGACGATCGGATCAACGTGCTCGGCCTCCCGCCGGTTCCGGGGCGCAACGTGACCTGCCAGATCGTCAAGCCCGATGGTTCGACCATCGACTTCGAAGCCGTACACACGTTCAGCGACGAACAAGTCGAATGGTTCAAGGCCGGCTCGGCCCTCAACATCGTCCGGGCCAAGGTCGCCGGCGGACGGTGATGGAACTCCGCGACGGCATCCGCCAGACAGGTGCCGTTCGCGGTTTCACCGACGATCCGGTTCCCGCCGCGGTTCTGCACGCGATTCTCGACGACGCGCGATTCGCTCCGAGTGGTGGCAATCGCCAGCCGTGGCGAGTTGCGGTTATCCGCGATTCGGTCACCCGCCGGGCGCTCGGCGATGCCATGCGTCCGGTCTGGAACGAATACGCGTCGCTCGCCGCCGCCGGACGCACTCCGTTCACGGTCGTCGATCCGGCGCCGACGGTTCTCTCCACGACGGCCCCCGGAAACGTGCCCAACGATCTCATCGACGGCATCGAGCGCATTCCGGTGGTGCTCGCCATCGCTGCCGATCTGTCGCGCATCGCCATGATGGACAAGGACCTCGATCGGGCCACCATGACCGGTGGAGCGTCGGTGTATCCGTTCTGCTGGAACATCCTGCTCGCCGCGCGCGACCGCGGACTCGGCGGGGTGATCACCACGTTCGCGTCGCGCGTCGAGCCCGTCACCGGCCCGCTCCTCGGCCTGCCCTCCGATCACGCGTTGGCGGCGACGATCTTCCTCGGCCGACCGGTGAAACAACTCACCAGGTTGTCGCGCCATCCTGTCGAGTCGTTTGCGACTCTCGATCGCTTCGACGGACCCCCGTTCCTCCCCTGAGAGTCGCCTAGTCGGTTCCCGGCCGCCGCTTCGACTCTTTGTTCGGATCGCCCTTGTAGCCAGCCGGATACGCCATCCGCAGCTCGGCCTCGGTGGGAGTACGTCGCACCCGCGCCTCGTCGGGAAGAAGGTTCATGATCTCCTTCATGATCTTCTTGGTCGCCGGGTCGGGAGTCTTGTGACGGACGGCGAACGGATCGCCCACTCGCACCCGAACAGTGGGCGGATTCGTCACGTTGAGCAGATTCGGAATCCGCGACGAACGCGGCCACACCTTCTCGGTGCCCCAGAGCCCGATCGGCACCACGGGCGCCTTGGTCATCATCGCGAGGCGCGCCGCACCCCATCGTCCCTTCAACACCGGGTCGAAGAATGCGGGCCCACGTGGAATCGTCCCCTCGGGCATGATCGCCACCAGTTCACCGGCGCGGAGTGCATCGGCCGCGAGTTCGATCGGCTCATCGCTTCCCGTGCCCCGCTCCACACGAATTCCACCGAGTGCGGTGGCCAATTGGCCGATGAGCGGCGCATCGAACACTTCCTTCTTGCCGAGGAAACGCACCGGCCGTCCGGCTCGCGCCACGGTGACCGCCACCGCGAACACGTCGAAGTACGAACGATGATTGCCACACAGAATCGCCGGGCCGTCATCGGGAATTCGCTCCTCGCCGGCGATGTCGAAGCGGGCGAAAGGAATGAACGCCGGGCGGGCGAGTTCGAGCAACAGCCGCTGAAGTTCCATGTTGACCACCGGCACCTTGGCCACACCGAGCGGAACGTCGAAGTGCACCACCGGCCAACGTCGAGTGGCGGCCACCACCGCGAGTCGGGGATCGGGGTTCACCGCGGTCGGATGCCCTACGGCCGACAAGAGCGGCAGGTCGTACACGCTGTCGGAATACGCATACGACTCCGAGAGGTCGACATCGTTGGCCGCCGCCCACGCGCTCACTGCTGCGAGCTTGCCCGAGTTCCACACGAACTCGCCGTCGATTCTTCCGTCGTAATTTCCGCTCGCATCGACGCCGTAGCGGGTGGCGACGACGTCGTCGAAGCCGAGTAGTTCGGCGAGTGGACGAATGAGGTCATCGGGTGTAGTCGTCGCCATCACGAGCAGACGACCGGCGGCGCGATGCTCGGCGATCTCCCGGCGCGCGTACGACGGCACGAGGTCGGCCAGCCGCGGCGCGACCGTGGCCGCCGCGTTCTGAACCATGGCGCGTGAGCGCCCTTTGGCCAGCGCCGCACCCTGACGAGCCAGAGCCATCGATGGCAGTGTTTCGCCGATGCGATTGAAGATCTCGTAGAGGAACTTCTCGCCCGGGACCGAACGCGAGACGACACCGGCAGTGCGCATGGCCTCCGACAGCAAGGGTCCCGACGCACCGACGAGCAGAGTGCGATCGAGATCGAAGATCGCCGCCGACCGCGCCATGCGCGTCACGGTATCCCTGCCCACTCGACATCGGAACGACGAGAGTCCGACAACGGGAAAGGCCCCGCTTGGGGGAAGCGGGGCCTCTCAACCTGGGATCCCTGCGGATGGGGGTTCCGCTTATGTTGGGATCACGTCGTGTGCGTATGGGGGATACGCACCCGATCTGTATGTGAAAGTATGCACGTGAATAGGTGACAGTTCAAGTCGATACGCGTGATACCACCTATCACTTATCGAGATAGGCTCGAGTCGTGGACCTCCGCCAGATCTCGTCCCTCATCGCAATCGCCGACCACGGATCCTTCTCGGCCGCCGCCCGAGCCCTTTACACCGTGCAGTCGAACGTCTCGGCCCATATCGCCCGGCTCGAGCGGGAACTCGGGGTCACCCTCATCGACCGCTCGACCGGTCAGATCACCGACGAAGGAGCCCTCGTCGTGGAACGAGGACGCCGGATCCTCCGCGAGTTCGACGAGATCTCGGCCGACATCGCGGCCCTCGACGACGTCGTTTCTGGCGCCACCCGGATCGGTGTGATCGGCACCACCGGCCGTTGGCTGATGCCCCAGTTCCTCGAACGCCTGAGCGACCAGTACCCGCACGTGCACTCCGTCGTGTCCGAGGGCGGAACGTCGAGCCTCGTCCCCCGGCTCGTGGCCGGCCAACTCGACGCCTGCATCGTGCACCTTCCGGTCGACGACCCCGAATTGCACGTCGAGCCACTGTTCGCCGAGGACCTCATCGTGATCGTCCCCCACAAGCACGAGTGGGCCGGCGCGACGTCGCTGACGATGCGCGATCTGGCCGAGTATCCCCTCGTCCTCCCACCGCCGTCATCCACACTTCGCCGCATCATCAATCGCGCCGCCGACCTGAACGGCGTGACACTTTCTTCCGAGGCCGAGATCGACGGCGTCCGCCTCATGGCCTCACTCGCGTTCGAGGGATTCGCACCGGCGATCGTTCCGGCCACGGCCGCGCCGCGATGGCTGAACGGCGCCTTCGCCCGAGTGCCGGCACCGGAACTTCCGCGCCGCGTGGTCGGGTGGGTCCAACGTCGCCGACCCCGCCCCGGGCCGCCCACCCGGGCCGCGCTCGAGGTGGTCCGCGAACTCGTGAACCGGCGGGGTTCACGCCAGCCCGGTGTGTACGTGGGTGCCGACGCCTTCCCACTCAAGACGTCCTGAGTCCCACATCGACCCACGCCGCCCAACCGCGGCCGGAGTCGGGAGGCGTACTGTTGACCCGTGCAACCTCTCGGCCTTCGAGCTCGCATGCCCGGCGCGGCGCAGGCCGATGTGCGGGATCTCGACGATCGTCGTGTCGTGTGGGTCGACGTCAATGGCGACACCCACAAGGGTGCGTTGAGTTTCGAAGCCTCGTCGGTGATCGAGAACGCGGCCCGTACTGCCGTGGCCGAATGCCTTCCGCTCGTGATCGTCATGGCGTCGTCGGGGGCCGAGATCCGCGACGGTTTCGCCGCGCTGCACGGTTGGGGTCTCGCCGCCCGCGCGCTCACCGACTGCTCGGGCAAGGTTCCGACCTTCATCATCGTCGACGGTCCGGCGGTGTCGGGTCCGGCCCTCCTGCTCGGCATCGTCGATCACGTCGTGATGACCGACTCGTCGTACGCGTTCGTGAGCGGACCCACGATGGTCGCCGACTTCACAGGAGTCATGGTCGACAACGAGGAACTCGGTGGTTCGGCCGCGCACGCGCGCCACACCGGTTCGACGTCCATCGTCGTTCCCGATCTCACCGCTGGAGTCGCCGCCGTGAGCCAACTCCTCGCCTACTTCCCCGACCACGCCGACGTGGAACCACCCGCATTCGCTTCCGACGATCCGCCCGAGCGTCCCACCCCCGAAGCAGGTGAGGCGATCCCAGTCGCGTCGACGGGCAGTTACGACGTCCGCACCGTGATCCGCGCCCTCGCCGACGACGGCGACTTCCTCGAGGTCCGCAGTCGCTGGGCGGCCAACCTCGTGACCGGGTTCGCGACCCTCGGCGGGCGACCGGTCGGCATCCTCGCCAACCAGCCGATGGTCCTGGCCGGCACGCTCGACATCCCGGCCTCGCAGAAAGGCGCGCGTTTCGTGGCTTTCTGCGATGCGTTCAACCTTCCGGTGATCACCCTCGTCGACACGCCCGGCTTCTACCCCGGCAAGGATCTCGAGTGGCGCGGCATGATCCGTCACGGCGCGCAGTTGGTGTTCGCCTACGGCCGCGCGACCGTTCCCCGAATCTGCGTGATCCTGCGCAAGAGCTACGGCGGCGCGTACATCGTGATGGACTCCAAGCGCATGGGCAACGACCTCTGCCTCGCGTGGCCCTGGGCCGAGCTCGCCGTGATGGGTGCCGGACAGGCCGCTGCGATTCTGCAGCGGCGGGCCACACCGGAGGAGAAAGCGGCCTTCGAAGCCGACTACACCGAGCGGCTCCTGAACCCGTACATCGCGGCCGAGCGCGGTTTCGTCGACGCGGTGATCGACCCCACCGACACGCGGTCGGTCATCTGCTCGGCCCTCGATGCCTTGATCGACAAGCGCGAGCACCTCCCCGGTCGCAAGCACGACAACTCACCCCTCTGACCCCGTTCGGCCATGGTCGGATGGACGCCCTCCGGCTCGGCACGGTTATCCTCGACCTGGGGGAGAAAGCCTCCGCACACAACGAGTGATCCGAACAACGGATCCCTAGACACAAGGGGACGAGCAAGGTGCCCGAGACCATCACGATCACCGACGACCGCACCGGCAAGAAGGTCACCGTACCGATCACCGACGGGGTCTTCCCGTCCTCGGCGATTCGTGAGCTCGATCCCGATCTGCGGATGTACGACCCGGCGTATCTGAGCACCGCCGCCTGCCGCTCGGCCATCACCTACCTCGACGGTGACAACGGCATCCTCCGCTATCGCGGCTATCCGATCGAGCAGCTCGCCGAGAAGTCGACCTATCTCGAAGTCGCGTATCTCCTCCTGAACGGGGAGCTTCCCGACAAGGCGCAGCTCGCTCAGTGGACGCACGACGTGGTGCACCACACGTTCATCCACGAGAACATGCGCAAGCGTTTCGTGGACGGATTCCACTACGACGCCCATCCGATGGGCATGTTCGTGTCGGCCGTGGCCGCCCTCGGAACCTTCTACAACGACGCCAAGGACATCGAGAGCAAGGAGAGTCGGGACAAGCAGATCCTGCGCCTCATTGCCAAGATGCCCACGCTGGCCGCGATGTGCCACCGATTCTCGGTCGGCTTGCCTTTCGTGTACCCCAACAACGATCTTTCGTTCCCGGCGAACTTCCTCAACATGATGTGGAAGGTCGGCGAGTATCAGGTCCACCCGGCTCTCGAGCGCGCCATGGACGTGCTCTTCATCCTGCACGCCGATCACGAGCAGAACTGCGGAACCACGGCGATGCGCGTGGTCGGTTCGAGTCAGGCCGATCCGTACTCGGCCTGCGCGGCGGCCGCCTCGGCTCTCTACGGCCCACTGCACGGCGGTGCCAACGAAGCCGTGGTGCGCATGCTCGAAGAAATCGGATCCATCGAGAACGTTCCGGCCTTCATCGCCGATGTCAAGGCCGGCAAGGGTCGCCTCATGGGGTTCGGCCACCGCGGGGACAAGAACTACGACCCGCGGGCCAAGAGCATCAAGCAGACCGCCTACGAAGTCTTCGAGGTCACGGGCAAGAACCCGCTCCTCGACATCGCGTTGAAGCTCGAGGAAGCCGCGCTGAGCGACGACTACTTCATCCAGCGCAAGCTCTACCCCAACGTCGACTTCTACTCGGGCCTCATCTATCAGGCGATGGGATTCCCGGTCTCGATGTTCACGGTGCTCTTCGCGATTCCGCGAACTGCCGGCTGGCTCGCGCACTGGCAGGAACTCCTCGGCGACAAGGAGCAGAAGATCTCACGGCCGCGTCAGTGGTACACGGGTGTCGAGTCACGCGACTACGTCCCCATGCACTCGCGCTGACGAAGTGAGCCAGCGCCTTCCGCGAAGGCTCGCCGCCGTCGCCGGACTCGTCAGCGGCGGATTTGCCGTCGCCATCGGTATCGCCACATCGGCCGTGGCCGACACTGCGTCCCCGATCGACGCGGTCGGAAGTTCGTTCATCGATCGCACTCCGGCGTGGTTGAAGGAGTGGGCCATCCAGACCTTCGAGACGGCCGACAAGGCCGTCCTGCGCGGTGGCATCTACGTCGTTCTGGCCCTCGCCTCGTGTCTCCTCGGTGCGGTGAGTGTCGAGAGGTTCCGTCGTTTCGTCTTCGGCTCGCTTGTGTTCGCCATCCTCGGTTCGGGAGCGCTGTCGGAACGACCCGGCCACGGACTCACCGCCCACCTCGCTCCGTGGATCGGCATTGCGGGAGGCATTGCCGCCTACGCGATCGTGACCGACCGTTGGTCGACGCGTTGGTGGGATCGGCGGACACCGCACGAGTCGCGGGCGCCACTCGGCTGGGATCGTCGACGTTTCTTTCGGACCACGGCAACGATCGGTGCCGCGGCAGCGGCGACCGGCGTCGTCGGTCGGGTCATCTCGCGCCAACGTCGAGATGACTACGTGGCTGCGGTACCGAACGCGCTACCGGCGGTCGACGATCCGAGCACGCCGCTGATCGATGAAGGGTTCCACCCCACCGAACCGTTCATCACCCCGGTCGGCGACTTCTATCACATCGACACCGCGCTCTCCATCCCTTACACGACGGTCGACAAGTGGAGCCTCTCGATCGGCGGACTGGTCGACCAACCATTGGTGCTCACGTACGACGACCTCGCGAACCGACCACAGGTGGAGCGCATGATCACCATCGCGTGCGTCTCGAACGAAGTCGGTGGGCGCTACGTGGGCAACGCCGTGTGGCAGGGCGTACTTCTCGCCGACCTGCTCGACGAAGTCGGAGTCCGACCCGAGGCCGAACAACTCTTCAGCCGCAGCATCGACGGCTGGACGAGTGGATTCCCGGTCGAGGTCGCCCGCGATGGACGTGACGCCATGATCGCCATCGGAATGAACGGCGAGTCACTGCCGTTCGAACACGGATTCCCGGCCCGTCTCATCGTGCCGGGTCTCTACGGCTACGTCTCGGCCACCAAGTGGCTCTCGTCGATCGAACTCACCACGTGGGCCGACGACGTGGGTTATTGGGTTCCACTCGGATGGTCGCGGCTGGCACCGATCAAGACCCAATCACGCATCGACGTGCCCCGAGTCGGCGAACGCGTACCCGCCGGAACCTTCCGATTCGCGGGTGTGGCTTGGGCGACCCACACCGGCATCGAACGGGTCGAGGTGCGTATCGACGACGGCGCATGGCAGGAAGCCGAACTCAGCAAGGACGTGAGCAACGACACCTGGCGCCAATGGATCCTCGACTGGGACGCGACTCCGGGTGAACATCGGATCACGGTGCGGGCCACGGATCGGGGTGGCTACGTGCAGACGTCCGAACAGCGGGCACCGGCTCCGGACGGCGCCACCGGCTGGCACAGCCGCACGTTCCGGGTCACGGACTGACGCGACACGAAGCGGGATCGAGTGATTCGCCGGACACGGTGATGCATCCGGCTTCGATCATCTCGCCGATCGTGCGGGTGTAGACCTCGCGTATTCGCGGAATCAGGTGACCGCGCGCGAGTTCCTCTCCGAAATTCTCTTCGAGGTGCGTTCCATCGGGCCGTTGGGCGCGCCCTTCATCGGATTCGGGATCGGCAAGCAGATCGTCGTAGGGAACGACGGCCACCGACGACGTGGCATTCCACTCGTTCATCACACGATTCCAGGCGGCACGCGGCTCGGCGGTGTCACCGTTCATCATCGGCTCGTCACCCACCCGTGGTGATTCCAACACCAGAATCGGCACACCCCGGACGTCGAGCACATCGTGCAAAGAGGCGACGAAATCGTCGAGATCTCTCCGGTAGCGGTCCGAGCCCACGACGATCCGATCGGTCGAGCCGAGGGGTTGGTAATCCCACTGGTTGGCCACACTCGCCACGATGAGCAATGCGTCGATGTCGTCGGCGTGTCGTGCGACCAAGGCGACGTTGTCCGGGCAGTAGTCGGTCGTCTGGTTCTCGTCGATGCGTCGGTACACCAAGGAGACCTTCTGCAGAGGACACCCGAGAACACCACCGGAGATCACACCGAGTGATCCGTCGGATGCGTTGGCCAGCGCGAGGGCCACGTTCTCGGCACTCGAGTCGCCGATCACGAGAAGGTTCAAGGCACCGTCTCCCTCCTCCGCCGGACTCCCGTTCGCCGCCGCATCGGGCACGGTTGCGAGCACTCGCGTGTCGGTGACCACCTGCGAACCCGGGTGAGCCAGCACCACGAGCGGGAGGGCGATCACCACGGCGAACGTGGCGAGCAGGACCCCAAGGGCCCGGCGATTCGAGTTCAGGATCCGACGACTCCGGATCGGCTGCTCCACCAACCGATACATGAGACCGGCAATGGCGAAGGTGATGAGAACGCGCACCGCGAGCAGCGGCCAGCCGGCGATGCCCACGAGGTCCTCGTCGACCCACACGTACACCGGCCAGTGCGCGAGGTAGATGCCATAACTCATGCGTCCCATCAACGTGAGCGGTGGCAACGACATGATCCACCGCATCGGCCCGGGCACCACGGCACCGATACAGAACACGACGTTCAACAAGGCGAACGAGCCGAGAAGTCCGGTGTAGAGCCACGACGACTGGAAGTCGACGATTCGCGAGAACCAGATGAAGAGGACGAGTGGAATCACGAGCAACGTGAGCGGCCACCGGAAACTCCCCTTGGCCCAACGCTCGAGGCGTGGTCCGAGGAAACACGCGAGAGCCGCCCCGGCGAAGAGCTCGACGGCGCGGGTGTCGGTGCCGTAATAGATGCGATCGTGCCCATGGGCCAGTACCGATGCCAACACCGACAAGGCCGATGCACCCACGAACACGAACCCGATCCCCCGTCGACGCAAGCCGACGGCGAATCCGACCGCGACCATGAGTGGCACCAGGATGTACAGCTGCTCCTCGATCGACAACGACCACAGATGCTGGAGCGGACTGGCATCGGCGAAGATCTCGGCGTACGAGTGTCCCGACGAGATCGAGCGCCAGTTGGCCACGTACACCGCCGCCGACACGGCATCGCCACGGATCCGCCCCTGCTCGACCCCGGTGCTCAACCACGTCGAGAGGACGACCACCACCAGCAGAGCCACGAGCGCGGCCGGGGCCAATCGGCGGAGTCGCCGCGACCAGAAGTCGCGCAACGAAATGCGCCCGTTCGCCTCGCCCTCGAAGACCAACAGCGACGTGATGAGGTAGCCCGACAGCGTGAAGAAAAGCGACACGCTGATGAACCCACCGGGAATCCAGTCCGGATTCGCGTGGAAGAGCATGATCATGATGAGGGCCGAGGCGCGAACGCCGTCCAGTCCGGGATGATGGGCCATGCCACGACTCGTCGTGGCCGACGGATCAGCCATGCTCGGGTGAGATGTCGATCAGGATCTTGCCGGTGTTGGCGTTCTGCGCCATCGCCTCTTGCGCCGCGGCGATCTCGGCGAACGGATAACGCCGATCGATCACCGGTCGCAAGGAGCCGGACGCAAACAACGGAAGAACCTCGCGGATGAACCTCTGGGTCACCGCGACCTTTTCCTCGATCGGCCGGGCCCGCAAAGTGGTGCCGATCCAACGCAGACGCTTGGCGAGAAGCAAGCCCACATTCACGTTGGTGGATCCGCCGCCCATCAGACCCACTTGCACGATCGTGCCCTTGGTGGCCACGGCGCGCAGATTGCGATCGACTTCGTCGCCGCCCACCACATCGAGTACCACGTCGAAACCGGACGGCACCGCGCGTTGCACATCGGCCAACCAATCGTGCGGTGAGCGCTCCGCCACGACGTCGGCGCCGAGGGCCCGACAGGCCTCGACCTTGGCGGCCGAACACGTGACCGCGATGCGCGCGCCGATGGCCTTGGCGATCTGGATGGCGGCGGTTCCCACACCCGAAGCCCCGGCGTGCACGAGTGCCCATCGGCCCGACGTGAGTCCACCTTGAACGACCAGCGCGTCCCACGCGGTGAGGAACACCTCGGGAATCGCCGCGGCATCGGCCAAGGCCACACCAGCCGGAACGGGCATGAGTTGCCGCTCGTGAGTGCAGATGAGTTCGGCATACGCGCCACCGGCCTCGATGGCCATCACCTGATCACCGATCTTCCACGAGGACACTCGCGCGCCCACTCCCGCCACGACCCCGCAGAACTCGAGACCCGGGATCTCGAGCGCGAGTCCACCTCGCGGATCGGGATAACCACCCATGCGTTGCAGGATGTCGGCGCGGTTCAGAGCCGTGGCGACGATTCGGACCAGAACCTCATCGGGTCCGGGAACGGGATCGGGAACGTCCTCGAAGCCGAGGACCTCGGGCCCGCCATGACTTCTCAGAACGACGGCACGCATGGAGCCAGTGTGGCAGAAGGTCGACCGAGGTCAGCCCATCTTCTGTTGCAGGCGACGATCGAGGGCCGCGAGGTAATCCTCGGTGGTCAGCCACGGCTGATCCTTGGAGATCAGGATCGCGAGGTCCTTGGTCATCTCACCGGCCTCGACACTCTCCACGCAGACCTTCTCGAGGTTTTCGGCGAACTCGATGAGCTTGGGATTGTTGTCGAGTTTGCCGCGGTGCTTCAGACCGCCCGTCCAGGCGTACACCGATGCGATCGGGTTGGTCGAGGTCTTGTTGCCCTTCTGATGCTCGCGGTAGTGACGCGTCACCGTGCCGTGAGCGGCTTCGGCCTCGACAGTGCGTCCGTCGGGGGTCATGAGAACCGAGGTCATGAGTCCGAGCGAGCCGTAACCCTGGGCCACGGTGTCACTCTGCACATCGCCGTCGTAGTTCTTGCAGGCCCAGACGTAGCCGCCCTCCCACTTCATGGCGCAGGCGACCATGTCGTCGATGAGACGGTGCTCGTAGGTGAGGCCCTTGGCGTCGAAGTCCTTCTTGAACTCGGCGTCGAAGACTTCCTGGAACAGGTCCTTGAACTGGCCGTCGTAGGCCTTCAGGATCGTGTTCTTGGTGCTCATGTACACCGGGTAGTTGCGGGCGAGGCCGTACCGGAAGGACGCGCGTGCGAAATCACGGATGCTGTCGTTGAAGTTGTACATGCCCATGGTGACGCCGCCGTCCTTGCCGAACTTGGCGACTTCGAACTCCATGGGGGCACCGCCATCGGCCGGGGTGTACGTGAGGGTCACGGTTCCCGCACCCGGCACCTTGAAGTCGGTGGCCTTGTACTGATCGCCGTGCGCGTGACGGCCGATCACGATGGGCTTGGTCCAGCCCGGAACGAGACGCGGGATGTTGTTGCAGATGATCGGTTCGCGGAACACGACACCGCCGAGGATGTTGCGGATCGTGCCGTTGGGCGACTTCCACATCTTCTTCAACTTGAATTCTTCGACGCGGGCTTCGTCAGGGGTGATGGTCGCGCACTTCACGCCCACGCCGTGCTTCAGGATCGCGTTGGCGGCGTCGATCGTGACCTGATCGTCGGTCTGATCGCGGTACTCCATGCCGAGGTCGTAGTACTCGAGGTTCACATCGAGGTACGGGAGGATCAGGCGGTCCTTGATGAACTGCCAGATGATGCGCGTCATCTCGTCGCCGTCGAGTTCGACGACCGGATTGTCCACCTTGATCTTGGCCATGTTGCACCGCTCCTCATCGGCCCGCCCGTCCATCGGGGCAGGTCCACTTGTCTTGGACTTGTATCCTACTCGACCTCAGCGACCGAGCGAAACCAAGGCCAGGGCCAGGCCGGCGCAGGCCATGCCCCAGGCCTGCGATCGCGTGACCCGCTCCCGGTCGAGCCGCATGGCGAGCACGATCGTGCTGACCGGATAGAGCGCGGTGATCACCGCGACCAACGACAACATCCCCTCGCGGTTGGCGGCCACGAACAAGAGATTGGCACCCATGTCGAAGATGCCAGCCAGGAGCGCAAGAGCCGGCACCGACTTGACCGACAATCCGGGTGGGCGTCGCCACACGAGCACGATGACGGCGAGCGAGATCGAAGCGAGACGCGCAGCGAGCAGAGGCCACATGCCGGAAGCCTCCGAGGTGCGATCGAGACATGTGAACATCCAGCCGAAGCCGGCGCCCGACACGATCGACACCACGACGATGAAGGGCTGAGTCCTGGTGTGCGGAGTTCCCACCGCTCCGGTCACCAATGTGATGCCCGCGAGCGCGGCCACGACGCCGATATAGGCCACGAGCGATGGACGTTCGCCGAATCCGATACCCGAGGCAAGGGGCACGACTGCACTCACGACCGCCGTGAGCGGCGCGACCACGGTCATCGAGCCGCGGGCCAAAGCGAAGTAGAGGAGACCGAGTCCGACGAATCCACCGGCACCACCGATGGCTCCCCACATCCAGTCCCGACCGCCGGGAACCGGATCGCCGAGGACGACGAGCGCGCCGCCCAGAAGAATCAGACTGAAGATCTGCCCCACCAAAGTGACGGCGAAGCTGTCGAATCGGCGCGTCGCCCGCCCACCGCAGAAATCACCGAGTCCGTACACACAGGCGGCTGCAGCAGCGAGGAGAATCTCCATCCGTTCATCACTAGCAGGACTCCGCATCGGGAACCGGGCTTCTGTACTTTGGCGACATGAAGCGCATCGCCTCGGCCCTCGTCGTCACCGGATTCGTCATCGCATCGTGCGGTGGTGACGATTCGTCCAACACCGACTCGGCCATCTCGGATTCATCGACGGCGGTCTCGGAGGCTCCGAGCACGGATGCCCCCACCACCGAACCCGCTCCCGCCGAGCCGATCTCGGTCGTCGGCGAATACACGAGCGAGACCTACAGCGATCTAGCCCATTGGACGTGCCACCCCGAGACCGAGGACACCTGCGACGACGACACGAGCGTCACGCTCGTGAACACCGACGGTACGACGGAAGTCCTCCCCTTTGGCCCCGTCCCCGATGCGCCGGTCGACTGCTTCTACTTGTATCCGACGTCGAGTGATGATCAGACCTTCAACTCCGATCTGATCGCCGGCCGCGAGCGCGAAGTCGCCTTCGAGCAGGCCGCACGCCTGTCGTCGGTGTGCCGCATGTTCGCGCCCACCTACCGCAGCGTCACTCTGGCCGCGCTCTTCGGGTTGGTGGAAGGTGACCGCGCCACCGGCTGGATGATCCCCTACGACGACGTCGTCGACGCGTGGAAGCACTACCTCGCCAATTACAACAACGGTCGCGGTGTGATCCTGCTCGGTCACTCACAGGGCACCGGACAGCTCATCCGCTTGCTCGAGAACGTGATCGATCCCGACCCGGCTCAGCGCGATCTCATCGTTTCGGGAATCCTGCTCGGTGGCTCGTTGGCCGTGCCCACCGGCGAGGCCGTGGGTGGAACACTCGACAACATCCCGCTTTGCACCAGCGCCGATCAGGCCGGCTGTGTCATGACGTACGCGACGTTCCGTAGCACCGCCACCCCGCCGGCCAATTCGTACTTCGGTCGCGCCGCCCGCATGGGCGAACCGGAAGTCGCCGGCCAGGAAGCCGGTTGCACCAACCCGGCTGCGCTCGGCGGCGGCAAGGGCGATCTCATCTCGGCCTTCCGCACCGCCGAATGGGCCTACACCGATGGTTCGGGGCTCACGCAGATCAGCACCCCGTTCGTTGGTTTCCCCGGACTCCTGACCGCCGAATGCATGAGTCGCGACGGATTCCACTACCTGGAAGTCACCGTGAACGGCGATCCCTCCGATGCCCGCGCCGATGACATCCGTGGAGATCTCTCGCCTGAGTGGGGTCTGCACGCCGTCGACTGGGAAGTGGCCGCGTTGTCGATCCTCGACGTCGTCGATTCACAGATCGCCGCCTGGCTCAGCACTCGCTGACCAACCCGACGTCGTCGCGACCTAGGGTCGCACCATGCATCACGTTCCCTTCGGCCGTACCGGCCTGAAGGTGTCGCGACTCTGTCTCGGCACCATGACCTTCGGCTACCAGTGCGACGAGGAAACCTCGCGCGCGATCCTCGATGCGGCCAACGCCGCCGGTATCGACTTCATCGACACCGCCGATGTGTATCCGCTCGGTGCGCCGCCCGATCTCTTCGGTCGCACCGAGGAGATCGTCGGTCGGTGGATGAAAGGGCGCCGCGACGAATTCATCGTGGCCACCAAGTGCTTCTTCCCCACTGGGCGCAAGCCGTGGGACAGTGGCAACTCGCGCAAGAACATCATGCGCGCCGTCGAGGCATCGTTGCGTCGCCTGCAGACCGACTACATCGACCTCTATCAAGTGCACTCGTGGGATGCCGACACCCCCATCGACGAGACCATGCTCGCGTTGCACGATCTGGTCACGTCGGGCAAGGTGCGATACCTCGGCTGCTCCAACTATCTCGCCTATCAACTCGCCCGCTCCATCGGACGTTCCGAGGTGCTCGGGGTCAGCCGGTTCGAATGCATCCAGCCGCGTTACAACCTGCTCTTCCGCGAGAACGAGCGCGAACTCTTCCCGCTCTGTGCCGACGAGAAGACCGCGGTGATCCCGTACAACCCGCTGGCCGGTGGGTTCCTGACCGGCAAGCACAAGCCGGGGTCACCCACCGAGGGCACTCGATTCACGCTCGGCTACGCGGCCGGCCGTTATCAGGAGCGCTATTGGCACGACCGGATGTTCGACTCGCTGGCGCCCATCGGCGAGATCGCGGCCGAGGCCGACGTGTCGATGGCGACCTTGGCGGTGCAGTGGGTGCTGGCCAATCCGGTGATCACATCGCCCATCATCGGAGCGAGTCGTCCCGAACAACTGGCCGACGCCGTCGCCGCCGTTTCGACACCACTCGACGGCGAACTCAAGCAGCGACTCGACACGCTCACCTACGAGTACCGCTTCGGCGACAACGCGCGCTGA
>CAZLXB010000014.1:0-50387 GCA_964563545.1 uncultured Bifidobacterium sp. | reverse complement strand
ACGGGTTCGGACATCACTTCTCCCAGTACGGCGCGCGCAACTTGCGCTTGTTGATCTTGCCCATCGTGTTCCGGCCCAAGTCGTCCACGAATTCGACGGTCCGCGGGCACTTGTAGTGCGAGAGGTTCTCGCGACAGAACGCGACCAGGTCGGTCGCCGAGGGAGTCGCGACTCCGTCGCGCAGAATCACCAGTGCCTTGAGTTCCTCCCCCATCTCAGCGTGTGGCACACCGATGCACGCCACGTCGAGCACGGCCGGATGTTTCACGAGGACCTGTTCGGCTTCGGCCGGATAGATGTTGACTCCACCCGACACGACCATGTCGCTGAAGCGATCGGTGATGAACACGTAACCATCGGCGTCGACGTAACCGATCTCGCCGAGCGTGAAGACACCGGGCGCGATGTTGGCCGCCTTCGTCTTCTCGGGATCATTCGGATAGATCACGCCGCGACCGGTGGCGTCCCTGAAGAAGAGCCGTCCTTCGGTGTTGGCGGGAACTTCGTTCCCGTCGTCGTCGAGCACGATCACCGAGAACGGTGGCACCGGTCGGCCCACCGAACCCGGGTGCTCCAACCATTCTTGGCTCGTGATCTGACACGTCGTTCCGACTTCGGTGGCGCCGTAGGCATCGATGAAGATCGGCCCCCACCATTCGATCATCGCCCGCTTCACGTCGACCGGACACGAAGCCCCTGTGTGAGCGGCGAGTTTCATGCTCGACACGTCGTACTTGGCCTTCACCTCATCGGGAAGGGCGAGCAACCGTACGAAGTGAGTCGGCACCATCACCGACGACTCGGTCTTGTAGGTGTGGATGGCGGCGAGGGTCTTCTCGGCGTCGAACTTGGCGAGCACGACCATAGGAACGCCGCGCACCAGAAGACGCATGCCGTTCAGCGGACCCGTGTGGTACATCGGCCCCACGACCAGATGCGTGCCGAACATCGCGAAACGGTTGGCCTTCATTCCCTCCAGGTGCTCGGCCATCGTGTCGCCACCCGCGAACATCGTGGGCGGTAGCTCGGTGCCCTTGGGACGGCCCGTGGTGCCCGACG
Source organism: uncultured Bifidobacterium sp. (assembly GCA_964563545.1). Lineage (GTDB taxonomy): Bacteria > Actinomycetota > Acidimicrobiia > Acidimicrobiales > Ilumatobacteraceae > Casp-actino8. Next base: position 49,328 of record CAZLXB010000014.1, on the reverse strand, counting down.
TGTAGAGCAGATTGGCGCGCGGTTTGACGTCGAGCGGCGGATCGCTCGGATCGCCGGCGGCCAGCCAATCGGTCCACTTCGTGACACCGGGTCGATCGACGCCCCATCCCACGATGTCGATGGTGCGACCCTCGCCACGCACGATCGCCACCGCGTCGATGCCGCGGTCGACGGTCTCGGGGCCGACGAACACGATGCGCGACTCCGAGTCCGACAGGATGTACGCCGTCTCCTCGGCCGTGAGATGAAAGTTCACGGGCACGGTCGAGGCGCTACCGAGGAGACATCCCAGATGGGCCAATGCGGTCTCGGCCGCGTTCTCGGCGAACACGGCCACGCGCCGATGTGGACCGAGATCGGACTTCAGCGCGTTGTTGGCGGTGCGATTGAGGATGTCGCCGACCTCGGCCCATGTGAGGGCCTGGTCGGGGTCACGAACGGCGATCTCGTCGGGACGTTCCCGTGCGAGTTCGGAAGCGAAAGCGGGCATGGTTCGCGTCAGGCCTGAGGAGTCGCGCCGCGCGATTCGAGGCCGGCCTTGGTGTTGGCGAACTCGCCGGTGAGATCGGGGCCACCGCGATAGTGCACCTGCAGGAAACGACGGGTGAACAACCACTGGCTGTTCACCTTGCGGTAGGCATCGTCGTAATGCGCGAGCAGGAGCCCCCGGTCGCCATTCGCGGTCAGGAATCGCTCGCTGATCGCCCAACGACCGGTGGCGGTCGCGCGCGACGCGTCGTCGTACGCAGCGTCACCGTTGTGGGCGTGCTGAACTACGGCCGCCATGCCTCCCATCGCTGCGAACCACAGCTTCAAGATGTTGTCCTTCCCCTCCACGAGGCGACCACCCCCGAGGTCCCACACGGCATCGTCGGCCCAGCAGCTCCCCCACTGATCGCCGTTGCGATGGATCACGGCGTCGGCGTAGCGGTTGATCAGCCGTTGGATCTCGACGAAGTCCTGGGTGTCGACGGGAGAAGTCATGGGAGAGTTCTAGCCCACGGGCCGGCCTCGGCGTGATGCCGACCCACTGGGGTGCGCCATGATGGGGTCGTGACGGAGCAAGACGCCGACGGCATCCGACTCGAATCTTTGACGCTCCTCGATCCGGATGTCTCCGACTGCCCGTACGCGGCCTACCAGACCTTGCGCGACGAGGCTCCGGTGTGGCGCGACAACCTCACCGGAATGTTCGTCGTGACCCGCTACGAAGACGTGAAGGCGGTGCTCCTCGACACCGAGCGATTCACGAGTGCCCGGCACCGCGGACGGGTCGATCCACGTTCGGCGCGCCTGCGCAAGATCTACGAGGACAAAGGATGGGTTCCGGGCGCCACTCTGGCCAGCCGCGACGATCCCGAACATCGCGAAATGCGTGGACTCTTCAATCACGCGTTCCGACCGGCCAAGATCAAAGAACTCGATCCCTTCATCGAACGCCTCGCCCATCGGCTCGTCGATGGTTTCATCGAGCGGGGTACATGCGACTGGGTCCGCGAGTTCGCCATCCCACTTCCGCTCATCGTGATCGGACGCCAAATGGGTGCTCCCGAAGAGGACATCTGGCAGATCAAGGCCTGGACCGACGCGTGGGTGCAACGTCTCGGCATGATGCAGACCGAGGACGAAGCGGTCTGGTCGACCGAGCAGGAGATCGCCGCCCAGCACTACTTCCAGCCGATATTCGAACGACTACGCGAGCAGCCCGACGACACGTTGTTATCGGACCTCGTGAACACCGTGATCCCCGAATGGGGGCGGCCTCTCACCGACAACGAACTGCACGCCGAGATGATGGCCGACACCTTCGTGGGGGGTTCGGAGACCACGACCAATGCGCTCGCCGAGGGAGTTCGTCTCCTGATCGACAATCCGTCCGAGTGGGCCAAGGTCAAGAACGATCCCGACACCTACGTTCCGCTCCTCGCCGAGGAGGTCCTGCGCCTCGAAGGACCCGTGCAGGGCCTCTTCCGGACCGCGGCCGTCGACGTGGAGATGCACGGCGTCACGATTCCGGCCGGGGCGGTCGTGAACGTCCGCTACGCCGCGGCCAATCGGGACGACCGGCAGTTCGAGTGTCCGGCCGACATGAACCTCGATCGCGAGAACTTGCGTTCACACCTGGCCTTCGGATTCGGCACTCATCACTGCCTCGGCGCTCCGCTCGCCCGTCGCGAACTCGTGATCGGATTCCGCGCTCTCGTCGACCGCGTCGACGACATGTGGTTCGAACCCGACGTCAACGACTTCCGCCATCACCCGAACTTCTGCCTACGGGCCCTGAAACAACTGCGGATCGGATTCCGGCCGAGCCGCTAGCAGCGCACGACCTCGTCAGCCGAGAGACTTCATGACCGCGCCGCTGTCGTGGTAGTCGACTTCGCGCACCACCTTGCCGTCCGCGATCCGCAACCACGACATTCCCTCGCTGCGCCACTTCTTGCCCACGTTGTGCGCGCCGAACGAATTCGCCATCGACTCGGGAACGGTCGCCGACATGATCCAACTCAACGCCACGCCGTCGTCGCTCGTCCAGAACTGCTCGGGAGCCAAGACGAGGTCCTTCCACACCTCGAGCCCGCGACCGAAGAACTGACGGATCTTGGGCCAACCTCGGTGTTCTCCGCCGACGATGTCGTACAGGACGGCATCGGGGTGCAGGAAGGCGGCCGGCGCATCGGCATCGCCGCTGCTCCATGCGGCGAAGAGTCTGGTCGCCAGTTCGATATTGGACTCGTGGGACATGCCGCATTGTCGCACAACGCGATCCGGTCGCCGATCAGACGCCGATCAGAGGGCGAGGAGGGACGCGAGTCGGTTCACGAAGAGCCGATACACCGCCGTGCCGACGATCGCCATATTGGGCGCCGGGTTCCGACCCGTTGCGTACAAGTGTCGGCAGGTCAGATTCGCGCATGCCCCCTTGAAGAGGTTGAAGGCTTCCCAGAATCGCCAGGAGGTCTCGTCGAAACTCGTTCCGGTCCGCTCGTTGATCATCGCCAACCACTCCTTGCGGCCGAGTACGCGGGTGCCGCGCATGGACACGCAGAACGACCAGTCCTCGCGCGGATCGCCGAGATGGGCGAACTCCCAGTCGGTGAACGCCTGCACATCGACCCCATCGTGCACGAAGTTCCCCGGCCCGGCATCGCCGTGGACCACCGCGAGCCGCCCGTCACCTGGAACGTTCGCGCGCAACCAGCGCGCGGTGTCTTCGAGCTTCGTGATCTCGCCCTCGACCGCCGATCGGTAGACGCCAATCCAACGATCGATCTGGCCGAGGGTCGCGTCCCGAGCGGTGGCCGGCGAAAGATCGAACGCCGCCCGGACCTCGTCGTCGATCGGCAACGAATGAAGTGAATGCAGGCGATCGACGAAAGACACCGTCGGGATCGGCTGATCCACACCCTCCACGAACTCCATCACGAACAAGGATCGGCCGCTGACCGACCCGTCGTCTTCGGCGAGGATCGACGCCACCGGCACTCCCCGCGACTTCATGATCCTCATGACCCGGCACTCCTCGGCACTCGCGGTCCCGAACACTCCGCCTTGTTCGATTCGCACCACCACCGGCGACGCTCCGCGTGGTCGCACGATCAGCATCTCGCGAGAGTGACCCTCCCCGATCCTTTCGAGAGTTGCATCAGCCGAGGGCCAGCCGAGCCGTCCGGCGAGCCAATCGACGAGGGCAGTCTCAGTTGCCATCGTCCACGCGATCAGCGAGCCGACCACCGAAAGCCGACAACATCCCTCCATCGCCCGCCGATTCGGACGCCAGTCGGAGTTGATCGAGATGTGCCTCGATGACGGCGATCATCTGGACGAGGTTGCGGCGAGCGTGATCGTCGGTGACACGGGGCAGAACTTCGGAACGCAGAACCCGCGCCGTGTTGGCCAGAACCACGTCGCTCTCGAAGTCGGGGGTCATGTACGACCACCCAGCAACTCGGCCGCCCGCGCCTCGACTTCGAAATCCCAACTCGCGAACCACACGGGATCAGCGAGCGGTTGTTCGAGATCCGCCCAACCTTGGGCGAGGAACCATTCGTAGGTTTGACGATGACCGAACTCGAAGTCGTATCGCGGTCGCCCACCTATCAACTTGTCGAACTTCGCAGTGGACAGAACCGCATGATGCGCCTTGGCGAAGAGGTGACCGTGCACGCCCCGCGGAAAACTCGGCGGACGAGATTCGGGGACCGCGACGATCTGGGGATCACGACCGACGATGGCGGCCAATGTCTCCACGTACCGACGGGTGGTCACCGCCTCCGAAGTGGTGTTGAAGACTTCCCCGCGTGCCTCGGCCCGACCGATGAACGCCATGAGACTCGCGCAGAGGTCATCGACGTGACCGTACGAGGCCGTCACCAGACCTTCGTGTGGCAACAAGATGGGCAGGCCGCGACGCAGACGCAGGAACATCGGCGTCTCCATGTCGTAGATGTTGTTGTACGGGCCGTAGATGGCCGCCGGACGGGCGATGGAGATCGGAAAGCCGGTTCGGGAATGCCGGTCGAGCATGGCGCGCTCGGCCAAGGCCTTGAAGCCTCCGTACGATGCCGGCCCAGTCGCGTCGGTGGCCATGTCCTCGGTCCACGGCACCACACCGATGAGTGATTGGTCGTAGGCCATGATCGACGACACGTAGACGTAGTGACCCACTCGACCGTCGACGAGATCGATCAAACCTTCGATGTCGCTACCACCGGCGGCCATCACGAAACCGGACACGTCGAAGACCGCGTCCCACTCGGTGCCCACCAACGCGGCTCGCATGGATTCGGCATCGGTTCGGTCGGCCTTGAGGAGCCCGACTCCGGGTGGGAGTTGCGTCGGCGTTCGACCTCGATTCAGCACCGTCACGGCGTGACCCGCCTCCACGAGCATCTCGACGAGACGCCGCCCGACGAACACCGATCCGCCGAGGACGAGTGCCCTCATGCGAGACCCTCGTAGGGGCCGAGCACCACCGATTCGAGGTGACCGGTTCCGGTGTCGGCGGGATCGTCGAGATTCGTGCATCTCCCCCACGCCTCGGCGTAGTGCCAGCGGTTCAACCTCACCGGTCGCGGCGTGGTCACACCGATCACTCGATCGATCTCCCAGACCTCTCCTTCGTGGTGGAAGTCGCCTCGGTAGACGCCACGACCGAGTCCGTCGTTAAAACCGGAGTGGTAGCCCCCTCCCTGCAGATACACCGGATACGAAATCGGTTCGATGCGATACGACTCGGTGCCGCCATCGGGTCGCGTGAGACGAACGATCGCACTCTCGAGTCGGGTGGTCGTCCGCCCGTCCTGCACCACGAACGTCGGCTCGTAGTCGAGATCGACGTACGAGAACGGCGCGCGGGGGTCGTCGTACGGGAATTGGCAGCGGGTCTCGAGCATCCCGAACGGATGACGACCTCCTCGATGGTGGAACTGCCAGAAGATCGATCGGTCGGGAAGGTCGAACCAGCACCACTGACGCAATCCGGGCGGAGCGGTCGGCGTGGGCGGCGGTGCGATCACCGTCGTGCGCGGCCCACCGGTCTGGTTGCCGATCCCCCAGGAGTGATCGCGAACCCCGGTCCAGCGATCGACGTTCACGCGCGACCCGTCGAACTCGATCCAGCCGGTCACTTTGCACGTCTGGTCGTAGTTGGTCCGGTCGCTGTGGAGTCGACCGTTCACGAACACCTGCACGTGATCCTCGAGAAACGGCGGGACGACACCCTCCCACAGCAGATCGAAGGCCTGGCCGTACTCGTTGGGGGCGCAACGCACCCGCACCCGGCGGAGCCCCTCGAGTATCTCGACCGAGATCGGTCCGCACTCGAGATCGTCGATGCGCGGGCGCAGCCGACGCGACCAACGCATGTTGTGCTGACGACCTTGCGACGACACGCACGTGAAGGCGTCGAGGACGTCGTTGTTCAGGTGCAGTCGAAAGCCCATGAACCAGGCGACGTCGCCCTGGTCGTCACCCATCGTGAAGTAGAACCCGTCGCTCCAGTGCTGAGAGCCGTCGACGACGGTGTCGAAGGTGTTTCCGATCTGGTGACGCGGGAACTCGTCGAATCGGGTCAGCACTCGCGCCACGCCCGAACCCTAGAAGACGAAGCGCGGCTCGGATATGGATAAGAATCCGATCCGACGACTTCTGGGGGGTAACGATGATCGCCGATCACTCCGGGCGGCCGCTGGCCGACCTTTATTCGCTGGCCGGTCGGCGGGCCGTGATCACCGGTGGAGCCAAAGGAATCGGTGCCGCAGCCGCGGCCCGGCTGGCCGAATCGGGGGCCGAGGTCCTGATCGCCGATCTCGATGAATCGGGTGCGGCCACCCTCGCCACCGAATTGTCGGCTCGCTTTGGTCACCGCACGGCAGCGGTCGCCGTCGACATCGCCGACACGGCGTCGATCGAGCGCGCCGCCGATTTCTGTGTGAAGACCCTCGGTGGTCTCGACATCTGGGTCAACAACGCCGGCATCTATCCCACGACCGGGCCGGCGATCGACGCGACCGACGACTTCATCGATCGCCTGCTCTCCGTGAACGTGCGCGGCACGTATGCCGGTGCGCGTGAAGCCGCCAAACGAATGACGCGTGGCGGTGTGATCATCAACCTCGCGTCCACCACCGGATTCCGGGCCGCCCCGGGCATCAGCGCCTACGTGACGTCGAAACATGCCGTGGTGGGAATCACCAAGGCGCTCGCCGTGGAATTCGGACCGCGCGACATCCGCGTGGTCGGAGTGGCACCCGGACCGATCGACACCCCCGGCGTTCAGGAGCAGATGGCACCATTGAAGGCCGCCGGACTCGACGTGGCCGCGGTGATGTCGAAGACACTCCTCGGTCGGGGTGGTCAAGCCGACGACATCGGCCGGGTCATCACCTTCCTCGCCACCGACATGGCGGCGTGGATCCACGGGGAAGTCGTGGTGGCCGACGCCGGATCCCTGGCCGGCTGATGACGCCCGAACTCGTCGCCCGACTGACCGACGAGATGCGCTACGAGTACTCGCGCACCGCGCCGCCCGAAGGTTTCCCTCGGTTCCCCGACATCCCGGTCGGTCGCTTCGTGAGCGACGAGTTCTGGGACCTCGAGCGCCGACATCTCTGGTCCAAGGTATGGGTGATCGCCGGCCGCTCCGAGGATGCCCCGAATCCCGGCGACTTCTTCACCTTCGACGACCTCGGATCACCCATGGTGCTCGTCCGCGGCAACGATCGGGTTCTCCGTGCGTTCTACAACACATGTCAGCACCGGGGCGCTCCCGTCGTGCGCGACGCCAAGGGTTCGGCCCGACTTCTGCGGTGCCAGTACCACTCGTGGTCGTACGACATCGACGATGGTCATCTCGTGTCGGTCCCCGACGAACGTGACTTCGTCGGACTCGTGAAGGAAGAACGCTGCCTGGCCACCGTGCGTTGCGAAGTGTGGGACGGCTGGGTGTTCGTCAACCAGAACCCCGATGCCATGCCACTACTCGACTGGCTCGGACCCGTGGCCCGCGAGCTCGACGAACTCCAAGGAAACTCGTTGCGCACCGTGGCCCGTCGTAGCGAGGTCGTACCGTGCAATTGGAAGGTGACGGCCGAGGCGTTCCTCGAGGTCTACCACTTCCGGCACATTCACAGCCGGGGCGGCGAGAGTCTGCTCGACAACCGCGGCGCGGTGATGTCGCTCCTGCCCAATGGCGCGTCGAGGATGATCACACCGTTCTCCCGCTCCACGTGGTCGGCCATGGGTATGACCGATTGGGACGACTTCCGACATTTCGAAACTCCGGGTTTCCCCGACATCCCAACCGTCAACGACATGGTCCGTTCCACGAGTTCGGCGTACTCGATCTTCCCCAACCTCATCACCCCGATCGCCGCCCACGGATTTCCGTTCATCACCTTCTGGCCGATCGACAAGCGAACGACCCGCATCGACTGGATCCACTACGCCCCGATCGACTTCGATCCGGACGAGGGTCTTCCGCCGCATTGGGATCAGCGAATGCGTGGTTTCGACCTGATCATGGCCGAGGACTTCTGGAACATGGCTCCCATGCAGAGATCGCTCGAGTCACCCGCACTCCGGGGTATCCCGATCAACTATCAGGAACGTCGGATCTGGCATTTCCACGAGCAGATCGACGCCATGATCGGCGTCGACAACATCGACGAATCGCTGCGCATCGAACGACTCATCGAGCCCTACATCGAACGTTGATCAGCCCCGGGCCACCGCCGGGTTGCCGTCGGTCCACATGATCACGAGGTCGCGATGGGCGATCCGCCAACCGTGCGGGGTCCGAACGAGTTGATCCTCGTAGCGGCCGGCCACGATGAAGTTGGGCGAACCGTGCGCCGCTTGACGAACGTGTTGGGCCTGCAGATAGCAGCGACACGACGCGCGGTCGCCGTGGACCACGACCTGGTGATTGGCGATGATGTGCTGACTCGCATCGAGCGGCTCCAACGCACGGCGGATACGCGCCTTGATCGCGTCGCGGCCGATCAGGTCCTCGGTCAGGTTCGCCGTGGCATCGGGCAGGAAGACCTCGTCGAGGTCGTCCCAATTCCGGCCGTCGAGGGCCCACGTGTAGCGGATCGTCAGATCCACGATGGCCTGCCGGTCGAGTCGGAGTCGGGACGGATCGTCGATGCCGTCCAGGGACTGGAAGCCGAAGGGAACCGGGGCCGCGTTCATCACTTCAAAGTAGTCGCCCCCGAACTGCGCGAGGCTGTGGTCGTGACGACCGTCCTTGGCCATCCCGTCCAGATCGCCTACGCGGTCGACCCCGACGTCGACCTGACCGATGCCGCGCACGAATTTCGCGTGCGCACCGGAGCCGGACCCTTCGTCGTCGCCGAGCACATCGCCGTCCGCTCGGCCGTGATCACCGGACAGCCGGCCAGGTTCGACCACTCGTCGGCCTACGGCCAGTGGGGGTCGCTCATGGTCGAACTCGTACAGGAGCACACGCCGTCGGTGATCGGCCGAACCACTGGCCTGCACCACCTCGCTTACCTCGTCGAATCACTCGATGCCACGATCGAATCGTGCGCCCGCCGGGGATGGCCTCTACTGCTCGATGCCACGACGTCGGGCGGACAGCGATTCGTTTTCTGCGACGCTCGCGAATCCCTCGGACATCTGGTGGAGTTGTACGAACCTTCGGCCCCGCTCCTCGCGTTCTACGAACACGTGCGGGGCATCGCGCGGCCGGTCGGGTGACCCGACTCGGTCAGGGCATGACCGAGTCGTCGACCCAGCTTCCGTGGAAACCGAAGGGCACTCGTCGAGGCAGATGCACCCGGGCCACCGGCTTCTTGGCGAGATCGCTCGCGTCGAGGATCACGAGGTCCGACGAATCGGTCGCACTGTCGTAGACGAATCCCATCGCGTAGCCACCATCCTCGGCCGCATCGGCCGAATCCTGGACGAACACGAACTCGCCCGGGTGGGCGGTCGGTCCGAGATCATGGATCGTCTTGGAGAAGTCCTTCATGTCGTAGCGGGCCACGACTCCGGCGTCGTCCATTCCGCTCGTACGTCCGAGCCGCGAGCCGGCGACCCATCCGTAGCGGTGTTTCAGTCCCACCACGCGATCGTCCACACGCGGGAATCCGTGCGCCCAATCGTCGAGTTGTTCTTCGCGAACAGCTCCGGTCTTCATGTCGAAACGCCAGCGATGCATGAAGCACGGCTCGAAGTTGTCCATCGAACCGCGCCACATCGACGCGTGTCGACCCACATCGCACACGACCTCGTCACCCTCGACATAGGCGTTCAGCGGATGGAACACGTAGCACGGGTCGATCTCGAACCACTTCACGTCGGCGTCGGTCCCCATGCGGGGAAGAATGCCGATGCGGGCGCCGTAGTCGTCGTCCCAACCGATGGGTGGCAGTCCCTTGGCCATGTTGTCCATGTTGAAGACCACCGGGAGATCCATGAAGATCGCGTGATCGCGCGTGATCATGAAGTCGTGCATCATCGTGCCCTTCGGCGTGGTGATGGGCGCCGAGTGCACGAGATCACCCTTGGCGTCGAGGACGTGATAGGTCACGTACGGCGGCACCGCTCCGTACCCGAAGAAATGGAGTTCGTTGGTCTCCGGGCAGAGTTTGGGATGGGCGGTGAACGCAGTCTTCAACCGACCGCCGAAATCGTCGGCGCCGATCGTCTCGAGCTCGGGCGACAGTTCCCAAGGCAGGTGACCTTCCTCGAGCGCCCACAGACGACCGGCATGCGCCAGCACGTGGGTGTTGGCCGCACTCGCGGTGGGATCGAAGATGCAATCCGGGTCCATGGCATCGAGACCCTTGGCGAGTTTCGGAGTGCGCACGTAGCGGTTGCGATACCACTTGGCCTGACCACCTTCGAGCCGGACGCCGTGCACCATGCCATCACCGAAGAACCAGTGACCGGCCTGTCCGCTCTTCGGATTCGATCCGTTGCGGACGTAAAGACCCGAGAGGCTCTTTGGGATCGAGCCCGTGACCTTGAGATTCGTATCGGTCAACTCGTCGAAGACCGGTCCGTAGTTTCCACGGAGGAACCACGGTGTCTGGCTGGTGCCCTCGAGCATGTCGGTCATGGCTATTCCTTTCGTCGGGAGACGTGATCAGCGATTACGAAGAGCCGCCCACCACGGCGCGACCTGGGCCGCGAAGCGTTGGGCGTACAGACGTGTCAAGGCATCCTCGGCCGCCGAGAGATCCTGTTCGTTGGTCGGAGGAAGTGGCGACGCGTCGGCGAGCGGGTCGACCCATTCGAGCCGGAGACCCTCCAGCACACCCCCGAGTTTCGGGGACGCCGCTTCGTGGTGATCGCTCGTCTGATGGGCGATGAAAGCGGCGAAATCGGCGAACGACAAGAGCGTGTAATACGTGCGGGGTTCGCTCCCCCGCCAGTACTCGTACCGCAACAAGCCGTCCTCGCCGGCATGACTCGCCCGATAGAGATCACGTGAGATGTCCTCGAAGGCGCGTTCGGCACCTTCCTTCACCTTCAGATGGGCGAGGATCGTGGCCACGTGCGCACCGTAACAAATCAGCCGACGAGGCGTTCGCTGAGCGCCCAGAGCGTCCGAGCCCGAACCGGATCGACGGCCCGCTCGGCGACTCCGATCCCATCGGGAGCATCGTTCGCGACGACCGGCGAGACCTCGACGTCCTCGCAGTACTCGCCGCCTCGACCGTCGAGCAAAGGTGAGGTCGCCGCCCAGACCGAGGTGGCCGCACCCTGCGCGGGCGACTTCCAGGTCATGGCCTCGGAGCGTTCGCTGATACGCGCCATGAGCGTGCCGACGACTTCGGGAGTCATGTACCGGCCGAGTTCGGTTTGGATCACGCCCGGATGTACGGCGAAGGCCCGCACCCCTCGGTCGCCGAACATCTCGTCGAGAGCCACTGCGTGCAGGACGTTGGCGGTCTTGGCCGCGCCGTAGGCGAGGAACGGCTCGTAAGGACGTCGATCGAAATTGACGTCGTCGAAGTCGATGTCGCCCATGCGGTGTCCGGCCGAGCTCACGCACACGATCCGCGATGGCGCACCGGCCACGAGAAGCGGCAGGAGTTCCCGCACGAGAAGGAAGTGTCCGAGGTGGTCGACTCCGAACTGGGACTCGAATCCGTCGACCGTCAACGCAAACGGTGTCGCCATGATGCCGGCGTTGGCGATCAGGCCGTGGAGTGCCCGGCCGTCATCGAGGAGTTCACGCGTCGCTCGGCGCACCGACGCGAGCGAACCGAGGTCGACCGTGAGCAACTCGAGGTCCGCGCCTTTCACCGACGACTCGATCGTTCCCGCCGCCGCCGAGTTCTTGGCGGCGTCGCGGGCCGCCATCACGACGGTGGCCCCACGGCTGGCGAGAGCGCGACTCGTCTCGAGACCGAGACCTCCGGACGAACCCGTGACCAGGAATCGCCGACCGGCGAGATCGATACCGGCCAGGACATCGTCGGTGGTCGACGCGGATCCGAATCCGCTGTTCGTGGGCGAGTGCTTGAGGTGAGCCATGGTCGACCGTACCCCTAACCGAGCGATCCGCCGGCGAACCAGCCTTCGAACATCGGCTTGATCGCACTCCACACGAGCTCGACGATCAGTCCCGACGGCGGTTGCACGTAAGTGAACGCTCCAAAGCCCTTGGCCGGTTCGGCCTGGGCCATGAGCAGCTTCCAGCCGGCATCGACCAAGAACTTCGTCTCACCGGCGACGTCATCGGACCAGAGCCCGACGTGATGGAGTCCGGGGTGGGATCTGCCATCCCAGATGGATCCGGGTGCACCCTCGAGCAACTCCAGATGCTGAGGGCCTTGCGCGGAATAGGTGAACTTGAGGGGAATCTTCACGGTGCCCTCATCGGGCAACCAGACGGTCTGTTCGCGTTCTTGCACCGAGCACCACGTCACGCCGAGTTGCCCACCGAGTTCGGCCATGGCGGCCTCGAGATTCGGGACCCGAATCCCTTGGTGGTACATCCGCTGAAAATCGATCATGTGTTTGGCTTCCTCGATTGATCGTGGTCGGTGATCGTCAGATTCGCCGCTCACGACCGGCCCAGTAGGGCGCCCGCAAGGGTTGCTTCTGGATCTTGCCCGTGCCGGTGCGCGGAATGTGGGAAACGAAGTCGATCGACCGCGGCGCCTTGTAACCGGCCAGGAGCCCGCGGCAATGTGCGATGAGATCGACCACGAGGTCGTCGCTCGGTATCACTCCGTCCACGACCTGTACGAGTGCCTTCACGCTCTCGCCGAATTCTTCGTCGGGGACGCCGATGACCGCGACGTCCTCGACCGCAGGATGGGCGGCGAGGACACCTTCGATCTCGGCCGGATAGATGTTGACTCCGCCACTGATGATCATGTCGATCTTGCGGTCGGACAACCAGAGGTATCCCTCGTCGTCGATATAGCCCACGTCGCCCGTAGTGAACACCCCGGGTTCGAGATGCGCAGAACGCGTCTTCTCCTCGTCGTTGTGATACGTGAAGTCGGTCCCCATCTTGTTGCGGAAGTAGAGGGTTCCCTCCCCCGACCCGACCACTCGATTGCCTTCGTCGTCGACGACGATCACCTCGACCGAGTCGAGGGGCTTGCCGACGCTGCCGCCCTTGCGCAGCCATTCGTCGGCCGGGATGACCGAGATGATCGAGCCCTCGGTGGATCCGTAGTACTCCGTGACCTTGGGGCCCCACCATTCGACGATGCCGCGCTTGACGGCCGGCGGGCACGGCGCCGCCCCGTGCCAGGCGACGACGAGCGATGATCCACGGAAGCGACTCTTGACGTCGTCGGCCAGATCGAGCAGACGCTTCATCTGCGTCGGAACGAGGTGCACGTTGGTGCAGTCGTGTCGATCGATGAGATCGAGGACGCCCGCCGAGTCGTACTTGTGCTGCATCACGACCGATGAGCCGTTGATCATGGGCAGGAAGGAGAACGCCCATTGCGCCGAGTGGTAGAACGGCCCGCACAAGAGCGTGCGACCCGGTATCGGTACGAAATTCGAGAAGCCGGCTGCCACCAACTTCATGATGTCCGGTGTCATCGCGAGGCCACCCGACAACATGCCGCGCACGCCCTTGGGACGGCCGGTCGTACCCGACGTGTAGAACATCGGCCCGCCGAGCATCTGATCGGCCGGCTCGGTGGCGTCACCGCTCCGCACGAGTTCCTCGAATGCGATGAATCGTTCATCGCCACGCAGAGATGAATCCGCCGGGGTTCGCACCCCCACGACGATCTCGACCCCCGCGCCACGTGGATCAGCGAGGGCCGCGCTCACCGCTTCGTCGAAACGGTCCTCGACCACCACGGCTTTGGCCCCGGCATCGGCAAAGACATAGGCGAGTTCATCGGCGACCCAGTGCCAATTGACCGGCACGTAGGTCCAGCCACCGTGCGCACACGCCTGCGCCACTTCGAACCACTCGCACTGATTGCCCACGACCACTGCGATGGTGTCGCCGGTGGTCAGACCGCGCGACCGCAACGCGTTCACGAGTCGGTTGACCCGATCGTCGAGTTCGGTCCAAGTGACCGATCGTCGATCGTCGATCAGGGCGACAGTCGTTCCGCGGTCGCGAGCGTGTTCGGCGGTGAGGATCGCCACGATGGAACCGTCAGCGCGACAGGATCGTCACGCCGGAGATTCCGGGCGCTCCGTACACATGGGTGTACGCGACCTTGGGGTCGTTAGGAACCTGACGCGGTCCCGCGTCTCCCCGGAGCTGCAAGACGTTCTCGTAGACCTGACGCAGACCCGATGCACCGATCGGCTCACCGTTGGCCAGACATCCTCCGTCGGTGTTGACCGGGAACTTGCCACCGATCTCGGTCTCACCGGCCTGGATCATCCATTCCTGCTCGCCGTGCTCGCAGAAACCGTTCTCGGCCATGTGCATGACCTCGGCTCCGGCTTCGGTGTCCTGCAGCTGCGCGAGGTCGACGTCGTCTGGCCCGATGCCGGCCATCTCGAAGGCCGCCTTCGATGCATCGACGGTGGGGCCGGCGTTGTGCTCGATGGCGATCGACGGCGCGAGCACCTCGAAGCTGCCGAAACGACGACTGCGAACGGCGGCCGCCCGCAGATACACCGGCTTGTCGGTGTAGAGATGCGCCTTGTCGGCCCGACACAGGATCAGGGCGACACCGCCCTCACCCGGGTTGCAGAACATGTACTGAGTGAGCGGATACGAGAGCATCGGCGAGTTGGCGATCTCCTCTTCCGACAGAGGCTTGCGCCGCCATGCCATGTCATTCAGCGATCCGTTGCGGAAAGCCTTGGCCGAGACTTTGGCGAGGGTGTTGTTCGTGATGCCGTACTCGTGCATGTAGCGGTTGATCTTCATGCCGAAGAATTGCGTCGTCAGGGCCAGACCCGAGGCGCCGTACCAGTCGCCGAGTCCCGAACCCTTGGTGTTCACGCGGAACGCACCGCGCTCGTGCTTGTCGAAGCCGACGGCGATACCGAGATCGAAGACACCCGATCGGATCGTGTTGTAGGCCGAGAAAAGAGCGGACCCGCCGGTCGCGCATCCGTTCATCACATTGATGAACTGCAAGCCCGTGAGTCCGAGGAGCGACACCATGGTGTCGGCGGCTCCGGCGGCCATCGACCCACCGAAGGCGAATTGCATGTCCTCCCAGCCGACTCCGGCGTCGGCACATGCCCGCCGGACGGCGATCACACCTTGATCCATGCCCGACACGCCTTCGTGGCGGCCGAACTCGTGCATTCCGATTCCGACGATTGCGACATCGATGCTCATGATTCCGTTCCTCTCGATCCGTCGAACTCAGGCCACCGGCGCGAACGCGAAAGTGACGATTTCGTTGCCATCTTCATCCTTGGCGAGCGGGATGATGACCATCTCCATCTCCATGCCGATCTTCAGTTTCTCCGGATCAGCCTCGGTGAGTCGCGCCTCGACCTTCACCTGCCCGGGCAGTTCGACGTACCCGACACCGAAGGCTTTGAACGTCTTGGGATTGTCGTCACCGGCATACGGCGGAGCCTTGGGTGGGAAACCCTGCACGGTCCAGGTCCAGAGAGTGCCACGTCGGCCGAGTTCGACCGTTTCCGTCTTCTCACCCGTGCACTTCGGGCAACCGGACTGCCGCGGGAACATGTGATTGCCGCACGACACGCACCGACTCCCCAACAAGTGCGGCTCGTCGGACGGCCACGTGAACACACCCTCGGTCACGGGAACCTGCGCCATGAACTCCCCCATCCACGTCGTCCGGACCTCTCCGGAACGACCCGACCTTAGTGGCGGCCCCGTAACGACGGCTCACCGGGCGGTCGCCCGTCCCCGACGGGCTACGGTTCGCCCATGGTCCGACCCGGTCAACACGACGCGACCCTCTCCGCCGCCGAAGTGGTCGCCGCCGAACGGGCCATCCGCCGCTGTCTCGCCGACTACTGCCGAGGTATCGATCGTTGCGATGCCGAGCTCGTGGCCTCCGTGTACCACCCGGACGCAACCGACGACCACGGATCGTTCGTCGGACTGGGAATCGACTTCGCACGCCTGGCGACCGCCAAGCTTCGCAACTACGCGCGAGCGACCACCCACTTCATCGGTGAACCGATCATCGACTTCGAATCGGCGACGGTCGCGCTCGTCGAAACTCCGGTCCTGGCCTGGCACCGAGTCGCCGATTCCGATGGCGAGTTCCTCGAGAACTTCTCCGGCCGCTACTTCGACCGTTTCGAATGCCGCGACGGCGATTGGCGAATCGCCGATCGCCGGCTCACCCACGATTGGGACACCAAGGTACGTGTAGAACCGGCCTTCGCGCCCGGAACGTTCCAGCCCTCTCCGCGCACGACCTGACTCCCGATCGACGGGGTCGCCCCATAGAGGTGTCGAGAAGTACCGTTTCTTCATCCGAAGTCGTCGACTTCCCGATCGAAGGAGCCACCGTGTCCCGACTACCCACTTCGTCGGCTGAGATCACTCCGGCCTGGCTCACCGCCCGCCTTCGCGAGACCGGCACCATCGACGCCACGACCGAGGTCGCAACGATCGAACGCGACCTGATGGGAGCCGGCATCGGCTTCATGGGTGAGGTCGGACGCATCAAGGTGACGTATTCGGGCGGCCAAGGTCCGAACACGATGATCTGCAAGATTCCGACCCAAGACGCCAACATCCGCGGCATGCTCGCCGCCGCGCGCGTGTTCGAACGTGAGGCTCGCTTCTACGCCGACCTGGCTCCCGCGCTCGACGTGGTTCCCAAGGCCCTCGGCATCGCGTCCGATCTGGAACACGACGACCATGTGCTCATCCTCCAGGACCTCGGTCATCTTCGGGTGGGCGACCAGGCACGCGGAGTCGACGAGAAGGACGCCCGGGCCACGATGCTCGCCGCCGCCCGGCTCCACGCGCGCTATTGGCAGAACTCCGACCTCGACCGCATCGACTGGATGCCCATGGCGAACTCCGAGGGCATGAAGATCGGTCGCGAGGTCTACAAGGCGTCACTTCCCGGATTCCTGCAGGTGTTCGCCCACGCGATCGACCCCGACATGGTGTCGGTCATGGAGCGCTTCGGAGACAACGTGCATCAACTCCTCGACCGCATCGCAGCCATGCCCAACACCGTCGCGCACTTCGACTTCCGACTCGACAACCTGTTCTTCGACGACCGCTCGGGAGCCGTCTGGATGATCGACTTCCAGACATCGAGCAAAGGTGGCGGCGCCTACGACCTCGGCTACTTCATGAGCCAGAGCGTGCCGATCGACATCCGGCGAGCCCACGAGGATTCGCTGTTGCGCACATATCACGACGAAATCGTCCGCCTCGGCGTGACCGGATACTCCTACGAGCAGTTGTTCCAGGACTACCGAGTGGGCGTGTTGTACGGATGGATCATCCCGGTCTACGCGGTCGGCACGCTCGACTCATCGAGCGAGCGCGCCATGGCGCTGTGGACCGAAGTGATCAAGCGAGCTCAGGCCGCGATGCGCGACCACTCGGTCGCCGACTTCCTGATCTGATCAGGCTTCGGGCAACGGATAGTGGAGCCCCGGGATACCGGGCGCCAGCGCCTCGTACCAATCGGGGCGGGGCTGAACTCCCGGATACCCCTTGCCGACCTTCTCGAGGTCGCCCTTGTTCCACTCATGATGGATCGGAGGGATCTGGTAGTAGCCGTTGGCGGCATTGGTGCCACCGTCCACGAGAAGATCGTGTCCGGTGATGTAGCTCGCCGCATCGGACGCGAGGAACATGACGGGTCCGACGATCTCGTGCAGATCGCCGATGCGACGCATCGGCGTACGGCTCGCGATCCACTTGTCCATGCCGAGGGTCTCGAGGGCGGGCCGAACCATCTCGGTCATGATGAAACCGGGCGACACCGAATTCACCCGCACGCCACGATCGGCCCACTCGCAACCGACCTGGGCGGTCACGTTGCGCAGACCTCCCTTGGCCGCCGCGTAAGCGATGATGTTCGACTCGTTGGCTCCGCTGCCCATGATCGAACAGATGTTGACGATCGAACCCGACTGACGTTGCAGCATGTGATGACCGACCTCGCGCAAGAACATGAAGGCGCCGGTGAGGTCGATCGAGAGAATCCAGTTCCAGGTCGCGGTGTCGTAGACCTCGGCCGCCAGGCCCCGAAGGTCACTGACTCCGGCGTTGTTGATGAGAACATCGATCTTGCCGTGTTCCTTGATGGCCGTCTGAACGACGCGCTTCACGTCGTCCTCGACGGCCACATCACCCGTGGCCACCGTGACCTTGCTACCCATCTTGCGACAACGGTCGGCGACCGCTTCCAACATGTCCTTGGAGCGCGCGGTCAGAACGAGGTCGGCGCCCTCCTTCGCGAACCCTTCGGCGAAACCCTCGCCGAGTCCGTACGAAGCTCCGGTGATCAGAACGGTCTTACCGGTGAATTGGCCCATGTCTCTCCCCTTGGATCCGGCGCATCGGGCGCCGGGCGAGACACTAGATCGCTACTCGCCGAGGCTCCGCACGGGAAGTTCCATGTGCAAGAGACCACCGAGGAAACGCTCGAGGTCGCCCACGAAGCCAGCCGCACGCATCTCCTCGACCGTGCGACGGCTGCCCAGCAGACGCAGACACTCGAAGGCCGACCCACTCCACGTGAGTTCGGGATCACCGGAGCCGACCACGTAGTCGCGTCCGGCGAAGGAGATTCCGACCGCGGGTAGTCCGGCCTTGGCCAGATCCGCTTTCACGAGATTGAGACCGAGTTCGGCGGCGACCCGGACTCCCTCGGAATCACGATCGCCCGGACGGCCCACCGCAGCGCGCAGATCGTGTTCGTGCACGACGGTGTCGTAGGTGAGCCCCCAGAGCGGACCGGGGGCGGCTTCGATCATGGCCTCGAAGGCGGGCGCGGCGGCCGACCACTCGTCGACCACCGTCGCGAGCGGTCGCGCCCGACGTTCCTCGACCTGCCGATCGACCCATGGCTGAGGATCACCCTTGGGCGAATGACCCGAGCCGAGGTCGACCGCGATGCCGGTCACGTGGGCGAAGAGATCCTTGACCGACCACTCCGGACACGCGCCCACCACCGATGAGACCTGGTCGTCGCTCAACTCGGCGGCGATCTTCTGCATGCGCAGTCGCGAGTTGCGGTATTCGACGGCCAGAACCGAACCCGGGAACTTCCCGAAATCACCCATGTCGCTCTCCTTGCTTCTTCAGCACGCTTCGCATTCCGTTCATACACGATGAGACATGATCGGCGGCGTTCGTCCAGCCCGCCGCCGATGGAACCTCGACCGACCACGGCACCTTCGTGCCGGTCGCCCTCAGGGCCGACACGAAACCGGCGAGCTCGAACTCACCCGCACCGGGCGCGACACGATGGGCGAGACAATCGCGGTAGTAGTCGGATTCGATCGGCGTGCGACTGCCGTCGTTGAACTGCACTCCGGTGATCATCTCTCCCGGTAACGCAGCAATGGCATCGAGGTCCCGAGCGCCTCGCTCGTGATGCCAGACATCGACGCAGATCCCTCCATTGGGTCGATCGGCTTCCTCGACGATGCGGCGCGCGTCGTGCACGGAGATCACATCGGTGAACGGCAGGAACTCGAGCCCCACCACGAGCCCGTGATCGGCGGCCCGATCGCACAGCGACCCGAATGCACGCGCCCCTTCGTGAACGTCACCGGCCGGACCGATCACCTGCAGGTATCGGCACCCGAAGGCATCGGCCATCCGCCATGCGACTTCCTCGAGGCGCGCCGCTCTTTCTCCACCGGGTCCATCGGCCCCCAGTCCCGACACGACTTCGATCTCGGCCAGACACACACCGTGCTCGGCGAGGAGTTCAGCCAGTCGCTCCGGCGCCCACCCCTGTTTTTCGAGTTCGGCGTAGTGGCCGACGAAGAGGCCGATTCCCGCGAATCCGTTGCGCGCCGCCAACTCGATCCGCTCCTCGATCGGATGCATCGGGGCGAGCGTGAAGTGACTGAGGATCAACTCTTCGGGGGCCAGTCGACGCGGATTAGGTTGATCCACGACCACAGTGTCGCACAGGGCGAGAGCGGGTCGAGAGGGGCGTCATGTCGGGCAATGGTTCGAGTCGACTGAAGGACAAGGTCGCGGTCATCACCGGTGGCGCGAGCGGCATCGGGGAAGGAACCGTGCTCCGCTTCGTGGAAGAGGGCGCTCGGGTCGTGATCGCCGACCTCCAGGACGAACCCGGACGCGCACTTGCCGCCCGACTCGGCGACGTCGCCCGCTTCGTGCACACCGATGTGACCGTCGAGTCCGACGTCGCCGGAGCCGTCGACACGGCCGTGGCCGCGTTCGGGCGTCTCGACGTGATGTTCAACAATGCGGGCATCGTCGGTGCGGTCGGTCGCATCGCCGAAACATCGACCGACCAGTGGGATCGCACGGTGTCGATCCTGATGCGTGGTGTCTTTCTCGGAATGAAGCACGCCGCGCGCGTCATGGTGCCTCAGGGCGGCGGCGCCATCGTCTCCACTTCGAGCACCGCCGGTATTCTCGGCGGTCTCGGACCGCACTGTTACACGGCGTGCAAACATGCGGTGATCGGCCTCACCAAGTCGGTCGCCTCGGAACTCGCGCCGCACGGCATCCGCGTGAACGCCATTTCGCCCGGCAACACGGTGACGGCGATGACCTCGGCGGTCATGACCGGTGATCCGAACGCCACCGAGATGGCCACCAAACACATCGCGGCCGGTTCACTGCTCGGCATCCCCGGTCTTCCGGTCGACATCGCCAACGCGGCGGTGTACCTCGCGTCCGACGAGGCGCGCTACATCACCGCACAAACACTCGTGGTCGATGCCGGTCAGACCGCGATCGGCGGCAATGGTCGCTTCCACCAACAGGATGCAGCCCTCATGCGCGAGGCCGGCATCCGCGAACGCGCCTAGAGACGCGGGTCCACCAGGACCTTGGTCTGCGTCGACTGACCACTGGCCAAATCGGCCAGAGCGGCATCCAGCCCGTCGAGTCCGATGGTCGACGAATGGAGTGGTTCGGTTCGGAAACGACCGTCGGCGATCATTCCCATGGCCATGTCGAACTCTTCGTTCGTGTAGGCCAAGGCTGAGGTGACCGCAATCTCCTTGATGAGCCACGCGCCGGGCGAGATCGGCGCGTTCTCGTCGGCCAGACCGATGAGGCACATCGAGCCGCCCCGACGCGCGAGATCGACCGCCGATTGAACGGCAAAGGGTCGGCCGACGCATTCATAGACGATGTCGGCACCGAGTCCATGTGTCAGCTCTTTGACGAGCGCATCGGCCGCCGCACCCGGTTCGACGGCATGGTGCGCGCCGAGACTCACGGCCAGGCCTCGTCGTTGCTCATTCGGTTCGATCACGACGACGACACCGGCCCCGGCGGCCTTCACCCACTGCATGGTTCCGAGTCCGATCGGACCCGCGCCCTGCACCACGGCGACATCTCCGAGACGAAGTCCGCTGCGACGAACGGCATGGAAGGCGACCGTGGTCGGCTCCACTTGGGCGGCCTGCGCGTCGGAAAGTCCCGGATGGGTGCGCACCACCCGCTCGGCCGCCACGGCGATGCGGCTGGCGAATCCGCCGTGCGGAGGCGCGAGCGGATCACGCCCGAGAGCCGACATGAACGACACCATGCAACGATCCGACTGCCCGGCGCGACACGGCGCGCAGCGACCGCAGGCCGGAGCCACGGCCACGACGACGCGGTCACCTTCGGCGACGTCCTTCACGTCGCGACCGACCGCGGACACGGTGCCCGCCCATTCGTGTCCGCAGATCGCCGGGTTGTAGGGCTGACCCGACTGATAGGCGTGGATATCGGTTCCGCAAATCCCACAGAGCGCGATGTCCACCACCACACCGCGATCGGCCGGCGTCGGATCGGGAAACTCGACCAGATCGACTTTGTGTCGACCGGTGATCAGCGCCGCGAACATGGTGCCCCCTCCCGCGGGACCGGAGGTCCCTTCGTTCGACCGCAACAGTAAGCGACGGTTCGCCTATCGTTCGCTCCGCCCGGTCGGCCCGGCGCATCAATGGGGGGAAACATGGCACTGATCGCCATCGAGGCAGCCATCCGGATCAACGATCCGGCACAACGCGACGCCGCGGTTGCCGCGTCGATCCCGTTCCAGAAGGCGACCCGCGACGAGGAACCCGGTTGCATCGTCTACTGCTTCGCCGCCGATCCGGTGGAACCCGATCTCATCCAGGTCTACGAACTCTGGGAGGACGCCGAGACTCTCGCTGCTCACTTCGACCATCCGAACTATCACAACATGCGCGACATGCTCGGCAAGTTCGGCTTGAAGTCGGCGGTGAGCCGCAAGCACCGCATCGATGCATCGGCTCCGGTGTACGGACCCGACTTCAAGGCGACGTCGTCGTTCGACTGACGCGGTCAGCCGGCCTCGGCGACGTCACGAGCCCAGCGGTAGTCGGCCTTGCCCGACGGACTCCGGTACACCTGATCGACGAAGACGACGATGCGTGGTGCCTTGTAGTCGGCGATCGACTTCTTCACGTGGTCGATGACGTCGTCGGCTCCGATCGTCGAGCCCTCGACGCGTGACGCCACGAGCGCGACCTTCTCGCCGAATCGTTCGTCGGGCAGACCGACGGCCACACAGTCGACGATGGATTCGTGCGAACGTGCGGCGACCTCCACCTCTTCGGGGTAGACCTTCTCGCCTCCCGTGTTGATGCACACCGAACCACGTCCGAGGAGGCGTACGGTCCCATCGGCATCGATCTCGGCATAATCGCCGGGCACCGTGTATCGAACGCCATCGATCGTCCGGAACGTGCGCTCCGTCTTCGCCGGATCGCCGAAATACCCCTCGGGCATCGAACCCGACGCCGCCAGAACTCCGGCCCGACCCGAACCGAACGGAATGCGCTCCCACGTCGTCTCGTCGAACAAGACGGTGTTGGGAGTGGCCATGAACCGGGCCGTCTCGGTCGGACTCTGTCCCGGCATCGTCATGGCCACTGCGAACGGCCCACCCTCGGATGCTCCGATCATGTCGAGCACGAGCGCCGAAGCGGCACGCGACATGAGGGCACTCTTCATCTCGCTCGAGAGCGTGGCACCAGTGGAGACGATGCGGGTGAGCGACGACAAGTCGTAGCCCGATCCGGCCGCCTCGGCCCGCTCGAGTTCGGCCACGATCGGCCGGGCGAAGGCGTCACCCACGATGGATATCTGGCTCACCCGTTCGCGTTCGACGAGGCGCAGGAGTTCGGAAGCATCGAATCGTCGACTGCCCAGCAAGACGACCGTTCCCCCGAGGACGAAGGTCGAGAACGCGAGGAACATCGCCGTGCCGTGCATGAGCGGAGGCGCGGTCATGTTGACCGGACCCCGCCCGGACGCCTTGAGTTCCACCGCGACACGCGCGACCTCGGCCGGCGTTTCGGGCACCGCCAATCCGATCGACGCATAGCCGGTGAACGCCAAGGCTCCGAACAACCCGCGATGACTCCACACCACACCCTTGGGCAGTCCGGTCGTCCCGCCGGTGTAGAGCAGGAGCGAGTCACCACCCGAACGCTCGATGGGTGCGGCGGGGGCGGCGGCCGTGAGCGCATCCTCGTACGACACTGCGCCGTCGAGTAGCGGACGTCCGTCGCCGGCGTCGACCTGCAACAGGAGGCGGAGCCGGGGAAGACTGCGCCGGGCTTCGTCGACGACGTCGGCGAACGACGAATGGAAAACGAGTGCGGTCGCACCCGAATCCGACAGCACGTGCACGATCTCGGGCGCCTTGTACCGGTAGTTGACGTTCACCGTGCTGGCCCGAACCTTGAACGATGCGTAGGCCGATTCCAGATACTCGGGACAGTTGTAGAGAAGTTGGCCGACCTTGGCATCGTGACCCACACCGTGCGCGTCGAGAACCGACGCCAGCCGTGCGGCCCGACCGTCGAGTTCGGCCCAGGTGATTCGCGTGTCGCCGATCACCACCGCGACATGATCGGGTTGAGCCGAGGCCAGGGCCTCCCAGAGGGTCGCCCAACTTTCGTCGAGCACGATCAGCCCTCGGGGACGAGGTACGGGGCAACCACATCGAGCGATCGACCGTCAGCCGTGAGACCTTCGATGATCGTGTCGTCGATATGTCGGTGGATGAGCCGCATGCGGGCCTCTTGATAGAGGCCGAACTTGAGACCCTTGGCCGCCCGCTTGGCGGTCATCTTCAGACCGAGCTGCACCTTGGGGAGATTCTCCATGTCTTGTTCGAAAACGCTCGCCAATCCACCCATGCCTTCGGCTTCGTGCCACGACTGCTCGAGTCGAAGGCGCTGGATCGGAGCCGGCCGGGGCCTCTCCTGACCATCGGGTACCGGCATCATGCGGATGACGTCCATGAAGCAGGTGTCGGGAGTTGGGCCCGGTCGCCAGCGGTACACGAGTGACTGACCGATACCGGCCCACGGCGCGAACGCGGGGAACAAGTGGTACAAGTGGGCGTCGAGCATCTCGGAGTCGGAGGCCGTCGAGAGATCGACTCCGAACATCGGACCCATGAACGAGCGGAACACCTCGGCCACGACTTCGCGCGCGCTCTTGCCATCGGGGACCTCCACCGAACCACGCGTCGAGCGCGCCGAGAACTCGAGGTATGCATCGGCCACTTGCTGTTCGGTGAGATTTCCGAGATGCGGACTCTGGATGCCGAAGCCGTTCACGAAACGGGTGACGAAGGGCGACTCTGGCCAGATGGCGTATTCGCTGTTGGCGTCGCCGGCGAACTCGAGGATCTGCGGGTGGGTCGCGATGACGTGATAACCCTCGGCGAAGGCCTCCATGCAGACCTTCCAGTTGGCCGGAACCTCCTTGACCGCGTGGAACGCCTTGTAACGATTCTCCATCCGGAAGTCGCGATCGAAGTGCTCGACGAGTTTGCGGGCCACCTCGTTGAAAGGCAGGGCGTCGGGGTCGAGGTTGACGAAGACGAATCCGCACCATTCGGCCACCTGCGCCTGGGGCAGGCACGAATCGGGCTGTTGCCACACCTGCGGGAAGTCCCACTCGGCGGGCAGTTCGGTGAGATTGCCGTCGAGATCCCACCTCCAACCGTGGAACGGACAACGGAACGACGCGACGCGTCCGTCCTCGGTGCGCAACTTCGTTCCCCGATGCAAACACGAGTTGTGGTACGCCTTGATCGAACCATCGCGCGTGCGAACGACGATCACCGACTGATCGGCCACGTCGTACACGACATGGTCCCCCACCTGCGCGAGTTCGTCGACGGTGCAGGCCATCTGCCAGGTCTTGGTCCACATGTACTCGTTCTCGAGTGCGGCGAACTCAGCCGAGGTGTAACGGATCTTCGGAACGTCGACCTTGCCCTGTGGGACGTACGAGTTGTCGCGAAGTGACAGCGGAACCTCGCGCGAGTCGGCGGCAAGAAGATCCTGGACGCTCGGCCCGTGACTGCGAGCGGATCCGATCGAGTCGTCGACGGCGGTCATGCCTTACCTCCTGCGGCTTCGAAGAGTTTGCGGGCCGTGACGTAATCGGCCTTGCCGTTCGGTGCCCGTGGCACCGTGGCCACGAACACGAGTTCCTTGGGGACCTTGTAACTCGAGAGTTTGGTCTTGGTGTAGGCGATGACATCGTCACTCGAGGGGCTCCCCGCTCCGGCGGCCACCGACGCCACACCCACCACACGATTGCCGTATTTCTCGTCGGGCACTCCGAACACGAGGCAATCGGCCACCGACTGGTGGGTCTTCACCGCTTCTTCGACTTCTTCAGGGAAGACCTTCTCCCCGGCGGTGTTGATGCAGTTCGAACCGCGACCGAGGAGGTTGATGGTTCCATCGGCCTCGACCGTGGCCATGTCGCCCGGGAACGAATAGCGCACGCCGGCGATTTCGCGGAAGGTCCGCGCCGACTTCTCGGGATCCTTGTAATAACCGAGCGGAACGTTGGCGCCACTCACACCGACCATGCCCACGACCCCGGAGCCCGGTACGACTTCGGTGTCGTCGGGCGCGAACACCTTGGTGTTGGGCATGGCTCCGAACTTCGCCGTGGTGTTGACGTTGTCCTTGGTAGCCATGGTCTGAGCCATTCCGCCTTCGCTCGAACCAAGAATGTCCATCACGACTGCACCGGGCATGAATTCGAAGATGCCGGCCTTGATCTCGGCCGAGAACATCGCCCCCGTGGAGACGATGGTCGTCACCGAGGAGGCGTCGTACGGCACGGTGGCGGCCTTGTCGCGCAGCGCGTTCATCATCGGACGAGCGAACGCGTCGCCGACGATCACGAGAGATGTCACGCGATGCTTCTCGATAGCACGGAACATTTCGTGGGCGTCGAACGAACGGCCTTCGAGGAGGACGACCTTGCCCGCCATCAGGTGTGGCAAGAGCGCTCCGAGCCACACACCGGTTCCGTGCATGAGTGGACAGGCCGGAATCGCCACCGGCTGTCCGACGGCGGCGTGCATGCCCTTGGCGGTCGCCGCGACTTCGGCCACGGACGTGAAAGGTCCGCGTCCCATGGGGCCGGTGTAGAACGCGAGGAATCCCTCGGTGAACGTGCCCGTGGAATACATGACTCCCTTGGGCATCCCGGTCGTGCCACCGGTGTAGAGCATGTAGAGATCGTCCGCCTCACGCTCCTGACGCGCGGCCGGCTCGTGGGCCGCGATCACGTCGTCCCACGAGATCGCTCCGGGCACACCCGCCGACGGGCCATCGGGAACCTCGATCAGAAGGCGCAACTTCGGCAACCGGCCCTTGATGCGACCGATCCGATCACCAAGGCTCGAATGGAAGACGACCGCCTCACAGTCGGCGTTGTCGAGGAGGTACCAGAGTTCGTCGTCGAGATAGCGGTAGTTGACATTGACCGGAGTGACCCGCGACTTGAACGCCGCGAACTGCGTGATCAGATACTCCGGGCTGTTGTACATGAACATGCCAACCTTGGATCCGACGCCCATCCCGTTGGCCGCATACGCACCGGCGAGGCGCGCCGCCGTCCGGTCGTAGTCGGCCCACGTCACATCGCGGTCACCGCACGAGATGGCCACGGCCTGTGGCATCGAGTCGGCATGAGCCTCGAAGATGTCGGCGAACGTCAACACGGTCATCTACCCCCTGTTTCACCTGCTTGTGTCCCCGGTCCGAGCGTAGTTCGGTGCTGGACGAAACTGATCACCGAGTCAATAATGAAGTCATGACGGCTCTCGACCCCCGACCGGCCCGGTCCCCCGGTGTCACCTATCAGGAACTCCTCGACTCCGACACCCACCCGGTCCCCGATGTCCTACGCCTCGAGTCGCCGCGTTTCCTCGGGGACGACGACATCCCCATCGACCGCTACATCTCCCGCGAGTGGCACGAGCTCGAGCGCGAGCGACTCTGGATGCGGGTCTGGCAGTTCGCGTGTCGCGAGGAGCAGATCCCCCGATCGGGCGACCATGTCGTCTACGAGATCGGCAGCCTCTCGTTCATCGTCATGCGTCAGCCGGACGGCTCGATCAAGTCCTTCCCGAACGCCTGTCTGCACCGTGGACGTCGACTCAAGGACTACGACGGTCATTGTTCGGAGATCCGTTGTCCGTTCCACGGTTTCGCGTGGGCGCTCGACGGCCAACTGGCCGACGTGCCGGCCGGCTGGGACTTTCCCCACGTCGAAGAACGGCGCGACGAAGACTTCATGCTGCCCGAGTGCCAAGTTGGAACATGGGCCGGTTTCGTGTTCATCAACCCCGATCCGGATTGCGAACCCTTCGCCGACTTCATCGACGGACTCGACGAGCAGTTCTCGGTCTGGAACCTCGCCGACCGCTACATCGAGGCCCACGTCACCAAAATCATCGGTGCCAACTGGAAGATCGCCCAAGAGGCGTTCTGCGAGGCGTACCACGTGAACGCGACGCACCCGCAGATCCTCTACTACCTCGGCGACACCAATTCGCAAGTCGACATCTGGGACAACTTCTCGCGCGTCATCACACCGGCGTGCACGCCGAGTCCGCTCCTCTGGTACGAAGTCTCCGAGGACGAGATGATGAAGTCGATGCTCGACGTTCGCGTCGATCAGGAGAGTCCGATCTCGATTCCCAACGGCGCCTCGGCTCGCGCGATCGGCGCCGCCGGCGCCCGCGAACGTTGGCGCCCCGTGGTCGGTGACCATGTCGACCAGATGAGTGACGCCGAGTTCATGGACAGCATCGACTACACGGTGTTTCCCAACTTCCATCCGTGGGGTGCCTTCAATCGCATCGTCTACCGCTTCCGCCCGAATGGCGACGACCACCGGTCGTCGATCATGGAGGTCATGTTCCTCGCCCCCTTCAAGGGCGAGCGTCCGGCCCCGGCCAAGCGCCGCGACCTCACGATCGAGCAGCCCTGGACCGACGCCCCCGAACTCGGCATGCTCGCCAAGGTCTTCGATCAGGACGTGTTCAACATGTCGAAGGTCCAACTCGGCCTCGAGACGACCTTCAAGCCGGGCGTGACCCTCGCCAACTACCAGGAAGCCAAGGTTCGCTGGTTGCACCGAAAGTTCGGCGAGTGGATGCAGGGAGATCGGTGATGCGCGGAATCATCCATCCGTTCAGCAAGGCGCTCTACGAACAGGACGGCAACGGGAACATCAAAGTGTCCAAAGACGGCCAGTGGGGTCTCTTTGGCACCGATGGTCGCTACCTCGAAGGCGAGATCCGTGAATGCGATCCGCAGTTGTGCGGTTGGGTGGGCGGACCGCAGATCGCCAACCACCGCCTCGCTCAGGCGCCCATCGACCGGTGACGATCTCGGTACAAGTCGTCACGGGCGGTCATCCCTTCGAGGCCGAGCCCTTCTTCGCGGTGTTCGATGCCCTGCCCGACATCGAGTGGTCGAAGGCGAACACTCCGACCGTTGGTGCCGACGTCGTCGTCTTCTACGACATGCCCGGTCTGCGCTTCACCGGTGCCGTGCCCCCGGTCGAATTCCCGGATCCTCCGCGCGAGGTGCTCGACGTGTTCGCGCAATTGCAGGATCGCGGCACCGGACTCGTGTTCATGCATCACGCGGTCGCGAGTTGGCCGGCATGGGAGGGCTTCGCCGAACTGATCGGCGGGCGATTCCACTATCAGCCGGGAATCCTCCGCGGCGTCCGATACCCGGACTCGGGTTACGTGTTCGACGTGCGACACACCGTGTCGGTTCTCGAGCCAACGCATCCGGTGTGCGCCGGATTGCCGGAGAGTTTCGACATCGTCGACGAGCTCTACTGCTTTCCCGTCCTCGAGGACTCGGTGATTCCGCTGCTGCGCACCGGGTTCCCAGTGGATGACGCCTCTCGCTTCTACTCGGCCGATCTCGCCATCCGCGGCCGTCGCAACGACAACGAAGGCTGGATGCATCCACCCGGAAGCGACCTCGTGGGCTGGATCAAACGGGCTGGCGCGTCACCGCTCGTGTATCTGCAGTTCGGCGACGGGCCGGTCACCTACGCCGACGCGAACTTCCGCCGTGTTCTCGGCAACGCGATCGATTGGGCGGCATCGTCCGCGGCCCGAGAGTGGGCCCGGACTCGCTGATCAGGTCCAGGAATCCCAGCGGATGAACTTCTCGGCCGGAACGCGCTTGGCGACCTTGAAATCCGTCCCGATGGTGTAGGCCACCGGGAACAACCCGGCCTGTGTGTACTGATCGAACGGGATGCCCAAGAGATCGGCGGCTTCCTTCTCGTTGGGGAGATGCAGCGTCGTCCAGGCCGAACCGAGACCACGCTCGCGGAGTGCGAGCATGAAACTCCACACCGCCGGCAACAACGAGCCCCACGCCGATGCCTGCCCGAAGGCCGGTGTGCCGGTGTCGAGACGACCGGCGATCAGCGGAATCAGGAGCACCGGAACCTGATCGAGGACATCGGCCAGATACGTGGCCGAATCGAGGATTCGCTCACCCTGGTCGTCGCGCTTGGGACGATTCGGATCGTTGATGTACGGGTAGAAGTTGGCCCGATACATGTCGGCCAGGGCCTTCTTCTTGACCGGATCCTCGACGAACAGCCAGCGCCAGCCCTGCATGTTCGAGCCGGTGGGAGCCTGATGTGCGATCTCGACGCACTCCACGAGCACATCGCGCGGCACGGGCTTGGTGAGGTCGAGCCTCTTGCGAACCGAACGCGTGGTGGTCAGCACTTCGTCGGCGGTCAGTCCCAGTTTCATCACTCTCTCCCGTCACTCGGCCGAAGCGGCCCGAGATTTCATCCACTCGGTGGTGGCTTGGCCCATCTTGGTCCCGTCGTAGCCGATTCGCTGGGTCGGAACCACTTTCAGGATCACCCGACGCGGCGAATCGAGGAAGTCGCGGAACGCCTCGGCGCGTTTGCCCTTGCCGCCCATGATCGCCTCGGCCAGCGCCGGGTAGAACCAATCCTTGGTCGCCTGGTCGTCGAGGACCTCACAGGTCCCCTTCCAGGTGACGGTCATGTTGCGGGGCAAGGACGTCCCGGTCGAGGTCACGACCACGCACACCCTCGGATCCCGGCGGACCGCCGAGATCCGCGCCCTTTGCGACGACGCCGTCAACCAGAAGCATCCGTCGCGCCAGACGTAGGACATGATCACGCCGACGGGCCATCCCTCCTTGTTCGACCAGATGAAGGTGCACTCGTTGTGCGTGAGAAGGAGTCGCTCCTCCACGTCGTCATCGAGTCCGTAGACCGTGACGTCCTCGTAGTTCTCGGGATGGTCAGCCATGTTCTCTCTCCTCTGATCTTTCGCGGTCAGTGCTCGGGTATCTCACGCGGGGTGAATTGTCCGGTGTTGGCGGTGATTCCGCCGTCGACGGGCACCACGGCCCCGGTGACGAAACTCGCCTCGGCCGACGCGAAGAACTCGATCACGGCGGCGACTTCATCGGCCCGACCCCAACGCTGCAGTGGAATCGCCCGGCGCAATGATTCGTACACCGTGGGCACGGCGCTCAAACCCTTGGTCATGCCGGTCTCGGTCGGGCCGGGACACACGACATTGACGTTGATCCGGTCGGCGCCGAGATCGAGGGCCGCGCCACGCGCGAGATTGATGGCCGCGGCTTTGGCGGTGTTGTAGGGCCACATGTTGGGGTCGGCCCCGATCCCGGATGTGGACGCCGTGACCACGATGCGCCCTCCGCCCCGACGACGCAGTGCCGGGACCGCGGCGCGGATACCGAGTAGCACTCCGCGAACGTTGACCTCGAGTGTGCGGTCGAACACTTCGAGCGGCAATTCGACGATGTCGCCGCTCGCCGGTACTCCCGCGTTCAGAACGATGGCGTCGAGTCCGCCGAACACTTCCTCGGCACGACGAACGGCCTCGGAGTTGGTGTCCTCGTCGGTCACGTCCCCCGACAACACCTCGACGACACCCGGGCTCGCCAGCGAATCGATCTCGGTGCCGGGTCGATCGACGGCCATGACCTTTTCCCCGCGTGCGACGAGGCGATCGACGACGGCCCGACCGATACCCGAGGCGGCGCCGGTGACGATCGTGACGCGATTCGAGGGCACGACCAGAACCTACGACCTCGACGCGGCGTCGAATGGATCCGAACGACGCACCGTCCAGCGGATCGGCAGTGTCGTGAGACCGCGGAGGATGAACGGCTCGTTGACCTTCACCGGACCGGTGATCTCGACCTCGGCGAAAGTGTCGACCATCAGCCGTAGCGCCAACTGCGCCTCGCGTCGGGCCAACGCGTTCCCGATGCAGTGATGGACTCCCCATCCAAATGCCAGATGGGGTCGCGATCCGGGCGCGAATCGATCGATCCGGATGTGGTCGGGATCGTCCCAGACCTCCGAGTCACGATTCGCAGCCGCGAAGAGGAGTTGCACCTTCGTGCGATCGGCCAGATCGTGATCACCGAGTGGACACGCCTGGCGGTTGGTGCGGAACAAACCCTGAACCGGCGAATCGAAACGCAGGAACTCCTCGACGGCCAGCGGCACGAGATCGGGATCGCGACGAATCGCGTCGGCCAAAGACGGATCCTGGATCAACCGGTACAACATGAGTCCGATGAGACTCGCCGTCGTCTCGTGCCCGGCCACCAGAACCTGCTGGGCGAGTTGACGTACTTCGCCGTACGAGAGTTCTCCCGCCCGATGAGCCTTGGTCAGCACCGACACCAGATCGTCGGGCGGCTCCCGGCCGGCGTCGAGTTCGGCCATCCGTTCGGCGACCAATCCGTCGACGATCGAGTAGATCCCCTCGTTCGCGCGCTCCACGAGTCGAAGATCGCCGCCGCCGAGACCGTTGACGATGTCGTCGGACCACTCGCCGAAGCGCTCCCGATCGGAGGCGTGCACGCCGAGCATCTCGGCGATCACATCGGCCGGGAAGGGGAAAGCGAAGAGTCGCACGAAATCGCCTTCACCGTCGCGCGAGAAGTGCTCGTTCCACATGCGACGTCCGATCTCTTCGACCCGCGGTGCGAGAGACGCGATGGCCGCCGGTCGGAAGCCGTCCTGGAGAACCTTGCGTTGCCGCCGATGATCGGGGTCGTCGGCGGCGCCCAGCACTCCGCCGTTCTGCACGAAGATTCCCGGGCCGTCACCGTTCAGCCATTGTTCGGGGGCCAAGAGCATCTGCAGGACGTCCGCGTGTTTGCTCACCACGAAGAACGGTGGCGTGAAGGATTCCTCCCGGTGAACGGGACACGCCTCCAGCAGATGCCGATGACCGATCGATGGTTCGAGATCGTTGGCGTGAGCCAAGTGCGAGTAGGGCTCCACGGATCGGGCGCTGCGATCAGTAAGGGAGTGTTCCGCCATCGACCGGGAACAGACACCCCGTCATGTTGCGTGCCGCATCCGACGCGAGGAGCACCGCCACCGCGGCGACTTCCTCGACGCGATTGGGACGCTTGATCGACGACTCGCTGCAGAACATCTCGATGAGTGCCTCGTAGGTTCCGACACCCATGGCCTCGGCCGACGCCGGGCCGGTCTCGCGCACGATGTCGGTCTCGATGATTCCCGGCAGGATCGCATTCACGGTGATCCCGAGCGTGCCGACCTCGTGGGCGGCGGACTTCACCAGACCGTTGACGGCGTGTTTGGTCGCCACGTAACCAGGGAGGCCGGGCTTGCCGAGTTTGCCCTCCACCGACGACGTCACGATGATGCGGCCCGATTGACGCGGGATCATGTGTTGTAGAGCGCGTCGCATACCCCAGAAGACATGGTTCAGGTTCCAGTCGATCTCGAGATTCCATTCCTCGTCGCTCATCATCGACACCGGCGCCGTCGCCTGCACGCCACCGGAGTTCAGACAGCAGATGTCGAGACGTCCGAACTTCTCGATCGTGAAATCGACCAGTCCTTCCACGACCGACTGTTTGGCCGCATCGCCCGGGAAGAACGCGGCCCGCGAACCGGCGTTCATCTCGGCCAGACAACGTTCACCTTTCGCCGGATCGCGACCGTTGACCACGACCGTCGCCCCCTCGGCGATGAAGGCCTCGGCCATCGCCCGGCCGATGCTCCGCGTTCCGCCCGTGATGCAGGCGACCTTTCCATCGAGTTTGCCCATCAGGATCTCCTCTCGTCCTTCTTGTCTCGGCCGGGCCGTCTCAGTACGGCGACGTTCCGCCGTCGATCGAAATCAGCGAGCCCGTGATGCCGCCGCCGATCTCGGAGGCGAGCAACACCGCCACGTTGGCGACGTCCTCGACTTCGTTGATGCGCTTGATCGCCGAGTCGGCGGCAAAAGTCGCGAGCAATTGGTCGTACGTGAGACCCATGGCCGCCGCCGCACCCGCGCCGCCTTCTTTCACGATGTCGGTCTCGATCACACCGGGACACACCGCGTTCACGGTGATGCCGAGTGGTCCCACCTCTTTGGCCGCCGACTTGGTCAATCCGTTCACCGCATGTTTGGCGGCGACGTAGGTCGACATACCGGGTTTGCCGGCCTTGCCCTCGACCGACGACACGTTGATGACCCGTCCGTAACCCTGCGGGATCATGTATGTGAACGCCCGCCGCATGACCCACAACGTGTGCCACAGGTTCCACTTGATCGCGTCGTCCATGGCTTCATCGGTGAGTTCGGCCACGGGGGCGAATCCGGCCGCGCCACCGGCATTGGCCACCAGGATGTCGATCCGACCGAAACGTTCGACCGTGCCGTCGACCACGGCCTCACAGTCCTCGCGCTTTTTCACGTCGCCGGCGATGAAGTGCACGCGATCGCCGGCATTCAGTTCGGCCAGGGTCTGCGCGGCCTTGGCCGGATCTCGTCCGTTGATCACGACGCGCGCACCTTCGTCGAGGAACGCCTTGGCGATGGCCAGGCCGATCCCCCGCGTCCCGCCCGTCACACAAGCGACCCGTCCGTCCAACGTCCCCATCCGACACCCCCTCGTCGGCGGGCCCCCGCCCGCGCCGAGATCGTAGACGCTCAGCGCTGGTCGGCGAGGAGTGAGCCGCGCATGGCCGACTTGGCGGCCGCGATGGCCGTTCGGTGGTGGCGGAGATCGTCGGAGGCCACATCGGTCAACCCGGCGAGCGTCGTGATGATGAACGAGAGAACCATCGACCGATGCGACCGATCCACGTCGCCGGCGGCCACGGCCTCCTCCACCAAATCGACCACGAACTTCTGGGTCGGGAGTTGCGCCTCGTCGAGGGCGATCCGCATCTCGGGGTGGCGCCGGGCATCGATGCGGACCGCACCGAGGAAGCGTGCGTACGACGGATCCTCGACGTTCAGGTCGTGGGCGGCGTCGAGAACCGCGTCGAAGCGATCGACGAATGTGGTCCGGCCGAGGACGGCATCGTTGAAACGGGCCGATACCAAAGCCTGGACATCCTCCGACACGGCCACGTAGAGATCGGCTTTGGACGGGAAGTAGTGGTAGAGCGCGGCCGGGGTGACCCCCGCCTGGTTGGCGATGTCGCGGTTGGTCGTGACCTCGTAACCATGGACGGCGAAGGCCTCCCGGGCGATGGCGAGGATCCGACGACGGGTCTCGGCCGAGTCGGTCGCCGGCGGACGGCCGAGTTTGCGGGGTTTCTTGCTGGTCCGCGGCATGGAACGAGTATGACGGGACGCGCTCTCGCCGAACGGGTCGAGCCTTCGGGGCACGGTTGCCTTACTGATCGGACGGTCAATTACGGTGGAGTCGTGAGCGCCTCGACCGTCCCCACCCTCGAAGACTTCACCCGGGAGGCCAAGGCCTGGCTCGAAGCCAACGCCGAGTATCGGTCGAGCGGCACCGAGGACAAGGACCTCGTGTGGGGCGAAGGCGAGTTCTCCGTCTCGGTTTTCCATTCGCTGACGTTCGAAGAGGAACAGGCGCTTCTCGATCGGGCCAGCAGCTGGACGCGCAAGAAGGCCGAGCGCGGCTACCACGCGATCACGTGGTCGGTCGAGCACGGCGGTCTGGGGCTCCCCCGCGAGTACGCCCGCGCGTTCTCCAAACTCGAGGCGCAGTTCGTCACGCCCACTGGTCATGAGACCCACAGCGTGACCGTCGGTCTCATCGCGCCCACCATCAACATCTACGGGACGCCCGAGCAGAAGGCCCAATTCGTCGGGCACTTCCTCGCCACGCGTGACCTCTGCTGCCAGTTGTTCTCCGAGCCGGGCGCCGGAAGCGATCTCGCATCACTCGCCTGTCGGGCCGAGCGCGACGGCGACGAGTGGGTGATCAACGGCCAGAAAGTCTGGAGTTCGGGTGCTCAGTTCTCGAAGTACGGAGAACTCATCGCCCGCAGCAACGTGGATGTGGTGAAGCACAAGGGAATGACGGCCTTCATCATCCCCATGGACCTCCCCGGCATCGAGATCCGACCCATCAAGCAGATGAGCGGAGGCCAGTCGTTCAACGAAGTCTTCTTCAATGACGTTCGTATCCCCGACTCGATGCGCCTCGGACCCGAAGGTGAGGGATGGAAGGTCGCTCTCACCACTCTGGGGTTCGAGCGCGACCACTCCGGCGACGGTGGCGGTGGTGGATCCCGCGTCGGCGGATCGTGGCGCATCCTTCTCGCCACCGCGCGCGCCATGGGCGTCACATCCGATCCGGTCATGCGCCAGGAACTCGCCAAGGCCTACACCCACTTCCGGATCGAGGGATTCGTCAACCGGCGCGCCGCCGACTTGCGGCGTTCGGGTGCGCCCCCGGGACCCGAGGGTTCACTCGGCAAGATCATCTGGACCGAGGGAATGCGCATGGTCACCGATGTGGTGTCGCGGATCCTCGGACCCTCGCTGGTGGCCGACACCGGTGAATGGGGCACCTACGGCTGGGGTGAGCACGTTCTCGGCGCGCCCGGGTATCGCATCGCCGGCGGATCGGACGAAACGCAACGCAACATCATCGGCGAACGCGTGCTCGGCCTGCCTGGTGACGTCCGCGTCGACAAGGACCTTCCGTGGAAGGACACCAAGCGCTGAGGCGCCACGACGTCCACGGACCAAAGCTCTCGGGAACTGACCGTTCCCGTCGATAACAACAGATTCACAACAAGGGGGAAATCATGGATCTCGGACTCAAGGGCAAAAAGGCCCTCGTCACCGGCTCGACCAAGGGACTCGGTCGGGCAATCGTCGAAACGCTGCTCGCCGAAGGTGCCTCGGTCGCGATCTGCGCCCGCAACGCCGACGACGTCAAGGCCGCGATCGCCGAACTCGGCAAGAGCGGCAAGGTCGTGGGATCGGCGGTGGACGCCGGTGACTCCGAATCACTCCGCGCGTGGGTCGCGTCGTCCGCCGAACAGCTGGGTGGTATCGACATCTACGTGCACAACACGTCGGGCAAGCCGGCTCGCAAGCTCGAGGGCTGGATCAACAACTTCAACATCGACCTCATGGCCCTCGTCCACGGCGTGGAAGCGGCAACGCCGCACCTCACCAACGGTGGCGGTTCGATCGTGAGCATCGGCACCACGGCGACCGCCGAGCACTTCGGCGGCGGTTCGGGCAGTTACAGCGCTCTCAAGTCGGCGGTCACCAACTGGACGCTCGGTCAGGCGCAGGTGCTCGGTGCCCAAGGCGTGCGTTGCAATGTCGTGTCACCCGGACCGATCTTCGTGAATGGCGGCGACTGGGACATGATCAAACAGCACATGACACCGTTCTTCGAGTCGACCGAGAAGGCACACCCGGGTGGCCACATGGGCAATCCGGCCGACGTCGCCGACGCGGTGGCTTTCCTCGTGAGCGATCGTGCCAAGCACATCAACGGCGTGAACCTCACGGTCGACGGCGGCTTCCTGAAGCGCGTCGACTTCTGATCACGCGATGAGTTCGTCCGCACCCGGACGCCGCATCGACGTCACGTTGGTGGCCGGCGGCAAGTATCACGACATCGACTTCGCTCGGCGCGAATTGCTCGGCCTCTTGGCCGAACACGACGAGTTCCGCGTCCGCGTGCAACCCGACTACGAAGACACGGCCGGTATCACGGCGTCGTCGATCCTGGTGTCGTACACATGCGACGTCCGACCCTCCGAGAACGCTCAGCGAGAGATCCGCACCTGGGTCGAAGGCGGTGGCCGCTGGGTCGCGTTGCACGGGACCAATGCCGCTCTCACCCTCGGTGGACCCAATGGCGTCGAGGCACCGCGGGTATTCCCCTTGTGGGCCGAGACACTGGGTAGCCAGTTCGTGGCCCATCCGCCGATCCAGCCGTACTCGGTTCAGGTATCGGATCCGTCCCACTGGTTGGTGGCCGGCATCGAGTCCTTCGACACCGACGACGAGCTGTACCTGAGTGAGTACGCCGATCGCGCCGCTCTGCATCCCCTCCTCCACACGACGTGGCAGGGGGACGCCGCCGGATTCGAGGAACACGACTGGACCTCGTGCGATCCCACGCATCTCGTGATGTACCTACGCGACCTCGGGGCCGGCTCGATCCTGTACAACACACTCGGTCATTGCCGTGGCCACTACGACATGGCTCCCGTTCTCGACTTCTATCCGCGCATCGAACGCTGCTCGTGGGAGAAGCCGGCCTACTACGAACTACTCCGCCGCTCGTTGCGGTGGGCCCGCGGCTTGTCCGCCTGACCGATTCCCGAACACCAGTCACCCGAAGGAGACGACATGTCCATTTCGCCGGACAAACAATTCGACCTGCATCGCCGCATGGTCCGCATCCGCCTCTTCGAGGAGGCCGCCGGCCGTCTCGCCGAGGCCAATCGTCTGCCCGGATTCCTCCATCTGTACGTGGGCGAGGAGGCGGTGGCGTCCGGGGTGTGCGGCGCACTGAACGACGACGACCACATCACTTCCACCCACCGTGGTCACGGACACCTCGTGGCCAAGGGCGGTGACTTCAACCGGATGATGGCCGAACTCATGGGCAAAGCCACCGGCTACTGCAAGGGCAAGGGCGGATCGATGCACATCAGCGATCTCTCGCTCGGCATGCTCGGTGCCAACGGCATCGTCGGCGCCGGTTCACCGATCGCGGTCGGTGCAGCCTTCGCCAACAAGTACCGCAAACAGGGCCAAGTGGCGGTGGCCTTCTTCGGTGACGGCGCGACCAACATCGGCGCTTTCCACGAGGCGGCCAACATGGCCTGCGCGCTTCACTTGCCCATCGTGTTCGCCTGCGAGAACAACGAGTACGGAGAGTTCACCCCGCGTGACAAGACCATGGCCATCACCGACATCGTCGACCGAGCCGCCGGCTACGGAATGCCGGGAGTCATCGTCGACGGCATGGACGTGATCGCCGTGCACGAAGCAGCCCTCGAAGCCGTCGAGCGTGCCCGCACCGGAGGCGGACCCTCGCTGATCGAAGCCAAGACCTACCGCTTCTACAACCACCACGGAGTGCAGAACCTCGGCCTCAAGTACCGCTCGGACGACGAGGTCGCGCGG
The DNA here is from genome assembly GCA_964563545.1 of uncultured Bifidobacterium sp. GTDB lineage: Bacteria > Actinomycetota > Acidimicrobiia > Acidimicrobiales > Ilumatobacteraceae > Casp-actino8. Next base: position 10,470 of record CAZLXB010000014.1, on the reverse strand, counting down.
TGGAAGGAACGCGATCCGATCTTCACCCTCGAGGACCGGATGGTCGAGAACAAGGTCGCGACCCGCGAACGGTTCGAGGAGATCTGGACCGAATTGCGCAGCGACATCGACAACGCGATCAAGTTCGCCGAGGAGAGTCCGGTTCCGGCCCCCGATCAGGTTCTGGTCGACGTCTACACCCAGAAAGCAGGCGCGCGATGAGCGACGAACGCAAGCTCCCTTACGTGATGGCATTCAACGAAGCGGTCAGTCAGGCGATGGAGGCCGATCCGTCGGTGTTCTGCGCCGGTGAGGACATCGGCGCCTTCGGCGGCGTGTTCGGAACCTTCGGCGGACTCCAAGCCAAGTTCGGCGCCGATCGCGTGGTCGACACCCCGATCAGCGAACAGGCGATCGTCGGACTCGGAGTCGGTGCCGCCGCCACTGGTCTGCGTCCCATCGTCGACCTCATGTTCATGGATTTCATCTGCGTCGCCATGGACCAGATCGTCAACCAGGCCGCCAAGTTGAAGTACATGTTCGGCGGTGAGGCGACCCTTCCGCTGACCATCACCACCGCCGGTGGCGGCGGACTCTCGGCGGCCGCGCAGCACAGCCAGTCTCTCGAAGCGATCCTGTGCCACATTCCGGGATTGAAAGTCGTGTACCCGTCGACGCCCTACGACATGAAGGGTCTCATGACGGCGTGTATCAACGAGGACAACCCGACGGTGATGGTGAAGCACAAGCGACTCCTCGGCATGACCGGACACGTCCCGGCCGAGCGCTACGAGATCCCGCTCGGAAAGGCCAACATCGTTCGCGCCGGCAAGGACGTCACCGTGGTCGCCTACGGGCGCATGGTTCACGAGTCGGTAGCGGCCGCCGAGAAGCTCGCCGCCGAGGGAATCGAGTGCGAAGTGATCGATCCCCGCACCCTTCAACCGCTCGACACGGCCACGATCGTCGAGTCGGCCAAGAGGACCAACCGCGTGCTCGTCGTTCACGAAGCAGTCCGCTTCGGTGGTCTCGGCGCCGAGATCGCCGCTCAGATCCAGGAACAGGCCTTCGACTATCTCGACGCCCCCGTGGGCCGGATCGGTGCACCGTTCTCACCGGTGCCGTTCTCGCCAGCTCTCGAACAGCACTACATCCCCGACGCCAAGGCCATCGAAGCCGGAATCCGCGACGCACTCATGCGAGTGGGAGCCTGACGCGAGTCGTGTCGACCGTCGGCATCATCGTCAACCCCAATGCGGGTAAGGACATCCGCCGTCTCGTGACCCCGGCAACGCACACGTCGGACGTCACCAAGGTGGGGATCGTCCGACGCGCCATCGTGGCTGCCGCCGAGGCCGGAGCCGAGCGCATCCTCGTGGCCCCCGACACCCACCGATTGGGTGAACGCGCCGCCGAGGGACTCGATGCGCCGGTCGAGATCGTCGACGAACCCGTGACCGGTTCGCGCTACGACACCATCGGTGCCGCCCGTCGGTTCTGGAAGGAACAGGCGGGCGCGGTCATCGCGCTCGGTGGCGATGGCACGTCACGCGACGTCGCCCTCGGTTGGCCGGACGCGCCGCTCATCGCCATCTCGACCGGAACCAACAACGTCTATCCCAGTGCGATCGACGGAACATCGGCCGGGGCGGCCGCGGGCTACGTCGCCTCTGGGGCCGTGGCGATCGACGTCGTCGGTCGACGCAGCAAGCGCATCGTCGTCCACGTCGACGATGCCGACTCGTCGGTCGACGACGTGGCCCTCGTCGATCTCGCCTTCATCGACGCCGACTTCGTGGGCGCCCGCGCGGTGCGCGACCCGCACACCATTCGCGCCGTGGTCGCCGCGGTGGCCACTCCCGCTTCCACCGGACTCTCCGCCATCGCCGGTCGCATCCACCCGGTCGATCGATGGGAGACCGGTGGCGTGTTCGTGCGCCTCGGTTCCGGTGGGCGCCGGGTCAGGGTCCCACTCGCCCCCGGATCGTTCACCACGATGGACGTCGCCGAAGTTCGACCGTTGCGCGACGGTGAGGAAGTCACCCTCACCGGACGCACGATCCTCGCCTTCGACGGCGAGCGTGACCGACCGGTGTCACCCGCAGGCTCGGTGACGTGCCGAGTCGAGAGCAGCGGACCACTGCTCATCGATGTCGAAGGCACGCTCATCCATGCGGCGCGCGACCGCCGATTCGACGCCGGAACCCTCTCATCGACCGGAGAACAACATGGCCACTGAATTCATCATGCCCAAACTCGGCTTGACGATGGAAGAAGGAACGATCCTCGAATGGCTCGTCCCGAGCGGATCCAACGTCACGCCGGGAACGCCGGTGCTACGCATCGAGACCGACAAGGTCGAGAGCGATGTCGAGTCGGTCGGTGGCGGAATCCTCCATCAGATCGCCGATGTCGGCAGTACCCACGCGTGCGGCGCGGTGATCGGCTATCTCCTCGCCGAAGGTGAAGCGCCACCGGCAACCGCGCGACCCGCAACGCCCGCGAACTCGGTGCCCGCACCCGCTTCGACCGCCACACCGGCCACCCCGGCTCCGGCCAACGTCGCCCGAAGTGGCGGTCGGATGTTCGTGTCACCCAATGCCCGTCGGGTCGCCGGTGAACTCGGTGTCGATCTGAACACCGTGACCGGAACCGGACCCAACGGTCGCATCGTGTCCGAGGACGTCGAGGCCGCTTCACGTCGTCCGGCACCGGGTCGCCCGCTGGCCGCGACGCCAATCGTCGCGAACTCCGCATCGAGTGGCGTGCTCGCCACGGCAGCGGCCCGCCAACTTGCCGATCTACTCGGCATCGACCTCAGCGCCGTCCCGGCCGATCCGAGCGATGGTCGGGTGAGTCGCGATGCCGTGGCCACCTACGTCCGACAGCGGCTCGCCTCCAGCACGACCAAGACCTCCGACACCGCGCTCAGCCCGGCCACTCAGACGCCGACGAGTGTCAAGCGCATGTCGGGCATGCGGGGCACGATCGCCAAGCGCATGCACTCGTCGCTGCAGCAGATGGCCCAACTCACACTCACGATGGATGCCGACCTCGATCCGGTGATCGCTGATCGCGCCGCCCGCGAAGGCGACGCGGTGGTCCCGGGCTTCACCGATTACGTACTCGCCGCCTCGGCTCGCGCACTTCGTGCGCACCCGATCGTGAACTCGCAGGTGACCGACGACGGCATCGCGCTCCTCCCCGATGTCCACGTCGGTCTCGCCGTGGCTCTCGACGAAGGTCTCGTGGTCCCGGTGGTTCGCAATGCCGATCGGATCGACCTCGTGACGTTGGCTCAGGAGACGAAACGGCTCGCTACGGCAGCCCGCGCCGGCAGTCTTGCCCTCGGTGACCTCGAGGGCGGCACCTTTTCCGTGAGTGCGCTCGGCATGTTCGGAGTCGACGCCTTCACCCCAGTCATCAATCCTCCCAATACAGCGATCCTCGGAGTCGGACGTCTGCGCGACGATCTCGTCCTTGGCGCCAAGGGCAAGGTCTCGACCGTCAAGCGACTCACGCTCAGTCTCACCTGGGATCACCGGGTGTTCGACGGCGCGCCGGCGGCGCAGTTCTGCCGTTCGATCGTCGAGTTCCTCGCCGATCCGGCGAGCCTCGACCGAACCGCCTAACCCCGCGCCGCTTCGAGCACGGGCAGGAAATGTTCGGGCACGGCGAGCCAGTCGTCGGGACTCGTGATCGACGACCAGAAATTGTGTTCGAGGGTGATCTCCTCGAAACCCGCCTCACGCGCGGCCACGGCGTCGGCGACCATGGCCGCCATGTTGTCGCCATCGACCGGTGCCGGCGCGCCGGGCGCCTGCACGAAAGAACGCGTGAAGACCTTGAGCGGGTCGAGACCGGGGCCGCGCGAGGCATCGAGTGATTCGACGATCGACTTGACCTTGCTCGCGCGCATACCGGCCGGGTTCCAGGCGTCGAACCACCGTGCGGTGCGGGCCAGACCTTCTGTCGACCACATCCCCGACAACAACATCGGTCGTGGCGACTGAACGGGCTTCGGATTCACACGCGACGGTGGAATCCGGAAGATCTCACCTTCGTACGCCACCGGGTCGTCCTGCCAGCAAGCGAGGAGTGCCGGAATGAAATCGTCCATCCGCCGCCCGCGGGTGACGATGTCGGTTCCGTTCGCTTCGTGCTCCTCGGCGCTCCAGCCCACACCGAGTCCGACGATCAGGCGTCCGTTCGACATCTGGTCGAGCGACGAAAGCCGTTGGGCGAGCGGCACCGGCCAGTGGTTGCCGGCCACGAGAATGCTCGTCCCCAACTTCACGCGTTCGGTCACGGCGGCCACGAAAGCAAGTGTCTCGAGTGGCGCGTAGACCGACTCGTACTCGGCCGGCGGCAGATTTCCGCCGCCGCCGTATCCGCGCTTGGGTTGCAGCGGATACATGAAATGATCTTGCACCCACAAACCTGAATAGCCGAGCGATTCGGCACGACGAGCGAACTCGAGGATCACGTCGCCCCGCACGTGGCGACCGAGTTGAGGCAGACAGAGCCCGACACCGGTCATGGGTATGCGGTCTCCTATTCGGTCACGAGGCGACCGGCCGAGATACCACGGCGGAAGAGCTCGGAGAGTTCGTGATCGGGGGTCTCGAGCAAAGCATCCAGCCAACCGTGGACGTATTGCGCGCCACCCTCGTTGCGACCGAAGACGAATTCCTTCTTGGCACCGGTCTTGACCGTGCGCTGGATCTTGAGACCCGTCGCGTAGTCCTCGTCACGCACCACCATCTCGAGGAAGGCGATCTGTTTGTTGGCCGTCTCGATGAATTCGTCGGTGAGCGGTGCAGTGGAGATGAAATCGAGATAGGTCACCGATTCGTCCGGTGTGGCACCCGGGAAGATGCGCGCCACTTGGTAGATCTTGTGCTCGCCGATCTCGAAGCCGGCGATCGACGCGTGCGGGAAGATGCTCCACACTCCCCCGGTCAGGACGGAGTCCGGCCACTGATCCTGGGGGATGTTCTCGAGCTTGGCCCACGGTCCCCGCGGTCCGGTGACCCGTTGGTGCGGACCGACTCGATGGAACAACGCATCGCACGGAAAGTCCGGGCCGAAGGTGTTCTTGTGCAGGATCGGCAAATGGTAGAAATCGACGTATCCATCGAAGGACACCTTCCAGTTGGGTCCGACGAGCCGACGCGAACCGAAATGATTCATGCCGGCGAATTCGCAGAAGTCAAGCAGTTCGTCGTAGCCGGCGAGGAATGCGTCGAAGTCGAGAGTCGAGGTCGGCGAGAGAATGACCCAGATGAGTCCGGCGCGCTCGGTGACCGGCAGCGACGTCAGACCGAGGCACGACATGTCGATGTCACCGAAGTCGCTCTGCTTGAACACCCCGACGAGATCACCCTGCTGGTCGTAGATCCAGTTGTGATACGGGCAGGCGAAGCGGCGAGCCGAACCGACTCCTTCGTCGACGAGCATCGCGCCGCGATGGCTGCACATGTTGACGAATGCCCGCACCACCCCACCGGCATCGCGCGAGATCAGAACCGGCATGCCCACGATCTCGATGGCCTTGTAGGAATTCGGCTCCTTGATCTCGGCCGAGGTGGCGATGAGAAGAGGAACCCGCTTGAAGATGAGATCGACCTCGCGCTGCCAGCGATCGGGGTCGAAGTAATTCGACGCCGGGATGGTGGTGATCCCCTCGGTCTGGTCGGCGGTGCCCGCCTTGTTGTGGGCGATCGTGCGCTCGGCCATGGCGATCAGCTTCTTGCGGCTCATGATGTCCCCCCTCTCCCCGTCCGTACCCTAGGTCGCTTCAGTCGTTCTGGAGCAGATGAACGAGGCTGCTGGTGTCCCAACGACGCCCGCCGCGCGCCACGACCTGGGCGTAGAACTGGTCGACGAGGGCCGTGAGAGGCAACCTCGCGCCGTTGCGGTCGGATTCCTCGAGACAGATACCGAGGTCCTTGCGCATCCATTCCACCGCGAAACCGAATTCGAACTCGCCCCGCGCCATGGTGCGGGCCCGATTGTCCATCTGCCAACTCTGGGCCGCACCCTTCCCGATCACCTCGACCACCTTGTCGACGTCGAGTCCGGCTCGTTGGGCGAAATTCACGCCTTCGGCCAGACCCTGAACGATCCCGGCGATGCAGATCTGATTGACCATCTTTGTCAGTTGGCCGGCACCGGCCGAACCGAGTCGCTCGCACGCGCGGGCGTACGGACCCACCGCGAGCCGCGCGCGTTCGAAGACCTCGGGGTCGTCGCAACCGCACATGACGGTGAGAACTCCGTTCTCGGCTCCGGCCTGACCTCCCGAGACCGGAGCGTCAACGAAGCCCAGTGAGCGTTCGGCGCAAGCAGCCGCGAGTTCACGCGCGACATCGGCCGACGCCGTCGTGTGATCGATGAGAACGGAACCCGGTTTCATCCCGGCGATGGCGCCAGCAGGCCCGAGAGCGACCGACCGGACATCGTCGTCGTTGCCGACGCACATCATCACGAACTCGGCATCCTCGACCGCCTCGAACGGAGTCGGTTTGGCCTGACCGCCATGGCGGGCCACCCAGGCCAACGCCTTGGCCGCCGTGCGGTTGTAGACGGTGACCGAACGTCCGGCCCCGGCCAGATGGCCGGCCATCGGACCACCCATCACTCCGAGTCCGAGGAATGCCACCTTCACCGCATCGGTTTCCGCCATGGGCAGAAGTTTGGCAGGCTCGGTGGCGCGCCACGCGCACACCCATGAGAACTTCGCTGCGCATCGACCACATCGTGCTCGCCACACCCGACCTCGCGACGACGGTGGCCGACATCGCCGATCGGGTCGGCGTGGCACCGATTCCGGGCGGCGCCCACGTGGGTCGGGGCACTTACAACGCACTCCTCGGACTCGGCGGCCACACGTACCTCGAGATCATCGGCCCCGATCCCGCCCAACCCGAACCGCCGCACCCGCGCGCGTTCGGTATCGACGAACTCGATCGGGCCCGACTCGTCGCCTGGTGCGTGGCACCCCGACGTCCACTTGAATCAGTGGTCGCCGACGCCGCCGAGCATGGTTTCGATGCCGGCCCGATCGGAACCATGTCGAGACGTCGACCCGATGGCGTGGTCCTCGAATGGCGGCTCACCTTCCCTCCGAGCGGTTCGGATTCGCTCCTCCCGTTCCTCATCGACTGGCGCGATTCACCGCACCCGACGTCGGACTTGCCGATCGGTGGACATCTGATCGGGCTCGATCTCGTTCACCCATCGGCGCGACGGATCGACGGGATCCTCTCAACGATCGCCGACCCGATCACCCTCGGTGACGACGAATCGGTGCTGACCCTCAGTGAAGGATCCGACGTCCACGTGTCGGCGCGGATCCGCTGCTCGACCGGCATCGTGGTTCTCGACTGACGGGTCGAGGAACCGTCGAGGTCACTCGGGAGTGACGTACGCGCTCGTGATTCCTCCGTCGATGACGAGTGACTGGCCGGTCATCCAACTGCTCTCATCGGACGCGAGGAACAACGCGCCGTTGGCGATCTCGCGTGGTTCTCCGAACCGACCCATCGGAATGTGGACCAGACGGCGGTTCCTCTTGGCGTCGTCGCTCAAGAACTTTGCGAGCAAGGGGGTCATCACCGGTCCCGGACACAGGGCGTTGGCCCGGATGCCCCGACGCGCGTAGATGACGGCGATCTCACGGGTCATGGCGAGGACCGCGCCCTTCGAAGCGGTGTAGGCGATCTGCGGAGTCGCGGCACCCATGTGGGCGACGAAGCTCGCGACGTTGACGATCGAGCCTCCCCCGGAGTTCAGCATCGCCGGAATCCCGTGTCGACAACCGAGCAGGACACCTTTCACGTTGATGTCCATCGTCCGCTCGTACACCGACAACGGAGTCGACTCCGGATCGTCGTCCTCGCCGAGCATCACGCCGGCGTTGTTGTAGAGCACGTGCAGACCGCCGAAGGTCTCGACCGCATGAGCGACGGCATTGGCCACGCTGTCCTCGTCGGTCACGTCGCACGAGACGAAGGTCGCCTCACCGCCGGCGGCATCGATCGACGACACGACCTCATCGCCGTCGACCACATCGGCTACGACGACCTGTGCGCCTTCGGCGGCGAAGAGTTCGGCCGCCACCCGGCCGAGACCCGAGGACGATCCGGTGATGAGTGCGACCTTGCCGGTCAATCGGGCCATGTGATTCTCCCTTGACGATCAGATCCGCTCGAAGTAGCGGAACATCTCCCAATCGGTGACCGTCTTGTTGAAGGCCTCCCACTCGGATTCGGCGGACCGAAGGATCCAGTGATGGGCTTCGTCACCGAAACATTCCTTGGCGACCGCGCTCTCGCGCCACAGATCGATGGCATCGCGCAAGTTCCACGGGATCCGATCGATGTCGGATGCGGTGTAGCCGTTGCCCTCATAGGGCGCGCCGAGTTCGAGTTGGTGACGGATGCCGTACAGCCCACCGGCGATGGCGCCGGCGAACGCGAGATAACTGATCGCGTCGGCTCCCGGAATGCGGTTCTCGACCCGCGTCGACGAACCATGACCCACCTTGCGGAATCCGAGCGTGCGATTGTCGATCCCCCAGCCGATTCCCGTGGGCGCCCATGATTCGGGCTGGAACCGTTTGTACGAATTGATCGTCGGCGCCCACAGCAGTGAAAAGTCGCGGGCGGTGGCGATCTGCCCGGCGAGGAAGTGCCGGAACAACGGGCTCATGCCCTGGGGGTCGGCGTCGTCCGGAAAGAGCGCGGTACTCGCGTTTTCCGACCACAGACTCACATGAACGTGGCACGACGACCCGACGTCGGCGAAGTTCGGTTTGGCCATGAACGACACCGAGCGCTCACGCTGGGCGGCGATCTCCTTGGCCGCCGTCTTGTAGACGAGATTCCGATCGGCCATCTCGACCGGTGTGGCGTAGCCGATGTTGATCTCGTGCTGACCAGCCCCCGCCTCACCTTTCGAGAACTCCACCGGGACCCCGGCCTCGATCAGCGATCGGCGGATCAGACCGATCACGGGTTCGTCGCGGGTGGTGGCCTGGATGTTGTAGTCCTCGGCCCACGCCGAATGTGGTCGCAGACGGTGGTAACCACGTGACAAGGCCTCTTCGTACGACTCGTGGTACAGGAAGAACTCGATCTCACTACCGACCATGGCCGTGAACCCGAGGGCCCGGGCCGCCTCTTCCTGCCGGCGCAGAATCGTGCGTGGTGAGACTTCGACCGCACGACCATCGGTCGCGACGAGATCACAGATCACAAGCGCCGTCTTGGGCACCCAGGGAAGGACCCGAACCGTCGACCAATCGGCAGTTGCGACCATGTCGCCGTAGCCGAGGTCGAAACTCGAGAACCGAAAGCCGGTCTGGGGCTGATTGTCGATGTCGCACGTGAGCAGATAGTCGCAGTTCTCGGTGCCGTGCTCGGCCACGTGGTCGACGAAGAACTGACCGGCCGTGCGCTTGCCCACCAGACGGCCGTAGCGATCGGGGAACCCCATCACGACCGACTCGATCTCACCACTCGCGATCTTGGAGAACAACTGATCGCGTGTGACCACCGCTCGCTTCAGCATGGTCGCACCCTACCGAGGGTGCGCCGAACTACTTCTTGGCGACGGCTTTCTTGGCCGGAGCCTTCTTGGCCGGAGCCTTCTTGGCCGCGGGCTTCTTGTCGGCGGCTTTCTTCGCCGCCGGCTTCTTCTCGGGACCTTTCTTGGCCACGGGCTTCTTCTCAGCGGGCTTCGCATCGGCGGCCTTCTTCGCCGGGGCCTTCGCAGCCGGCGTCGCGGCCGGAGCCGGTGCGGCTTCCTTGGCCGGAGCCTTCTTCTCGGCCTCTTTCTTCGCACCCGTCTTGACCTTCAGGACACCCTTGGCCAGAGCATCGTCGAGATAGCGCTCGGCATCCTCAGTCGAGACCTTGAGCGCCGGCGCGATCTCGGAGATGAGATTCACCCGTGCTCGTTCGTACATGGTGCGTTCGGCGGCCGACAACGATGCATCGCGATTACGGGCCGCGAGGTTACGGACGACTTCGGCCACCTGGTACACGTCGCCGCTCTTCAACTTTTCCTGATGGTTCTTGAAACGCCGGCTCCAGTTGGAGGGAACACGCGGGTCCGCCTTGGCCAACACCGCGACGAGGTCGGCGAGCTCGTCGGGCGATACCGGCGGTCGAACTCCGACGTCGTCGACCTTGGCCATCGGTACTCGAAGCGTCATCTCGCCGATGACCGTGCTCAAGATGAGGTACTCGATGAGCTTGCCGCTCTCGAACGGGTCTTCCTTACGGGTCGCCACCACCTTGCACGCACCGTGCTGCGGATAGATGACCGTGTCACCCTTCTTGAACTTCACTCGAACCTCACTCGTTCACGCCGACCGGGGGCCTCAGCGCAGGCAGTCATCGAATTGTAGGCGATGGGTGGGAAATTCGGCGCCCTCGGCACGATTCGAACGTGCGCGCTACGGATTAGAAGGCCGTTGCTCTA
>CAZLXB010000013.1:0-55780 GCA_964563545.1 uncultured Bifidobacterium sp. | reverse complement strand
CCCGACGCCGACTACGAAAAGGTCGGGGCGCTACAGGCCGAACTCGAGGACAAGATCGCTGCCACCGATGCGTGGAGTCTCGAACGCAACGTCGAGATCGCCATGGACGCTCTGCGTTGCCCTCCCAACGACTCCGACGTCACCAAGTTGTCGGGCGGCGAACGCCGACGGGTGGCGCTGTGCCGCCTGCTTCTCTCCCGTCCGGACCTACTACTTCTCGACGAACCGACCAACCATCTCGATGCCGAGAGCGTCGACTGGCTCGAACGATTCCTGCAGGAGTACCACGGCACCGTGGTGGCCATCACCCACGACCGCTACTTCCTCGACAATGTGGCCAAGTGGATCCTCGAACTCGACCGAGGTCGCGGCATTCCCTTCGAGGGCAACTATTCGAGTTGGCTCGAACAGAAGCGCGATCGCCTCGAGCGCGAAGAGAAGAGCAACGAGAACCGTCGGCGCACTCTCGAACGCGAACTCGACTGGGTCCGCATGTCGCCCAAGGCCCGCCAGGCCAAGGGCAAGGCCCGTCTGTCGGCCTACGAGAAGCTCCAGGCCGAAGCCGAAGCCGCCGATCGTGGTCCTTCGAAGTTGGAGATCATGATTCCCGCCGGACCGCGTCTTGGCGACACCGTGATCGAGGTGTCCGGTCTCACGAAGGGATTCGGCGATCGTCTCCTGATCGAGAATCTCTCGTTCTCACTTCCGCCGGCCGGCATCGTCGGCATCATCGGTCCGAACGGCGCCGGCAAGACGACGCTGTTCCGCATGCTCACCGGGCAGGAAAAGGCCGATGCAGGAGAGATCAGGGTCGGTGACACCGTTCAACTCGCCTACGTCGACCAGAGTCGAGACTCATTGAGCCCCGACAAGACCGTGTACGAGGAGATCACGGACGGCATCGAGCACATGAAAGTGGGAAATCGCGAGATCAACGGTCGCGCCTACGTCGCGTCGTTCAACTTCAAGGGCAGCGATCAGCAGAAGAAGGTCGGTGATCTCTCCGGTGGTGAACGCAACCGAGTTCACCTCGCCAAACTCCTGAAGACCGGTGGCAACGTACTCCTGCTCGACGAACCCACCAACGACCTCGACGTCGACACCCTCCGCGCCCTCGAGGACGCCCTCGAAGCCTTCCCGGGATGCGCGGTGGTCATCAGCCACGATCGTTGGTTCCTCGATCGAATCGCCACGCACGTCCTCGCCTTCGAAGGCGACAGTCAAGTGCGGTGGTTCGAGGGGAACTTCAGCGAATACGAGTCATGGCGCAAGAAAGAACTCGGTTCGGCCGCCGATCAACCCCACCGCATCAAGTACAAACCGCTGAGCCGCTGACCGCATCGCCATGGACCGTCGCCCGATCATCCGTCTCATTCGTGCAGCAAGTGCGGTCATCTTCGTCGCGTCGATCGCCGGACTCATCGTGTCGTCGGTGAACGGCAACAACGAGGGTTGGGTTCTCTCCATCGGCATGGTGTCGGCCATCACGGCGATCATCCTCGTCGTGGCCTCGGCGGTGGCATCCACGACCCGTCACCCCGATTTCTCCGACGTCCTTGCCGAGAGCATCGAGGATCGAATCCAACGTCTCGTCGCCGCCGGAGCCGATGAGGCCGAAGTGCGCGAGGTCGCGCGCATGAGCGTCAAGTTGGGTCGAGGCCTGTGAGCCCACTCGCCACCGAATCCGATCAAGAACTCGCCACCCGGGTGGCCACCGAGGCCGGAGTGATGCTCGAACAACTCCGAACCGAGATGTACGAGGTCGGCACCCACTACTGGGACATGAAAGACGAGGGCGACGTCGCCGGCCACCGATTCCTGGTTTCTGCACTGCAATCGGCGCGCCCCGATGACGTGATCCTCTCGGAAGAAGCGGCCGACAACCGCAAACGACTCCAGGCCGAACGGGTGTGGATCATCGACCCCATCGACGGCACGAGCGAATTCGCCGAACCACCTCGGTGGGATTGGGCGATCCACGTCGCCTTGTGGGAGAAGGGGCATCTGACCGCCGGCGCCGTGGCCATGCCCACGTTGGGGCGCACGTTCAACGCGTCGCCAGCCGAGATCGTTCCTCCACCCGAACGCGAGCAACCGGTTCTCGTGACGTCACGTACGCGCAATCCGTACTCTGCAGTGCTGGTCGCCAACGCGCTCGATTGTCTGGTGGGTCGACTCGGTTCGGCGGGAGCCAAGACCATGGCCGTCGTCATGGGACAAGCCGACATCTACGTCCACGACGGTGGCATGTACCAGTGGGATTCGGCCGCACCGGCCGCCGTGGCACTCGCGGCCGGACTCCACGTGAGCCGCATCGACGGCTCACCGGTCGTCTACAACCAACCCGATCTCTGGTTGCCCGACTTGCTCGTGTGCCGACCCGAACTGGCCGAGCGCGCGCTCGCCGCCATCGGCGCCCGGCGCTGAACCCGGACCACGGGTACATTGGCCGACATGTCCGGGGAAACCACTCGTCGACCGACCATCGTCGTCGCCGCCATGGCGTCGCTCGGAGCCGGCGCCATCCACGGTGGTGCGATCGGACTGCACGCCGAGCATCCACAACTCGCGCGGATATTCGTGATCCTCACGCTCTTGCAGATCGGCTGGGCGCTCGTCGCGTTCTCTCACGACGCGCGATGGGTCGCGCCACTCGGAGCGGCGGTCAACGGAATCGCGGTCGGTGGCTGGCTCGTCACGCGCGTCGCCGGAATCGGCTGGATCGACGGCCTCGAGATCCGTGAGAACCCACAAGTGGCTGACACTGCGTGTGCCGTGCTCGGAGCCATCGCCACGGCTGCCGCGCTCGGCATCGTCCTCCTCGGGCGTTCCTCCGAGCCCGGCGTCGAATCGAACCGACTTCGTCTACCGGCCGTTGGCATCGCCGCCGTCACCGCGCTCGCCATGTGGAACGGCGCCGGCCACGTGCACAGCCACGGTTCCGACAACCATGCGGAGAACGCGGCTCACGCGCACGAAGCCGGCGGCGCGACCGATGTCCACTCGGACACAACCGGTGACACTGCAAGCAGTGCCGACCTGATCCACACCGACGGCGCACACGCTCATTCAGCCGTCGCCGGTTGGCCACGGGCCTACGACCCGTCACTCGGAATCGACATCTCGGGGGTTCCCGGGGTCACACCCGAACAAGAGGCACGCGCCCGGGCCCTCATCGAGGATTCGCTGCGCGAACTCCCTCACTGGTCCGATGTCGACACCGCCGTGGCCGAGGGCTGGTTCTCGATCGGCGACAAGTCCACCGGATTCGAGCACTACATCAATCGCTCACTGATCGAAGATGGCAAGTTCCTCGATCCCACAGCACCCGAATCACTCGTGTACCGCGTGGACGGTGACCGACGCACACTGGTGTCGGCGATGTTCATCGCCAAGACCGGAGTGCCGATCGACGATCCCTCACTCGTCGACTTCGCCGGACCGCTCATGCAATGGCACGCGCACGACAATCTCTGCTGGGGACTCAACCAGGAGGGTCGGCCGGTGATCCTCGCCCTCACCAACGCGGCAGGCGAATGTCCGTCCGGCACGACGAAGGGTGGCGGCAAGAATGCCATGGTCCACGTCTGGATCGCCCCACACCCGTGCGGTCCCTTCGCGGCGCTCGAAGGCGTGGGAGCCGGACGAGCCTCGGTCTCCGACGCCGAACGCGTCGATATGTGCAGTCATGACCACGCGAGCGGCGACGCAAGTGCCTCGGCTGGCGACTCCTCGGCGACGCCCAGCCTCGACTCGACGACTCCTCCCGCGCAGCCGTCGACTGAGCTCGTTGCCGCATCCCGCGACTCTGGTGCTGCACGAATCGATCTCAGTGGAATGGTCGGTGTTTCACCCGAGCAGGAAGCCCGCGCCGAAGACCTGGTGTTCGCCACCCGAACGATCCTGCCCAAGTTCTCGACGACTGCCGCCGCCGAGGCCGCCGGCTTCACCACCATCGGCGACGGATCCACCGGCTACGAGCACTTCATCAACTGGAAATACATCAACGATGAGCACGAGTTGAACCCCGACTTCCCCGAGAGTCTCGTGTTCCAGGTCGATCCGGCGACGGGCACCAAGAAACTCGTCTCAGCGATGTTCATGATGGGCGACGAGTACACGCTCGAGAACGTTCCCGACGTCGGCGGCCCACTCACCCAGTGGCACATTCACAACAATCTCTGTTTCAGTCGCGATCCGTTCGAGTTCGGCTCGACTCGCGTGGTCGGGGTCACGAGCCCGAATGGCACGTGCGGCTTCGGTATCCGTCTTCGTGAGAACCCCATGATCCATGTCTGGATCGTTCCCCACCCTTGCGGACCCTTCGCGGCCCTCGAAGGAGTGGGAGCCGGGCAGATCCTCGACGGTCAAGAGCGTCTCTGCGATCACGGCCACGCCGGCCACTGATCGACACCCTCACGTCCCAGCGGGTTGCAACTTTCCGAGCGACGCGCGTTCGCGTTCGACGGACTTCTCGATCACCAGGACCCAGCCAAAGGCGATCGCACTCACCGAGCCCACCACGACGGGCATCGAGGTCGCGCCGACCGAATCGATCAGCGGGCCGATCGACAACGGCACGAGTAAGCCGCCGATGGCCGCCGCGCCGACGATCCACGAGGTCGCGCGCGCCGACAACGAGAGGTGTCGGTCGACCAGCGCGATCATCGTCGGATACTGCGGAGCCGCGGCCAGACCGTAGAGAGCACTACCGATCCAGACCGTCCACGCCGCGTCGCGACCGATGATCATGAGCGCGAGTCCGACGAGTGACATCGCGGCCGACACGACCACGATCCGAAATGGTGACACTCGGGACGAGACAGGAATCGCGATCAGGCGACCGAGTGCGAACGCCGCCCAGAAGACCGCCGTCGCCAGGGCCGGAAGTGATCCGTCGAATCCGACTTCCTCGGCGTAAGTGTGAATCCATCCGCTGAACCCCACTTCGGCTCCGACATACAGCAAGAAGAAGAATGCGACCACGAGCACGAGACGATCCGATGCCGCCGGACGTCCGTCCACGCCGTGTGAAACGGCGGTCGGCGATGATCGTCGTCCGACGAGCAGCATCGCCGCCACTGCGAGGACCGACACCACGAGGATCACCGGCCACAGACTCTCCGAGAAGGCGATGGCCCGATCGGTGGCCAAAGGCGCGAGGAGCGATCCGGCTCCGAACATGAAATGAAGGGCATTGAGCGACGGGCCCGATCGACCGGGTCGGGCCCACACAACCATGGTGTTGGCCGCCGCGTCGACGGCGCCGGTCGAGGCACCGATCGCCGCCGCACCCATCGAAACGGTCACGAAATCCCGCCCCAGCACCAACAACGCCGTACCGGTCACGAAGCCGACGAGTCCGATGTGAATGGTGGGGTGTCCGCCGATCGACGAGATGGCGCGCCCTCCGGCGATGGCACCGAAAAAGTTCGCCGCCGCGATCACGGCGAACAGGATGCCGATCGCGCTCGTCGACCGATCGAGTCGTTCCTCGAGATACGAAACCGACGGGCCGAGCAACGACAGGGTCACCCCCATCACGAGGGTCACTGCGAAATAAGGGCCTACTGGGCGGTCGCGCTCGTTCAGGGGAGACTCACCACCGTCACGGATCCGGTCGATCCGTCGACGGTGATCGTGGCGCCATCGGGAATCCGATTCGTCGCATCCTTCACACTGACGACGCAGGGAATCCCGAGTTCGCGACTCACGATGATCGCGTGACTCACGAGCGCTCCCACGTTGACCACCACCGCGCCAGCCGGAACGAACAACGGCGTCCAAGCCGGATCGGTGAGGGGCGCGACGAGAACCTCGCCGGGCTCGAGTGCAAGCGGATCGGCCGGGTCGAGGATGACACGGGCCCGACCGGTGTACGTACCGGGCGCTCCGGGCATACCAGTGAGAACTTCACCGGCCGAAACCCGAACCGCCTTCGAGTCACCCTTTTTCGGCCACTTCGACAACGGCGGCACCACTCCATCGAGAATGAACGGCGGATCGAGTTCGAAGAGTTCGTTGTACTGACGCTCGCGCTGGGCCAGACGGGCCCGGAACTCGTCGGGCTGGGCGACGAAGGCGTCGAGTTCGTCGGCCAACAACATGCAGATCTGTGACGACGTGTAGCCGGTACGGGCGGCGAGGGCGAAGGCTGCCATACGCACTTCGTGTACGACTTTGATGATGTTGGTCTTGGCCCGTTCGCGTCCGGCCAGATACAGATGCGCCGAACGCAGTGCGACTTCGAACTGCGCGAGAACCTCGGGTTGGGAAGCCAGCGCCGCTCGAACCTTGGTTTGGGCCGCCTCGCGTAGCTCGGTGTTCTTCCGGTTGCGGATCATCGGGCTCTCCGAGTCGGGGGCCGCTCGCATCGCGTCGATGAGTGAGGTGACGAGCGAGGGCTTGGTCTCCCAGGTATCCGAGCGGATGTCCCACTCGTTCGGACCACGACTGCCGAATTCGCGGATGAACGCTTCGAAACCCTCGCGGTACTCCTTGGTGTCCTTGGCGAGCCGCGACAGCTTCCACATCGCATTGCTGGGCGCAGCCGAGTCGACGTCGCCGATGCTCGTGATGAGTGTCAGGACGAGTCCGGGATCACCAAGTGCTTCGGCGATCGCACCGAGCGCGCCGGGCCCGATCGAGGTGCCCGCGGTCATGTCGAGATGGTGCTCGAACATCCGCCGCAAGTGGGCGCGAAACGACGTCATGCGCTTCACGAGCGCGGCTTCGTCGAGATTCGTGAGGTCCGGTCGGGAGTCGCGGGCCGCATTGGCATCGCGCTGGTCCTCACGAAGTTGCGGAAGGTCGTCGGCCATCATGACCCGACCCATCCACTCGCCCAACTTGGCGGTGTTGGCCGGACTGTCGTGCCAGGGTTCGGCGACATAGGGCGGAACGTCGGGATGGGTTCCGAAATACGTGGCGTCGATCATCTCGGGAGCCAGCCCCGGGCCCCGCACGCCGAAGAGACGAGCCATCGACGCGTTGATGTACAGATAGCCGCCGTACATGCCGACGACTTCCGGTCGCTTGGCGTCGATCTCGTGATCGTCGACCGTTCCGGCTCCGATCTGCGAATCCCGCCAACCCATGTTCACTCCGGGCTCCCAGACGACGGTCCAACACAAAGGACTGCACGGATCGGGTAAGACCTCGCCGGCATTGGCACGCGTGTACACCGGATACTTCTGACTCGGTTCCCAGTCGGTGATCCAACGATCACCCATGTGGCCGTTCGCCATCGCTCCCCCGCAATCTCGAGGTCCGTCACCGGACCGCTCCCCGGAGGACAATAGTCACCCCGTCGGAATGGGCTCCGACAGGAAAACCTCGACACTGCTGGGCAGACTTCGGAGGTGAGCGAGGCCGCGACCGATCGGACATGGGGTGCTTTCACGGCCGATGGGCCGTGGACACTCGATCGCGACGAGATCCGCTGGGCATCGCTCGCACCGGTTCTGCGGGCCGAGGCCCGCGCCGATGTTCCCCGGCTCACCAAACCGACCCGCATACCCCCGGGTCCGCGCGTCGTGACCGTGGCCCGTCACATCGGCGGTGCGCTCGCCCCTTGGTTTGTTCGCCAACGGCGCAACCGCTATGCCGACCCGACCGAGAGTCGCGCCGATCTCTCGCTCCGCCTTCGCAAGGCCGTGGAGATCCTCGGGCCGACCTACATCAAGCTTGGTCAGATCATCTCGTCGGGTGAAGGTCTGTTCCCGAGCGAACTCGTCGATCAGTTCAAGATGTGTCGCGACCAGGTCCCGGCCGAGCCTTTCGCCACCGTTCGCCTGACCGTCGAACAAGACCTCGGCGCGCGACTCGAGGACGTCTTCGAATGGTTCGACGAAAAGGCGTTGGCGGCGGCCTCGATCGCCCAAGTGCACGCGGCCCGACTCCGAACCGGCGAGAACGTCGTCGTCAAGGTGCAGCGGCCCCGCGTCGCCGAGCTCGTCCGCAAGGACCTGCGCGTCATGAGTTTCATCGCGCCTCACCTCGTGGGCCGGATTCCGATCGCCGCCCTCGCCAATCCGCCGGCCCTCGTGGAGCTCTTCGCCGAGACGATCGTCGAAGAGCTCGACTTCCGTCTCGAAGCCGCCAACATGATCGATGTCGCCACGATGCTGCGCGATCTCGGTCAAGACGGGTACGTCGTCCCGCGACCCCACCCGACCCTCGTGACCCGCCGCGTCCTCGTGATGGAGCGGATCTCGGGCTTCAACTTCGACGACGTGGCCGGCATGAAGGACGCCGGGATCGACACGGAGAACGTGATCCGCACGGGCATGATCGCTTTCATGGAAGGCGCCATGGTGCACGGCGTGTTCCACGGCGATCTGCACGGCGGCAACCTCTTCGTTCTCGCCGATGGACGTACCGCGCTCCTCGACTTCGGCATCGTTGCGCGCTTGTCGCACGAGAGACGCCTCGCGTTCCTTCGGCTCATGCTCTCGGCCACCACCAACGACATCAAGGGTCAGATGGCGGCGCTGCGCGACCTCGGTGCTTTGCCCCGCGACACCGACCTCGATGCAGTGATCAGGGATCTACGTCTCGATCAGGCCCCCATCGATCCCACGTCTCTCACCGGCGAGCAGATGGTCGCCGAGGTACAGCGAGTCGTGAAAGCTCTGCTCGGATACGGAGCCCGTTTACCCAAGGAACTCATGTTGTACGTGAAGAACATGGTGTTCCTCGACGGGGCCATCGCCCGGCTCGCCCCCGAACTCGACATACTCGCCGAGGTCGCCAACATCTCGATTCTCTTCGCCACGCGTCACGGCGAACGCCTCGGCCGTGAGCTCGGCGTCGACGCTTCGACGGTCGAGTTCGATCTGACCGGCGTGAAGGCATCGCTCGGACTCGACGCCGACGTCAACGGTCTCACCTACAAGGAATTGCAAGCGCGACGCGACCTGATCCAGCGTCGCATGCGCGAACACGTCGGCCGTTGAGGTCTCCCGGGTCCCGTTTGGGCTAATTTCGCCGACGTCATGCGCCTCGTCGTCGCCCGCTGCAGTGTCGAATACACGGGCCGCCTCGATGCCCAATTACCCGAGGCCACCCGACTCGTGATGGTGAAGGCCGACGGATGCGTGGCGATTCACAGTGATGGCGGTGCTTACAAGCCACTCAACTGGATGAACGCTCCGAACACGATCTTGGAGACCGAAGGCGTGTGGACCGTCACCAATCCGAAGGGCGAGACGCTCACGATCACCTTTCATGAGGTTCTGTCGGATTCCGCCCACGAACTCGGCGAGGATCCCGGACTCGTCAAGGACGGCGTCGAGGCGCACTTGCAGGAACTCCTCGCCGCGATCCCCGACGCGATCGAACACGGCCTCACCCTCGTGCGGCGCGAATGGCCGACATCCATCGGACCGGTCGATCTGATGTGCCGAGACGCCAACGGAGATTTCGTCGCCGTGGAGATCAAACGTCGCGGCGAGATCGATGGAGTCGAGCAGCTGGCGCGCTACCTCGAGGTTCTCCGCCCCGACACGACGCTCAAGAACCTCCGCGGCACGTTCGTCGCCCAGACCATCAAACCCCAGGCCAAGACCATCGCCGAGGCGCGCGGAATCTCGTGTGTCGAAGTCGACTACGACGACCTACGAGGTCGTCGACCCGAAGAACTCCGGTTGTTCTGACCGGCGGACTTTCGTCCGACACCCGATCAGGAGTAGCGGACCAGTCCCTGGTCGATCACGACGCGATCGCCCACCGAAGTGGTGAACACCGCTTCACCCGCCGCGGTCTTCCAGATCCGCACCGTCAGCGCGTCACCCGGCAGAACCGGGGATGAGAAGCGTCCCTCGATGTGCTTGAAACGGTTGACGTCGTTGTCGCAGAGCGACTTCAACAAGGCTCGACCGGTGAAACCATAGGTGCACAGACCGTGGAGGATCGGGCGGTCGAATCCGCCGAGCGCGGCGAACGACGGGTCGGTGTGCAGAGGGTTGCGGTCACCCGACAGGCGATACACGAACGCCTGGTCGGGCAGGGTCTGCAAAGTCACCTCGTGATCGGGCGACTTCGCCGGCGGCTCGTTCTGCGGACCCGACGGACCGCGATCGCCACCCCAACCGCCTTCGCCGCGGATGAACACCGACGAGCGGGTGGTCCAGAGCGGCTCGCCACTCGCCAACTTCACCTCGGCCTCGGTCACGACCACGGCCGCTTTGCCCTTGTCGTACATCGCGACGACCTTGTCCTGTGTGGTGGCCTGCGCTTCCACCGGGATGGGACGATGCAACGTGATGGCCTGCGAGCCGTGGACGAGCATCGCCCAGTTGAAACTGCCGATCTCGCCCATGGCGCTCTTGCCCGCCGATGCGGTGCCCGATCCGGCCACGACGGCAAAGGTCGGGAAGACGACCTGATCGACACCCTTGGTGTTCTCGGTGGAGAAGGCGAGGTCGTCGGATCCGGCTCCGATACCCACTGCGTACAACAAGGCGTCTTTCGAGTTCCACGACATCGTGCGCACGTCGCCGACGGCTCCGACTGCTGCTGGGTTGAGGGGCATGTTGTCTCCTTTATTCGTTTTTGTTCGTTGGTCTTCGTGCGTGATGGTTGTTCGTTGTCGAATGAGCGGTCGTTCGGTGGTCGTCGACGACGACCCGATGGTCACTTGGGTTGCGGCCAGCCTCCGGGCTCACCGTTCATTCCCGAGTTCTTGCGGGCTTTGGCCACGAGGTCGGCCACGATCGGTCCGAGTTTGGTCGGATCATCGACCGGGGCCACACGCGGTCCACGAACCCAACCCTCGGCCACGGCCAGAACGTCGCCACTCGCCTCGAACACGCGCCCGGTGACCGCCTTCGACTCCTCCGACGCGAGCCAGGTCACGATCGGTGCAATCCAACGTGGCGAGCGACGTTCACGATCTTCATCGGTCTCGGGAGCCGGTCCGAGCCCTTCGGTCATGCGCGTGAGAGCCACGGGTGCGACCGCATTGACGGTCACGCCGTAACGGGCCATCTCGATGGCCGCGATATTGGTGAAGGCGGCGATGCCGGCTTTGGCCGCCCCGTAGTTGGTCTGGCCGGCGTTGCCGTAGATGCCGGAAACCGACGTGGTGTTGATGATGCGGCCGTCGACGGGCTGACCGTTCTTGGAGCGCTCACGCCAATACGAACACGCGAAGCGGCTCGGCGCGAAGGTGCCCTTCAGGTGCACGTTGATGACGGCATCCCACTCTTCCTCGGCCATCGAGAAGAGCATGCGATCGCGAAGAATGCCAGCGTTGTTGACCACGGCATGGAGATCGCCGAACGCGTCGACCGCCGTCTGGATGAGTCGTTGCGCACCGTTCCAGTCACTGACGCTGTCGCCGTTGGCCACGGCCTGGCCACCCATGGCCTCGATCTCGGCCACCACTTGCTGGGCCGGTGAGAGATCGCCACCGCTGCCGTCGACGTTGCCACCGAGGTCGTTCACCACGACCTTGGCACCTTGCGCCGCGAGGCTCAGCGCGTGTTCACGTCCGATACCACGACCGGCCCCGGTCACGATCACGATTCTTCCTTCGCACAACCTGGCCATGGGGCTCCTCCGTGACGCGGCCCGTGGGCCTGTGACTTCTGCGCAGACGATCATAGGAACGGCCATCTGGTCGGGCACCAGCCGACCAGCACTCCTAACCTTTGGCCGTGCCCGCCGAAGATTCCGCCGACCTCGTGGTGATCGGAGCCGGTCCGGCCGGCACCGCCGCCGCCATCACCGCCCGGCGGGCCGGGCTCTCGGTGATCGTCATCGACAAGGCCCGATTCCCCCGCGACAAGTGCTGCGGGGACGGCCTCACCACCCTCGCCCTCCGCCAACTCGAAGACCTCGGTTTCGATCCGGATCGAGTTCCTTCGTGGCAGGACGTCTCCGAGGCATGGCTGCGATCGCCGAGTGGACGCGAAGTCCGCTTACCCCTGCCTGCGACCGGCCGTTTCGCAGCCGTCACCCCGCGGCAGGAACTCGATCAGGCTCTCGTCGATCTCGCGCGCGAGAACGGAGCCGACGTACGCGAGGGTCATGCCTTCTCCGGACTCACGGTGCTCGACGACGCGCTGATCGTCGACACGACGTCCGAGGAGGGCAACCACCGGATCCGTTCTCCGTGGCTGATCGCCGCCGACGGCATGTGGAGTCCGGTTCGCCGTTCACTCGGGCTGACTCCGACCGACTACCTCGGCGAGTGGCACGCGTTTCGTCAGTACGCGTCCAACGTGACCGGGGTGGCGGCCGAGCGACTGATCGTGTGGTTCGACGACGACCTTCTTCCCGGTTACGCGTGGAGTTTTCCGCTACCGGGGGGACGGGCCAACTTCGGTTTCGGTGTGCTGCGCGACGGTGCGCGCAAGGGCCGGGACATGAAGCAGCTCTGGAGCGATCTGCTCGCGCGTCCGCACATCCGCGAAGCACTCGGACCCTCGGCCGTGATGGAAGGACGTCCCACCGCCTGGCCGATTCCGGCGCGTATCGACCAAGCCGTGACCGGTTCGGGACGCGTGTTGTTCGTGGGTGATGCCGCAATGGCGACCGACACGCTCACCGGCGAGGGCATCGGCCAGGCACTTCTCACCGGAGTCGAGGCGGCGCGGGCCGTCGTCATCGGCGGCGAACCCGTCGATGTGCGACGCAACTACCGGCGAGCCGTCGATCATCACCTGCTCGCCGATCATCGGATGTCGCAACGGCTCTCCCGGATCCTCGCCCACCGTCGTGGCGCACGAGGTGCCATCTCGGTCCTCGATCACGCGGGTCGCTGGGGACGCGAGAAGTTCGCCCGCTGGATGTTCGAGGACGAACCCCGTGCCGTGCTCCTCACTCCCCGACGTTGGCACCGCCGACTTCTCCGCCAAGAGGGCGCGTACCGACGCTGACTCCCAAGGGTCGACGGCACCGCGGGCGGGTACGGTGTCGGAGATGAAGACTCGTCTGACGGAACTCCTCGACATCGAGCACCCGGTCATGCTCGCCGGCATGGGCGGCGTGTCGTATTCGCAACTCGTCGCCGCCGTGAGCGAAGCCGGCGGCATCGGCACCTTCGGAGCGGCTCCCATGCGACCCGGTCAACTCGATGAGGAAATCGGGATGGTCAAGACGCTCACCAGCAAACCGTTCGGCGTCGATCTTCTGACCGCCGTTCCCGGTCAGCTGGAACGCGACGTCGAGAGCATCATCCGCGGTGGAGCTCGCATCTTCGTGGCCGGCCTCGGGGTTCCCCGTGAGATCGTCGACGTTCTACACCAGAACAACATCCTCGTGGGTTCGATGTGCGGCAAGGTTCGTCACGCCGTGGCGGCGGTGGCGAGCGGTTGTGACTTCGTGGTCGCACAGGGAACCGAAGGTGGTGGACACACCGGAACGGTTGCGACCATGGCTCTCGTCCCGCAGGTCGTCGATGCCGTCGGTGAGAAGGTGCCCGTCGTGGCCGCCGGCGGACTCTTCGACGGTCGGGGTCTGGCGGCCTCCATCGCCCTCGGTGCCGACGGTGTGTGGATGGGCACGCGCTTCATCGCCACTCCCGAGGCCCACGCGCCCCGCGCCTACAAAGAAACCCTCGTCGCGCTTCCCGAGGACGGCACCGTGATCTCGCGCGCGTACACCGGCAAGACGTGTCGGGTGGTGCGCACCGACTGGACCAATTACTTCGAGGAACATCCCGAGGAACTGAAAAAGTTCCCCGAACAGGCCTTCGAGTCGGCCAAGGCCGGCGCCAATCACATGGGCGCGTCCCCCGACGTGGATGTCGACCCGAAGCGCGAGTTCATGCCGTGCGGACAGGGTGTGGGTGCGATCACCGAACTCACCCCGGCCGGCGACATCGTCCGCCAAGTGGTGGCCGAGGCCGAGCGCGTGATCGCGGCCATGCAGCGCGTCCGTTCCTGACCGACACCGCCGAACATGTGGCGCCTCCTTCGCTCCAACGCGGACTTCCGACGGATGTTCGGCGCCCAGGTCATCTCGTATCTCGGCGACTGGTTCAGTTTCGTGGCCGTGGTCGGACTCGTCGACGACCTGACGGGCTCCAACTTCCTCGTGTCGCTCGTGATGGTGGCGTTCTCGCTGCCGTCGTTCATCGCATCACCGGTGGCCGGTCCCATGGTCGACCGCTTCGATCGACGACGGATCCTGATCGCGGTCTCGATGGTTCAGGCCCTGGCCGCCCTCGGCATGCTGCTCGTCGGCGACGGCACCGTGTGGCTCGCCTTCGTCTTCCAGAGCACGGTGTCGGCTCTCGCCGCCCTCGTCGGACCGGCGACATCGGCGGCGATCCCCAACATCGCGCGCGATCAAGAGGAGTTGCGACTCGCCAACTCGATCCTCGGATCCACGTGGGGTGTGATGCTCGCGATCGGAGCGGCGATCGGTGGAGTGTTCGCGTCGGTCTTCGGTCGCGAGGCGTGCTTCATCGCCAACGCGGTGTCGTTCGTGATCGCCGGACTCCTCTTCGCCTCGATTCGCACTCCGATGCAGGCTCCTCGAGATCCAGCGTTGCGTCGCCATCGACTCCGACCGGTCGCCGACATGCGCGAAGCCCTCGCCCACGCCCGCAAGGATCCGGTGCTGCTGGCTCTCATCCTCTCGAAGACCACGTTCGCGGTCGGCAGCGGCGTGGTGTCACAACTCGCGGTTCTGGCGTCCGACGTCTTCAAAGGCGGCGACGCCTCACGTGGCGTGTTGATCGGCGCCCGCGGCCTCGGTGCCGGTATCGGGCCGTTACTCGCTTCGAAGTACACCGGCAACGACCTCGGTCGGGTGATCAGGGTCTGCGGTTATTCGAGCCTGGTCTTCAGTTGTTGTTACGTGGTCGGCGCGTGGATGCCAGTCTTCGCGCTCGCCGCGGTCTTCATCACCTTGGCGCATCTGGGTGGTGGAGCGCAGTGGACTCTCAGCACCTTCGGATTGCAGATGCGTTCGCCGGACGAGATGCGCGGCCGGATCATCGCCGGCGACTTCGCGCTGGTGACGCTCATGATGTCGGTCACCAGCGCCTCGGCCGGCGTGTTGTCGGACGCGATCGGCGTGCGCGCCGCCATCACGTCATTCGCCGTTGCGGCAGCCGTGGCTTCGTTGATCTACGTCAACGCGACGCGGCATCTGCACATGCAACTGCCGCATCCGTGAGCACCTGAGCTCGCCGGTCGTTGGCGAGGTTCGTGGCCATCTGATTCATCACGTAGGCGAAGCCGATCTCGCGCTCGGGTTGGGCGAAGGCCACCGAGCCACCGGCTCCGGGATGGCCGAACGATCCGGGGCCCGAGTACGGACTGAACTGGCCGTGCGTCATGAAGCCCATGCCGAACGTGGTGGGCATGATGAGACACGCATCGGGCTCACCATCGGGGGTGACGGTGCGACGAACCTTGTCGACCGTGCTCGGTGCAAGCAGACGAATTCCGTCCACGTCACCGATGGTCGCCGCGTAGATACGGGCGAGACTCCGCGCGTTGGCGATGCCGTTGGCCGCCGGGATCTCGGCCGCGTGGACGTCGCGACGATTGAAGGTCCCGTCGCCACCGAAGGCTCCGTTCAACGACAACGCCTGACCACCGGGCGAGTTGGGGCCCATGAACTGCTCGAGCATCGCCTTGACGGCGGGATCGATGTCGTCGGGGGTCTGGTTCAGGCCACCGATCATCGGCGACACGCGCGGCTCGTGTGTCTCGGGAAGTCCGATCCACATCTCGGCCGACAGAGGACCGACGATCTCGTCGGCCACGAAACGACCGAGACTCCGGTGCGCGGGGTCGACCCGACGCACGAGTTCACCGGCCAACCAGCCGTACGTGAGTGCGTGATAGCCGTGTTTGGTTCCGATCTCCCAGCGCGGTGTCGCAGCGGCGAGCCGCGCCGTGATCGTCGACCAATCGAGTGCCTCGGCCAACGAGATGTCACCGTCGATCGTGTACAGACCGCACTGGTGCGACAAGAGCTGGGCGACGGTCGCGTCACCCTTGCCCTGCGCGGCGAACTCCGGCCAATAGGTGGAGACTTTCTCGTCGTACGAGAGGAGTCCGCGCTCGACGCACATAGCGACCGCGATCGCGGTGATTCCCTTGGTTGTCGAGAACACGAGTTGCAGCGTGTCTTCTTCGTAGGGTCGCGTCCGCGCCTGATCGAAGTGGCCGCCCCAGAGATCGACCACGGGTCGGCCGCAGTGATACACCGCGACTCCACAACCGACCTCCTCGCCACTGGCGAGATTCGCGGCGAAGGCCTCGCGAACCGGCTCCCAACCGGATGCCACCGACCCGCCGATGTTCACCGACATCAGCCGACCAGTTCTTTCAGGGTCTCGATCTGCTTGACCGCATCGGGTCCGATGGGGTTCACCGACAGGATCGTGACTCCGGCCTCCTTGAAGGCGGCGAGACGTTCCTTGATGTAGCTCTTCGGTCCGACGAGGTTGCTGTTGGCGAGCATCTCGCCCGGCACGGCAGCCGCGGCCTCTTCCTTCTTGCCGTCGAGATAGAGATCCTGGATCTCGATTGCTTCTTTCTCGTAGCCGTACTTCTTGCAGATCGTGTTGTAGAAGTTCTTGTCGCGCGCACCCATGCCGCCGATGTAGAGAGCGGCGTTCGGACGGGCGAAATCGAGGATCTTCTTCTGCGCGTCGCCGGTGAGCTTCTCGTCGATGGCGAGCATGCCGCCGGCCGAGATCTGGAGTTTGCCGAGGCTCGGGTCGCGCTTGGCGAGGCCCTTCTTCAGATCATCGCCCCACACGTTGTGGAACTTCTCGGGGTCGAAGAAGATCGGTAGCCAGCCGTTGGCGACTTCCGCCGTGGCCTGAACGCTGAGACCCATGAGGCTCGCCCACCAGATCGGGATGTCGGTACGGATCTCCTGCCCCGGCTTGATGATCTTGAGCGGCTTACCGAGTCCGGTTCCCTCGCCGGCCGGCAACGGAACCTTCACGGTCTGACCGTTCATCTGGAACGGCTGCTCACGCTTCCAGATCATGCGACACGCCTCGATGTACTCCTTGATGCGCTGCATCGGCTTCTCGTACGGCACACCGTGGAAGCCTTCGATCACTTGCGGTCCACTCGCGCCGAGTCCGAGGATGAAACGACCATTGCTCACGTAATCGCAACCGGCCGCCGTCATCGCCATGAGTGCCGCCGTGCGGCTGTAGACATTCACGATGCCGGTCCCGATCTCGACCCGCTCGGTCTTGGCGGCGAGATAGCCGACCTGACTGATCGCGTCGGCGCTGTACGCCTCGGCGATCCAGACCACGTCGAGTCCCGCCTTTTCGAGTTCGACCACCCGATCGACCGCGGCATGGAAACCACCGGCGTAGTTCAACATCATCGACAACTTCATGGGACGTCCTTTCGACGGCTATCGCTGATCGGGAACCCTACGGGGGTCGGACTCGGCCGAGCGAACCGTCGCCTCGCCCAGCACGCCCTCGTTCAGATTGCCGCTTCGGAAGCCTTCGAGATCGAGGGTCACGTAGCGGTAACCGGCGGTCTTGACCGCATCCACCACCGAGCGTCGGGCCGAGACGGCCCGGGCCAACTCGGCTTCGTCGACCTCGATGCGTGCGGTCTCTCCGTAGTGCCGGACCCTCACCTGGCGGAAGCCGAGCGCATGGAGGGCGGCCTCGGCTCGATCCACCCGACTCAGGATCTCGACGCTCACCGGAGTTCCGTACGGAACCCGACTGGCCAGACACGCAGCGGCCGGCTTGTCCCACGTGCGCAGACCCATGCGTCGCGAGGCCTCGCGCACGTCGGCCTTGGTGAGTCCGGCTTGAACGAGCGGGAACACCGCACCGCGTTCGAGAGCGGCGCGCTGACCCGGGCGGTGATCGGCGAGGTCGTCGAGATTCACACCGAGGATGACCGTGGCGCGCTCGGAGGCGGCGATGGGCGCGACGACGTCCATGAGTTCGGCCTTGCAGTGGTAGCAACGATCGACGTCGTTGGCCCGATACGCGGCGCGCGCCATCTCATCGGTGTCGACCGGCGTCCAACGAAGTCCCCACTCCGTCGCGAGGGCCCGGCAATCGGATTCCTCCGAACCGGCGAGACTCGGCGAGACCGCGGTGACCGCGTGGGCGCGCTCGGGTCCCAACACGTCGCGTGCCGTCGCGGCCACGAAAGCCGAATCGGCTCCTCCGCTGAACGCCACGACCACGCGATCCAGATCGCGAAGGATCTCGTGGAGGACCCGGATCTTGTCGACGAGTTGGTCGGCCTTCGGGTCGGTGACCGGATTCGCCATGGCCCCATCGTGCCACGCGGCCCGAGTCGGGGCAGACTCACAGGTAATGACCGGCGACGACGCTCTTCTCGACGAGCACTATCCGCTCGTCGATGCCCAGGCCGAGCGGGTCGACGTCGGACGCGGCATTCGTCTGCGGATCATCGACCGGCGGCCCGAGCGACTCGATGAGTCTTTGCCGACCGTCCTCCTCATTCACGGACTGGCGTCGAACGCGCGCATGTGGGACGGAGTCGGGATCTGCCTCACGCGTCGGAACGTGCGCTCGATCGCCGTCGACCTGCGTGGTCACGGTCGCTCCGACAAACCCGACGAGGGGTACGACTTCGATTCCGTCGTGACCGATCTCGTGGGCTTGCTCGACCGCCGGGAGATCGATCGTGCCGTGTTCGCGGGGCAGTCGTGGGGTGGCAACGTCGTCGTGCACGCGGCCCACGAGCATCCTCGGCGCGTCGTCGGTGCGGTCGCGGTCGATGGAGGCATGATCGAACTCGGTCGCACCTTCACGTCCTGGGACGACTGCGCTTCTGCATTGCGTCCGCCGAATCTCATCGGGACCCGTCTCGGTCGCATGGAGGCCGCCATGCGTTCGATGAACCAAGATTGGCCCGAGTCCGGGATCATCGGCGCGCTTTCCAATTTCGAAGTCGTCGGGGACGGAACCATCCGACCCTGGCTCACCCTCGACCGGCACATGAAGATCCTGCGCGAACTCTGGTCGCATCGTCCGAGCGAGATGTTCGCTCGCATCGAGCGTCCGATCCTCTTCGTGCCCGCCGATTCGGGGGACGTCGCCTGGACGCGCAACAAGGAAAAAGCCGTCGATCACGCTTTGCAGACGCTCCCCCGTGGTCGCGCCCACTGGTTCCGCCCCGCGCACCACGACCTCCACGCCCAGCACCCCGAGCGATTCGCCGAAGTGTTGGTATCGAACATGAAGAACGGTTTCCTCGCATGACGACTCTGCCCCGCCTCCTCACGATCATGGGTTCGGGTGAGACCGCGCCCACGATGATGAAGCATCACCGTGAACTGATCGCGCGACTTCCAGCCGGCGCGAAGGCGGTCGTTCTCGACACGCCGTACGGCTTCCAGGAGAACGCACCCGAGCTCGCGGCGCGGGCCGTCGAATATTTCCGACAGAGCGTCGGCCATCCGATCAACGTCGCCGGCCTCACACGTCTGAAGGACGCCGACACGGTCGAGGTCGAGCGCGGCCTCAGCACGATCCGCCAGGCCGACTATCTGTTCGCCGGACCAGGAAGTCCGACGTATGCACTCCGCCAATGGGAATCGACTCCCGTGCCCGATGTCGTGCGTTCGAAGATTCGCAACGGTGGTGCCGTCACCTTCGCCTCGGCGGCCGCACTCACCCTCGGCCGCTACACCGTTCCGGTCTACGAGGTCTACAAGGTCGGCCAGGACCCTTACTGGCTCGATGGACTCGACGTGATGGCCGAGATCGGACTCGAAGTCGCGGTCATCCCGCACTACGACAACTCCGAGGGCGGTCACCACGACACTCGCTTCTGCTACCTCGGTGAGCGTCGACTCGCAGCCCTCGAAGCCGAATTGCCCGACACGGCGCACGTGCTCGGCATCGACGAGCACACCGGGCTCGTGATCGACATCGATGCCGGAACCGCGACCGTGATCGGAAACGGAACCGTGACGGTGCGCAAACGCGGTGTCTCGATCGTGCACATGACGGGAACCGTTCTCCCGATCGACGCGCTCCGCGACCCCTCGGGGTCGACGACATCGGTCGTGTCGTCACCGACCGCGCGTGTCGCCGACAATCCGTCTTCGAACGCGGCCGGAACATCTCTCGCCGACGAAGTCATCCGTACCGAGTCGGAATTCGACGCCGCCATTGCCTCCGGCGATTCGGCGGCGGCGGTACGAGCCACCCTTGATCTCGAGACAGCCATCACATCATGGTCGGCCGACACCCTCCAGAGCGACGCGATGGACCGCGCCCATGCCGCGTTGCGATCGATGATCGTGCGCCTCGGTGAAGCCGCCGTGAAGGGCCTCGCCGATCCCCGCGAGGCCATCACGCCGGTGATGTCGGTCCTGATCGAACTCCGTACCGCCGTGCGATCCGACAAGCGTTACGACCTCTCGGACCTGATTCGCGATCGCCTGACGTCGATCGGCATCGAGGTTCGCGACACTCCCGACGGACCACAGTGGTTTTCTGGCGCGGGAAATTGACCTATCCGGTGAATATTTATCACCAGAACACTGGTGGTGGAGTGGGTTAGTTGATCGAGAGAGCGGGGCCGGAGTGATGGTCGAGACCGGCCACGCGCGCCCGTCGACGCACACCGGCCAGCGTGTACACCAAGATGAAAGCCGCCGTACCGACGAGGATGATCACGGCACCACTCGGAACATCGGCGTACCAACTCGCGT
Source organism: uncultured Bifidobacterium sp. (assembly GCA_964563545.1). Taxonomy (GTDB): domain Bacteria; phylum Actinomycetota; class Acidimicrobiia; order Acidimicrobiales; family Ilumatobacteraceae; genus Casp-actino8. The sequence continues at coordinate 35,122 of CAZLXB010000013.1, read as the reverse complement.
ACATCCCGAAGACTCCGAAGCCGGCACCCAGTACCGGTGACAACCAGAGCATGCGCCCGAACGAATTGGTCATGAGCCGGGCCGTCACCGCGGGTAGCACCAACAGAGCCGAGATCAGAAGGACGCCGATCACCCGCACCGTCACGAGGATGGTGGCCGACAGCAGAACCATCAGCACGGCCTCCATCATCGGCACGTTCACACCGGTCACTCCGGCGACTTCGGGATCGAACGTCGTGAACAGGAGCCGTCGGTACAACATCACGACCGTGATCGCGCTCACGATCCCAACTCCGGCCACGGCGAGGATGTCGCTCGTGAACACTCCGAGCACGTTGCCAAAGAGCACCGCGTCGATGCTCCGCTGCGCCTGACCATAACGGGCTTGGAGCGCGAGCCCCATCGCGAAACTCGCAGTGGTGATCACTCCGATCGCTGCGTCGGCGCCGATCACGCGCTTGCGCGCCACACGTCCGATCATGAGACCCGACATCAGACCCCAGAAACCGGCCCCGATGAAGTAGTTGAGATCGAGAACCGCCGCCAGAGCCGCACCACCGAACACTGCGTGGCTCAATCCGTGTCCGATGTAGCTCATGTTGCGCAAAACGACGAACACGCCGATGAGTCCGCAGAGCGAACCCGCCAACATTGCGATCACGAGACCGTTGCGGAAGAACTCGTATCGGAACGGTTCGAGCGCGTCGAACGAGATCAACATGGTCAGGCGCCGCGACGGCTCAGCCGCTCGCGGATGTCGTCGCCGCCATGCTCGACCACGACCGGCATGCCTCCGTGTTGCAGGACCTCCATCGGAGCTCCATACGTCCGCTCCAGGAAATAGGGCTTCAGCACGTCGATCGGTGCGCCATCGGCCACAACGCTGCGGTTGAAGCACACGAGGCGCGGCAAGTGGGCGGCGAGTCCGTTGAGGTCGTGGGTCGTGAGCACGATGGCGATGCCCTCACCCCGGGGTGGCGCCTCGTTGAGGTCGGCGAGGACGTGCAGCACTTCATGACGCGTCTGGACGTCGACCCCCGCCGTGGGTTCGTCGAGGACGAGGAGATCGGGCTTCTGCAGCAGGGCGCGCGCGAGGAAGACACGTTGCTGCTGACCGCCCGAGAGTTCGCGGATATGCCGGGAGCCGAGACCTTCGAGACCGAGACGTTCGAGTGTCGCGTCGATCTCGCGGATTTCGTCGCTCGTGGTACGCGGCCACCACGACTTGGTCGGTCGACTCATGGCTACGACTTCGCGCACGGTGACCGGGAAGTTCCAGTCGACGGTTTCGAGTTGTGGAACGTAGGCGAGTCGGAGCCCCGGGCGACGACGTACGTCGCCGTGAACGGGCTTCAACGAACCGAGAAGGGCCCGCAACAACGTGGTCTTACCCGAACCGGACGGGCCGACGACGCCGATGAACTCGCCGGGTTCGACCACGAGATCGACGGCCTGCACAGCCGGCGCAGCGCCGTACGAGCAGGTGACGTGATCGAAGACCACGAGCGGTTCGGTGGCCAGACGCGCGGAACTCATTGTGGATACACCGCCTCGTCGGGGCCGACATCACTCACGTCGAGCGCACGCAAAGCCGATGCGTCACCACCGAGCGCCTCGATCATGGTCACGTAATCGAATCGCATGAGACCCAACCACGAGTGCTCGGGATCCCCGGGCTCACCGATCAGATCGTCGTCGCGCAGGACGTCGACGTATTGCACCCCGGTCTCCTTGCCGATCTGCTCGAGAACCGTCGATGGGAAGACCTCGCTGCCGAAGATCGCCCGCACCCCCGTCTGTTCGACCTGATCGATCAGGTCGGCGATCTCCTTGGGCGTCGGTTCGTCGAATGACGACGGCTGGATCGCCCCGATCACCGTCCAGCCGTACTCCTTGGCGAAGTAGGCGTAGGCGTCGTGGTAGGTGAGCAATTGTCGGGCATCGGCATCGAGCGTCGCCGATGATTCACGGAGCGCGGCGTCGAGCGAGTCGATCCGAGCCGCGAACTCTTCGAAGTTGGCCGCATAGGTCGTGGCCGAATCGGGATCGGCAGCCGACAGCACGTCGCGCACCAATGCTGCATAGGCCGCGGCCATCGGCGGGTTGGTCCAGAGATGCGGATTGGGCTTGCCACCTTCACGCGGGAACGAGAAGTCGTATACGTAGTCGCTCTCGGGCAGGATCGTCGTTCCGAGTTCGCAGATCACGCCGGAGTCCTTCTTGTTGGCGAGCGCGAGTTCCTTCGTGGGCTCCTCGAGGACGAGTCCATTGATGAAGACGACATCGGCATCCGAGACGATCGCCGCGACACTCGGGGGCGGTTCGTAGGTGTGGCTGTTGGTGCCTTCGGGGACGATGCCCTCGATCAAGGTGCCGGTGCCGGCTGCGATATTGGCCACGATGCTCGTGATCGGGGCGACGGTCGTGGCCACCACCACCGGCCGGTCACCCACGGGCGACGGCAGCGGACACGACGTCGATGGCATGTCTGACTCCGGGCCACTCGACGACGTCGACGAGTCGTCACCGCCGCACGCCGGAAATAGCACTAAAACTGCCAGCGTGAATGGGGCAACCAGGGCCGACGGACGGGGCAACACGCTCCTGACCCTACCCCCCGCTAAAACCCCCTGCTAGATCCGACCGAGGGGCACTCGCCTAGCCTGAAGAAATGTCCTCCGCGGCCGTCAAAGCGGTGCTGTTCGACCTCGACGACACCCTGATCGACTGGTGGGGATCCCTGAGTTCAGCCCTGGCCCGGGTTGCCGATGATCGGGAGGCCTCGGCCCTCCTCGCGCACACCCGGGACCACTTCTGGGATCGGCATCCCGAACACGGTTTCGTTCGGCATCGCAACACCTGGAAGTTGTGGGAGGACCGTCACAACGCATGGGCCGACGCCCTCCCCCACGTCCACCCCGACGATCTGCAGATCCTCGTCCGGCGCTTCGAAGAAGAACTCTGGGTCGGCTTCTTCCCCGAAGTGGTACCAACCCTCGACGCGTTGGTCGATCACACCCGACTCGCGGTGCTCTCCAACAATCACTTGATCGACAGGGAGGCCAAGCGTCTGCGCCTCCACGACTGGTTCGAGTTCGCGATGGTTCCCAACGGATGTTTCAAACCCACCCCGGAGGCTTTCACCCAAGCCTGCGCCCGACTCGAATTGCCTCCGCACGAGGTCGCCTACGTGGGCGACTCGGTGACCGCCGACGCGCTCGGCGCGCTCGATGCGGGCCTCGTGCCGGTGTGGGTCGATCGTTGGAACGACGACTGGTCGGATCGGCCTGCCGCAGTACGGCGAGTCGGATCGCTCAGCGAGATACCGACCGTTCTCGGCCTCGGTGTCTCCTGACGTCGAACTTCGGGGACGAACGATCGATTCAGCCGACGGCGCGACGTTGCGTCTCGGCCCACGTGAGGCCCTGCAGAACGTCGACGTCGTGCGGGAGTCCAAGGACGCGCTCGGCGACGATGTTGCGCTGAACCTCACCCGTACCGCCGCCGATCGTGAGGGCGCGGGCGAACATGTACCCGTCGAACCAACCGGGATGCTCGAGCGCGCGGAATCCGACTCCACCACCACCTCCGAGCCCGGTGTTGCTGCCCCGTTCGGCTCGACCCTCCACTTGTTGGAGCATTCCTTTGGCGCCGAGCATGTCGCGCGCGATCTCCATCACGTGCTGACCGTGCTCGTCGGCGAGGATCTTGCGGATGCTCGCCTCCGGACCGGGCTGCTCACCGCGCAGACGGGCCGACAGCGTGCGCAACCGGATGAGATCGAGGAGCACGTGCTCGATGTACACGGACGCGAGTCGCTGGCGCATCACCGGGTCGACGACCGGACCGGTGGCGCGCACCGAGTCGAGCATTTCGAGTGCGGTCGGACCACTACCCCACAGGACTCCGCCGCTCGACAACGACACGCGCTCGTTGCCGAGGGTGACCTTGGCGAGTCGCCATCCGTCACCTTCGTCGCCGACGAGATTGGCCGCTGGCAGACGGACATCGGTGAAGAACACCTCGTTGAACGTGGAGGCTCCGGTCATCTCCTTGATCGGACGGATCTCGATGCCGGGCAGATCCATCGGACAGATGAAGTACGACACGCCACGGTGTTTGGGGGCGTCGGGGTTCGTTCGCGCGATCAGGATTCCGAACTTCGCGTACTGCGCGCCACTCGTCCAGATCTTCTGACCGTTCACCACGTACTCGTCGCCGTCGCGCACCGCACGGGTACCGAGGTTGGCGAGATCGCTTCCACTCCCCGGTTCGCTGAACAACTGACACCAGAATTCCTCGCCCGACAGGAGCGGAAGCAGATACCTCTTCTTCTGCTCCTCGGTGCCGGCGAAAAGGATGGTCGGTCCGGCCCAACCGATACCGATCGGATTGGAGGGCCGACGAACGCCGGCCTTGGTCAGTTCGTCGTCGATCACGATCTGATGAATCGGGTCGGCCGCGAGTCCGTAGGGCTCGGGCCAGTGCGGAGCGACATATCCCGCCTCGGCCAGTTGACGCGGCGACGGATCGGGATGGGAAGCGAGCCACGCGCGAACCGTCCGTCGACGGGGATCGTCTGCACCGGGAACCTGGAACTCCATAACGGCTGAACCCTATGCGTACGATCCTTTCCGTGCCGAACGCTCCCGAGACCTGGAACATCGCCGACGTGTGGGATGTCGTGGCCGAGAGCATCCCGGAGGCTCCGGCCCAGGAATTCGAAGAGACGGTTCACACGTGGCACGACTTCGACCGTCGGGCGCGCGGCGTCGCCGCCACCCTTCTCGCCCTCGGTGCACGCCAACAGGACAAGGTCGCGCAGTACTTGTACAACTGCCCCCAATACCTCGAGAGCGTCTACGCGCTCTTCAAGGTCGGCCTCGTCCCGGTGAACACCAATTATCGGTACACCCCCGACGAACTCGTCTACATCTGGGACAACTCCGATGCCGTCGCCGTGATCTTCCACGGAAGTTTCTCGGCCACGATCGATCCGATCCGCGTGCGGCTGCCGCGAGTCGTGGCTTGGCTCTGGGTCGACGACGGATCGGGACCGTGCCCGTCGTGGGCGATCGACTACGAGACTGCGGCCGCAACCGCCGGCGTGAATCACGCACCGTGGGGACGTCGAGGTGACGATCTCCTCCTTCTCTACACCGGGGGAACCACCGGCATGCCCAAGGGTGTGATGTGGCGACAGGAGGATCTGCTGCTCGCACTCGACAGTGCGAACAAGAAGCGACTTCCGGATCGACCCGACCCGGCTGCCGTTGCCGCCCGGGCCACCAAGGCCGGTCCGCGCAACCTTCCCGCCGCGCCGCTCATGCACGGAACCGGATTGTTCAACGCGATGAGCAACCTCAACGTCGCCGGATCGGTCATCACCATGTCGAATCGACGTTTCGATCCCGTCGATCTCCTGAACACGATCGAAGCGAAGAACGTCAATTCGATGTCGATCGTCGGTGACGCGTTCGCCAAGCCGATCCTGCGGGCCCTCGACGCCGAACCCGACCGCTGGGACCTCTCGTCGCTGCGCGTGATCATCTCGAGCGGTGTGATGTTCTCGGCCGAGACCAAGGCCGGACTTCTCCGCCACAATCGTCGGCTGATCATGGTCGATGCCCTCGGATCGTCCGAGGCCATCGGCATGGCGCAGAGCACGACGTCAGCCGATGGGCCGGCCGAGACCGCCCGGTTCCAACTCGGCCCGAACACCCGTGTGCTCACCGAGGACGGCCGAGAAGTCACGCCGGGCAGCGACGAACTCGGTCGGGTGGCGCTGCGGGGACACACTCCGATCGGCTACTACAAAGACGAACAGAAGTCGGCGGCCACGTTCCAGGTGATCGACGGCGTCCGCTGGTCGATACCGGGCGACTGGGCGCGTGTCGATGCCGACGGAACGGTGCATCTCCTTGGTCGTGGCAGCCAGTGCATCAACACCGGCGGCGAGAAGGTGTACCCCGAGGAAGTCGAAGAGGCACTCAAGCTCCATCCATCGGTTGCCGACGCCGCCGTGGTCGGCGTACCCGATGAACGCTTCGGACAGGCCATCACCGCTCTCGTCGAGCCGCTTCCCGGAGCCGACGTCGACGAAGCCGAACTCATCGCGCACGTGAAGACTCACCTCGCGGCCTACAAGGCACCCAAGCGCGTGATCGGGATCGAGACCGTCGGCCGCGCCGGCAACGGGAAACTCGATTACAAGCGGCTCACGGCCCACGCTCTCGCCGTCCTCGGCTAGTCGGGTCGCCGAGGGGCTGACTAGCGTCGGCATCCCGCGGGCCGATCGGCCCCATCCCCCAGGAGTGTCACATGTCGTCTCTCGGCTTCGACGGAAGAGTTGCGATCATCACCGGTGCCGGTGGCGGCCTGGGCCGGCAACACGCGTTGCTCATGGCGAGCCGCGGTGCCCTCATCGTCGTGAACGATCTCGGTGGTTCGGTCGACGGTACGGGCTCGAGTGCAACGGCCGCCCAGAAGGTGGTCGACGAGATCAAGGCTCTCGGCGGCGAGGCCGTGGCCGACACCAATTCGGTGGCCACTCCCGAGGGCGGCGCGGCAATCGTGCAGACCGCCATCGACGCCTTCGGCCGCGTCGACATCGTCGTGAACAACGCCGGCATTCTGCGCGACAAGGCGTTCCACAACATGGAGCCCGATCTGCTCAACCCGGTGCTCGACGTCCACCTGAAGGGCGCGTTCTACGTGACCCGACCGGCGTTCATCAAGATGCGCGAACAGGGTTACGGCCGCATCATCTCCACCTCCTCGGCCGCCGGCGTTTTCGGCAACTTCGGCCAGACCAACTACGGCGCGGCCAAGATGGGTCTCGTCGGCTTCACCAGGGTCCTCGCGGTCGAGGGCGCACGTAACAACATCAAGGCCAACGCCATCGCGCCGCTCGCCATGACCCGCATGACCGAGGACATCCTCGGCGGACTGAAGGACAAACTCGATCCGGGTCTGGTCTCGCCGCTCGTCGCATTCCTGGCTCACGAGGACTGCCCCGCCACGGGTCAGCTCTTCTCGGTCGGCGGCGGTCGTGTGGCCCAGGTTTTCCTCGGCGAGACGAACGGTTTCTACTCACCCACCCTCACACCCGAGGACGTGCAGGCGAACTGGGGCACCATCACCGATCGCAACGGCTACGCGGTTCCCAACAATCTCGGTGAGGAAACCGCACTCTTTCTTCCGTTCTTCAAGTGACCATGATCAGCGTCGACGACTTCGCAGCCGAGGCCAAGGAGTGGCTGGCCGCCAACAAGCACCTCGCGCCGCGTGACTACGGCGCCATATGCCCGCCCGACCTCGTCGATGAGGGACTTCGTTGGCAGAAGCATCTCTATGCATCAGGACGCGCCGGAATTCACTGGCCGGTCGACGTCGGTGGACAAGGTCTGACCCCTGCGCACCAGGCGCAATGGCTCTACGAGTGCGCGCTCGCCGGAGTTCCGGGTGTCTTCAACATGGTCGGCCTCGTCCTCGCCGGTGGAGCGATCATGAAGTTCGGAACCGACGACCACCGCGCGCGTCATCTGGAAGCAACGTTGCGGGCCGACCACGTGTGGTGCCAGTTGTTCAGCGAACCGGGCGCCGGCAGCGATCTCGGTTCGCTCAGCACCCGCGCTGAGCGCGACGGCGATCGCTACATCGTGAACGGTCAGAAGGTGTGGTGCTCGGGTGGTCGCTACAGCAACTGGGGAATCCTCATGGCGCGCACCGATCCCGAGGCGCCCAAGCACGAAGGGATCTCGTTCTTCCTGCTCGACATGAGCCTGCCCGGCATCGAGATTCGCCCGCTCAAGCAAATGACCGGCGAAGCCGAGTTCGACGAGGTCTTCTTCACCGATGTCGAGGTTCCCGCTGACGCGCTCATCGGACCTCTGCACGGAGGATGGGGCGTGGGCATGGCAGTGCTCACGTCCGAACGCGGGCACATCGGAACGAGTGTGATCTCCCTCGAACGTCGACTCGAGTCGATCTCGCGTCTCGCCGAAGGACGCGATCTCACCTTCGTCGAACGCCAGGAACTCACGACTCTTCTCGCCAAGGGAATGGCCTACAAGGCCATGGCCCAACGCCAGGGCCCGGTGGCCTCCACCGCGGCTTCACTCATGAAGCTCGGGATCACCGAGATGATGTTCGATGTCAGCATGCTGCGCGCCGACATCTCGGGCGCCGACGCAACACTCGAGGGACCGGATGCCTTCGGTCTCCTCGCTGCACCCGGCGGCCGTATCGCCGGCGGAACCAGCCAGGTCCAGCGCAACATCATTGGGGAACGCCTCCTCGGACTTCCGCGTGAGCCGCGCCCCGAGAAGCACTGAATCCCTGGGGTCGGGCGGCTGAACCCCGAAAAACGCCCGTAGAATCGTCACTCTTCGTCATCTACGGCCGATGACCGGTTCGGCCCCTCGGAGAGAACCCCCTTGAAAGTCGCATCAGCCAACGGCGTGAAAGTCGAGTTGCACGATCTCGGCGGCCATGGTCCTCGCATGCTCTTGTCGCATGCCAACGGCTTCCATGGCCTGTGCTGGACCCCGGTTGCCGCGCATCTCACCCGGCGCTTTCACTGCTACGCCCACGATCATCGTGGACACGGCGACACCGCACTCCCCAAGAACTGGAAGGTCGCGTGGGCCGGCTACGGCGCTGACGCTTCGGCGGCCGCCAACGCGATCCGTGAAGACGGCGGAATCATCGGCGTAGGCCACTCGATGGGCGGAGCAACCTTGCTGATGGCTGCGGTGAAGGATCCGACCCTCTTTCGCGGCCTCCTCGTGTACGAACCCATCGTTCCGCCCGCCGATCTCCGGCTGCCGGCCAATCGACCGAACAACCTCGCCGATGGCGCGGCTCGTCGTAAAGCGTCCTTCAAGAGTTTCGAGGATGCCATTGCCAACTACTCCTCCAAGATGCCCATGTCTTCGTTCGCCCCCGAGGCACTCGAGGCCTACGTCCGTGGCGGATTCAAGAAGGGTGACGATGGTCAGGTTCACCTGAAGTGCGACCCGGCTCTGGAGGCCGAGAACTTCCGCAATCCGGTGGTGCCCAACCTTTGGAAGAAGCTCGCCGACCTCACGATCCCGGTCTGGGTTCTGTCGGGCCATCCCGAGCCGTTCCAGCCCTCGGGTTGGGCCGAGGCCGTGGCCGATCACCTTCCGAACGGCAATCACATCGAATACAGCGACCTCGATCACTTCGGGCCCTTCGTCGATCCGGCCCGTATCGCCCGGATCATCGACACCTTCGCCGATACTCTCGATTCATGACGGCCACGGTCGACGCCCCCGGAACCGATTCGTTCGGTCCGAACGTCGCCCGTCTCGACGCCGCTCTCGACCGTCGTCTCGAACCGTGGCGTGAATCCGAATTGGCGAGCCGCGTGTTCACCGCCGCGAGTCATCTGGGCGACTGGAGCCTGATCTGGCATCTCGTCGGCGCCGCACGAGGGATCACGAGCGAGAAGCGGGCCACCCAAGCACTTGCACTGTCGGCTCTCCTCGGGGCCGAGTCGCTGATCGTCAATCAAGGTGTGAAACGACTCTTCAAGCGTGAACGCCCGACCGAGAGTGGTGACGATCGCTTCGATGTCCGCACTCCTTCGACCTCGAGTTTCCCGAGCGGTCACGCGAGTGCAGCAGCCTTCGCGGCCACGGTTCTCACGACACTCGACGGCAAGAAGTCGGCACCACTGTGGTTCGGTCTCGCCGCCGTGGTCGGAACGAGTCGCGCTTTCGTCCGCATCCACCACGCATCCGATGTGATCGGTGGCGCGGCAGTTGGCGTGGGACTCGGTCTTCTCGCCCGACCCCTCGTGAAGAAACTGCGTTAAGGAGGTCCGCCATGACTCGCCGATTCGCCATCACGTGGGACTACCGCTGTCCCTACGGTCGCATCGCGCACGATCACGTGACCACTGGCCTTCTCGCCGGTGCCGACTGGGACGTGACCTTCCTTCCCTTCTGCCTGGGTCAATCACACGTCGAGCCCGGTATGCCCGACGTCTGGGATGCACCCGAATCCGATTCGGGGCTTCTCGCGCTTCAGGTGGGCATCGCCGTGCGCGACAACCAGCCGCACGCGTTCGTCCCGCTTCACCACGCGCTCTACGAGTTCAAGCACGCCCTCGGTGGCAACATCCGCGATCGCGCCTCACTCACCAAGGTTCTCGAAGGCTGCGGCCTCGATCCGGTTGCGGTGTTCGCCGAAGTCGACTCCGGTCGTCCGCTCGCCACCATCGCCGACGAACACACCCGGTACGCGACCTCGCATCACGTGTGGGGTGTTCCGGTATTCGTGGTCGACGACAAAGCGGTCTTCGTGCGACTACTCGACCGCGCCGAGGGTGACGAAGCGCTCGCCATTCACACGATCGAGCGGATCCTCGACAACATCGACTGGCCGATCCTCAACGAGTTCAAGCACACCTCGGTGCCTCGCTGATCACGCGCGAGGAACCGTCGTGGGTTCGTCGCGACGCACTCGCAAGTCGGCCACGATCGAGCCGTCCGGATTCTCCACCACGAGTCCGACCTTGACACTGAACCCTTCGTCGGCGAACACGGCAGTGGTCGATTGCGGGGCCAACAGCTCGCCATTGGCGGAACGCAACACCATCGAGGGCCTCTCGTTCCACGGCTGATCGTTCGTGTCCACCAGGTGGACCACCACTCCCGAACGCACGAGGTGATCGTTGTCGGCTCGGTCGGCCACCAACTCGACCGTGGCGAACCGTCCGGCACCGAGTGCGATCACCACCACTCGCGGACGATCATCGGCGGCCAACGAGTCGGTGGATGCGAGTTGCAGGGCATCGGTCCATTCACCGGGTGGACGCGCCGTCCCATCGATCTCCCGAATCTCGCGCTCATCGATCCATCCGGACATCACGGCGTCGAGCGCGATGACCCCCGGCCCATGTCGTCGTTCGGGGTCGATGCGTCGCGGCGCATCGCTCGCGCTCATCACGTCGTACGGACTGTCGTAGACATGCCCATCGGCCACCGCGCCCTCGAGGGATGAACTGTGCGACCAGCCGAGTGCATGTCCGATCTCGTGCTCGACGAGGTCGAGAGCCGGCGAACCCACCCAACCGGGCAGGAAGTCCGAAGCGCCGATGAACACCGCCCGTCCCGACTCCCGCGCCGCACAGGGTTGCGCGCATCGTTCTCCGACTCGGCCCCAACCGCCTGGCCGATCGGGACGCATCGGAGCGGTGGCCACGACCAGGACACCCGATACCTCGTCACCCACGGTCTCGAGAGCGCGCTCGACACACTCCGCTCCGCCACCACTCGTCGTCACCTCCACATCGTCGGCCACTCGGAATTCCGGCCGATAGGAACCCTGGGACCAGCGGTCGAAGTAATCAGTGACGGGTTCGAGCCACGCAACCAGATCCGACGATGTCGCCTCCAGTCGGGTGGTGTCGGGCGCGAATTCGTCGTCGGTCGTGTCGAGGGGAACCCGACAACGAACGACCGCCCAGACGTCGAGCCCGCTTCCGAGGCTCCCCCATTCATCGGTCGGGCGAATCGTCGCCACGATGGACGGCGACTGAGCGAATGGTCGCTCGGGAGAACCACAAGCAGCCATCAACACGACCGCACCGGCCAGGACGGCGATCGCTTCTCTCCTCACCGGTCAAGACCGTAGCCTTGCCACGTGGTGCAAGAGATCCTCTTCGATCGCAAGATGTCCGATGCCGAGGGTCTCATGTGGAGGCTCGAGAAGGACCCCTATCTTTCGTCGACCTTCGCCAATCTTTCCGTCCTCGACCGATCCCCCGACTTCGACCGTCTCCGTCGCCGCATGGAGCGGGCCGCCATCGCGATTCCGCGCCTGCGCCAGCGCGTCCAATCGTCGCCGGCCAACATCACGCCACCGATCTGGGTGGAAGATCCCGACTTCGACATCGACTTCCACGTTCGACGAATCGCACTTCCGGCGCCGGGCTCCATGCGTCAGATGCTCGATCTGGCGACTCTCGTCATGAACGATCCTTTCGACCGCACACGACCGTTGTGGCAATTCGTGGTGATCGACGGCCTCGAAGGCGGTCGATCGGTGCTCGTCGAGAAGTTGCACCACACCATCGCCGATGGTGAGGGAAGTGTGCAGTTGTCATTGCAGTTCTTCGATTTCGAACGCGATGCCCCAGAGCCGCCGGCCCTCGCCTACGACGGTTCGCAATCGGAACTGGAGATGTCGATGCTCCACAACGACCTCTGGCGAGATTTGTTGTCAGGCTCGCTCAAGTTTCCCCTCACCATGGTGCGTCAGATTCGCGACCTCATCGCCGACCCGAGTCAGATCCCGAGCCACGGCGCGTCCACCATCGACATGTTGCGGACGGGCTTTGGTCAACTCACTGATGTGGATCCGGCACGATCACCGCTCTGGCGCGACCGCTCGGTACGGCGTCGACTCGAGGTGCTGCGCGCTCCGTTTCTCGAGATCCGCGATGCCGCCCGACGACTCGGTGGCACGCTCAACACCGCACTCTTGACCGCGGCGAGCGATGCCGCCGGCCGCTATCACCGTGAACTCGGGCAACCGGTCGATGAACTGCGCGCCTCCATGGCGATCTCGACCCGCAAGACCAACCCCGCCGATGGATCGTCGGCGAATGCCTTCTCGTTGGCCCGCATGCTCGTGCCGACGAACGAGATGGGGCTCGTGGAGCGTTTCGAGCGGATCCGCTCGATCACCGACGAGGCCGCCGGAACCTCGGCCGGTGCCCTCGGCGCCGTTGCCAGCCTGGCGAGCAATCTGCCCACCGCGATCCTCACCCGCGTCGCCCGGATGCAGTCGCAAACGGTCGATTTCGCGACGTCGAACGTGAAGGGGACTCCGCTTCCGGTCTACGTGGCCGGATCGGAGATCTTGCACAACTTCCCGATCGGGCCGCTCGGCGGAGTGGCGTTCAATCTGACGCTTCTCTCGCACGTGGGGAGTCTGGACATGGGACTCAATCTCGACCCGGCGTCCATCGACCAGCCCGAATTGTTGCGCGACTGCCTGGAGTCGGCGTTCGGCGAACTCGCGTCGGCTACGCCCGCGAAGAAGTCAAAAGGTTCCGGACGTCGAGCAGCAGGTCGCTGACCTCACCCGACGACACCAGTTCCCGCTTCACCATCTGCGAGAGAGCCCGATCGATCAGCACGAGAGCCTCGGCAACGACATCGTGGGCCACTTCTTCGACCATCAACGGTTCTACGACCTGGGTGCTCGTCATCGCTGTCTCCTGAATGCTCACTTGGTTCCGGACGACCGGATTACCTCCCCCGAAGGTAACGCAGGTAATCGTCGCGCATGTGCATCGTAATGGGGTGGATCTTCGGAGATCCGGCGGGCGACGAGGCGCGCGCCACACCGAATTCGTCGACTGGGGCGGTAAGAGCTCGGCGGCACCACCACCGAATACGCTCAGGACATGGAGTTCCCGGGTTCGCGCATCGTCGTCACGGGTGCGGCCGGCGGAATCGGTGCCGCTCTCGCCCGCCGATTTCATGAACTCGGGGCGCGGGTGGTCCTGTCGGATCTGCACGACGGTGCCATTTCCCGCATCGCGGCCGAACTCGAGGCTCGACGACCTGGTTCGGCGTTCTCCTGGGCGGCCGACATCGGTACCGAAGATGGCAACCGTGGGCTCGTCGAGGCCAGTCGGAACTTTCTTGGTGGCATCGATCTGTTCTTTGCCAACGCCGGTGTCGGCACCGGAAGCTTCGTGGAGACGACGACCGAGTCGGAATGGGACGTGGCGTTCGACGTGAACATCCACGCGCATCGGTGGGCAGTCAAGTATCTGCTCCCCGAGTGGCTCGCGCGGGGTTCGGGCTATTTCTGCTCCACCGCGTCGGCGGCCGGGCTCTTGAGCCAGATCGGGTCGGCTCCGTATTCGGTGACCAAACACGCCGCCGTCGCTTTCGCCGAATGGATGTCGATCTCGTACGGCGACCGCGGCATACGGGTGAGTTGCCTGTGCCCACAAGGTGTCAACACCAACATGCTGAACGGAGGTTCACTCGGCGAGAACGGCGCGACCAATGTGGTGCGCGCCGCCGGCGAGGTCCTCGAACCCGAGGACGTGGCCCGGTTCGTCGCCGAGGCCGTCATCGCCGAGACGTTCCTCATCCTCCCCCACCCTCAGGTTGCCGACTTCGAACAGCGCAAGGCGGCCGATCGGGGTCGTTGGCTCGCCGGTATGCGCAAACTCCAGGCGCGGGTTCTCGGCGAACTCTGATCGCATGCCGCCCAAACCCACGACCGAACAGAGCGAGGTGCTGCGTCGTATCGGACTGCGCCCGGGCGAGACCGTGCGCTTCCGACGGGCCGACCGCGGACGCTGGCAGGAAGGCCGCATCTCGTGGGTCGAGCGCGACGGCAGCATCACCGTTCACGATTCGCACGGGGCGGCCCGGTCTTTGCGCCCTGAACGGCTCGAGGTGAAGCGACCCGGCAAGCGCGGACGCGACCGCTGGTGTCCGGTCACCGAGGTGGCGGTCACCTGGGAGCAATTGACTCTCTTTTGACCGACTACGGTCGTCGGCATGGGAGTACGCCTCGAACCCGCCGACGAATACATGCACGAACTCGGACCCGAGTCCAACTTCAACGAGAGCATGTACATCAACTGCTTCGACCCGACTCACAAGGTCGGGGGTTGGTTCCGCATGGGCAACCGGGCGAACGAGGGTTACGCCGAGATGACGGTGTGCATCTACCTCCCCGACGGCTCGGTGGGTTTCATGTTCAAGCGCCCGCAGATCGACAACAACGACCGCCTCGACGCGGCCGGACTCACGTGGACGATGGTGAAGCCCTTCGAGGAACTTCGCATCGACTACACCGGCAAGGTCGTGGTGCTGGCCGAGCCCGAACAGATGGTGGATCCGAAATCGGCCTTCACCAACAATCCGTACAGCGAGTGCGAGGTGCACATCACCTTCAGCGGACAGGGACGACCGAGCATGTTCGGCGGTGAACCGGACACCCCGCACGAAGCGCCCGGTGAAGAATTCGCCAAGGGCCATTACGAACAGCTCGTGCAGGCGCGCGGAACCATTCGAGTCGGCGACCAAGAATGGGAGATCGACGGATTCGGTCTGCGCGACCACTCGTGGGGCCCGCGGTATTGGCAGGCACCTTGGTACTACCGCTGGCTCACGGCGAATTTCGACCGCGATCTCGGATTCATGCTCTCACGGGTGGCCAAGAAGGAAGGCCCTGGCTCGCGTGGAGGCTTCGTGTGGGACGACGGGCAGATTCACCTGTGCGATCACGCCGAGATCCGCACCGAGTTCCGCGACGAGGAGAGTTACCACCAGCGCATCGAGGCTGTTCTGCGGTCGTCTCGTAGCGGTCGCGAATGGACCTTCACGGGCGAGGTCATGAGCCTCATTCCGTTGCGTAATCGCCGCCAGTCCCCCGACGGCGAGTGGCTCACGACTCGCATCAGTGAGGGCATGACTCGTTGGGAGATGACCTCGGCCGAACACGCCGGCAAGGTCGGCTACGGACTATCGGAGTACCTCGACCAGATCATCGACGGCCAGCCGGTCGGCAAAGCCGAATAGTCGTACTCAGCCGAACAGCGCGGCGAGAGCCTCGAGACACGGGGTCGGGTCGTCGTCCACTGCTTCGCCGTACAACTTGATCTTGGGTTCGGTCCCACTCGGCCGAACCTGCAGTCGGATCGGGGCCACACCATTGGCTCCTCGGAGCATGATGCGAAGGAGTGTGGCCTCCGGTATGTGATCGACCGAGATCACGTCGTGACCGGCGATCTCCGAGGGTGGGTTGCCGCGCAGTCGATCGACCATCTCGGCCGCCGCCGCGGGTGACATCGCCACGCTTCGCTCGGCGGTCACGTGGCGACCGAAGCGTCGCGCGATGTCATCGAGTCGACCGATGAGATCCCCACCTTCCCGCGCGGCTTCCTCGGCGACTTCGAGAAGAACGATCGCCGCCGTGATGCCGTCCTTGTCGAGCGGTCGATCGGCGACCAGATAGCCGAGCGCCTGTTCGTAGGCGAACACCAGGCGTTTGTCGGGACGAGTCCGAACGGCATCCGCGATCCATTTGAAACCCGTGAAGGTCTCGGCGAACTCGATACCGGCCGCCCGGGCCATTTCTCCGACGAGTGTCGACGACACGACGGTGCTCACCATCAGTCGGTCATCGCCCGAGGTGTGGCGCACGATGTGATCGGCGAGGAGCCAACCGATCTCGTCACCGCGCAAGAGTCGCCAATCGCCGTGGCGATCGGCCACGGCCACTCCGAGTCGGTCGGCATCCGGGTCGTGGGCAATGGCCAACTTCGCCCCTATCTCCCCGGCGCGAGTGATCACCGCATCCATGGCCCCGGGCTCTTCGGGGTTCGGGAAGTCGACGGTGGGAAAGTCGGGGTCGGGCGCGAACTGCGACTCCACCACGGCGGGAGCGCTCACATGCGCCCGCTCGAAGGCCGCCAGAGCGACATCACCACCCACTCCGTGCAGCGGCGTGTAGGCGAAGAGAACCGAGATCGTCCGTCTCGTGAGACGAACCGAGGCGACCCAAGCGAGGTAATCGTCGACCGGGGAGGACCCGAGCCGCTCGATGAGCGGGTCGTCGTCGGAGGCGAGAACAACGGTGGTCGGATCGACGGCCGCGATGGCGGCGGCGATCGACGCGTCGTGCGGAGGCACGATCTGAGCGCCCGAACCGAGATACACCTTGTAACCGTTGTCGGCGGGCGGATTGTGGCTCGCCGTCACCATCACACCAGCTGCGACACCGTGAGGTCGGATGTTCCAAGCAAGCACCGGCGTCGGCACCACGTGCGGCATGAGGATGGCGCGCACGCCTCGTGCCGCCGCCACCCGCGCGGTATCGATGGCGAAGACCTCGCTCTTTCGTCGAGCATCCCATCCGATCAGCAATCCGCGCTCGGCCGCCGACGGATCCGTGGCCAGGAGATGATCCACCAGACCGGCGGCGGCCCGACGAACGACGAGTCGGTTCATGCGCAAAGGTCCGGCTCCGATCGCCGCCCGCAGACCCGCGGTTCCAAAGGCCAGGCTGCCGGCAAAACACGCGTCGGTGTCTCCAGCGGCGATGATCCCTTCGAGTTCGACGCGAATGTCGTCGTCGGGTTCGGCGGCCAGCCAACGCCGGGCTTCGCTCAACGACGACATCGGTCAGACCCCGGGAATCAGACTCTTCAACTCCACGAGCGGACGCGGTCCGACGTGGGAGATCACTTCGGCGGCCGCGATCGAACCCAATCGACCGCAGTCCGCGAGCGAGAACCCGTTGGTGTATCCGAAGAGGAAACCCGAGGCGAAGAGATCGCCGGCTCCGGTGGTGTCGATCACGTGCGGAACGTCCTCGGCTCCGACGTCGATCACCGAGTCGCGGGTGATGATGGTTGCTCCCCGCGGCCCGCGGGTGATGACCGCCAGCGAACTGTCGCGGCGAATGGCCGCGACCGCCGCCTCGAAGGTATCGAGTTCGTACAACGAGCAGAGTTCGAGTTCGTTCCCGAACAGGATGTCGACCTCGTCTTCGACGAGCGCGCGGAAATCCTCGCGATGTCGATCGACGCAGAAACTGTCCGACAACGTCAGTGACACCTCGCGTCCGGCCGCGTGGGCGACGCGTGCGGCATGGCGAAAGGCGTCCTTGGCGTCGTCGCGGTCGAAGAGATAGCCCTCCATGTAGAGAACCTGGCCATCGGCGACCACCGACTCGTCCACATCGGGAGCGCACATGTACGACGACACACCGAGATAGGTGTTCATGGTCCGCTGGGCATCGGGCGTCACGACGATGATGCACCGGCCGGTGGGGATGTCGTCCATGTGTCGACCCGGCGCGAAGTGCACTCCCACCGCGAGAAGGTCATGGCCGAACACCCGACCCAACTCGTCGTCACTCACCTTTCCGATGTACGCGGCGCGTCCGCCGAAACTGGCCACACCGCACACCGTGTTGGCCGCCGAACCACCACTCATCTCCACCGCCGACCCGAGGGCGCGGTAGAGATGCAATGCACGGTCGGTGTCGACGAGGGTCATCGAACCCTTGACCAATGCCTCGCGCCGAATGAAGTGATCATCGGCCTGCGCGATCACGTCGACGAGCGCATTACCGATACCGACGACGTCGTACGCCGCCGGTCGGCGCTCGCGAGCGGATGAGTCGGGCACGGAGACCGACGCTAGTTCGCAGGTACGCTCGCCTCCGTGACCCAACCCGTCGTCTCACCCTCGTCCGCGTCCGAACTCGACCCGTTCCGGCTTCCCCGCCACGTCCTACCCCGTCGCTACGAACTCGTGCTCGAACCCGACCTCGACGCCGCGACTTTCCGCGGACGCGTCGTGATCACCGCCGATGTCGTGGCCCCGACGAGGCTCATCGCCCTCAACGCCATCGAGCTCGACATCCAGTCGGTGCACGTCGACGGCCAGCCGGCCACGCACTCGTTGTCCGACGAGCACGAGCGACTCGTGATCGGCCTCATCGACGAACTCGCGATCGGCACGACGATGATCGACATCACCTTCACCGGCGTGTTGAACGACAAACTCCGCGGCTTCTACCGAAGTACGTATCGCGACGAGAACGGCATGGAGCGGGTCATCGCGTGTTCACAGATGCAGGCGACCGACTGTCGACGGGCATTTCCGTGCTTCGACGAACCCGACTTCAAGGCCGTGTTCGCCACGACCCTCGTCGTCGACGAGGATCTGCTCGCCATCAGCAACGGACCCGAGATCGCCCGCTCGGTTTCCGACACTCCCGGCAAGATCTCGGTGCGTTTCGCCGACACCATGCCGATGAGCACCTACCTCGTGGCGTTCGTGGTGGGCCCACTCGTGGCGACGGCAGCGATCGACGTCGACGGCGTTCCGCTTCGTCTCGTTCACGTGCCGGGCAAGGAGCACCTCACCGACTTCGGTCTCGATGTCGGTGCGGCCAGCCTGCGTTGGTTCACGACGTACTACGGGATTCCCTATCCCGACGCCAAGATCGACATGGTCGCCCTGCCCGACTTCGCAGCGGGAGCCATGGAGAACGTCGGCTGCATCACGTATCGCGAGAGCCTGCTCCTCGTCGACCCGACCACCAGCACTCAGAACGAACGCGAACTCGTGGCCGCCGTCGTGAGCCATGAACTCGCCCACATGTGGTTCGGCGATCTCGTGACCATGAAGTGGTGGAACGGCATCTGGCTCAACGAAGCCTTCGCAACGTTCATGGAAGTCGCCGCCACTGCCGCCTACCGACCCGACTGGAAGATGTGGACGGCGTTCTCACTCGATCGATCGGCCGCCTTCGAGGTCGACTCGCTCGAGAGCACGCGATCGGTGGAGTTCGAAGTGCGATCTCCAGCTGACTGCGACGGGATGTTCGACGTTCTCACCTATCAGAAGGGCGGCTCGTTGCTTCGCATGCTCGAGCAGTTCCTCGGCGAGGAGCGGTTCCGTTCGGGAGTCCGTCATTATCTCCGCACCCACTCCTACCGGAACACCGAGACCTCCGACCTCTGGGACTCGATCGAGACCGCAGTGGCCGCCGACGGTGGTGAGCCAGTGCGCGCCCTCATGGATTCATGGATCTGGCAGCCGGGCTATCCGCTCGTCTCCGTGGCCCTCGGTGCCGACCGGTCCTCGCTCGTGTTCTCGCAGCAGCGTTTCACGTTTGCCACCGGCGGCCCGACGACCGATCAGACCTGGCTCGTTCCCGTGCACGTTCGCATCGGAAAGTCCGAGCAGAAGTTCATCGTCGGCGCCGAGGACGTCGTCGTCCGACTCGACGACCCCTCGGCGACCATCATCGTGAACGCCGGTGGTCACGGCTTCTATCGCGTCGCCTATGCGAGTGATCTCCTCGGCCGCATCGACCGTCGCGCCCTCGCCGGGCTCTCGACCGTCGAGCGGTACACGCTCGTCGACGACTCGTGGAGTGCCGTGGTCGCCGGACGATTGTCGGCCGCCGATTTCCTGCTCTTCCTCGAATCTTTCGCCGACGAATCCGATCTCGCCGTCTGGCAAGTGATTGCTGCGAGTCTGCGCGCCGCATCGAGGCTCGTCGACGGGGCGGCACTCGACACCTTCCGCCATCGCGTCATCGCACTCGTCGCACCGGCGCTCGAGAGAATTTCGTGGACCCCCGACCCGCGCGAAGACGATCTACGCGGCACGTTGCGTGGCCTCCTCGTCACCACGCTCGCGACACTCGGACATCACTCCCCCACGGTCGATCGGTGCCGTGACTTGCTCGACCGCGCCCAGAGTGGTCGCGAAGTCGTGCACCCCGAGCTCGTGGCGGCCGCCACCACGGTCGTGGCCGCATTCGGCGACGCCCGTGTCTACGACGACATGCGGAATCGCTTCTCGTCGTCGACGAACCCGCAGGAGCAGTTGCGCTACCTCTACGCACTGGCCGAGTTCCCGAGTGCCGAGCTCATCGACCGGACGTGTGAATTCGCGATGAGCGGTGAGGTCAAGACCCAGAACGCCCCCTTCCTGCTCGCCCGTTGCCTCGCCCACCGCGAACACGGTGCACGGGTGTGGGAGTTCATCCGTCGCCACTGGGACGCAGCCAACGCGGCCTTCCCGGGCAACACGATCATCCGCATGGTCGATCCCGTCCGGTTGCTCAACACCCCCGAGTTCGAAGCCGATGCACAGGCCTTCTTCGCCGAGCACCCGATCCCCCAGTCGGCCAAGACCCTCGACCAAGTCCTCGAACGACAGCGGGTGAACGTCGCTTTGCGCGCCCGCGAATCGCAGCCGCTCACCGCAGCCCTGCGCGCCTGACACGACTTCGGCGACCCGGCGGACCCTCGGCTACGGTCGTCGGAGATGGTCGTTAGACCGTCGAAGAGAATCCCGCGCGGGACACATGAAGGGAAGACCATGAGCGAGGCTTGGATCATCGATGGAGTGCGCAGTCCGCGCGGCAAGGGCAAGGACACCGGTTCCCTGCATCACATTCATCCCCAGGAGCTTCTCGCCCAGGTTCTGAAAGGTCTGCAGGCCCGAGTCGGATTCGATCCGGCCGATGTCGACGACGTCATCATCGGGAACGGCAACGACGCCGGCGATCACGGTGCATGCATCGGACGTATGGGAGTTCTCGCCGCCGGCTGGCCGGTCGAGGCCCCCGGTGTCACCATCAATCGCTTCTGCGGTTCGGGCCAGCAAGCCGTGTCGTGGGCCGCGATGGCGGTTCAGTCGGGCCATCAGGACGTCGTCGTCGCCGGCGGCGTCGAGTCGATGTCTCGTTGGCCCGCACCGAGTGGACCGCCCGACTTCACCGTTGGCAACGCAGCACTTCGCGCGATGTATCCCCTCGTGCCGCAGGGAGTCTCGGCCGATCTGATCGCCACCATCGAAGGTTTCACTCGCGAAGACGTCGACGCCCTCGCTTTCGAGAGCCAGCGTCGTGCCGCTCGCGCGCAGGAGGAGGGTCGCTTCGATCGCAGTCTCGTCACGATCCTGAATCCCGATGGTTCGGTGGCCCTCGCCAAGGACGAACATCTCCGACCGGGTACCACCATGGAGTCGTTGGCCGGTCTCGCGCCGTCCTTCGAGCGACTCGGTGGTCGGGTGCTCGAAGGATTCGAGAAGTCCTTCGATGACATGTGCAAGCAGGTGTACCCCCAGATCGACGGCGTGAACCACGTGCACCACGCCGGAAATTCCTCCGGCGTCGTCGATGGAGCAGGGGTCATCATGGTGACGAGTCCTGAGTACGCAAAGGCCCACGGACTCAAGCCTCGGGCGCGCATCGTGATGTCAGCCGTGGCCGGCGCCGAACCGGTCATCATGCTCACGGCACCCGCGCCAGCATCGAAGAAGTGCCTCGAACGCGCCGGCATGACGACCAAGAACATCGACCTCTGGGAGATCAACGAAGCCTTCGCAGCGATCCCGCTGAAGGCCATGCGCGAACTCGGCATCACCCCGGAGAACGTCAACGTGAACGGTGGCGCCATCGCCCTCGGCCATCCCATCGGTGGCAGCGGTCCGATCCTCATCCAGACCGCACTCGACGAACTCGAACGTCAGGACAAGTCGACCGCACTGATCACGATGTGCACCGGTGGCGGAATGGGTACGGCCACCATCATCGAACGCATCTGAGTTCGTGGGCTACGAGTCGTTTCCTCACCTCACGTTCGACCGACCGGTCGAAGGCGTGCTTCGGATCACCCTCGACGGCCCCAATCTGAACGCGGTCGGTCCGGAGGCTCACCGTGAACTCGCCGACGTGTGGGTCGAGGTCGACCGTGACCCGGAAACCAAGGTCGCGCTCCTCACCGGGGCCGGCAAAGCGTTCTCGGCCGGCGGCAGTTTCGACCTCATCGATGGGATCATCGGCGACTACGCGTTCCGCTCGCGCGTGATGAAAGAAGCGCGTGATCTCGTGCGCAACGTGATCGAGTGCTCGAAGCCGATCGTGTCGGCGATCCATGGACCCGCGGTCGGAGCCGGACTGGTGGCTGCGGTTCTGGCCGATGTCTCGGTGGTCGGTCGAACGGCCCGGATCATCGACGGACACACCCGCCTCGGTGTGGCGGCCGGCGATCACGCCGCCGTGTGCTGGCCCCTGCTGGCCGGAATGGCCAAGGCCAAGTACTACTTGCTCACGTGTCGCACCCTCACGGGCGAGGAGGCCGAGCGGATCGGACTGGTGTCTCTGTGCGTCGAGGACGACGCGGTGCAGGAAACCGCGCTCGAAGTCGCGGCCGAACTCGCCGGTGGCGCGCAAGCAGCTTTGCGGTTCACCAAGCACACTCTCAACCATTGGTACCGGTCGATGATGCCCGCTTTCGATGCATCACTCGCCTACGAGTTCTTCGGATTCGGGGGTCCCGATGCCGCCGAGGGAGTAGCCTCTCACCGCGAAAAGCGTCCGCCGAATTTCACCGGTCCGGCCGGCGACTGATCAGCCGCGCGGCAATCCGAGCGCGCGTTCTCCGATGATGTTGCGCTGGATCTCCGACGAACCGGCGTAGATCGTGTGCGCCCGGCTGAAGAGGAACGTGTGCTGGAAGTCGTGATCGTCGGAATCCTCCGGCAGGAGAAGCAGTGAGTCGGCACCGAGCAGATCGGCCTCGAGTTCACCGAGTCGCTGATGCCACTTCGACCAGAACAACTTGCCCACCGATCCCTCGGGCCCGGGCTGGCCACCTTGGATGAAGCGGGTCACGTTGCGCAACCCCGACCAGCGCATGATCTCGAGTTCGGCGTACGCCCGCGACAACCGCTGACGGATCTCGGGTTCACGATCGAGTTCCTTGCGTCGCGCGAGTTCGCGAACCCGGGCGAATTCCTTGGCGAATCGGAGTTGTTGCGCCATGAAGGCCGTCCCGCGTTCGAAGCCCAGTGTTCCCATCGCTGTCTTCCACCCGTTGCCACGACCTCCCACGACGAGATCGGCGGCGGTCACCGCTCCATCGAAGAAGACCTCGCAGAAGTGGTCGTTACCGGAAAGATCGCGCAGCGGTCGGACTTCGACGCCGGGTTGATCGATCGGCACGAGAATGTACGACAGTGCCTTGTGAGCGACTTCCTCGCGCTCGGTGCGACAGAGAACGAAGATCCACTGGGCGAACTGCGCCTGACTCGTCCACACTTTCTGGCCGTCGATGCGCCAACTGTCGCCGTCGAGAACCGCGGTGGTGCGGACTCCGGCGAGATCACTGCCGGCTCCCGGTTCGCTGAACCCCTGACACCAGTACTCGTCACCACGCAGGATCGGCGGGAGGAAGCGCTGCTGCTGTTCGGACGACCCGAATGTGATGAGCGTCGGTCCGAGCAACCCCTCACCGAAGAAACCAGCCCGTTGAGGTCCGTCGGCGAGCGCGTACTCCTGAGCGAAGACGAGTTCCTCGGAAACCGTGGCCGCTCGGCCGCCGAACTCGCGCGGCCAGGTGAGTCCGAGCCAACCGGCCCGGCCGAGTTCCTTTTCCCAGCGCACCCGCACCGGCCAATCGTGGGCTCCCATCTCGGCCGAGGTCCCGAGTGACCGATACTCACCCCGAAGATGCGTCTCGAGCCAAGCCCGAACTTCGGTGCGAAAGGCAGCCGACTCGGACGACTCGTCGAAATCCATTCCGAGATTCTCGCCGCCGCACCGCACTTCGGCGTAATCGACCTCCGAGGCATAAGGTCGGGTCATGGCGAACATTCCGGCCCTGTTCGATCTCACCGGGCGGACCGCACTCATCACGGGAGGTAGTCGGGGCCTCGGTAAGGAGATGGCCCTCGCCTTCGCACAAGCCGGTGCCGATCTCATGATCGCCAGTCGCTCGATCGAATCGTGCACCGAAACGGCCGCTGAAATCACCGCCGCCACCGGCCGTCGGGTGATCCCGTATGCGTGTCACGTGGGTCGCTGGAACGAACTCGACGATCTCGCCGCCGCCGCCTGGGAGCAACTCGGTGGGGTCGACATCCTCGTGAACAATGCCGGCAAGTCACCGCTCTACGACCACATCGCGAATGTCAACGAACAACTCTGGGACTCGGTGATCGGGCTGAACCTGAAGGGGCCGTTCCGACTCTCGGCCCTCCTCGGCACCAAGATGTTCGAACGCGGCAAGACCGACGGACGGCGTTCATCGATCATCAACATTTCGAGTATCGCCGCCATCCATCCGACGCCCGACGTGATCCCGTACACCGCGGCCAAGGCCGGGCTCAACGCCATGACGATCGGATTCGCCCAGACCTTCGGTCCGCACGTGCGCGTGAACTGCATCATGCCCGGCTCGTTCCGTACCGACATCAGCAAAGCCTGGAACTGGGACATGGTCGATCAGGCGATGAAACGAGTCGCATTGCGTCGAGTCGGCGAACCGCACGAGATCGTCGGCGCCGCGTTGTTCCTCGCCGGCGACGCCGGCGCCTACACGACCGGGGCCGTCTTCACGGTCGACGGAGGAGTGCCCACATGAGCCTCGACGATGCCCAGAAGGTCGAACACCACCGACGTTTCGCGGAAGCGACCAATGCCGGTCGCGCCGACGTCACCATGGCGATGTGCGTCCCGGGAGCCACCGTGTGGCACAACTTCGACGATCAGACGATCGAGTACGCGAGCACAGGCAAGACGCTCCAATGGATGCACGCCAAGATCGAGGGACTCCGCTGGGAGACTCGTTCGTTCTCGGTGACGAGCGACGGCTGGATGTGGCAGGCCGCCATACGCGGTACGGCGCCGGGAGGCGAACTGTGCGCGCACACGTGCATGATCGTTCACCTCGATGCAACCGGGCTCATCACCCACCTCGAGGAATACATCGACCCCGCTCAGATGGCACCGCTCCGCGCCACTCCGTGAACTCGATCCTCGTCATCTGCACCGGTAATGCCGCGCGCTCGGTCATGGCTGGCGCAGCATTGACCGACCGTGAACCGGCACTCTCGATCACCACGGCCGGCACCTTCAGCGTCGACGGCCAACCGATCAGTTGGCGAACCCGCGAGGCGCTGCGCCGAGTCGGCCTCGAGGCCCGGAATCACCGCAGCAAGCAGATCGTGGCCGAGCACGTCGAATCGGCCGATCTGATCCTGGCCATGGCTCCCGAGCACGTGCAGTGGGTGCGTCGGGAATTCCCGGCCGCCCGGACGCGCACCGCGACTCTGAAACGACTCGCCCGTGATCTCGCGTCGCACGGTCCACTGCCGCAACGACTGGTCGACCTCGATCTCGGCCGAGTCGAGATCGAACCGTGGGAGGAAATCGTCGACCCCGGTGGTGGTGAGGTCGAGGATTTCATCTCGTGCGCGATCGAGGTCGTGGAATTGATCGATCAGGTGATCGATCGGTTGCGACCGCTCACTCCTCGCTGAACGTCGCGACCACCCCGGCCGCCTCGAGGGCGGCGATCTGATCCTCAGTGCGACCGATCGACGCCAGGATCTCGATCGTGTGCTCACCGAGCTTGGGCGCGATCCAGCGCGGTGCCCATGGTGTGCCGTGGAAGTCGGCCGGTGATGCGATCATCGTCGTCGTGCCGTATTCGTCGGGCACTTCCACCAAGCCGCCGGCGGCCGTGAGTTGCGGATCGTTCAGGATTTCCTCGGGTGAGTTGACCGGTGACCAGAACATGTCGGGCTCGGTGGCAAAGATCGTCTCCCATTCGGCGAGCGGCTTGGTCGCGAAGATTCCATCGAGCAGCGCGATGAGCTCTTTGTGGTTGATCGCCCGTTGCAACGGGGAGTTGAAGCGTTCGTCGTCCACCCACTCCGGATGTCCGACGACGCGGGTCAGCGGTGGCCAGTGGCGCTCACCTTCGAGGCCGACGATCCAGAATCGTCGGCCGTCGCCGGCGGTGTAGTTGTTCACCGTCGGGCTCAGCATCTCGGTTCGACGACCGATGGCCGGGTACTGGCCCCAACCGAGGGCCATGTTGAGATCGAAGCCCACCGTGTACACGCCCTGACGCAGCAAGGACGACGAGACCATCTGCCCTTCACCCGTGCGTTCGCGTCGAAAGAGCGCAGCGCAGATCGCGCCGGCGAAGGTGACGCCGGTGGAGTGATCACCCATTCCGCCACGCTGGAAAGGAAGATCACCGCCTTCCGGAGTGAGCAGATGCGCGATGCCGGCGCGGGCCCAGAACGCTGCGATGTCGTAACCGGCGCGATTGGCGTCGGGGCCCGCCAGTCCGTACCCGGTGATCTGGCCGTACACGATCCGTGGATTGACCGCCTTCACCGCGTCGTAGCCGAGGCCGACTCTTTCGAGTGAATCGACTCGGACATTGGTCACGAAGACATCGGCATCTCGTAGGAGGTCGAGCGCCACTGCGAGTCCATCGGGCTGACTGATGTCGAGCGCGATGCCCTTCTTGCTCCGGTTGTCGAGTTCGAACACGGGATTGTTCGGTAGGTCCCCACCGAGCATTCGCTGGAACGAGCGCGCCGGATCACCCGTGAGGGGTTCGATCTTGACGACATCGGCACCCCAGTCGCCGAGCACGCCCGCCGCCGCCGGTCCGGCCACCCACACGCCGAGTTCGACGACTTTGACACCTTCGAGCGGACCGGGCATGTCGTCGACCCTAATCAGGGCCCGATCAGGTGGCGCACTCCGACTCGGCGATCTGGGCCACGAACGGACCGGTCTCGTCGTAATCGGTGAAGTACTCCGGATGCTCGTCGGGAGTCGGCACGTCGTCGAGATCGCGCAGCCCGTCGGCGACCTTGGTCGGTCCGCCGATGCGCTTCAGCCAGTCGGCGAACGGTTCACCGGCGAGTCGCTCCTCGGCGAAGCGGCGCACCACTCGGGCCACACCCTCGGGTGCCGTGCGCGCCGGAAGACGCAGGGCCTTTTGCCCGAAGTGGATCTGCTCCTCACCGACATAGCCACCGAGAAGGAGCTGGTAACCGGGTAGCGAACGACCGTGCGCACGACGTTCGGCTCCGAAGAGACCGATGTCGGCGGCGTGATGCTGGCCGCAACTGTTCGTGCAGCCGGAGATGTTCACTCGCACTCCCCCGACCTCGGCGAGACCTTCTTCCTCGAGGCGCTCGCCGATCGCCTTGGCGAGTCCGCGCGACTGCGTCACCGCGATGTTGCACGTGTCCGCGCCCGGACACGCCACGACGTCGCGCGCGAGTTCGGCACCGGGGCGAGCCATTCCGATGGCATCGAGCGCGTCGTACAAGTCGCGCAACTGGTCCTCGCGAAGATTGCGGAAGACCACATTCTGGCGGTTCGAGAGACGAACATCGGCGCCGAGCGCGCGCTGAATGGCGGCGAGGGCGCGGAACTGATCGGCAGTGATGTCGCCGAGAGCGGCGTAGGCCACCGCCGATACCGATCCCTTGGCCACTCCCCTGATCACGCTCGCCTGTTCCCAACGCTTGTACGGATCGCTCGACTTCAATTCGACGCGTACACCTTGGCCGACCTCGGTGACCTCTCCCGACGCCGCCCGACCCGCCGGCTCGTCACCGACCGCCGTGACCTCGGGCGGAATCCCCCCGGGCCAACTCGACGATGCGGGCAACGTGTGACGGATCTTGATGACCCGACGACGTACCTCGTCGATGCCGAGCTGGTCGACGACCCACTTGAGACGGGCCCGCAGCTTGTTGTCGCGATTACCGGTCTGGTCGAACACGCGGAGAACGGCCTCGATCGTCGGCAGAAGGTCTTCGCGGGTCGTGAACTCCTCGAGCGCGAGGGCCGGATGCGGCGTCGCACCGAGACCACCGGCGATGTAGACACGAAAACCCGACTCGACCGATCCGTCGTCGCGCGGACGCGTCGCCGCCACCACGCCCACGTCGTTGAACATGGCCTGACCGCAATCGGTGGAACAGCCCGAGAAATTCACCTTGAACTTGCGCGGCAGACGCTGACCCAGTGGATTGCGTACGAAATGCCGGTACACGGCCTCGGCCCACGGCGTGACGTCGAGCTTCTCGTAGGGGCAGGCACCGGCCAAATGGCACGCCATCACGTTTCGCACCGTGTCGCCGCACGCCTCCCGCGACGTCAGACCTACGGCGGCGAGACGCCGAAGGAGGTCGGGAATGCGCCGCAACTCGACGAAATGGAACTGGATGTTCTGACGGGTCGTGATGTGGCCCCAACCACGCGAGAACTCGACGGCCAACTCAGCCATCAGATCGAGTTGTTCGGGGGTGATCGTGCCGGCCGGCAATTTGATGCGGACCATCTGATTGGTCCCACCTTGGCGCTGACCGTAGATGCCATTGTTGAGACGCATCACTCGGAAGACGTCCTCGGAGATCTCACCGCGCAGGTATTGGTCGATGGCCTGCTCGAAACGCTCGATGTCACGTAACTGCTCGGCGTCGAGGTCGCGGGGTTGGGGTGCGGGTGCGATGGTCATCTGAATCCTCCTCGGCTCAACGGCCGACGTCTTCTCCTGCTTCACGAAGTGCGTCGTGGATCGCTCCACGAAGTCGGCGCGCGCCTTCTGCCGACAGGTGGGCCACCAAGCCGGTGCCCGGTCGGCCGAGATCCTCGACGGTCAGCACCACGCGGGGTTCGGCATCGTCGTAGTCATCGCACAACGCGATGGCCCACGAGATCGGCGTCGCGTCGTCGGCCCCCGGCGGCAGCATGTCGGTGGTGATCGGTTGGTCGTCGATCGATCGTCTCATGACTTCACCGGCCGCGCCCAGGTCGAGGTTCCGGCCGTCGGCGTGAAATCGAACGCGGCCACGGCTCCGATCACGATCGTGCACGGCGACTCCAGTTGCGTCGTACCGAGCTCGGCGAGTGTGGTGCGCACCGTGCTCTGCTCGGGACGCGTGCCGAAACGCACCGCGGCCACCGGGGTCGCCCCGTCGAGGCCGCCGTCCATGAGGCGGCGGGCGATCACCTCGCGTTCGGCCACACCCATGAGGATCACGATGGTTCCGCCGACCGCAGCCAGGGCTTCCCAGTTGATCGAACTCGCCCCACCCTTTTCACGATGTCCGGTCACGACGGTGAAACCCACCGACACCCCGCGATGCGTCACCGGCACGCCAGCGGCGGCCGGAACACCGATCGCGGAGGTGACCCCGGGGACGACGTCGAAAGCGATGTCGGCCGACTTCAACGCATCGGCCTCCTCGCCACCGCGACCGAACACGTACGGATCGCCACCTTTGAGTCGCACGACGTTCAGCCCCTGCGATCCGAGATGCACCAACAACGCGTTGATCATCTCTTGCGGCGTCGGACGACCCGGGCGCTTGCCGACGTCGATGAGTTCGGCGTCCGGACGCGCGAGATGGAGGATCGCCTCGTCGGCCAGCCAGTCGTGCACGATCACATCGGCCTCGGCGATCAGACGGGCAGCGCGCACCGTCAGCAGTTCGGGATCGCCCGGCCCGGCCCCCACGAGATGGACGGTCACGACGCGACCTCGGCGATCTCGGGGATCGACACGCCATGACGGACCAGGACCTCGTCGATCAGCGGCTCCCAGTCGATGTCCTCCGTGCTCTCGCCGCGGGAGTGCACTCGCTCGCGTTCGGCGGCCAGGTCGGCCACGACGTCGGCGAACGCGGCACCGATCAGATCCTCGAATCGGCGTCGCAACCACGAGGAGAGTGCCGGACTCGATCCGGCGGTCGAGAAGGTCACGAGGAGATCACCCCGGCGAATCGTGGCCGGCAACGTGAAAGAACAACGTTCGGGATCATCGGCCGAATTGACCCAGATACCGCGCCGTTCGCATTCGTCGAAGATCTCCTGGTCGATCACTCGGTCTCCGGTGGCTGTGATGACCAACCTCTGACCGTCGAGATCGGCGATCGCGAACGGGCGGCGCAGGACTCGCACCGGCAGATCGGCGAAACCTTCCACCACTTCGGGCGCCACCACGGTGACCGCAGCGCCGGCGACGAGGAGTTGTTCGGTCTTGCGCAGGGCGATGCGACCGGCGCCGACCACCAGACAAGGTCGGTCGCGCAGAACGAGATTGACCGGGAAGTGCGCGCTCACGCCTCGACCTCGCGAAGCATCAACGCCGCCGCCGTCATGCCGGTGGCTTCATCGATGAGAACCGAAGCACCACCCGGACGATGATCGTGATAGGGATCGAACACGAGCGGCACCGTCGTGGCCAGTCGGATCCGACCGAGATCGTTGAGCACGAGTCGTTCGGACGGCTGCCTCTGCGCACTCGCCACGTCGTACCGGAAGTCGATGCCGGTCACGATGGCGCGCGCCGACCGCGTCCGATGTTTGATCGCCCATCGTGAACCCACTTCGAGTGGGCGTTCGATCATCCACGCAACGTCGGCCGTCACCTCGTCGGCGACGATGGGTAGCCGATCGGCGGAGGCGGCGACGATCACGTCACCCCGACCCACGTCGAGGTCGTCGACGAGTTGGATGCTCACCGACTCGCCGGCGACCGCGAAGTCACTCGGTTCGCCGCCGCGATCGATACCGGCGACGCGGCTCCGACGGCCCGACGGCAGAACCACGATCTCTTCACCCACGGCGAGTGATCCCCCGGTCAAACGTCCGGCGAAGCCGCGATAGTCGTGGTGGTCGCGTCCGTGAGGCCGGATCACCCACTGCACCGCGAGGCGGGCGCCCGTCCCTGACTCCTCGGCGATGTCGATCGTCTCGAGCAGATCGAGGAGTGACGGGCCGTCGTACCACGACAGACGATCACTGGTCTCGACCACGTTGTCACCGTGCAGGGCCGAGATCGGGATGGCGACGAGGTCGATGGCTTCCGGTAGGACCGCCACGTGCGAGCGAACCTGCGACACCACCGATTCGTAGACCGCGCGGTCGAAGTCGACGAGGTCCATCTTGTTCACGGCCAACACCACTCGCTGCGCCCCGAGCAGTGAGGCGACGAAAAGGTGCCGTCGTGTCTGCTCGGTCAGACCATTGCGGGCGTCCACGAGGACGATCGCCACATCGGAGACCGAGGCGCCCGTGACCATGTTGCGCGTGTACTGGGCATGACCGGGCGTGTCGGCCACCACGAAGGAACGGCGTGGCGTGGCGAAATAGCGATAGGCGACGTCGATCGTGATCCCCTGTTCGCGTTCGGCGCGAAGGCCGTCGGTCAGGAGAGCGAGATTGACCGAACCGTCGCCGTAACGGCGGCTCGCCCGCGCGACGGCCGAGAGCTGATCCTCGAACACCGTCTTGGTGTCGTGCAACAGACGACCGATCAGGGTCGACTTGCCGTCGTCCACCGAACCGGCGGTCGCGATGCGCAGAACCATCAGAAGTAGCCCTCGCGCTTGCGGTCTTCCATCGCCGAGTCGGAGAAGTTGTCGTCGGCGCGCGTGGCCCCCCGCTCGGTGATCCGGGCCGCCGCCACCTCGGCGATCACGGCCCGCACGTCGAGTGCGGTCGAGCGAACGGCTCCCGTGCAACTCGCATCGCCGACCGTGCGATAGCGGACGATCTCCTCGCGCGGGGTCTCCCCCGGTTCCGGGACCACCGGACCGCCAACGGCCAGGAGCATGCCATCGCGTTCGATGACCACACGACGATGCGAGAAGTAAATGCTCGGCAGAGCGATCTCTTCGGTCTCGATGTAACGCCAGATGTCGAGCTCGGTCCAGTTCGAGAGCGGGAATGCGCGCAGGTGTTCACCCGATTTGATCCGAGCGTTCAGAACGTTCCAGGGCTCGGGGCGCTGGGCGCGTGGCTCCCACTGACCGAATCGGTCACGGAACGACAGGATGCGTTCCTTGGCACGCGCCTTGTCCTCGTCGCGACGCCCACCTCCGAAGGCGGCGTCGAACTTGTGCTCGGCGATGGCGTCGAGCAGGGTCACTGACTGGAGACGATTACGACTCGCGCGCGGTCCGCTGTCTTCGACCACGCGGCCGGAGTCGATCGACGCTTGCACGCTCGCCACGACGAGGCGGACCCCGTAGTGGTCGACCATGCAGTCCCGGTACTCGATGACCTCGGCGAAGTTGTGTCCGGTGTCGACGTGCATCACGGGGAACGGAAGGTTCGCGGGACGGAACGCCTTGGCGGCGAGGTGCAACAGGACCGCCGAATCCTTGCCGCCCGAGAAGAGCAGAACCGGCGATTGGCACTCCGCGGTCACCTCGCGGATGATTTCGACCGCTTCGTCCTCGAGTTGTCGCACACCTGCTTCGACGAGATTGCTCATGACTTCACTCCCACGTGCAGACCGCATTCGGTCTTGGCCTGACCCGACCACCGACCGGCGCGCTTGTCTTCTCCGGGTGCCACCGGACGCGTGCACGGCCAGCAACCGATCGATGGATAGCCCCGCTCGGTCAACGGATTCACCGGCAGTTCGTTCTCGATGACGTACGACGCCATGTCGGCGTCGGTCCAGGCGGCGAGCGGATTGATCTTGACGATGTCTCGTGCGGCGTCGAAGGAGACCACCGGCGCGTCGGCGCGCGTCGGGCCATCGACCCGACGGATACCGGTGATCCATGCCGCCTTGCCGGACAACGCCCGCTGCAAAGGTTCGACCTTGCGACGGTGGCAGCACGCCTCGACGTCGGTCGTCCATTGATCGTCGGGACGAACGTCATCGAGCGGTCGGACGACCTGCAGGTCGAATCCGAGCGTCGCCTGCAGCTTCTGGGCGAACCAGATCGTCTCGGCGAAGAGGTACTGCGTGTCGAGAAGCACGATCGGCGTCGAGGGGGCATGGACCGCCACGAGGTGCACCAGCACCGGATCCTCGAACGATGCGGTGAACACCAGACCGTCGCCGAACTCACCGGCCGCCCAGGCGATGACACCAGCGGCATCACGTTCGTCCAGATGAGAAGGCAGATCTGCGGCGACGGTGGACATGGACCCGACCCTATCCAATTCCCGACAATTCTCATCAACTTTTAGGGAAATCCGGCTATCGTCGCCCTGTCGAAAGGATGCGCGTGACCCTGACCGCCGACCCCCACACCGCCTGGAAGATCACTCCCATCACGGGATCGTTCGGGGCTGAACTCACAGCCGGCGACGTTCGGTCCGATCTGGCCCCTGGCCAACTCCTCGGACTGCTCGAGGAGCACCTCGTCCTCGTGATCCGCGACCAGTTCTTGTCGCACGCCGAACAAGTGGAGCTCGCTCGCTCACTCGGTGAACCGACTCCGGCCCACCCCGTGGTCCCTGGCCACCCCGACCATCCCGAGATTCTCGAACTCGACGGAGCCAAGGGCGGCAAGAACGCGCGCTGGCACACCGATGTCACCTTCGTGGCCACTCCTCCGGCGGCATCGGTCTTGGTAGCCGATGTGATCCCGGAGTTCGGAGGCGACACCCTCTGGGCGAATCTCCGTGACGCCTACGCGACACTCGCGCCCGGATTGCGCAGCCTCGTGGACGACTTGCGCGCTGTCCACCGCATCTCGCCGCTCGCGTATTGGGGTGAACCGTTCGATTCGGCCCTCGAGCGCGAGGACGCTCAGAAGTTGTTCGACGACGCCCAACGAGTCGCCCCCGTCGTGCACCCCGTGGTTCGACTCCATCCCTCGACGGGACGTCCGTCGCTGTTCGTGAATCCGGGCTTCACCACTCACATCGTCGGCTTCTCGCGCATCGAGAGCGAGAACCTCCTGAAACTCCTGTACGAACACTCGACGCAACCCGAGTTGGTCCTTCGCCACCGCTGGCGCGCCGGCGACGTGGTGATCTGGGACAACCGGGCCACCATGCACTACGCGACCGATGATTACGGCACATCCGAACGACGCATGCGGCGGGTCACCATCCGGGGCGGCACCACCCGTGGCCTCGATGGTTTCGAGAGTTCGGTGATCAACGACCCTTTGCTCACCGTGCGCTGAAACGGGACCGAATCACGACCGAATCGGGACGAGGATCCAGGACCACGAACGAAGAGCCGGCCTTGCGGCCGGCTCTTTCACGTTCGGGTGGAGGTGAGGGGAATTGAACCCCTGGCCTCAACAGTGCGATTGTTGCGCTCTGCCAACTGAGCTACACCCCCGAGGGTGATCGACGGTCGCCCGCCGACAGCGAGGGAACTCTACCGCTGGGCCCGCCGACCGCCTCAGGCGGCGCGGATCCAGTCGCGGCGATACGACGACGGGGCGCTCTGGTAACGGCGCATCTGCGACAACTTGTAGCAGTAGCCGGTGAGCGAGATCGCCGAGAGCACGAAGACGTAGATGAAGAAGTCGCTCTTGGTCGTGAAGGCGATGAAGGCCGAACCGGCGGTGAGAAGTCCGAGGCTCACGAGAACGTTCTGACGGCGCTGGCGAACGAGGTGACGACGACTGATCCCCCGGGTGCTCGACAAGCCCCGAGTGTGATCGTGACGAGCGGCGATGGCGCCACGGCTCGGCGCCGGCGCCAAGGGGCGAGCCATACGGATCGGGGTCCGAGCGGGAGCGGTCCGTTGCAAGGTCGAGAGCTGACGACGGAAGTCGACGACCGAGGAGTGCGGGCGGTTCTCGTGACGACCCCGCAACAGCGGCGGGATCAGAACGGCGGCCCAAGCGGCCCCTACGACCAGCAGGATGATCTTGCTCACGTTCGTCGGCCTCCCTTCTGCGTACTCGCAGCACCGTCGGACTGACAGGTTGCCCGTTTCATTACAGTTTTACAACATTCGTGACGGACGGCGCAATGATCCCCGGGG
>CAZLXB010000012.1:0-65104 GCA_964563545.1 uncultured Bifidobacterium sp. | reverse complement strand
ACGAACGAAGAGGCCGCCGCGGAATCCGCGACGACACCCCGACACGAACGAAGAGGCCGCCGCGGAATCCGCGACGGCCTCGTGGTCGGGCTGACAGGACTTGAACCTGCGACCTCTTGACCCCCAGTCAAGCGCGCTACCAAGCTGCGCCACAGCCCGAATATGTGGAGCCGAACTCTACCGCTCGGGGAACGATTACAAGAAGAGGTCGACGATCCGCCAGCCCAGATACAGGCAGAGCGCCACGACCAGCAGTTTGAAGTGCCACGGCGCGCGTGGCACTTCTTCGGAATCTCCGGCGGCGAGGCGCTTCAGATCGAGATTGTCGGCCGTGATCTTGCGATATTCCGGGGTCGTGCTCGCGACTCGGGGTGCTTCGAGGAACCGGCCACACGTCGGACACGTGCCATCGACCTTCATCGCACTTGGCGTCCAGTACTTCGCGCACTCTTCGCAGTAAGGCATCACTCGCTCCGTCGGCGGACCCGCAGTTTGATCGGTGTCGAACCGAAACCGAACGCCTCGCGTATCGAACGTTCGAGGTAGCGCAGATACGGAGGTGAAAGGTCCC
Source organism: uncultured Bifidobacterium sp. (assembly GCA_964563545.1). GTDB lineage: Bacteria > Actinomycetota > Acidimicrobiia > Acidimicrobiales > Ilumatobacteraceae > Casp-actino8. The sequence continues at coordinate 64,533 of CAZLXB010000012.1, read as the reverse complement.
GATTCACGAACAACGTGAAGGTCGGCGGATCGGTCGCGCCCTGGACGGCATACATGACCTTGGCTCCACCGCCGGCCGGTTGCCTTTGTTGTGCCTCCGACAAAACCTTGTTCACGTCCTTGGTCGGCACCCGGCGGTGATATTGCGTGATCGCCTCGGACAGGAGCGGACGGATCTTGTGCACACCTTTGCCCGAGAGAGCCGAGATCTTGATCACCGGGGCGTCGCCCACGAAGGCCAACTTGCGCTTGGCCTCCGATTCCACGTCGGTGCGATCTTCTCCCGCCTCGACGAGCTCCCATTTGTTGAGGACGATCACGATCGGACAGCCCGCGGCATCGATTCTCTCGGCCAGGCGTTGATCCTGCGAAGTGATTCCCTGCGTCGCATCGATCACGAGCAGAGCGATATCGGCTCCATCGACGGATCGCAGTGCACGAACCAACGAGTAGTACTCGGCCGAGTCGTCGATACGCGACCGCCGTCGCATACCCGCAGTGTCGACGAACACGATCGGACCTTCGTCGGTCTCGATCATCGTGTCGATCGAATCCCGAGTCGTGCCGGGCATGTCATGCACCACCGAGCGGTCCTCGCCGACCAGGCGATTGAAGAGTGTGCTCTTGCCGACATTCGGTCGACCCACGAGGGCCACGCGCGGTGGACCCTGTTCACCCACCCGGACCGGCTCGTCGCCGTCACCCGAGTCGTCGATTTCGACGAACGGCAAACGCGAACAGACTTCGTCCAGCAGGTCGCCGGCCCGGCGGCCGTGCAACGCGCTCACCGGGTAGGGCTCGCCGACGCCCAACGACAGGAATTCCCACCGGTCGGTTTCCCGACGGTCGTTGTCCGCCTTGTTGACGACCAGAAGCACCGGCGGCTTCACCCGTCGAATCCAGTTGGCCACCGCCTCGTCCTCATCGGTGACCCCGACCGAACCGTCGACGACGAACAGCACCAGATCGGCCGCCCGAACCGCGGCCTCCACCTGCCGACTCACCTTGGCATCGAGTTCGGAACCCTGTGGGAGCCAACCTCCGGTGTCGACGAGCATGAACCGCTGGCCGAGCCATTCGGCTTCTTGCTCCTTGCGGTCACGGGTCACCCCCGGACGATCCTCGACGATGGCCGACTGCTCACCGATGATCCGGTTGAAGAGTGTGCTCTTGCCGACGTTCGGGCGCCCGACGATGACCACGACGGGAAGCGTCGCTTCGCCCGGGGCGTCCATGCGTTCGTCACTCATCGCGCGCCCTCCAGGATTCGACGCAGAGCGATCCCGTCGGTCGGGACGATTTCGACCGGACGACACAGGTCGTCCGGGGTGCGCCCATCCAGGAACCGTCCTTCCGACAGACAGACGTCGGGCAAGAGGTAGCGGTCGCCTTCGGGTTCATCGGACAAGGCCCGGTCGACATCGGCGCCGACCATGAGTCCGGCCACCGCCGTGTTACCGCCGAAGAAGTCGTTGCGAACTGTGATGATCCGCGCGTGCTTCGAATCGACTTGGGCGAGGAGCGGAGCGAGCACCCGAGCACCGTACTCCCCCGTCAGGATTCCGATACGGGCATCGATGGCGACGCGTCGCGTCAGTCGCACGGAGGTGCCCGAGTCGGACTCGCACCCGCCACGAAGTCCGGTGTCACCGGCCGGGTTGCGCGGCGCGCGATAGCCCGACGCCGGTGCGCCGTCGACCCACGCGAAAAAGCCGCTCTGCGGTCCGGTCGGTGCCTCGAGTCGTCCGGTGAACTCCCACTCGAACGTGCGGGCCATTCCGACCCCGTCTTCGTGCATCGGGAATCCTTCGTACGTTTCACCATCCGGGAACGGGCGGCCGGCCATCAAGTAGTACTCGTCGGAGGCGAACACCAGACGCCGGCCGAGCAAAGACAGGAAGCGCTCCTGCCATGCATCGACCGAATCGACGATGGCGCGTGCTTCCTCGATCGTGTGTTCCCGCATGTCCGGCTCGGAGTTGTAGCGACTCACCCCCAGCGGGACCACGGCCACCTGCTCGAGTTCGGGATATCGATCGAGAATGCCCACCATGGTGTCCTCGAACACGTCACCGTCGTTGATTCCCGGACACACCACGATCTGACCGTTCACCCGGATTCCGTTGTCGAGCAACGCCCGAAGCCAACGCAGGCTCATGCCTCCCCGCTTGTTCCGCAGAAGCCTCACACGAACCGCCGGATCGGTCGCGTGGATACTCACGTTGAGCGGAGACAGCCCCTCGGTGACGATTCGCTCGAGATCGGCCTCGGTGAATCGAGTCAGAGTCGTGAAGTTCCCGTAGAGGAAGCTGAGCCGGTAATCGTCGTCCTTCAGGTAGAGGCTCTGACGAAGGCCGGGAGGCAATTGATAGATGAAACAGAACGGGCAATGGTTGTCGCAGGTTCGGACGCGGTCGAACAAGGCACTCGAGATCTCCGTGCCGAGCGGCTCACCTTCGGCCTTCTTCACCAACACGGCCTGGTCGATTCCGCTTCGACGAAAGTCGATCTCCACATCGGAGGCGTCAGTGAGCAAACGCCATTCGATGATGTCGCGCGGCACGGTTCCGTCGATCGCGACGATCTCGTCTCCGGCGCGCAACCCAGCGACGTATGCCGGTGATTCCGGTGTGACCGCCACCACAACGGGCATGGATCGACGCACCGGCATCAGGTCAGGCTACCGAGACACTTCACCGGGCTTCGGTGAACCGACGTCGTTCGAGCGTTCGTTATCCTCGCCTTCGTGGCCGTCGAACGCGTTCTTCTCGCCGCACCCCGCGGATTCTGCGCCGGTGTCGAGATGGCCATCAAGGCCCTGGCGTGGATGGTTCGCAGCTTTCCGAGTCCGGTGTACTGCTACCACGAGATCGTTCACAACAAATTGGTCGTGGAGCGATTCGAGCGTCTGGGGGTGATCTTCGTCGACGACATCGCGGATGTTCCCGAGGGACGGCCGATCATGTTGTCGGCCCATGGTTCGGCGCCCGATGTCGTCGAAGCGGCGCGTGCTCGCGGCTCGATCGTCATCGACTCGGTGTGCCCGCTCGTGACCAAGGTTCACCACGAAGTGAAGGTGCGCGCCGGCAAGGGATACCGAATCGTCTACGTGGGTCACGAAGGCCACGAGGAAGCAGTCGGGACGATGGCCGTGGCCCCCGGCTCGATCTCGCGCGTGGAGTCGGTGGCGGAGGTCGATGAACTTCCTGAATTCGGAGAACCGGTAGCCCTTCTGGCCCAGACAACGCTCTCGCACCGCGATTGGGAGGGCGTCGCCATCCGAGTGCGCGAGCGTTTCCCCGCCGTCTGGACACCGGGACGCAGCGATCTCTGTTTCGCTACTACCAATCGCCAATCCGCTCTGATGTCGATGGCCCCGCGTTGCGACGCGATCATCGTGATCGGTTCGGCGAACTCCTCGAACACTCGAGCGCTCGAACGACTCGCGAAGGAGGCCGGGTGCGGACGGGTCTACCGCGTCAACGCAGCCGATGAACTTCCCGATGAGCTCGCCGGCATCGTCGGGGTCACCGCCGGAGCCTCGGCCCCCGAGGAGCTCGTCGATGCCATCATCGAGCGACTCGCTCCACGATCGGGCGTCGAAGAAGTGCGCATCACCGACGAGGACGAATATTTCCCGCCACCCCGGAATCTTCGCGATCTGCAAGCGAGCATCGAGACGGCGGCCACGGTTCTGTCGGGAGGCTCCCTTTCCAGTCGGGCTCCGGTCGACGACCGCGCTCTCGCGGCGAGTGATGTGCTCTCGTCACTGACCGTCTGACAGAGTTCGTTCATGCTTTCGCCTACCGCCGACACCGTCCGACTCTTTCTCCATGTCCTGTCGGCCAGCATCTGGGTCGGTGGTCAGATCGTCCTCGGAGGACTCGTTCCGCGTCTGCGACGAGCCTTTCCCGAGAGCACCAAGGTGGCCGCCCACGCCTTTGGCCGCGTCGCGTGGCCGGCTTTCGCCGTTGCCGTGGTCACCGGGATCTGGAGCATCCTCGACGTTTCGATGTCGGATCAGTCGACCGACTACCAAGTGACGATCTTCGTCCACGTCGTGCTCGTGGCCATGAGCGGAACGGCCGCCGCCGTCCACTCCTTGGGCCGAACCAAACTCGCCCTGGCCCTCGGGGGCGCGATCGGCCTCCTGACGGCACTCGCCGCGATGTTCGTCGGTTTGCTGACGGCCACCGGCGCCTAGTTGCGCGGAACTTTGCTCCAGGCGACGTCACGATCGACGCGCACGTCTCCGGGCAGGCCGAGCACCCGCTCACCGAGGATGTTGCGCATCACTTCGCTGGTGCCACCTTCGATGGAGTTGGCGCGACTGCGAAGGAACGCCTTCTGAGGATTCTCGAGACCCATGGCCGCCTCGGGCCGGATCATCTGATAGCCACTCGGGAACAACATGCCCTCGGCTCCGAGAAGAGAGACCGCGAACGAATAGACGTCCTTGTTGAGTTCGGCCATGGCGAGCTTGGCGATCGAACCCTCGGGACCCGGGTCCCCCATCTTTCGCATCTGCGATGCCCGAATGTTGGTGAGCCGCAGAAGTTCGGCACGAATCCAGAGCGACATCAGTTCGTCCTTGGTCGCCGGATGCTTCGCATCGGCCGGGAGGGAATTCCAGACCTTCACGGCGTCACGGATCGGACCCGAACCCTTGACCGGGATCGCTCCACCGATCGACACGCGCTCGTTCATGAGTGTCGTCAGTGAGACCCGCCAACCGTCGCCGATGTTGCCGAGCATCTCTTTGTTCGGCACTCGCACGTCAGTGAAGTAGACCTCGTTGAACTCCGCTTCACCGGTGATCTGATACAGCGGTCGAACTTCGACGCCCGGGGCCTGCATGTCGACCACGAAAGCCGTGAGACCGGCGTGCTTGACCGCTTCCGGATCGGTACGCACGATCAAGAGTCCCCAACGCGACAAATGAGCAAGAGTGGTCCAGACCTTCTGGCCGTTCACGACCCACTCTTCACCGTCCTTGATTCCCTTCGCCGAAAGTCCGGCGAAATCGGAGCCTGAACCCGGCTCGGAGAACAACTGACACCACACCTCGGCTCCCGTGAAGAGCGGACGCAGATAACGCTTCTTCTGTTCGGGACTACCCCACACCGCGACGGTCGGACCACACATACCGTGACCGATGGGGTTGCGAGCCACCGGATTGGGCGCTCCCGCGGCGAAGAGTCGCTCGTTGATCATCCGCTGCAGTTTGGGATTCAGTCCGAGGCCACCGTGACCCTCCTCGAAGTGCACCCACGCGAGACCAGCGTCGAATTGCGCACCGAGGAACGTCTGCGGGTCGGTCGCCTTGGGAGGGAACTCGGCGAGAAGGCGATCCACGAGATCGCTCACCTTCTGCTCATCGGCGGTCAGTACGGCAGTGCTCATGGTCTCCCCTTATCTCGACGACTTTCCGAAACTTACCGATCGCCGACCGTGCCCTCGCCATCGAAACCCCCAACCGACAGGAGTCACAATTCGTCCTCGGACTCATCGGAATCATCGATTTCGACTCCACTCGACCGAAGGCGCTCCAACAGTTCGTCACGGATCGACCGACCCGGCTCACGGGCCTTTTCCGAGGCGATCCGCCAGCCCAGACGACTCGAGTAGGTCAAAGGGGGCTCCCGCAGCCGATGTCCCTGCACGGCCGTCACCCGGGCGAAGAACAACCGGTGGTCCTCGAGGTCCTTGGTGTCGACCACGTCGCAGGCCAACCAGGCGATGGCCCGGTCGATCACCGGATCGACTCGATCGTCGTGAGCCCACTCGACGATGAACTCGTCGGCGATGTAGCGAAACTTCCGCCCCGGGTACGAGAAGTACTGACCTTGGGCCACTTGGTCTCCGGCCAGTATCGAAACGGTGAACCTGCCCGTCTTCTCGATGAGCGGAAAGGTGTCGTGTCGAGGCGAAATCGACGCCATCACGATCGGCTCGGCGAAGCTCACCTGCGTGACCCAATGGCTGGTGTACGCGCGCGTGACGCCGTCGTGACGCGCCGCCACCACCTGCACCCCGTGCATCATCTGACCGAGGCTGCGTTTGATGTTCGGATCGATCACGACGACATCTTGGTTCCGCAACCTCTCGCGATGCCTACCGGACCGGTTCGACCGATCGGAGAGGCGCTCAATTGAGCGGCGCCACGAGGCGTGACCATTCCTCGGACTCCCGAACTCCGATGGTCGGCAGTGCGGCCCGCAACCACATCACTCCGCCGAGTGCGGTCGCCGACTCCGCCCCCGGTCGCTGCCGAGCCAGATTCGCCTTCATGTTGTTGAGCATTCGCTCCATCACCGCGATCGGGCTCTGCGGCACGAACACTTCGGGGGCGAGACGGACGGATCGGCCGGCGAGTCGGGACACGAGGATCTCGCACCCCTCCCGAGTCAGGGGTCCCGTGGGAGTGAAGGGATCGTAGAACTCTTCGATTCCACCGGCGCTCGGAACCCCGACCACGAAGTGTCCGGGCAGCCCGACGCCGACCAAGCGCACACCGAGTCGTCGCGCGATGTCGATCATGATGACCGACAATGAAATCGGTATGCCGAGCCCACGCTCGAGGACTCGATCGAGAAGGGAGTTCTCGAGCGAGTAGTAATCGGTGCGATCACCGACCAGTCGACCCGACGCGAAGAGCGAAGCGAAGACGCCGGAAGCGGTCGGCGACCCGACCCGCGCCGCCAGATCGTCGAGTCGGGCCGACTGACCAACCGGATCGAAGTCGGTTTCGGAGACCCGACGGACGACGGCGGCCATCAACAAGGCCGCCTCGGCGAGCGAGAAATCGGGGGTTCGGATGATTTCGGTGAACTGCGAGCGCGCCCAATCTGCTGGCGATTCGCCCGACGACCTCACGCGGCCGACAGTACCGCCACTACTGTCGGCGCTCATGTACCTGGGAGCACACGTAGCCACGACCCCCGACAAGCCCGCCCTCATCATGACCGGCTCGGGGTACACCCGAACCTTCGCCGAACTCGACGCCGATGCCAACCGCCTGTCGCAACTCTTGCGAGCGGCCGGACTGCAGCCGGGTGATCACGTGGCGATCTGCATGGAGAACCATGACCGCTACCTCGAGATCCTGTGGGGTTGCCAGTACGCCGGTGTCGTCTACACGGCCGCTTCGTCGCGACTGACGAGCGCCGAACTGTCGTACATCTTGAACGACTGCAATGCCAAGGTGTTCATCACCTCGAAGTACAAGGCGGACCAAGCAGCCGAGATCGTTGCCGACACCCCCAAAGTGCAGCTTCGACTCATGCTCGATGGAACGATTCCCGGCTACGAGGCCTACGAATCGGCGGTGGCCGCCCAATCCTCGTCCCCGCTGACCGGTCGCATCGCCGGCACTGACATGCTCTACTCATCGGGCACGACCGGACTTCCCAAAGGAGTCACGCGCGAGTTCGTGGCCCAGCCCCTCGAGTCAACTGCCACGTCGGTGGCCCCGACCCTCGGCCTCCTCTTCGGCGTCACGCCCGAGAGCGTCTACCTCTCGCCGGCCCCGATGTACCACGCGGCTCCGCTTCGTTTCACCATGGCATCTCAGAGCGTGGGGTGCACTGCGGTCGTGATGGAGCACTTCGATGCCGAGGAGTACTTGGCCGACGATGTTCGTCCGGATGCTCAAACTCGATCCGGCCGTACGCACCAAATACGACGTGTCGTCACTACAGACCGTGATCCATGCCGCCGCGCCGTGTCCGATACCGGTCAAGAAGCAGATGATCGAATGGTTCGGGCCCATCATCCACGAGTACTACGCCGGCACCGAAGGCAACGGGTTCGTCTACTGCAACAGCGAGATGTGGCTGGCTCACGAAGGAACGGTCGGCGTTCCCATCAGCTGCACCATCCACATCTGCGGCGACGACGGCGAGGAACTCCCGCGTTACGAGAGCGGAACCATCTTCTTCGAGGGCGGAGCGACCTTCGAGTACCACAACGATCCGGAGAAGACGAAGAGTTCGCGCCATCCGAAGGGATGGAGCACTCTCGGTGATGTCGGATACCTCGACAATGACGGGTTCCTCTACCTCACCGATCGCAAGGCTTACATGATCATCTCCGGCGGCGTGAACATCTACCCGCAGGAAGCCGAGAACATTCTCGTGACTCACCCCGAAGTCATCGACGTCGCCGTGTTCGGCGTGCCCAACGAAGATTTCGGCGAAGAGGTCAAGGCCGTCGTCCAACCCAAGTCCATGCCGGTCGACGACACTGCCGCAAAGGCACTCGAGAAGGAACTCATCGCGTTCTGCCGTTCACATCTGGCCGACGTGAAGTGTCCGCGCTCGGTCGACTTCCGTCCGGAGTTGCCGCGCCATCCGACCGGGAAGCTCTACAAGCGCCTCCTCAAGGACGAATACTGGAAGGGTGCCGGGCGCTCGATCTAAGCGCCGAGTACGACCATTCGAATCTCGGTCATCTCTCGAACCGAATAGGCGGGGCCTTCGCGCGTATTGCCGCTGTCCCGCAAGCCACCGTACGGCTGCTGGTCGGCTCGCCACGTGGGCACCTCGTTCACCAAGACTCCCCCGTAGTCGAGAGTCCGTACCGCGCGGAGAGCGGTGGCGATGTCGGCGGTGAAGATCGCCGCCTGCAGACCGAAATCGCTGTCGTTCGCCATGCGGAGAGCGTCATCGACGTCGTCGTAGACCGTGAGGGTCACGACCGGGCCGAAGACCTCTTTGGCACAGACCTTCATGCCGGGCGTCGCGTCCGCCAATACCGTCGGTTGCAGAAGACCATCGGCTCCGATCCGACCCCCGATCAGAACCCGAGCCCCACCATCGGTGGCTTCATCGATCCACGCGTGAACACGATCGCGCTCGGCGGTCGAGATGAGCGCCGACACCTCGGTGGCCTCGTCGAGCGGATCACCGACCACGAGAGTCGAGACCTGAGCCGCCAATTCGCGAGTGAAGTCGTCGGCGATGCTTCGATGCACGAAGATCCTCTGGGTCGAGATGCACGATTGTCCGGCATGACTGAATCCGGCCACACGGATCTTGGCCGCCGCACCACGCCAATCACCCGACGGCTCGATGATCACCGGCGCGTTGTTACCGAGTTCGAGCCCGACTCGCTTCTTCGGGGCCCGGGCCCGAATCCCCCATCCCACCTCGGGTGATCCGGTGAACGTGATGAGAGCGATGTCGGGATGGTCGACCATGGCGTTACCCACGCTCGAGCCGCCTCCCGTGACCACGTGCAACCAGTCGGCCGGCAATCCGCATTCGTCGATCAGCATCGATGCAAGCAGTATCGACGAGAACGGAGTCTGGCTGGCTGGCTTCAACACCACCGGACAACCGGCCGCGATCGCCGGACCGACTTTGTGCACCACCAGATTGAGGGGGAAGTTGAAAGGCGCGATGGCGCCCACAACGCCGATTGGCACCCGCATCGTGAAGCCGATCTTTCCCTCACCTGCCGCGAGAGCGTCGAGCGGAATCACCTCACCACTCAGTTTGCGGGCCTCGGCCGCAGCGAACTGGAAGGTCCCGACGGCCCGATCGACCTCGACGCGCGCCGTGCGAATCGGTTTGGCTGCTTCCCTTGCGATCGTCCGCGCGAATTCCTCACGTCGCTTGGCCAGCCCGACTGCGGCGGCGTCGAGGATCGCCGCTCGTTTCCAGAGCGGGAGGGGGGACGCCAGTGCCCGACGGGAGACGCTCACCGCGCGATCGACATCGGCCGACGCGCACGTCGGCACGCGCCCGATCAGGGCGCCGTCGAAGGGACTCCGAACCTCGAAAGACTCGCCCGTTCCGACCCAGGACTCCCCGGCGAGGGGAATGGGACTGACGGGAATCGCATCGGATGTCATGACTCCGACGATACTGATCCCGTGAAAAGCGCCCGGCGCCCCCATCCGTACCTCGAACCGAACCATCGGGGTGGCTTCATCGCCTTTGCTCACCGCGGCGGAACCGGCCACGCGCCCGAGAACACCCTCGCCGCCTTCCGCCACGCCTACGAGGTCGGGTATCGATACCTCGAGACCGATGTGCATGCCACGACCGATGGCGTCCTTGTCGCCTTCCACGACGAAGATCTCGATCGCACCTGCGGGCGACCCGGGCGCATCGACTCCATGAAGTGGTCCGAAATGGCAACAGCTCGCGTCGGTGGCGTCGAACCGATTCCGCTTCTCGTCGATCTGCTGGAGGAGTTCCCCGACGCACGGCTCAACATCGACGCGAAGAGCGAAGCGAGCGTCGAACCGCTCATGGCCATCCTGAAGCGAACCGGATCACTCGATCGAGTCTGCATCGGTTCGTTCAGTCACAAACGACTCTCGAGGATCCGAGCCGGTCTGGGCGACGAAGTTTGCACGAGCGCGAGTCCGATCGAGGTGACGCGCTGGCTGAGCGGATCGGTTCCCACCGAACCCCATTGCTTCCAGGTGCCCGTTCGCCAGGCGGCGATTCCCGTGGTCACCGAACGATCCGTCGCTCGGGCCCAGAGATCCGGGCGTGCCGTGCACGTCTGGACGATCGACGATCCGGTGGAGATGCAGCGACTCATCGACCTTGGCATCGACGGCATCATGACCGATGACGTCCTCGCCCTGCACCGGGTGGCCAAGATCAACGGAATCTGGGACCACCACTGACTACTGGCGCCCGCGCGACTCCTCGGCCCACTTGCCCACCACCACGCGGGCGAGCCACCCGAACGCGAGGAACACCGCGACACCGAGCGCGCTGGAGACGATCACGGCCGCGAACAACTGCTCACCCTGCAGTCGCGACGCGTACTTCTTCAACAATTGACCGATACCGGCCTCTCCCTGGCCGAAGAAGAAGTCACCGACGATCGCCCCGATGACCGACAGCCCGGCAGATATCCGAAGGCCGGCGAACACAGCCGGCAGGGCGGCCGGAAACATCAACTTCCGCAACCTCGTGCTGCGGGATGCTCCGTGCAACGTGAAGAGATCGTGCAGACCCGAGTCGGCCGACAGAAGCCCGAAGAGCGTGTTGACGACGATCGGAAAGATCGCCACCAGCACACACACGAACACCCTCGATGAGAACCCGTACCCGAACCAGAATCCGACCAAGGGAACGATGGCCAGGATCGGCATGGCTTGAACGACCACCGCGTACGGGAAGATCGCCCGCTCGAGCACCTTGGACAGGCTCATGAGAACGCCGAGAACGATGCCGAGCACCACCGCGATCAAGAGGCCAACGAGAGCGACCCGACAACTCGAGGCCAGACCCGACATGATCTCGCCGACGTTGTCACGATCCAGAAAACCTGTGCGCACGACTTCGTGCGGCGCAGGCAACAAGAAGCGCCGATCGGGATCGAGGACGACGTACGAGAAGAAATACCAGACGCCAACGACGACTACGCCCACCACGAACGGTGGCAACACCGCGGCCGCGAATCGGGTGAACCGCGAACCCGAATGCTTTCCGGTCATGTTGCCGCCTCCCGAAGCGTCCGCGCGACCCGACCGCATACTTCGGCGAACTCGGGAGTGAATCGCAGATCGGGGACGCGAGGATGGTCGAAAGGAACGTCGATCGACGCCACGATTCGCCCCGGACGACTCGACATCACGAGCACACGCGACGACATGAAGACTGCTTCACCGATCGAGTGCGTGACGAAGACGGCGGCGAACCGTCGCGCGAGGAAGATGTCGATCAGTTCGCCGTTCAACCGCTCACGGGTCATTTCGTCGAGGGCCCCGAACGGCTCGTCGAACAGGCAGACCGCGGGTTCGAGCATCAGTGTTCGGGCCAACGACGCCCGCATCTTCATGCCGCCCGACAACGTTCGCGGGTAGTCCTCCGCGAACTCGCCGAGTCCGACGGTCTCCAGGATGCGATCGGCTCGCTTCCGGCGCACATCCGACGCGACCCCGCGCAATTCGGCCAAGAGTTCGACGTTGCGACGAGTCGTGCGCCACGGCAGCAGGGTCGGGTCCTGGAAGACATACCCGATCTCTGCCGAATTCACCGAGACCGAACCGCTCGTCGGCGCGAGGAGACCCGACGCGACACGGAGCAAAGTCGACTTGCCGCAACCCGATGGCCCGACGATCGACACGAAGTCGCCCCGCGTCACGTCGAGATTCACGTCGGTGATGGCTTCGGTCCCATTAGGGAAGGTCAACGAGATGTCACGCAACGAGAGATCGGCCATGGAACTCCTTCATCGATCCCTCGATCGTGGCCAAGGTTACCGATCGGACCTGCTCCCCCGATTGGTGACCTCCACTCGGGAACGAGCAGGATGAAGTCATGTCGCGCCTTCCTCGCTTCACCTTGTCCGCCGTCACGATGGCGCTCGGTCTGGTCGCCATTGCCGCTTGTGGGGGTGACGACTCGAGCGCGCCATCCGACACGGGCGCGACGGGAGCTCTGAGCGGCGTCTGTCCGGCCCAGATCGTGATCCAGACCGATTGGTTCCCGGAGGCCGAACACGGAACCGTGTATCAACTCTTGGGCGACGATTACCGGATCGACGCCGACACGAAGCGGGTCACCGGAAGTCTGATCGACTCCGACGGCACCGACACCGGCGTCGACGTTCAGATCCGAGCGGGTGGTCCGGCCATCGGTGGCACCCGGGTGGCCGAGGCCATGGCCACCGACTCCGACATCACCTTGGGCTTCGTCAATACCGACTCGGCCGCGTTCAACTACGACACCATCGCCACCCTCGCCGTCGTGGGCACCCTCGAGAAGAACCCACAGATGATCATGTGGGATCCGGCCACCTATCCCGACGTGACATCGATCGCCGATCTCGGCCGACAGGGCATCACCATCAATGTCTTCTCGGCCGGCTCGTTCCTCGACGTCTTCGTGGCGACCGGTGTTCTGGAGAGAAGTCAATTGGATCCGTCGTACGACGGCTCACCGGCGCGATTCATCTCCGAAGGTGGACGTATCGCCCAGCAAGGATTCGCCTCCGCCGAGCCCTACCTGTACGAGAAGACGTTCACCGAGTGGGGCCGACCGGTGGAGTATCAACTCATTCACGACGCCGGCTTTCAGATCTACGCCCAACCCCTGGCCATTCGGGCCGCCGACAAGGACGCTCTCTCGGAATGTCTGAAGAAGTTCGTTCCGCTCGTCCAGCGAGCATCGGTCGCGTATCTGGAGGATGGCTCCCGCGCCAACCGGATCATCGTCGAGGCGGTCGAGCAGTACGACACGTTCTGGGTGTACGAGCAAGGCGTGGCGGACTTCTCGACGAACGTGCAACGTCAACTCGGACTCGTCGGCAATGGCGACGACGGCACGATCGACAATTTCGACCTCGACCGGGTGAATCGCGTCCTCGAGCAGCTCCGTGAAGCCGACCTCGACATTCCCGCCGACATCAGGGCCGACGATCTCTACACGAACGAATTCATCGATCCCTCGATCGGGATCTGACGAAGCTCGTCGTTCAGAAGTCGCGCACCGCGCCGGCCCGGGAAATGACCGGGTCCTTGTCGCTCCACGGGAAATTGATCCACAGCGTCGTGTGCTTCCACGCATAGTCGGCTCGAACGACAGAATGGGGCTTCTCGTAGAGCACCGCGGTGCGGACCTCTCCGACCTTGCCCTCGCAGAACTGCTGGACACTACGCAGGGTGTGACCGGTATCGGCGACGTCATCGGCGATCAGGATGCGGGCATCGGCGAGATCGACGAAATCGGGCGCCGGCGGCAGGATGCGCGGCACTTCGAGTCGTTCGTCGACACCCGTGTAGAACTCGACGTTCATCGTGTAGACGTTCTTCACCGCCAACGAATAACCGAGCGCGCCGCCGATGAGCAGACCACCACGGGCGATCGAGAGGATCATGTCGGGTTCGTAACCGTCGTCGGCGACCATCTGGGCGAGTGCCCGAGAAGCCTCTCCGAAGATCTCCCATGTCATGATCTCCCGCTGATCCGTCACCTGACCGTTCTCCTTCGTCGCCGCTGCCGAAGAACTTAGACCGTGGGCCACCTCCGGCCCGAATGCGGTCGACCGCAATCCCGGTCTTGAACGAAATGTCAGACGACGACGATGCCCTTCAACGATTTGTCCGGCTTGGGCAACTGAGGATCCATGGTTCGCAGTGTGTCGAGCACGATCTTGGCCACCGCCAGATCGCGAACCCATTTGAAGTCAGCGGGAATCACGAACCACGGCGCCGAGGGGCGGGAGGTCTGCGTGAGGACATCCGTGTAGGCCTCGGAGTACTTCGGCCAGAGTTCTCGGTCTGTCAGATCGCTCGGGTCGTGCTTCCACGCACTCTCGGGACTATCGACTCGCTTCTGCAGACGCTGGCGCTGCACCTCGTGGGAGACGTGCAAATAGAACTTCAGGATCGTCGTCCCTTCGTCGACCAGCATCTGTTCGAAGTCGCGCGCATGGCGGTAACGACGAGTCCAGACGGCTTCGGGGACCAAATTCTTCACTCTCGGCACGAGGATGTCTTCGTAATGACTGCGGTTCCAGACGCCCACTTCTCCGCGGGCGGGGCAGGCGGCGTGAACCCGCCACAAGTAGTCGTGCATCCGCTCGGCACCGGCTGGCACCTTAAAATTGACGACCCGAACACCAGCCGGATTCATGCCGGTCATTACGTGGCGGACGAGACCGTCCTTACCCGATGCGTCACGGCCCTGCAGAACGATCAGCAGGCTCTGTTGGGCCTCGGCCAGCAATCGGTGCTGGATGAAGGCCATCTCCCCGATCACCTTGGCCAACTCGCCCTTGGCCGAATCCTTGTCCCAGCCGAGCGTGTCGTTGGTGGGTCGACCGTCGAGATCTGGTGGGCGCGTCGCCGAAACGACGAGCTTGCGCTTCAAGGATTCGCCCACGGGGTCAACCTAGTTGACCGGATGCGACGACCTTCGGGCGCTCGAGCTCAGCCCGCCGAAGGCTCATAGGGGCAATGTCGGCATCCGCTTCCGCAGCAATATCCCCGATCGGCCAGGAAGACCGCCGTGAACACCGAGAGTCCCGTTGTGGGGTCCCGGTAGAGCGCCCGACCGGCGGCCACGGCCACTGAATGGGCCCGGAGGATCGCCTCCCCATCGACTCGGGACGAATCGAGTCGCGAGTCAAGCGGTCGAACGAGCCCGTCGACGCGCAGGACGGGGGTCGGATCCACCGCACCATCCTCGCGTGGTCGACCGAGCAACCCCCGACCGAACCGACTGAAGGCACCTTGACCACCTCCGCGCAGGTACTAGATTGCTGGAGTCGCTCGGCAATGGGGGTTGCCGCCAGTGCATCCCCTGCGGTCGTGCGGTGTCGACACCGAGACAGCAATCAATCATGAGCCGGCACGCCGGCCCATAGGGGGGAATCACGTGACAACATCCAATCGCACTCGGGTTCGCCGTGGTGCCTTCGTCGTGGCGGTGGCCTTCGGGCTCATCGCTGCCGCCTGTGGCGGCGACGACGGTGGCAGCGGCGGCTCATCGGAAGGGTCGGGCGACTCCGTCGTTCTGACCGAAGCTCCGCAAGAAACACAGGCGCCGGCGGCCGAAGTCGTCATGGGCGGCAAGTTGGTCGTGGGTGGGGAGGCCGAGGTCTCCAACCCTTGGACCCCACAAGCCATGCAATGTGACTCGTTCTGTCAGATGCGCGCCCGCAGCTTCTACGACCCGCTCGTCGTGGTCGACGAGAATCTCGACTGGCAGCCGTACCTCGCCGAGAAGATCGAGCCCAATGCCGACAACACCGTCTTCACGGTGACGATCCGGCAGGGCATCACGTTCCACGACGGCACGTCGCTCGATGCGGCCGCGGTCATGGACAACCTCAACCGTGGCGCGAAGGGTCTCCTCATTTCGGCTGCGCTCGTCGACCTCGCCCGTGATCCGGCATGTTTCGCCGCCGCCGCTGGCGGATCGGTCGTCGGCTGCGATCTCGTGATGGAACAGATCGACGATTTCACCTTCACGATCGCCACCGGCAAGTCGGGCGATCTCAGCAAGCCGCTGCCGTGGCCTGGCTTCCCGTACTACTTCGGTGGTCAGTGGGGACTCATCGCTTCGCCGACCTGGCTCGCCGAGGTGGATGCCGACGGAACCAAGGCCCCGAACGCCGTGGGCACCGGGCCGTTCGTGTTCGACAGTTACGCCCCCGGCGACAAGCTGATCGTGAAGAAGAACCCGAACTACTGGGTCAAAGACGCAGAGGGCAATGCTCTTCCCTACCTCGACGAGATCGAGTTCCGCGTGATTCCCGACTCACAGGTCCGCGCCGCGGCCCTCGAGTCAGGTGACCTCGACCTCATGGCCACATCGGATGCCGGCGTCCTCCTCGATCTGAAGGACAACCCCGACTTCCCGACTCTGCTGCAGAACCAGTACGGCGAGACCAACTACATCCTGTTGCACCTCACCAAGCCGTACCTTGCCGATCAGAGCGTGCGCTGCGCACTGCTTCAGGCGCTCGACAAGCAAGACATCATCGACGTCATCGATGGTGGTAACGGCGTGCCGGCCAATGGTCCGTTCTCGCCCGGTCAGGAAGGCTTCCTCGAGGACAACGGCTCGTTGCCGTACGACCCCGAAGCAGCCGCCGCCGCCATCGAGGCTTACGAGGCCGCCAATGGTCCTTTGACCATCAACTACTCGACCACCACGGCATCCCGTTCGCTCCAGGTGGCCCAGTACATCCAGGACGTGTGGGGTCAGGTCGGAGTCGACGTCACGATCACCCAGATCGAACAGTCGAAGCTGATCAATAACGCCCTCTTCGGTGATCCGGCCTTTGATGCCTTCGGTTGGCGTAACCACGCCGGACTCTTCGCCGACCAGCAGTACTACTGGTGGCACAGTTCGGCCGCTCTGCCTGATGGCGCACTGGCCCTGAACTTCGGTCGTCTGAACGATCCGCAGATCGACCAGTACCTCGAAGAGGCGCGGTCCGGAGCGACCAAGGAAGAGCGTCAGGCCGCGGCCGAGAACCTCAACCGTCGCTTCGCCGAGGGCTGCTTCATCATCCCGACCTCGTACACGCAGTGGGGCATCGTCCACAACACCTCGGTACAAGGCATCGGCCAGACCCCGACGCCTGATGGAACCGGAATGGCCCGTGACGGCGCCGGCTTCCCCGGCCAGGTCTGGTTGACGGCGGCTTTCAAGACCGCCTAATCGGTCCGTTCTCGTCCGGTCGGCCGTTTCGTCGGCCGATCGGACGAGACCACCGCATCTTTTCACTTCAACTTTCGAATCGAGCGAGAATCCGTGCGCTATCTCCTGCAGAGAATCGGCCAGTTCGTCATCGTGTTCGTCATCGTGACCTTCGTGGTGATGTGCGCGACACGAATCGGCAGCAAGGACGTGGTGCGCGATCTCGCTGGCGGAACGGTAGGCGACGAAGTCATTGCCAAGGTCGAAGCCGATTATCCGTACCTCGACAAACCGCTCGTCGTCCAATACGGCTACTGGCTGAAGGACATGGTCACCGGGAACATGGGCTACTCGTACGCCCAGAGCCAGTCAGTGGTCGACATGTTCCAGCAGCGGCTGCCCGCCACCTTCTTTATCGGTTTCTGGTCGATATTCATCGGCCTTCTCATAGCCGTACCACTCGGCATCTACAGCGCGTACCGGCGCGACGGACCCGTCGACCGCGTCGCGAGCTATTCGTCATTCGCCTTCATCTCCACACCACCGCTCGTCTTCGCAGTGTTCCTTCTGTACTTCGTGGCCCTCAAGATCGACACCTTCCCGGTGTTGTCGAACTACATCGCCCCCTGGGACAGCCCTTGGGCGCACTTCAAGAACTTCTTTCTGCCCTCGCTCACTCTCGGCCTCGGCCTGGCCGCGGTCTGGACCCGCTTCCTGCGCGCCGACATGATCCTGACGCTGCAGAGTGACTTCATCATGTTGGCTCGCGCCAAGGGCATGAGCCCGCAACGCATCCTCTACGGGCACGCGTTGCGTGCCTCGATCCTGTCGTTGATCACCAGTGTCGCATTGCAGCTTTCGGGATTGGTCGGAGGAGCGGTCATCGCCGAGCAGTTCTTCGGCCTGGCCGGTGTTGGCACCCGTCTCGTCTTCGCAGTGCAGCAGAACGACATCCTTGTGATCCAGGCGATCACCGCGATTCTCGTGGTGGTCGTGGTTCTCGTCAACCTCTTGGTCGACTTGCTGTACGCAGTCGTCGATCCCCGAATTCGTCACGCGAGGGCCCTCGGATGATGTCCTTCCTGAAGAATATGCGCCGACTACATCCGACGACGATGTTCGCGTCGCTCTGGCTCGGCGTCCTCACGTTCCTCGCCGTGTTCGCGCCAATTCTCCCCTTCATTCGCGGCTACGGCGAGCGCGTGAAGGGTGCCGGTCGTTACAAGTTCGGCCCCGGTGCCGAGTTTCTCTTCGGCAGCGATTCGCTCGGACGCGACATCTTCGCTCGGTGCGTCTATGGCGCCCAGATCTCGCTCCGGGTTGCGGCGTCCTCGATCGTGGTCGGACTCCTGATCGGCGGATCCCTCGGATTGGCCGCTGGTTACCTCCGGGGCTGGATCGATCGGGCCGTTTCGATCCTGGTCGACATCCTTCTCGCCTTTCCCGCCCTAATCATCTCGATTCTCATCGTTGGCCGCTTCGACGTCTTGCAGGCCAACAACGAAGCATTCGGTTGGCTCACCCGAACGTGGTCGATCACTTTCGTGTTGTCGTTGCTGTCGATCGCACCGATCGCGCGAATCGTCCGCGCCCAGACACTCAGCCTCGCCCAGCGGGAGTTCGTACTCGCCGCCCGCAGCCTCGGGGCCAAGAACGGGCGCATCATCTTCCGCGAGATTTTGCCCAACCTCATTCCCGCCATGACCTCGGTGGTGTTCACCGGAATCGCCATCCTCCTCGTCTCCGAAGGTGGACTGGCCTTTCTCGGTTACTCGATCAAACCGCCCTCGCCTTCCTGGGGTCTGCTCGTGAGTGAGAACCGTGAACGAATCCAGGAAGCATGGTGGGCCACGATCTTCCCTTGCATCATGCTCTTCGTCACCGTGCTGGCCTTCAACATCATCGGCGACCGCGTGGCCCGTCGCTTCGATATTCGTGAGGCAGCGTTGTGACCACCCAAGCCGAGAACCGTGTCGAGACCGGAACCCTGATCGAGGTCCGCGGACTCAAGACCCATTTCCAGACTCCACGCGGCCTCGTGCGTGCGGTGGATGGTGTCGATCTCACCATCGAGCGTGGCAAGTCACTCGGAATCGTCGGTGAGTCCGGCTCGGGCAAAACCATCCTGTCCCGTTCGATCATGGGGTTACTGCCCCGCTTCGGGACGATCCGCGAAGGATCGGTGTCCTTCCAAGGCAACGAACTCATCGGACGGAGCCCGAAGGAAATGCGCGGTATCTGGGGTCGAGAAATGGCCATGATCTTCCAGGATCCGATGACCTCGCTCAATCCGCTCATGAAGATCGGCAAGCAGATCGCCGAACCACTCATGGCGCACCTCGGCATGGATCGCTCGAGTGCCTGGGAGACCGCCGAGAAGTTGCTCCGCGATGTCCGCATTCCCGAAGCGGCCCGCCGGCTCAATCAATACCCGCACGAACTCTCGGGTGGCATGCGCCAACGAGTGATGATCGCCATCGCGCTGGCCTGCGGTCCGACCATGCTCTTCGCCGACGAACCGACGACGGCTCTCGACGTCACCGTGCAGGCGCAGATCCTCGAACTCATCAACGAACAACGGCGCGAGCGCAACATGTCGTTGATCCTCGTCACTCACGACCTCGGGGTCGTGGCCGGGAACACCGACGAGATCGCGGTGATGTACGGCGGCAAGATCGTGGAGAAGGCACCCACTCGAACCCTGTTCGCGCGCATGAAGATGCCCTACACCGAGGCCTTGCTGCAAAGCATCCCGAAGATGGACCAGCCCTCCCATTCACGCCTTGCCGTCATCCCGGGTCGTCCGCCCGATCTCGTCCACCCGCCGGCCGGCTGTCGTTTCGCTCCGCGGTGTGCGTACGCACGCGAGCGATGCCAGGTTGAAGAGCCACCGCTCGTCAGTGCCGAGTCGGCCGATCACTCGTACGCGTGCTTCTACCCGGTCGGCTCACCGGAATATCTCGAACGCAAGGTCGAGATCGGTCGTCGATCGGGATCGGTCGGGGGGAACAACTGATGGCTGGCACCGGTAAAGCCCACCTCCGCCCACAGGGTGACGCTCTGTTGCGCGTCGAGGATCTCGTCGTCGAGTTTCCCGTCGGTCGCACCGGACTCAAGGTCAACGCCGTCTCCGGGATCTCCTTCGACGTCCTCCGTGGCGAAACCCTCGGCATCGTCGGTGAATCCGGATGTGGCAAGAGCACGACCGGGCGGGCGATCATGCAGCTTCCGCGGCCAACGTCGGGATCGATCGTCTTCGAAGGAACCGAACTCACCAAGTTGTCGGGCGACGCCATGCGAGAGGCGCGCACCAAGATCCAGATGATCTTCCAGGATCCGATCTCCTCGCTCAATCCGCGTCGCAAGGTCCGCGAGATCGTTCTCGAGCCCCTCGCCATCTGGAAGCGCGGCACCGACCAAGAACAGGGTGCGGTTGTCGACCGAGTTCTCGAAGACGTCGGGATCGACCCCCAACGCGCCGCCGAGAGTCAACCCCACCAGTTCTCGGGCGGTCAGTGTCAACGCATCAGCATCGCCCGATCCCTCGTGCTCGATCCGGAGATGATCATCTGCGACGAGCCGGTCTCGGCTCTCGACGTTTCGGTGCAAGCCCAAGTGCTCAACCTGCTCGAGGATCTGAAGCGGCAGTACGGCCTCACGATGATCTTCATCGCTCACGATCTCGCCGTCGTCAAGAACATCAGTGACCGCGTGGCGGTCATGTATCTGGGCAAGTTCTGTGAGGTCGCCCCGAGTGACGACCTCTATGCCCGCCCGGCGCACCCTTACACCAACGTTCTCCTGTCGAGTATCCCGGTGCCCGATCCGGAGGTCGGTTTCCGGGGAGCCGCGGTCGAGGGTGAGCCCCCGTCACCCGTCAGCCCACCTTCAGGTTGTCGGTTCAACCCGCGTTGTCCCAATGCACAGGACCGTTGTCGCTCGGAGGAACCGACGATCCGGGAAATCGATCCGGGTCATTTCGTGGCCTGTCATTACCCGCTGCACGGCAGCGAAGCTCCCGTCACCGTGCGAGTCTGATCACTGGTTGCGGTAGACCGGCGATCGCTTCTCCATGAACGCGCGCATCGATTCGCGCGCGTCATCGGTGTGACTCGACATGATCTGCTGCCGGTTCTCGAGGTCGATGGCCGCCTGCATGCCCGGTATCTCGAGCGCCGACCACATCGCCTCCTTGGTGAGGGCGATGCCGAATGGGGTGTTGCGCATGATCTCCTCGGCCTTGGCGTAGGCCGTCGACAACAGTTGGTCGTCGTCGATCACGTCGACCAGAAGACCGATGCGGTACGCCTCGGACGAGTCGAATACCCGACCGGTGAGCATGAGTTCTTGAGCCCGTGCCACTCCCACGATGCGGGGCAGCAACCACGACGTACCGATGTCGCAGGCCGAAAATCCGATCCTGACGAAGGCGACGTTGAACTTCGATGAGACCGCACCCAATCGCACATCGCTCGCGAGCACGAGCGCGAGTCCGCCACCGGCCGCGGCGCCGTTCACGGCGGCGATGATGGGCTGTGGGATGGAGCGCATGTGCCCGACCAGACTTGCGATGTGCTTCTGGGTCGCGAAGCCACGCTGCGTCGCACCGATGTTCTCCGAATGAGGTGCGAGTCCGTACCCACCCAGATCGAGTCCGGCGCAGAAGCCGCGCCCGGCTCCCGTGAGCACCACGACCCGACAACGTTCATCGACCGACAATTCGTCGAGATGGCGATGCAGCGAACTCACGAGTTCGGAGGTCATGGCGTTCAGGCGATCGGGACGGTTCAGACGTAGGAGGGCCACGCCAGTACGCGGCCATTCGAGGACGACAGGATCATCGGACATGCGCCCAGTCTGCCCCTCCCCCGTGATCGCCGACGCACCGTGTTAGCGTCGCAGTGCGCCGTGGCCGCCGTATGACCGATTCCCACACCACCCTCGAATCGTCCTCCGAGACGTCGCTCGCGTGGCGTATCGCACTGCGTCACGCCGGTGTCGCATACCTCGTCTCGCGTCTTTGCGTGATCGCCGGAGCGGCATTCGTGGGCGCCGAGCTCCGGGCCGACGACAACAAACTCCGTGAGCAATTGATCTGGGGCTACCTCACCCGACCCGATCCCCACGCACGGAGCGCGATCCTGCCCCGCTCGGCCTCGTCGATGATCCTCGACGTCCTGACCTCATGGGACGGCATCTGGTACATGCGCATCATCCGCCGGGGATACCCCGAGTTCGTTCCGAAGGCCATCACGTACGACGACCCCGAAGCCCGCGTCGCCTTCTTCCCCGCCTACCCGAGTCTCATTCGCTTCGTCGACCGGTTTCTCCCCGGGGGCGACACTTTCGCCGCCTTGTTCGTGAATCTGGCGCTCGGGGCGATCTTCGTTCTCCTGGTCGGCCTCCTCGCCCGCCATTGGTTCGGCGACCGCGTGGCCCGCAACGCCATGGTGCTGGTCGCTCTCTTCCCGGGGAGTTTCGTGCTGTCGTTCGCCTACAGCGAAGCACTGCTCCTTGCCCTGGCCGCCGGTTGTCTCCTGGCCCTGGTTCGCGAGAAGTGGGTCGTCGCCGGGGTTCTGGCCGCGCTCGGTACCGCGACCCGACCCAACGGTGTGGCGCTCGTGTTCGCTTGCCTGGTGGCGGCCATCATCGCCTTTCGGAGTCGACGTCGGATCACTCCCTTCATCGCTCCCGCTGTCGCGCCCATCGGATTCGTCGCCTTCCAGTACTGGATCGATCATCACACCGGTGAGTCGCGGGTCTGGTTCCGCGTCCAGGGCGAGGCGTGGAAGGAGGGCGCCAGTTTCGGACTCACGGCATTACGCAACACACTCGAAGCTTTCACCAAGCCTCTCCAGTCCCCCACCGACCTCATCACCGCGGTGTCGTTCGTCTGCACGCTCTTGCTCGTGTGGATCGCCTGGCGTCGGCGACTGCCGCTGATCGCCGCTGCCTATTCGGCTGTGATCGTTGCCCTCATGCTCCTTCCGGCGACCGTGACTGCACGACCTCGATTCCTCTTCACCGCCTTCCCACTTCTCATCACCGCCGCGGTGTGGCTCGATGAACCGCGCCGACGCGAGTGGTGGCCCTACGTTCTCGCCACCTGCGGAGCTGGACTCGTAGCTCTCACCGGCTTGTACGGCGTGTACGGAGCGATTCCCTGATGAGTGCCGAGGGCACTCGCGCGACCTCTCCGGTGGGTCGCGCCCACGTGTTGCTACTTGCGTTCCTCGCCTACGTCCCCTTGTTGCTCTCGGCACCCGGTCGGGTCGCCGCCGACACCAAGCTCTACTTGTATCTCGATCCGGGTCGACTCATCAGCGACGCGATCTGGTCGTGGGATGCCCGCCAGCTCGGCGGTTGGGTGCCTCACCAGAACGTCGGATATCTCTGGCCGACCGGGCCCTTCTACGCATTCTTCGACTGGATCGGTTGCCCCGACTGGATAACCCAACGACTCTGGCTCGGAAGTCTGCTCCTGATCGCCGGTCTCGGAGCGCGGCGCCTCGCCCGCACCCTCGATCAACCCATGCTCGTCGCCGGCCTGGTCGGCATCTTGTACCAACTCACGCCGTACGTCCTTCCGTACATCTCGCGGACATCGGCACTTCTCCTGCCGTGGAGCCTCCTGCCGTGGATCATCCACTCGGTCGTCGGGTACGCGCGATCAGGTGATCGACGACTGCTGGGAGTCTTCGGACTCCTGATCCTGTCGACCGGCGGCCTCAACGCCACCGCACTGTTGATGATCGCACCGGCGCCGATCATTTTTTTCGTCCACGAGATCCGGGCACGAGGCAAACGAGCACTCATCAGCGGTCTGGCCGCTCTCGGCGGACTGTCGCTGGCCGTCAGCGCATGGTGGATTCTCGGACTCGCGGTTCAGGGCAAGTACGGCGCGGCCGTGCTCTCCTACAGCGAAGCATTGCCATCGACCGCCGCCACCTCGACCAGCACCGAGGTCCTACGCGGCCTCGGCTACTGGCTCTTCTACGACCGCAACAGCGTCGTCGACCTCACTTCGGCCGCCGAGCCCTACCAGGGTCACCTGCTCGTCATGGCCGCCGGCGTCGTCGTGATCGTGTGCGGACTCGTCGGCCTCGTGCGGGCACCGATCCGACTCCGCCGTCCGTTGCTTCTCACTCTGGCCGCCGGATTGGTTCTCGCCGTGGGTCCCCATCCCTTCGACGATCCTTCACCCCTGTGGCGTCTGGCCGTCGACCATCCGACGAGCGCTATCAGTCTTGCCTTGCGTTCCTCGACCCGCGCCGTCCCCCTCGTGATCCTCGCTCTGGCCTTTGGCACCGCCCGCACGATCGACTCACTCGTCCGACGACGGGCGAGTATCCGGGCCGGTAACGCGTCGGCGGTCGTCGCCACCGCGCTGGCCACGATGGTCGCGCTCGTCAATCTGCCGGCACTCGTCGGCGGCCGGATGATCGATCCGGAT
The DNA here is from genome assembly GCA_964563545.1 of uncultured Bifidobacterium sp. GTDB lineage: Bacteria > Actinomycetota > Acidimicrobiia > Acidimicrobiales > Ilumatobacteraceae > Casp-actino8. The sequence goes on along the minus strand of CAZLXB010000012.1, from coordinate 39,958 downwards.
GTGAGTCGGCCGGAGTCGATTCCCTCGGCATGGCGCGAAGCGGCCGATTATCTCGACCGACGGTTCGACGAAGGACTCACTGGTTCGGTCCTCTTGCTCCCCGGCGCCGAATCGGCGGCGTACCGCTGGGGTTACACGGTCGACCCGATACTCCCCGGCCTCACCCGCAAACCATTGATCACGCGGGATTGGCTACCCCTCGGCAGCGCACCCTTCGACGACCTCCTGTACGCCCTCGACGACGCGTTCCAGGAGGGTCGCGGCCGACCGGAAATGATCGCGCCGGTCGCCCGACTCCTCGGCGCCGACACGGTGATGTTCGTCAATACATGGCAATACGAGCGCTTCGGCACCGTTCGGCCCGAACGGGCGGCGGCCATGATCGGTGATGCCCCACCCGGGCTCGTGCCCGTCGCCGAATTCGGCCCTCCATCGATCAATCTCGACCCCCGTCCGAAGTCCGACGACGACCGCGAGGCCTTCCCACCCACCCCACTTCCCGAAATCGTCCTCTACGAAGTTCGCGATGCACCATCACCCACCCGATTCGTCGAGTCACCCATGGTCGTTCTCGGAGACGGCACGGGCACCGTCGATCTGGCCGCGAGCGGAGCGATCGATGGTTCGCAGGTGATCGTTCCCCTCGCCGGCGTACCGGCCGATGAGCGTTCGGCCGTCATCGAAGATGCTCCGCTCGTGATCGTCACGGACTCCAACCGCCGACGCGCCCATCATTGGCGTGGTTCACAGGAGGTATGGGGCGCGACCGAACCGCTCAGCGGCGTGGTCAGTCGTGTCGATCTCTTCGATCAGCGCCTTCCGGTCTTTCCTTCGGCGACGGTCGACGACCAGACGATCATTCGGGCCGAGGAGATCGAAGCCGTGGCCACGTCGTACGGCACCGAACTCCGCTACTGGCCCGAGTATCGGCCGTCCATGGCCCTCGACGGTGATGAGTCGACCGCATGGATGACGACGGGTCGTGGTTCTCCCGTGGGGGAAGTCCTGACGATCACCAGCAGCGCCACCCCGCTCGATGAACTCCTCGTGCTCCTTCCCAACGATGTCGATGAACCGGCCATCACCAGGGTCGAGATCCGTCTCGATCGCGGACCGTGGACCTCGGTCGACATCGGCCCCGACGCGTCCACCACCCCCGGACAGTCGATCGCGCTGGCCGCTCCCGCTCAGCGAGTCGACATACGGGTCGCCGCGGTGTCCGATCCGACCTCCCGGAATCCGGTCGGTTTGGCCGAAGTTCTGCCGGTCGACCGGCGACGTCCCGAAATCGTGCGCGTACCCAAGACCCCTCAGGGCGCCGACGGCAAGATCGCCTTCGTTTTCACCCGTCTGGTCGCCGATCGTTACGACGACTGGCGACGCGATCCCGAGCGCGAGATCCTCCGTGAATTCGAGCTTGCCGCGAACGAATCCCTACCGGTGGCGGTCGAGGCGCGCGTCGATGGATCGACTCCACCGATCGCCGATCGTTGTCTCGAGGATGTGTTCGTACTCGACGGTCGATCGGTGCCGCTACGAGTCGACCAGTCGAATGGCAACCGCGTGAGCCTGGTTGGATGTGACGACGAGATCGAGATCTCGGCTGGTGTGCACGTCGCGACGACTCGGGCCCGTGAGGTCGGACTCGTCTTCGATCAGATCAGGATCGGGAACATCGAGTCCGTCACATCCACACGCGGCGTGGACGACACCTTGGTGAACCGAGCCCGTCGCACTGCGACCCTTACGTCGTGCGCCGGCGGATGCTGGCTCGAGTTGGCCGACGGATGGAACACCGGATGGCGCGCCACCCTCGACGGATCCACTCTGCCCGACCCGATCCCGAGCCTCGGCGGCCGCAATCTCTGGCGCATCGCGAACGCGAGCGACGGTTCACGATTCTCCGCCCACTGGCAGCCCCAGGGTCTTTTGTGGGCCGGCCTGATCATCACCTCGGTCTCCGTCCTGATCTGCGCGGTGTTGCTTCTCACCCGTCGACGATCGACTCGAGTCGTGGTCCCGGCCTCGCGTGAACATCGGGACGTTCCACCGTTGTCGGCCGCGGTCGCCATCGGTCTCGTCGTCTCTCCGCTCTGGGGAGCGGGGGTTTTGGTAGCTGCTCTCGGTACCTCACGCATCGCGCGTCGATTCGGTCGTTCTGCACTTCAAATCATCGGCTCCGCTCTCATCGCTGTCTCTCTGCTTTTCCTCTTCGCCCAGCAGATCCGGACCGGGGCCGATCCGGGCTTTGGCTGGCCTTCCGTGTTCGAGAAGAGCCACCGTCCACTTCTGGCTGGAGTGTTGCTCCTGATCGCCGGAAGTTGGTCGACCGCGCCGAGGGATAGCCTCACCGAATCGTGAGTCCGCATCCGTGCCTCAGCGTCGTCGTCCCGTGTTACAACGAGGAGGCGACCATCCGCACACTCGTCGGTCAGGTTCTCGCATCTCCGTGGGTCGCTCAGGTCATCGTGGTCGACGACGGGTCCAAGGATCGCTCGCGGGAGATCCTCGCCGGTCTCGATGATCCAAGGGTTTTTGTCGTTCTCCATGACGTGAACAAGGGCAAAGGTGCCGCTTTGCGCACCGGATTCGCGCACGCAACGGCCGACTTCGTGGTCGTGCAGGATGCCGACCTCGAGTACGACCCGGGCGAGTACGGAGTGCTGCTCGAGCCGCTGCTCGACGATCGCGCCGACGTCGTCTTCGGTTCGCGTTTCCTGTCCGGACGCCCCCATCGCGTGCTCTATTTCTGGCACAGCATGGGCAACCGTTTCCTGACCCTCCTGTCCAACATGTTCACCGATCTGAACCTCACCGACATGGAGACCTGCTACAAGTGCTTCCGTCGCGAGGTCATCCAGAAGATCGACATCGAGGAAGATCGATTCGGGTTCGAACCCGAGATCACCGCGAAATTGGCGCGTGGTCGACACCGCATCTTCGAAGTCGGCATCTCGTACTCGGGCCGGACGTACGCCGAAGGCAAGAAGATCGGTTGGCGCGACGGCGTACGCGCGGTCTACTGCATTCTTCGCTACTCGGCGATCGGTGAACGCGTCAGGAAGCTCGCCGCCCGCTGAACCGGGTCAACCATTCGCGTGTCGCGGCGAGCCGACCCGCGATCCCCCATCGAGTCACGAGGAGCATGGATTCGGCGATGATCCTGCTCGACATCTTCGAAGTGCCGTATCGCCGGTCGACGAACGTGATCGGAACCTCCACGATCCGCGAACCGCGGCGGTGCAGGCGAAGTACCAACTCGGTCAGGAACGCGTATCCCTCGGCGCGGGTGGTCTGCGGAGCGATGTCGGCCAGCGCAACTCCCCGGTAGGCCCGGAAACCGGACGTGCAGTCGCGCACGGAGACTCCGAGGATCCATCCGGTGTAGAGGTTTCCCCATCGTGAGAGCAGCCGACGGTGGAGCGGCCAATCTCGGGTTCCGCCGCCCGGCACGTAACGAGATCCGATCACCGCGTCGGCCCCCGCCTCGACGGCCGCGACCAGTGAGGGGACCGTCGCCGGATCGTGCGAAAAGTCGGAGTCCATCGAAACGATCACGTCGAATCCGCGTTCGAGGGCCCACGAGAAGCCGTGCCGATACGCGCTGCCCAGACCCTCCTTGCCCGCTCGGTGAATCACGGTGATCCGCGTCGATGCGGCGGCACGAGCGTCGGCGATGCGACCCGTTCCGTCCGGGCTCGCATCGTCGACGACCAACAACGTGGCCTGTGGAATCGACTCCGCGAGCGCATCGAGCAGTCGCTCGATGTTCTGTGCCTCGTTGTAGGTGGGAAGGACCACGGCAACGGACACGGGATCACCCTAGCGACGGCACGTCGATGCCGGGAGAAACCGAATATACGCCCACCGGCTGGCCGAGCAGATACAACTCGCGTAGATCACGGGCGACGTCGTCGGGAAGTGGTGGCTCGGCGAAGAGCAACGAGGCTCCGGGCGACACCAGATTCGGAATCAATTCGTCGCGTCCGGCCGCCCGCAGTCCATCCTCGATCGCAACCAACAAGGTCTCGGCCCGGAGCCGTTCGTCGGCGCTCCGCGGATCGAAGTAGGCGACCCTGGTCAGGATCGGGTCATCAACGAGCGACTCGTTCTTCGGTCCGACGACGACCCACAAGACATCGTTCACGTCGTCTTCGCGAGCCGTGCGATGCGGCAACGCGGCTGCCGCGAAGGCCGGCTCGACTTTGACGTCGAAGCCCGACCGTTCCATCTCGAGGACGACGCCGAATCCGGTCGCGTTCAACGTGTACGGATCCCAGAACCGGACGAGGTACGTGTTTCCCTCGGCGAGGCCACGCAATTGAGGTGCGAGGCCGGCCACGATGGCCGAATCGGTCGGACCCGGTCGATGAACATCGGACGCGAGGGCAACCGATGTTCCCACCGACCCAACGACCAGGACGGCCAGTACCACTCTCGCGAGTTGTCGTCCGACTGAACCTGACCACCGGTCGACGAAAACACGCGTCAGCACCGTCGCCGAAACTGCGATCATCACCGCGGCCAGAACCCACGCCCAGCGAATCGTGTACTCGAAATACGGTCCGAAGAGTCGCGTCACCGACACCACTGCTCCGAAGAAGAATGCGGCGAGCAAAGCGAGAAAGCGGGCTTCGCTTGCCCAACCCTGTCGGCGGGCGACCACGAACGCTCCCCCAACCGACGCCACGAACATCACGAATCCGGGCCACCGGAACCAAGATTCGGCCGGATGCGACCCGCCCGGCCCCCACAACCATGGACCGAGAAGGTTGAACTGCGTTGCAATGACGCGCAGCGCGTCTCCGAGAGGGAGTCGGGGTTCGGACGGTGAACCGAAGTGCTGCCACAAAAGCGTGAGGTTTCCCGGTTCGCGCCGGACCTGATCGATCAGCGGTGGTGTCCACATCACGAGCAACGCCACGAGGGGTCCGATGACGATTCGTGGACCACTCCGCCGTACCAGGCTCACGGCGGCCACGAGCAAGCCGACGGCGACGAGGATCGCATAACCCGCGTGGCATTGGATGCAATGACTACCCACGACGACCGCCCCGACGAATGCATAGCGATGTTCCTCCGAAGCCAGGCATCGCTCCACGAGGAGCACGAAGACCAGGAACGGCACGATGGCCATCCATGGGTTCCAGGGTTCGATGACGAAGTCCGGTCCGCTTGCGTGGACGACGGCAACGAGCACCAGCGCGACCGCTCCCGTGAGTGGCGCTCCGAAGCGAAGCCACGTGAGACGCAGAGCCACCAATGCCGAGGCGATGTGCACCGACACCACCGCGGCCATGAGCGCGGCACTCGAACGACCGCCCATCACGTAGAGCGGCAACATTGCGACCCAGAGGCTCGGACCCGGATGCGAACCCTGGGTTCCGGTTTCACCGACGATCCGACCCGCAGCACCGACGAGTGGTGGATGGCTCAAGAAGCCCCGCATGTGAAGTTCGGCCTGCGCCATGTCGCCCGCGGGGAACCAACGTCCCTGCGACCACACCACCACCAACGTCACGACGAAGGGCGTCACCACCGAGAGAGCCACGATGGTCGAGGCTCGGCGCGTTCCCCACCACCTCACATCGAGAACGCTAGTCCCTGCTCAGAGGGCGAACGAGTAGCCTTCATCGAGTCATGAGGGCGCCTTCTTCTGCCGTCGTTGCCCCCACGTGCGACGCCGTACTCGACCACGACCTACCCGGTCTCGATGTCGCCCGTCGACGCGAGGTCGTCGACTTCGTATGTCGACGATTGACCACTCTTCCCACTCACATGCGATGGGGGGTCGCGGCCATCGCCGTGGTCGTCGATGCCTGGCGCCGTACGGCGGGTCCGCAGCGCCTCGTCGCACTCTCGAAACGACCACTACCGCTGCTCGGCGAATACTTCCGATTGATTCGTTCGTTGTCGATCGCATACATCTGGGAGAAGTGGCCCGACACCCAACCCGATGGCCAGATCCCATGAACACCACCGATTATCGATGCGACGTTCTCGTGGTCGGATCGGGCGCCGGCGGAGCACCCACCGCCGCGCTGCTCGCCGAAGCCGGACTCGATGTGATCGTGGCCGAGGAGGGCCCGTGGGTCGATCAGGGTTCGGTCGTCCCGTTCTCGCTCGAGCAGATGGATCGTCAATACCGAGCGGGAGGAGTCACGGTCGCTCTCGGTCTACCGAGTGTCGCGTACACCGAGGGACGTTGCGCGGGTGGAGGTACCGAGGTCAACAGCGGTCTTTATCGTCGCCCCCCACAAGAAGTCGTCGATCGTTGGCGCACACAATGGCGGATCGACGATCTCGATCCGGACGGCATCGATGCGCTCGCGCGTGAGGTCGAGGTCGCATTGAGTGTCCAACCCCTACCCGGACCACCACCCGCTCCGAGTGAACGGCTACGGCTCGGTGCCGAAAGGCTCGGCTGGACTCATGACGAGAGTCCACGCTGGATGACCTACCCGACGGGCGATCCACGGCAAGGCCAACGTCAGTCGATGACCCGCACCTACCTCCCGCGCGCCATCAAGGCCGGGGTCCGCCTCCTCACCGACTGCCGAGTCGACCGACTCCGACTCAGCGCGGATCGAGTCGAGGGGGCCGATATCGAGTTCACCGACGGTCGACGCGCGACCTTGTCGTGCCGGGCGGTGATGGTATGCGCGGGGGCGATCCAGACCCCGGCCCTGCTCCAACGCTCCGGAATTCGTCGCAACATCGGACGTACCCTCGCCGTACACCCCACGGTCAAACTCGCGGCGCGTTTCACCGACGAGCTGAACGTGCCCGACGACGTCCCCGTTCATCAGGTGAAAGAATTCGCGCCCGATCTCTCGTTCGGCGGATCGGCCAGTCATCCCGGACTCGTCGCCCTCTCCCTCCTCGACCAGTGGGACGATTTCCGCGACGCCGTCGTCGCGTGGCGCCAGATCGCGGTCTACTACGCGGCCATCACGAGTGAAGGTCGCGGCCGCGTCGTGTCGGCTCCGGGCCTGAAGGACCCGATCGTCACCTACCACCTCACCCGGCGTGACCGTGCCCTCCTGTGTTCCGGCCTCTCCCGCCTCGCTCTCTTGATGCTCGAAGCCGGCGCGACCGAAGTCTTTCCCAGTTATCGAGGGGCCCCTCGCGTACGGTCGAGACGCGATCTGGCCACCATCGAGAACACTTTTTCGGCCACCCGTGCGAGTGTCATGACGGTGCACCTGTGTTCCACCGTTCCCATGGGCGAGGACACCGCTCGTTGTGGTGCCGACAGCCACGGACGAGTGCACGGTTTCCGGAATCTGTACGTCAACGATGCCTCTCTCTTGCCCGATGCCCCCGGCGTCAATCCGCAGGGCAGTGTGATGGCCGTGGCCCTACGCAACGCCCGCCACTTCGTCGGTGAAGGGTGGAGTCGTGCCTGAGCGTCGTCAGGTAATCGTCACCGGCGCCAACGGCTGGCTCGGTCGGGCTCTCGTCGCCCGCCTCGCCGCACCCGAGAGCGGAGAACCCGAATCGCACGTGATCGCCGTCGTCCGAGATCACCTCGAAGGTCGCGCCCTCACCGAACTCGCCGCTACTTTCCCGGCGGCATCCATCGAACTCCGCTTCGCCGACTTCGGTGCATCCGGCGAGCTCGACCAGTTGTTCCACGGACTTCGCGGCGCCATCGAGGTGGTGCACACCGCCGGCGTGATCCACCCGCGGAAGTTCTCCGAATTCGAACGCGTCAATTCCGATGGCACTCACAAACTCGCGGTCGCGGCCCGACTCGCCGGAGTGGAACGCTTCATCCACGTGTCGTCCAACAGCCCGTTCGGTGTCAATGCCATCGCCACCGACCGCTTTCGTCAGTTCGAGCCGTACCACCCCTATCTCGAATACGGGCGCACCAAGATGCTCGGTGAACTCGCGGTACTCGACGAGGTCGATCGCGGCCTGAACGCCCTGATCGTCCGACCGCCGTGGTTCTACGGTCCACATCAGCCCGCTCGCCAGACGACCTTCTTCTCGATGGTGAAGTCGGGACGGTTCCCGGTGTTCGGCGCCGGAGAGCAACGTCGCTCCATGGTCTACGTGGAGAATCTGGTCGACGGAATCCTCGCCACCCGCAACTGGACCGGTGCCGCCGGACACGGATGGTGGGTCGCCGATCGCGAGCCGTACACCGTGGACGAGATCGTTCGCACCGTCGGTCGGGCCTTGGCCGAGGAGGGTCATGAGGTGCAGCCTCCTCGCTTGCGTCTACCGAACGTCGTTGGCGATCTGGCCGAAAGTGCTGATCGTGTCCTCCAGAAGTCGCGTCGGTACGTCCAACAGGTTCATGTACTCGGCGAGATGAACAAGACGATCGCCTGCGACATCTCGGCCACGACTCGCGATCTCGGCTACCGGCCCCGGGTCGATCTGTACGAGGGAATGCGGCGCAGCATCCGTTGGTGTGCGGCGAATGGAATCGAACTATGACCACGAGCCTCGTCACCGGCGGATGCGGCTACTTCGGTTCGCTCCTCGTCGATCGCCTCGTGGCGGCCGGCCACCGAGTACGAATTCTGGATCTCGTCGCCGATACCGGGCATCGGGGTGTCGAGATGGTCGTGGGCGACATCAGGGATCCGCGGATCGTCGACGAAGCAACTCGCGGAGTCGACCAGATCTACCACAACGTCGCCCAGGTGCCACTCGCCCGGGACACGTCCCTGTTACGCACCGTCAATGTCGACGGCACCCGGAATCTCCTGCAGTCGGCGCTCGATCACCGCGTCGGCAAGGTGGTCCACACATCATCGAGCGCGATCTTCGGGGTTCCCACCAGCAACCCGGTACTCCCCTCCACCTCGCCTCGACCCATGGAGGCGTACGGCCGAGCCAAGTGGGAGGCCGAACAGCTCTGCCACGAATTCACCGATCGTGGTCTCGACGTTTCGATCGTGCGCCCGCGCACGATTCTGGGCCACGGTCGCCTCGGCATATTCGGCATCCTTTTCGACTGGATCGCCGACGGAGCGGATCCGTTCGTTCTCGGACGCGGCGACAACCGGTATCAATTCGTGCACGCCGAGGATCTAGCCGAAGTCTGCTATCTCGCCGGGCAATCGTCGGGACCGGCGACGTTCAATGCCGGCACCGATCGATTCGGGACCATGCACGAGGCACTCGACGAACTTTGTCGCCATGCCGGAACCGGCGCACGCGTCCGCCGTCTGCCGGCCCGCCCGGCGTCGATCGCCATGCGTCTGGCCGCGGCCACCAGACTCGCGCCGTTCGCCCCTTATCACTGGATGATGTACTCGCGGTCGATGTGGTTCGACATCGAGCACGTGCAGTCGGCCCTCGACTGGCAACCCAAGTGGTCGAACTCGGAGATGTTCGTCCAGAGTTACGAGTGGTTCCTTCGAAATCGAGCCGACACGAACCGAGAAGAACTCTCCAGCCACCGTCGCTCGGCCCGCCAGGGTTCCTTGTCGGTGCTGAAACGGGCAACCAAGCTCCTACCGCGCTGAACGTTCGACGACCTGCGCATGGAGTGGTCGCATCAATCCGGTGGCCAAAGCGTCCCAGGTCAGCGATCGCGCTCGTGATTCGGCGCGCTCGGCGAGCGACCGTCGGAGTTCGTCGTCCAAGAGAACACGGGCGACGGCCGAGCCCAACTGCTCCACGGGAGCCAACACTCCGGTCGAACCATCGACCACCGAGCACCGGTGGCCGCTGATGTCGGTGGCCACGGCCGGGGTCCCGCATCCCGCGGCCTCGGTGAGAGCCAAACCCCAACCTTCGGCGAGCGACGCACTGCTCACGACCCACGAACGTCGATAGAGGTCGCGAAGTCGATCGCGATCGACGCGTCCGGCGAACTCGACCCACGACGCCGCGTCGTTGTCGGCCACCCAGCGTTCGAGATTCACCCGTTCGGGACCGTCGCCGACGAGGGTCAATCGCAGACCGGGCACTTGCTCGCGAGCGATTCGCATCTGTTCGAACAACAGTGGAAAACGCTTGACCGGTGCCTGCCGACCCACGGCGAGGACCGAAGGGTGGGCGGTCTTGGCCACACCCCGGTCGACACAGAAGAAGTCGTCGACACCTACCGGACCGGTCACCACCCGCTCGGGCCGCCAACCGAGGTCAACGAGTTCGGTTCGGGTGTCGTCAGAAGTCGTGACCGTTGGTGTCGATCGATAGAACGGCGGCGCGATACGACTCTCGAGTACCCGACCGATGGCGGCGATCGGTGCCGGGAACATCTGGTTCCACATCGGTCCATGGATGTGGTGCAGCACGAGCACTCGAGGTTTGCGACACCAGATCGGTGACAACCACGGAACACCGTTCCAGATCTCCACCACGGCGTCGCACGGACCCATACTCCTCAGCAACTCGCCGATGATCGTCCGCGGGAAGACCGTCATACGTCCACCGCGACGAATGACGCGGTATCCGTTTCGTTCGCTGATCTCCGGTCGGTCGACGGCCGCCGATGTCCGGTGCGTCACCTCCAGCCCACTAGCCGCCCAGCGACGCATGAACTCGTCAGCGTGAACCTCCGAGCCGCCGGCATCGGGATCATCGAGGTCACGCCAGGCGAGGACGTGCACCCGTCGCACGCCCCGAGAGATCAGCTCGGCGGCCATCGATGAGAGTTCGGACCTACTCATGGGAAGAGGGGTGCTCCCGGAGGAACGGCGAACACCGCCGCCGGAAGACGTATCTCGCTGTATCGCGCGACCATGGCGAACAAGTCGTCCGAGATCGGGGTGAACAAGAGGATCTGCATGTGTCCGTACTGAGAATCGAGGAGATCGATCCACTCCGGATGACCGGAGGCCAGCATGGATGCTTCGATGTCCGCACGCAAAACATCCGACTCCACTTTCTCGGCCGGACTACGGGGATCGTCGTACGCGATCTGAATGGCATCGGCGCGGGTCGCGAAACGCTCGATGTTCTCCGGCCCGACGATCAGCCAAAGAACGGAGTCGGCGTGGTCTTCGGTCAGAACCCGATATGGACGAGCGGCTGCGCCGCCCCAAGGATCGACACCGAGGTCCACGCCCCGCTTCTCCACCTCGAGGACGAGTCCAAAGGCCGTGCCGCCGAGGGCAGCCGGATCATGCCAACGGAGCAGTCGGGCCGCGTGGTTGCCGGGAAGTGCTTCGTCGAGTTGAGGTGCCAAGCCGGCCACCAGGTCGGCATCGTGTCGGTACGGCGGATGAGCGCCGGCCGAAGCGACCGATCCCCAGATGGCCGCAGTCAACATGAGGCCGACACCACCGAAGGTGAGGGCTCGTCTCGCCCGAGTGACTTTCACCCGACTCGCGATGGCGATCACCGAAACCACGATCCAGAGAACCGCGAGCACCCACATCCAACGGATGAGATAGTCGTAGAAGTTTCCAAAGATGCGCGCCGTCGCCACGAGGCCCACGGACGTCGTACCGGCCAATGCGATCTGCGCGATGCACAGGTTCCGATGACCGCGTGCCGCGTAAAGACCCGCCGCAACCAACAAGAGAAAGAAGGCGAATCCGATCCAGTTGGGCGTGTCGTAGGGCGCCCGACCCGGTCCCGCGAACCATGGACCCAGGATGTTCAGCTCGCCAGCCATGGCTTTCAGTGCGGCCACGAATCCGACGGTGTCACTCGGCGGATCGGTGAAATGGTCCCACAGACGGTGGAGGTTTCCGCTCCCCGGCCGGAGTTGCTCCACGACCGGAGGAACCCACATGATCGCCATCAGGGCGACCGACCACCCGACTCGGCGTTTCGCGTCCGCTCCACCCGTGACCACAGCGTGGATGACGACTCCGATGGTCACCACAACGACGAGCGGAACGTAACTGATGTGGGTCTGCAGACAGTGCGTCCCCACCACACACATGACCGGCAGAGCCCTGGTGTGCCCGCTGACGACTCCCCACGCCAGGACGAGGAAGAAACCGAAGGCAAAGACGGGAATCCAGACGTTCCATGGTTCGAGGAAGAAACGGGGGGCCAGCGAGCGAACCATCAGCGCGAAGACCATCGCCAGCGCCAACAACGCTCGATCGCCGGCCCATCGTCGAACAGCATGCAGTGAGGCCCAGATCGCCGCGACATGCAGAACCAAGGTCGACACGAGCACTCCGAGACTCGAGCGGCCGAAGATCAGATACACCGGATACAACGCGTAGGCCATCGATGGTCCGGGCGTGTAGCCCTGGTTGTTGATGTCGTTCCCCACTCGGGCGGCCACACCCACGAGCGGTGGATGCCGTGGAATGCCTCGAAGCATCAACTCGGTGTGCGAGACGTCTCCGGTCGGATACCAGTGGCGAAAGAGATTCGATGCCACCGCCACGATCGCCGGCAACGAGACGACCATCGCCATCAGAAGCGACACCCAAACGGGGTGCCGTTGGGCGGCGGCGACGATTCGATGGCGAAAGAACCGCGCCCGGTTCATCGAACCTCCGCCACGATCGCCCGCGCCACCCGTTCGAACCCCACCGCCGAAAGTCGGTCGCCCGACCACGGCTCGATGTCACCCGCCGCCGGACAGTCCTCCCACCACAGACAGTCCGCGGTCTTTCCCGGCACTCCGACCATGCGCCAAGCCTCGACCACACTTGCACCTCGTGCGACGAGAGCGTCCGTGAGGGGATCATTTCCTTCGGTCAAGACGACCACGTGAACACTCCGACCCTTGGCCGCTTCGACGACCTGCGAAGCGACCTCATCCGCCGTACCGCACGATTCGCCGACCATCCACAAGACGATCTCGTCCGCATCGGGGTCCGACTCCCCGACCGCGTCGGCCGCGTTGCACCAATCGGTCGTCGTGGTCGTCCACTCGACACGCCATCCCTGTTCGCGCAGTCGACGTTCTATCGATTCGCGTCCGGGCGCGTAGCGGGCGTCCACATGCACCGACACGTCGACGTCCGAACCCCGGCCCACCAGACCCGGCCACCACCAGAAAACGAGCACCGCGACCGCACCGATCACGGCAATCACCGTCCGTCGACGGAATGTCGGCCAGCGGCCCGACGACGCTCGCATCGGATCGACCGTACCAGCGCCCGCCGGAGATCACCGGCCATACCGGGGGCTCTGTCGTAGTATCGAGCGTCCGCCCGACGTCCGATCCGGACGCCGTTGACACGAATGGACAACGTGGAAGCATCGTCCGCCCGCCTCGACGCCCGCTGGATCGCCATCGTGCTGGCCGTGGTCGACACTTTGTGGTTCGGGCTCCACGTCGCGGCTGACATCCCGTACATCGGGGTGCTGCGAGGAGCGATCCTTCTGGCCCTCGTCATCGGTCTTCGATCGGCTCTCGGGCGTCGCCGCAGTGTCATCACGACCTACCTCGCGTGGTGGAGCACAATCTGTGTCGCGGTCTTCGCACACGGGAACACGACGATCGCACCACGCTCGCTCGCCATCAGCGCCCTCGCTTTTCATCCCTTGACCAACACGTCCCTCCCGGGCCTCGATGTCGGGCCGCTCGTGGCCCTCTCTCTGGTGATTGCACTCGTGATTCCTTCGCGCCGTCTCGCTGTGGCCCCTTGGAGGCATGTCATCAATACCTCCGACGCCGACTGGTCACTCAGCCCGTGGCTCGCCGGTGGTCTCGTGATCTTCGGACGATCATGCTTCGATCTGATCGCCCGACAGTCCGTGGAAAGCGCCCGGATCACCGACGGCCGGGTCACGGCATTCGAGGGTCCGGTCACCACCACGGTCATCTGGACTCTCGTCACGGCGACGGCGCTGTCGATTCCGCTCGTCACCGGACTGCGCATTCTCCTACGGCGGATCACGAAACAGAGTTGGTCTTGGCCCCCGTACCGCATCGGACTCGCCATCGTGTCGTCGTCGGCACTGTTGATCCGACTGGTGACGCTCCTGACCGTCGCTCCCACGCGCACCGACGGCGGTGATCCGCTCTTCTATCACTCGACGGCCAACATCCTGGCGGAAGGTGGTGGTTTCCCCGAACCGCTGAACTTCATCGCCCACCAACAGTGGATTCCGAGCGCGCTCCACGGGCCGCTGTATCCGCTCGTGCTGTCGTGGTCGTCGCGGCTCGGTGGAACCACCTACTTCGATCACAAGTTCCTCTCCTTGATCCTCGGTACCGCCGTCGTGGCGATGACCGGTCTGGTGGCGGCGCGTATCGCCCCACCCGAACGACGATCCCTCGTCGCGCTATTGGCGGCCGGATTCGCCGCCGTCTACCCGAACCTCTGGATCGTCGATGGTGTCATGTTCCCCGAGGGACTCATGGCGCTGTGTTGTCTGACTGTCGTGTACGGCGCGTATCGCTGGCGCGAGCAGCCGATGGCCCGCTGGGCCGTGGCCATGGGGGCGATCACCGGCCTGGCCGCGCTGACTCGTGGCGAAGGACTATTGCTCGCCGTCATCCTCATCGTTCCGTGGATTCTCACCCATCGCGTCCTGCCCCGACGAGAACGATGGCGCCAATTGTTCGCCGCCGGACTCGCCTGTTTGGTCGTGCTCGCGCCTTGGATGCTCCGCAACGCGAAATCCTTCGACGACTTCGTCCCGCTGTCGACCAACGGGAACGAACTCTTCGTCTACGCGAACTGCGACGAGACCTACAGTGGCAAGTTCCTCGGCTTCTGGCTGTACGACTGCCAGGAACAACTCCGTGCCGCCGGCTTCGACGCCACCGGCGACGAAGCGGCCAAGTCTCTTCATTGGCGGCGACTCGGTCTCGAGTATGCCCGGGACCACGTCGGTGAACTTCCCAAGGTCGTGACCGCGCGCGTTCTCCGACAGTGGGAACTCCTCCGACCATGGCAGAACGCCGACTTCGCCCCCATCGAAGGACGAAACAAGAACGCGGCGCGCGCCGGACTGTTCATGTATTACGCGCTGGCCGGACTCTCGCTCGCCGGGGCGCGCTCACTGCGCCGTCGCCGAATCGGTCTCCTGCCCCTCACTTCTCTCCTCATCGGCGTGACTCTCACGGCGGCCTACGCGTACGGCACCACCCGCTTCCGGGTCCCGGCCGAACCGGTGCTGTGCATTCTTGGCGCAGTGGGCGCGATCCCCCTCCTCGATCGCGCCCGCCGTCGATGGCCGCTCGCCACCCGACCCGATGAGGTCGACACGGCCCCGACTCCCTTCGTTCTCGGAGGTCGACTCCGTCTTCGCTCGGTGTTCGCCCGCGCTTCGCTCGGTTCATGGGTTGCGATCTCCACCATCGCAGCAGCCATCGGAGTCACCCTGCCCGCGTTGTACCGCGCGACGGGCAGCACGATGGAAGAGGGTTTCATGCTCGTCTTCCCCGAACGCGTCATCAAGGGCGCGGTAGCCAACGTGGACTTCCTCCATCTGTACGGGCCGGGATCCCTCCACGTGCTCTCGATCTGGTACCGACTCTTCGGGGTCTCGCTACCGTCCGAGCGGACATTCGGGTTGCTCCAGCATCTCCTCGTGATCTTCGGTCTCTACGTCGTCACGAGACCCTGGGGTCGCGTCGCGGCCTCGATCGTCGCGATCACGTCACTCGTGTTCGTCCTCACCCCCATCGGACTCCAAGCTCTGGCGTGGTCGGGTGCAGTCGGCCTCGGACTGTGGTCGGTGATCTTCGCCCTTCGTGCGCGTCACGGCGACGCGTCGTCGAGAACCCGTTGTCTGATCGCATCGGGTGTCTTGAGCGGATTGGCGTTGTCGTTCAGACCGGACTTGGTCCTTGCTCTGGCCCTCGGAGTGGCTTGGCTGATCTGGAAGAACCGGACCCACCTCGGTGCGCGAAGTTTTCGCAGGTGGCTGGCCGGCGTCGTTGTCGGCCTCGCTCCGGTCTGGTGGCACCTCGTGCAAGCCGGACCAGTGGCATTCGTTCGCGGAGTCTTCGTCGAACCCGTCTTCGAGTTGCGCGGTGGGCGCGAACTGCCCCGGCCGCCCAGTTGGGACCATCTCGACGGTGCGCTCCAAGTCATCGGCGAGAAGTTCGCCCCTTGGTGGGGTCTGCCGAGTCCGAGTGGGGCCAAGCAGCTCTTCCTCTGGTTCTTCGCCCTCCCGATCATCGCCTTCGCGGTCTGGCTGATCGCGCGCCGCGTGAGCACCCGACTCGACGAGCAGAAGGGCACGGTCCTCGCAGCGGCCGCGCTCTTCGGCATCGGCATGCTTCCCCAGGCCCTCCAACGTCCCGATTCGGCCCATTTCAACTGGGTCTCGTGCATCTCGTGGCCGCTCGCCATCATCGCCCTCGTCGATCTCCTGCGCTGGCGTACCCCACGTCTTCATCCCACTCTCCGTCGCACGGTCGCGGCAGGTGTAGTGGCCGTCATCGTTCTGATGATCACCCCGCATTTCACCGTCCGAACCTACGCCGATCTCGCCAAGCGATCGCTGACGAACGAGACCACGACGCTCACCGTCGAGCGGAACGGTCGCACCTTCTTCCTCGGTGACTATCGTCCGTGGCGAGCCACCCAGGAAGTCGTCGCCGATCTCGATCGTAGGAGCCGGCCAGGCGAGCGTCTCCTCGTCGGGCCGGTCGATCTCCGTCAAACGGCGTACAGCGACGCGTTCTTCTACTACCTCTTCCCCGAACTCGAACCGGCGACGTATTTCATCGAGATGGATCCCGGTTTGGCCAACGACGAAGTTTCTCGCCTGGCCGACGACGTCGCGAGTGCTGACTGGTTGATCCTGACCCGCTTCTGGAGCGGCTGGATCGAACCCAATGATTCGATCGTGTTTGGATCGGATCTCCCGAATCAGATCGTCGAGCGCGACTTCTGCCTACGGGGCTCGTATCAGGCCGACGTGCTGCGCCTGTACCAACGTTGCGCTGACGGCGAGGACATCGGACCGTACGATCCGCCGTACCAACCTCGGGTCGATTACGCCGTCGAGGTTCTCGTCCCGGTTCCGCCACGACCCGACGGATCGTGCACTCCCACGTGCAACGGTCGACCGGCGCCGGCCGGCCAAGGTTTCAGCCCAGAGGAAGCCGCCGCCATAACGGAGCGGGCACGTGTCGCAGGATCATGAAGACCCAGCGCAGGATCCCCGGCGCCCAGACGATCCGACGGCCGGCCCGTAGTCCATCGGCCACGACATCGGCCACGACATCGGGAGTCGTGGCGAAGGGAGCCGCCTTGAGCCCGGCGGTCATCGCCGAATGAACGAAGCCCGGCCGCACGATCAGTACTCCGACGCCCGTCCCTTCGAGTGAGTCACCGAGACCCTGGGTAAAGCCGTCCAGACCAGCCTTGGTCGAGCCATAGACGAAGTTGGCCTTGCGCACGCGTTCACCTGCCACACTCGACAAGACCACGAGTCGTCCGTGCCCCTGCTTTTTCATCTGTGCCGTCACGGCGAGAGCAACCGACGCGGCCGACGCGAAGTTGACTCGGATGAGGTCGGCGGCCGACGCCGGATCGGACTCCAGTCGTTCCTGATCTCCGAGTTGGCCGAACGCGAGGATCACGACGTCGAGATCACCGGTCCGCCCGACGAGGTCGCTCACGAACCGAACATGGCTCGATTCATCGGTGGCTTCGAACTCGACGGCCTCGGCTACCACCCCGGTTCGACTGAGTGACGCGACCGCCAGACCCGCGGATTCGGGACGCCGACAAGCCAGAGTCACCGTCTTGGTGGATGGGGCCATCAGCCGCCGGGCGATGGCCACACCGATGTCGCTCGTCCCGCCGAGGACGAGGATGTTCTGCGGTTCACCAAAAGCGTTTTGCACGTCAACCCACCAATTCCAGGCGCCGAGCGAGATCGCTGGCGAAGATGCCGTTCGGATCCCACTTGTCGCGCGTCGACTTCCACTCGGCCAACCGCGGATAACCGGCGCGAATGACGTCCGCCGACGTGTGCGCGTCCTTGGCCAGATAGTGGCGGCCACCGACCGACAACACGAGTTCGTCGAGCGAATGCGAGAGAGCAGCGAGTTCCTCAGCGGCGGCCGGCATGTCGACCGTCAAGGTCCAACCGGGCATCGGGAAACTGAGCGGCGCATCGTTCGACGCTCCGAATCGCTTGAGGACCACGAGCGGGCTGGCGAGCCGCGACGCAACGATCCGTTCGATGATGCGCCGGAACACGTCTTCGTGTCCGAAAGGCACGACGAATTGGTACTGGACGAATCCGCCCCGCCCGTAGAGGCGATTCCATGCTCCGACCGAGTCGAGCGGATGGAAGAACGACGGAATCGACTTGATCTGACCCGTCCGTCGGTCGGGCTCCTTACGAAACCAGAGCTCGTTGAAAATCCGTGAGGTCAGGGAATTCACGAATCCCGGACCGGGAACGACAGGCGGCACCGTCAAGAGATGCTTGGGTGCGTAGTGCAGCGGATCGGACGCCGAGTTGGCGTCGAGATCGGACCGCCGCGCGTGATCACCGCGCCACAGGACGCTGCGTCCGAATGTGCGCCCGGTGGCCAGGAGGTCGACCCACGAGACCGAATAACGCGAGTTCTCGTCGCCGGTCGACATCTCGGCGATCAGTTCGTCGAGGTCTCGGCAGCGAATCGTGTCGACCGTGCACCGGCTCGTCTCGACGCGAAGCAAGCGGAACGTTGCATCGAGCACCACACCGGTGAGTCCCATACCACCGATCGTCGCCCAGAAGAGATCCGAGTTTTCGCGTGGCGAAGCTTCCACGACGTCTCCCGATGCGGTCAGGATTGCCATGCGATCGACGTGGTTGCCAAAACTCCCCTCGACGTGATGATTCTTACCGTGGATGTCGGACGCGATGGCGCCGCCCACTGTCACGTAACGCGTACCGGGGGTCACGGGGACGAAGTAACCGCGCGGAACGATGACACGCATGAGTTCGTCGAGGCTCACTCCCGCCCCCACGGTGACCGTCCCGCGCTCGTCGTCGATGACGGCCTCGGCGGCGCGATCGGCGATCGTGATCACTCGTCCACCGGCGTTCTGAGCGGCATCGCCGTAGCTGCGCCCGAGCCCACGCACCACGACCCCCCGTCCTGAAGAGTCCTTCAGGTGATCGGCCAGACCGGTCGACGGGACTTCGGCCAGCAACGCGACCGATGGACTCGTGCGACCCCAGCCCGACAGCGAGGTGCGGCGGTAGTCGGGGCCCATGAGGGGCAGAGCCTACCGAGGTCGGGCTCGCCGGTCAGCCCACGTAGACACCCAGCCCGAAGAGCACGAGCCAGACGACACCCATCAATTGCAGGACTCGATCGGCGGCGAACACTTCTTCGGGCGCGCCACCCTGTCCTTGTTCGATCACCAACAGGTAGCGGAGCAGAGCGGCCAACATCGGAATGATCGAGAGCTCGTAGAAGGGCCACGAGGCACCCGACAACTCCTTGGTGTCGAAAGCCCATGTGCAGTAGGCCACCAGAGTTGCGCCGACGCTCACCGACAGCACGATCCGGAGGTAACCCAAGGTGTACTGCGAAAGGGTCGAGCGAGTCGACGGCGCCCGGTCCCCCATGTCGCGCAACTCGGCGTAACGCTTTCCGGTGACGATGAACAGCGAACCACAACTGGTGCACAGTAGGAACCAGGTGCTCATCGGCACCCCGGTGGCCTCGGCTCCGGCGATGGCCCGGATCACGAAACCGGAGGCCACCGCGATCAGATCGATCACCGCGTGCTTCTTCAGGACGTACGAGTAGGACACAGTGACGATTACGTAGACGACGACAGCGAATCCGCTGTGCCAATCCGGCAGAAAGCCGAGCGCGATGCCACCGAGTAACAACAACGTTCCGACCACCCGCGCCGTCGCGAGTCCGATCAGTCCGGCGGCGATGGGCCGGTTCCTTTTGGTGGGGTGCAGACGATCTCCGGCCACGTCGACGATGTCGTTCCAGTAGTAGGTGCCACTGGCCGCCAATGACAACGCCGCGAACACCACGAGTGCCCGCCACAGGCTCGATCCGTTGTCGAGCACTCCCGCCGCGCCCGGAGCGGCGAAGACCAACACATTTTTCGACCATTGTTTGGGACGCGCCTCACGAAGAAGAGCGGGGATGGACGAACTCATGACGAAGCCTCCGGACGTTCGGCCAGAAGATTCTTGCCGACCAGATGGGGATGCGACGCCATCTCGAGAAGATGACGATCACCGCCGGAGTCGCCGTAGGCATAGACCGCTTCCGGGACGATGTCTTCCCTGCTGAACCAACCCCTCAGGCGGCTCACTTTCTCCGGCCCCCGACAATTCGCCCCCTCGAGTTCTCCCGTGCAGCGTCCGGTGTCGTCGACGGCGAGACGCGTCGCCAACGCCGTCTCGGCGCCAAGACCCTGGGCGATGTGTCGAACGTAGGTGTCGTACGAGGCCGAAACGATCACGACATCGTGTCCGACCTCGAGATGCCACCGAAGTCGTGCCGTGGTGTCGGCTCGCATCCACGACGTCAGCACGATCTGGGCGAATTGGCGCCCGTGGTCGTCGATCTCGGTCGCCGATCGACCGCGCAATGCCGATCGCGTGAGTATGGTCTTGGCCGCATTGCGATCACGGCGTAATCCCGAGAGCACGAGGACGGGGAGCCGCACCAAGAGCCGTCCAGCGAACCGCCAGCGTCCCACCCGCCACAGGAACGGCAGCACACAATCACGAGTCGTGAGGGTCTTGTCGAGGTCGAAGGCCGCCACGACGGCGGTGCGACGACCGGCCACGTCTGAGATCTCGGCGTTCATCGCGACCTACCGATGAGGAGGTCGCGCACCTTCCACCATTCGGGCCAACTCTTTGACACGACTCCCGGATCGTCGACACTGATGCCCTCGACACGAAGTGCCAGCAGCGACCAGGCCATGGCCAGACGATGATCGTGATGGACCGACAGTTCGGCACCCTGATACGTCTCGGGTGGTTGCGGCAGCACGCGAAGTCCGTCGTCGAGAACCTCGGCTCCACAGCCGATTCGGAGGAGCCCATCGGCGAGGTCGGCCAGACGATCGCTCTCCTTGTGGCGGATGAACCCCACACCGAGAATCGTCGTCGGGGAATCGGCGAAGGCGGCGACCGCAGCCACGGTGGGTACCAGATCGGAGAAGTCCGCCATGTCGATCTCGATTCCGCGAAGCGGCGTACGACCGGTGACGGTCGTACGACCGGTGCCCACCTCCACATCACATCCCATGCGGGCGAGGACGTCGGAGAAGACGGCATCACCCTGCAGAGAATCGGAATCGAGTCCCGCGACCGTCACCCGACCACCGGTGATCGCTGCGGCAGCGAGCGGATAGGAGGCCGACGACGCGTCGGCTTCGACGTCGTATTTCGTCGGCGAGTATCCGCCCGCTTCGACCCGGATCATTCCATCGGAGATCGCGATTCCACCGGCTCCGAAGGACGACATGACCGCCGCCGTCATCTCGACGTACGGCCGTGACACGAGCGCCGACGTGATCTCGATCGTGAGTCCGTTCGGGAGAAGCGGGCCGATCAACATGAGGGCGGTGACGAACTGACTGCTCGTGTCCCCGGCCAATGCGATCGTTCCTCCGGTCAGGCCACCCCTCGCCACTCGGACCGGAAGATGGCCACTCTCGGATTCGGGTTCCACGCGAGCACCGAGTCGGGTCAACGCTTCATGAAGAATCCCCATCGGCCGCCGGCGCAACGCCGGTTCACCGTCGATCCGAGTGGTCTCGGTACCGAGCGCAGCAACGGCGGTGAGGAAACGCGACGTCGTACCGGCGAGGCGCGCATCGATCGAGGCTCCGCCCGCGAAATCGGTTCCCCGACCATCCACCCGCACGACCGATTCGTTCCAGCCGATGCCGACACCGAGCCGGCCGAGGCCATCGATCATGGCGAGAGTGTCGTCACCGGCTGGAAGACCGCCGATCTCACTGCTGCCGACCGCGAGGGCCGCACACACCAGAGCTCGATTCGCCACACTCTTCGAACCGGGGACGTCCACGGAAGAATCGATCGGACCCGTCGCCCGGGACAACGACGAGCCGGTCATGCGAGTCGTTGAACCGAGGGTCGGAAGCCCCGGGCGAGCAGACCACCACGGAAGACTTCGGTCGATGCGACGTCGACGAGGATGACCGCGATACCGCGATCGCCCTCGACCGAGTGGACGACTTCGAAGCTCGAGATGTTCACGCCGAGTTCGGCGGCGAGGGTGAACACTTCGGCCGCCGCTCCGGTGCGATCGGGAATCGGAATCCGGACTTCGGCCAATTCCTCCGGACGCACCACTCGGGCCGGCAGATTCGAGCGGGCCTCGCGGGCTTCGGTCAGACGGCGACGCAGACCTTCTCGATCACCCTCCATGACGACGTCACGCATCTCACCCAGACCTTCGATGAGCGAACTCAGGACCCCGGCGATGGCCTCACGGTTCTCGTCGCAGATGTCGAGCCAGATCGACGGATGTCCCGATGCGATTCGGGTCATGTCGCGAAAACCACCCGCCGCCAATCGCAAAAGTGCCGCGTGTTCCTCGGCGCGCTGACTCGCGAGTCGCATGAGGGTCGCCGCCGTCAGGTGCGGCACATGGCTCACGACGGCCACCAGACGATCGTGACGCGAAGGGTCGAGGCCGACCACCTCGGCTCCGAGCTCGCTCACGATCGATGCGACCGTCGAGAACGCCAGGTCCGACGTGGCCGTGGTGGGAGTGAGCACCCACACCGCGCCACGGAAGAGTTCGGGATCGGCGCCGTCGAGTCCTTCGAGTTCACTGCCGGCCATCGGGTGTCCGGCCACGAACCTCGGATCCGACACCTGCTCGGCAATGGCCGCCTTCACCGAGCCGACGTCGGTCACGACTCCGGTCGTCGCATCGAGGGCTCGTTTCACTTCGTCCACCGCGGCCTTGGGAGGCGTGGCCACGAAGGTGACCGCTGCATCACGTTCGAGACCAACCGAGTCGATGATCCCGCGCTCGGAGGCGGTCTGCGCCCGCCCGGGCTCCACATCGGTGCCCGAGACGCGCCAACCGGCCGCCCTCAAGGCAGAGGCAATCGAACCGCCGATCAGGCCCAAGCCGATCACATTGGCGACTCCCCGACTCGACGGTCGCGACGCCTCACTCATCTGGATCAGCGTACCGGCGACCCTGATCCGAGACCGCTCGAATCAACGCGTTGACCTCGGCTCGGCTGAGTTCGCGGAATGCTCCCGGCCGAAGGGACCGGTCGGCCAACGGCCCGACGCGCACGCGGACGAGGCGATCGACGCGATGCCCGACGGCTTCGCACATCCTTCGGATCTGGCGATTACGCCCCTCATGAATGACGATCTCCAGCACTCCAGGTTCGGGCTGCGACACCTTGGCGGGAGCCGTTCGGCCATCGTCGAGTTCGACACCCTCGCGCAGCATGCGCAATGCACCCGGTGAAACTGCTCCACCGGTCACGCGAACCACGTATGCCTTCTCCACGCCGTGTGACGGATGGGCGATCCGATTGGCGAGTTCGCCATCGTTGGTGAGCAGGATCAGTCCTTCGCTGTCGGCGTCGAGGCGACCCACCGGAAAGACGCGCGGCTCGGCCGGCACGAGTTCGACGATCGTTGGTCGACCATGAGTGTCGTGCGCGGTCGTCACGACCCCGGCCGGCTTGTTGACGAGGTAGTACACGAGCTCGGGCCGCACCCCCACTGGCGCACCATCCACTTCCACCGAATCGTGTTCGATGTCGACTCGCCGGCCGAGCTCGGCGACCTCACCGTTCACGGTCACCCGACCGGCGGCGATGATCTCCTCGCACACCCGACGGGATCCAAAACCGAGTGCCGCCAGAACCTTTTGCAGTCGCTCGCCTTGCGGAAGTGAACGCGACCTCTCGGCCCATTGCTCCCACAGCGGCCGCTCGGGTTCGCGGCGAGGCATTCTCAGGCCTCGGGCGGTGCCGGCGCCTCGATGTCAGAGGCCTTGGGTGCGCGCAATCCCTGTTCGAGCGCTTCCACGACATCGGCACCGGGAACGAAATCGACGATGGCCGGGAGATCATTGACCGAATTGATCCCCAACTTCTCGAGAAAGGCCGGCGTGGTCCCCCACATCACGGCCTGACCGGGACCCGGATCCCGTCCGACTTGATCGATGTACCCACGACTCTGGAGGGTCCGCAACACACCATCGGGGTCGACGCCACGAATCGATGCGATCTGGCTGCGCGAGATCGGCTGCTTGTACGCGACGATGGCCAGTGTTTCGAGAGCCGCTCCCGACAGACGCGACTTCTGGCCGTCGAGGATGAAGCGCTCCACGTAGGGCGCCATCTCGGGATGCGTCTGATAGCGATAGCCACCGGCCACCTGAACCAATTGGAAACCGTGTCCGGCTTCCTCGTAGGCCGCGGCCAACGAGGAGCACAGTTGCTCCACGACTTTGGTCGGCTTCTCGAGGATCTGGGCGAGCAGATCCACGGGTACCGGTTCGGTTGCCACCAGGAGAATCGCCTCGAGAGCTCTGACCACCTCGGCGTCGACTTGTGTACTCATGTTCGTCCTTCCGGTCAGCCTTCGTAGTCGTCGATCGCGATCGAGCCCACGGCGACCCCCGCTTGGTCGGCGATCCAGACGATGTCGATGTCACCGAATTTCTGACCTTGTTCGAGTTCGATGAAGCCCTGCTTGTACAACTCGAGCAGGGCAAGGAAGCGCACGATGATCTCCAACCGGTCGACGAGGTCGGCGGTCAGACGCCGGAACGTGATTCGCCGGACCCGGGGCAGCTCGTCGACGAGTTCGGCGAGGGCGTCGGCCACATTGGCCTTGATCACGCCGACATGGAAGAGATCGACCTTCGGCTCGGGCTTGGGCGCCGTCGCCCGCAGGAACGCGGCGTGCACGTGCTTGGGCTTCACGCCTTCCAAGAGGTCGGGCATCAATTCGGCGAACCGCTCATCGGGTCCGCTCACGCGCGCGTAACACCGGTCGGCGTCGTCGGCGAGAGCGGCAAAGACCCGCCCGACATCCTTGAATGTCTTGCACTCGAGCAGGCGGGCGAGCAGTAGATCGCGTTCCTCCCACAGAGCCAACTCTTCGTCGAGATCGACGTCCTCGCGACCGGGCAGGAGCCGGCGGGCCTTCAACTCCACGAGGGTCGCGGCGATGAGGAGAAACTCGGTCGCCAACTCCAGATCGAGTGACTGCATACGTTCGATCTCGGTGAGATAAGCATCGACGATGGTCGCCAGATGGACCTCGTAGATGTCGACCTGTTCTTTCAGGATGAGATGCAACAAGAGGTCGAACGGTCCCTCGAAAACGGGGGTAGTCACGTCGACGGCCACATCCCGAGAGTAATCGGCGAGGCCGGCAATTACCGGGCTTCACCGGGGCCGACACCGTTAGCCTGATCCCGTGACCCGTGTCCTGTCGTGCATTCAGCCCACTGGTGCGGTGCACCTCGGCAACTACCTCGGGGCGCTTCGAAACTGGGTCAGTGGGCAGACCGAATGCGATGCATTCCACGGCATCGTCGACCTTCATGCGCTCACGGTGACCGACCGTCCCGGAATCGTCGGCCCGAGCACGCTCGATCTCGCCGCCACGTTGTTCGCCGTCGGCCTCGATCCCGAGCAAGCGACCGTGTTCGTCCAGAGTCATGTTCCCGAACATTCCCAACTCGGTTGGATCATGGAATGCACGGTCTCGTTCGGCGAATTGAGCCGGATGACGCAGTTCAAGGACAAGGCCGCCAAGCGCGAGGCCGACTTCGTCTCGGCCGGCCTCTTCACGTATCCGGCACTACAGGCTGCCGACATCCTTCTCTATGACGCCAATGAAGTGCCGGTGGGTGAGGATCAGCGCCAGCACATCGAGATCACCCGCGACATCGCCGAGCGTTTCAACCATCGCTTCGGCAACACCTTCGTGCTCCCGAAGGCCGTGACTCCGAAGTCGGGGGCCAAGGTCACCGATCTGCAGGATCCGACCGCCAAGATGTCGAAGTCCGCTTCGTCGGATGCGGGCATCGTCTACCTCATGGACGAGCCGGCGGCCATCATGAAGAAGTTCAAGCGCGCCGTGACCGACTCCGAGTCGGAGGTGCGCTTCGATCGCGCGACCAAGCCGGGGGTGTCGAACCTGCTCGAGATCCTCGCCGCGTGCACCGGCCGTTCCCCCGAACAGGTCGCGTCCGGTTACACCCAATACGGCCCGCTGAAGGTCGACGCCGGCGAAGCCGTGGTGGAAGCACTCCGCCCGATCCAGAATCGCCATCATGAGCTCATGGGCGACCGAGCCGAGTTGGCGCGTCTATTGCGCATCGGCGCCGACAAGGCACGGCAAGTCGCTTCCCGGACCTTGCAGCGCGCCTACGACAACGTCGGACTGCTCCCGCTCGACTGAGGTCGAGGCCGCCGTCAGATGTCGTCGGCAGACCTGATGAGACCCGCGACGGGATGATCGCCGTCGGACAAGATGATCAATGTCGTGGCCGAAGAACCGGCGTCGCGACATAGTTCGGACCCGATGCGTTCGTGGTCGTGATATCGGCGCCAACGGTCGATACGCGGCCCCACGATGGTCGCCAACACTCGCTCGAACGTTCCGAGATTCGTAACGATCTTGCCGATGTCGTGGAGCAGGGCGGCGGCAATTTCATCTCGCACCGCATCGGGTCGGGCATGCATGAAGCGGCGGGCGACGACGATCGAGTGCCGCCGATCGGCAACGCTCATGCGACTCCAGAGTTCGAACTCACCCGACCGGAGTTGACTGCGAACCCATGCGACGTCTCCGTCCGCTGGTGGACGTCGCGACAACGACGACCACCAACGTCTCACGAGATGCGTCGCTGATCGGTTCATCGACCCCTCGTGATGCGGGCTCGGGGATGGGCGTCCCGGTACTGCTCGAACAACTTCTCCTGCGAGACCTTCGTGTAGACCTGTGTGGTCGAGATGGACGCATGACCGAGCATCTCTTGGACGATGCGCAGGTCGGCTCCGTGGTCGAGCATGTGCGTCGCACACGAGTGACGAAGCACGTGCGGCGACAGATGCCCTTTCAATCCGGCCCGCTCCCCGTGGCGCACCACGACCGCCCACGCCGCCTGACGCGACAACCTTTGCCCGCGGCGATCCAGAAAAACTGCTTCGGCATCGCCACGTCGTGACCAACGGACCGGCACCAAATCGTCGCGTCCGTCCTCGAGCCATCGATCCACGGCTCGACGCGCACAACTACCGACCGGAACCAACCGTTCCTTCGATCCCTTTCCATAGAGCCGCACCATTCCGGATTCGAGATCGAGATCACCCATCGACAGACCGCAGACTTCCGAGATTCGCGCGCCGGTCGCGTAGAGCAGTTCGAGCAGGGCACGATCCCGTAGGGCGATCGCATCATCGCCGACCACCGCGTCGATCAGGCGTCCGACATCCTCTTCGCTCAGCGGTTTGGGGATGCCCGCCGGCACGCGAACGCCTTCCACATCGGCCGTGGGGTCGTCCCGGCGCAGTCCCTCGGCGACCATGAATCGGTGCAGGTTGCGTATCGCGGCCATCTGGCGGGCCACCGACGACGATGCCGACGTTGTGCGACGCGACTGCACGAACGCGTCGATGTCGGCGGGCTTCACCGTCGCCGGCGACAGGCGTTTCACGGCCAGCCACCCGCAATACCCCACCAAGTCCCGGCGGTACGCGGCCACGGTGTTCGGCGAGCGGCCCCGTTCGGCAACGAGCCACGAGAGATAGTCCTCGACCTCGACGGGCACCTCGTCGGGCCGGTCCGATGCCGATGATTCGCCCATGTCAGTCCGATGTCCGACGTGCCGCGAGAAGAAGTCCGATCACGGTCTTGGCATCCTCGATTCGACCGTCGCCGATCATTGCGAGACCATCTGACATGGGGATCGTCATGACCTCCATGTGCTCTTCCTCCGGACCGTGCGTCTCCCGAGCCACCGCTCGTAGTTCGCGAGCGGAGTACACGTGCACCGTGGAATCGGTCATTCCCGGCGCCGGAAGGAACACGTGCAACAAGTCCCATTCCGCCGCCTCGAGACCCGCTTCCTCGCGCAGTTCTCGCTTTGCGGTGCGGAGAGGATCCTCACCGGGGACGTCGCGCATACCGGCCGGAATCTCCACCACCGTGCGGTCGACACTCGGTCGGTAGTGGCGCAACAGGACGACGCGATCCTCATCGTCGACGGCCACGATCGCCACCGCTCCGGGCGACCGCACGATGTCGCGGGTGAACTCGACACCGGCGGGATCGGCGAACCGACCGACGGCGACTTTCCAGATGTATCCCTCGTAGACCGGGTCGTCCCCGAGATGGCGGAAGTCGTCTGGGCTCACGCCTGCCGGGATTCGACCGTCGAGCGGTCGGTGTTCTCCACCCGGTGACTCGCACGGAACTCGAGCGAGGCTCCGATGAGATCGCGGAACAACGGATGCGGACGGTCCGGTCGCGACTTGAACTCCGGATGGGCCTGAGTTCCGACCCAGAACGGGTGGTCCACCAGTTCGATGAACTCGACGAGGCGTTTGTCGGGCGAGGTACCACTGCACAAGAAGCCCGAGGACTCGAAGCGAGCCCGATACTGGCTGTTGAACTCGTAACGATGGCGGTGGCGTTCGCTGACGACCGGCTCGCCGTAGGCGGTGGCGACCTTGCTGCCCGGCTGCAAGACCGCGTAATAGGCCCCGAGACGCATCGTGCCGCCCTTGTCGGTCACATCACGTTGATCGTTCATGATGTCGATCACCGGATGGGTCGAAGACGGGTCGAACTCGGTGGAGTGAGCATCGGCCATTCCGAGAACGTGCCGGGCGAACTCGATCGTCATGACCTGCATACCCAAACAGAGTCCGAGGCATGGCACCTTGTTCACGCGCGCGTATTCGGCCGCCGCGATCTTGCCCTCGACTCCACGCACTCCAAAGCCGCCCGGGATCACCATCCCGTCGAGGTCGGCGAGGCGCCCGGCGGCGAGAAGTCCTTCGACTTCCTCGGCCTGGATCCAGTCGATCTGAACCTTGGCGCCGTGATGGAATCCGGCGTGCTTGATACTTTCGACCACCGAGAGATACGCGTCCTGGAGCTCGACGTACTTGCCGATGAGTCCGATCCGAACCGGCTTGGTCGCGTTCTCCACCATGTTCACCACTTGCTCCCAGGGAGCAAGGTCGGGCTCGGCGTCGATGCGCAACACGTCGCACACGACGGTGTCGAGACCTTCCTCGTGAAGGATGAGCGGTAGCTCGTAGATATTGCGGGCGTCGGCGGCATTGACGACCGCTCGCTCGTCGACGTCGCAGAGGTTCGAGATCTTGCGCTTCAGGCTCGGGCTCAACGATTCCTCGCTCCGACACACGATCACGTCGGGCTGGATTCCACGACTCCGGAGTTCGGTCACGGAGTGCTGGGTGGGCTTGGTCTTCTGCTCGCCCGACGGGCCGATGAAGGGAACCAGTGTCACGTGGATGTAGCAGACGTTGTCGCGACCCGCTTCCTTGCGGAACTGCCGAATCGCCTCCAGGAAAGGGAGGATTTCGATGTCGCCGACCGTTCCGCCGACTTCGGTGATCACCACGTCGACGTCTTCGGTGGCCAACTTGCGGATACGACGTCGAATCTCGTCGGTGATGTGCGGGATGACCTGAACGGTCTTGCCCAGGTAGTCACCGCGCCGTTCGGCGGCGAGCACGGCCTGATAGATCGAGCCCGTAGTGGCATTCGAGTTGCGCGACAAGTTCTCGTCGATGAAACGCTCGTAGTGGCCGAGGTCGAGGTCGGTCTCGCCACCATCGTCGGTCACGAACACTTCGCCGTGTTCGAACGGATTCATGGTGCCCGGATCGACGTTGATGTACGGATCGAGCTTCTGCATGGTCACCTTCAGACCACGCAATTTGAGAAGTCGCCCGAGCGAGGAGGCCGTGAGACCCTTGCCGAGTGAGCTGGCAACACCTCCGGTCACGAAGATGTGCTTCGGCATGTGAACCTCCCGTTCGGTAGCACCGATAACGGGAGATCACCATACCGCCCACCGGCCCCCGGGGACGACACTCCCCGAGGCCCCTATCAGGACGAACGTGACTTCTGCGCGAGAAGTTCCCGGGCGTGGCGGAGAGCCGCCGAACTGTCCGCCCGCCCCGACAACATCCGGGCGATCTCCCCCGCCCGATCGGTGGCCGAGAGAACTCGGGCCCCGGCGAACGTCGACTCACGGCCGGCATCCTCGACGACCTGCTTCTCGACGGCCACGTGCACATCGGCCGCGGCCGCCACCGGACCGAGGTGAGTCACGACGAATACTTGGTGTCGCTCGCCGAGTTCGTGCAACGCGTCGGCGACCGCCAACGCGGCTTCACCTCCGATACCGGCGTCGACTTCATCGAACACCAGGATCGGCGGACCCGAACTCAGAACCCGTCGCAACGAGAGCATCGTCCGCGCGAGTTCACCGCCGCTCGCCGATTTCACGAGCGGCGCCGCCGGCAGACCCGGGTTGGCCGCCAACTCGAATGTCACGTCGTCGGCCGGGTCGTCACCATCGACGGCTACGGTCACGACGGCTTTGGGCATGGCCAGTTTCTGCAGGTGTCCGGTGACGGACTCGGCGAGACGCGGCGCCGCCTTCTTTCTCGCTCGGGCGACCTTGGCCGCCGCCTTTCGCTCGTCGGCCAGAACTCTCTCCCTTTCGAGTTCGAGACCCTCGACTCGGGAGTCGACCGATTCGAGTTCGGTCAGGCGTTCGCGGGCCGTGGCCACGAAGTCCACCACGTCGGCGAGGGTTTCCCCGTACTTCTTGCGGAGGTCCCGCAGAGCCTGCCGGCGGAGCCGTATCTCGGCGAGACGTTCCGGATCGTCTTCGCATCCTTCCCCGATCGCACGCACGTCGCGATTGAGTTCCGACAGTTCGGCCACGAGCGAACGCAACCGGGCCTCGACTGCCTCGTATGGTCCACGGCCGGCGAGTCGGGCCAGCGCTCCCGACAATCGATCGATCACACCTCCGTCGGCGGTCATCTCGTGATCGAACGCGTCGGCCGCCTCGCGGTGAGCCGACGCGTCGGCGAGTCGATCCTCTTCGGAATCGAGGCGGCCGTCTTCGTCGACGTCGTCGAGCCCGACCGCATCGATCTCGTTGATCTGGTAGCGGAGGAGTTCGATCTCCCGAAGACGCGATCGTTGGTCGCCGCCGAGCGACGCGATCGCCGCGTCGATCTCGGTCAGTCGGGCACGCGCGGCGCGCAGATCGGTGGTGTCGATGCCTCCGAATTCATCGAGGGCGGCGCGCTGCACAGCAGCCGAGAGCAGGCTTTGGTGCGCGTGTTGTCCGTGGAGATCGACGAGGCGAGCACCGATTTCGGCCAACTGGCCCACGGTCGCCAGACGTCCATTCACATACGCCCGACTCCGTCCGTCGACCGGTATCACCCGCCCAAGGATCCATTCGTCGTCACCGTCGACGAAACGACCCTCGACCCGTGCCTCAGCGGCGCCGGCTCGCACACTCGTCGTGTCGGCCCGCCCACCGACGAGGAGATCGATCGCCTCGACGATCATCGTCTTGCCGGCCCCGGTCTCGCCCGTGACCGCCACCAGCCCCGCGCCGAGCACGAGACGCAGTTCCTCGATCACACCGAGGTTCTCGATCCGAAGTTCGGTCAGCACGTGGACTCAGCGATCGGTCAGGCCGAACTTCGACTTCAGAACCTGGTGGAACCGATCGGGGTACAGGCGCACGAAAACGACAGGATCCGGCGATTCGACACATTCGACCCGATCCCCCGGATGAAGTTCACCCACGAATTCACCGTCCACGGCCAGCCCGACCGAACGGGTTCCGGTGACCTCGGCGATCACGGGCTCGTCGGGGCCGAGCACCAAGGTTCGATCGAAGAGCATGTGCGGCGACAAGGGAGTCACCACGATGGCGCGCATGGTGGGCGACACCACCGGACCACGCGCCGACAACGAATACGCGGTGGAGCCAGTTGGCGTGGCGACGATGAGCCCGTCGGCCTGAAACGTGGTGAACACCGACCCATCGATCGACACTCGAAGTCGCACGGTGTGCCCGGCGGTGAGTTTTTCGAACGAGGCTTCATTCAGGGCGCGATACCGGGCCACCTGACCTCCGGCCTGGCGCGTCACCGATACGTCGAGGATCAATCGACGTTCGAGCGAGTGCCGACCAGCGAAGAAGGCATCGAGTGCCTCGATCAGCGAAGGCGGCTCCACTTCGGTGAGGTAGCCGAGCAACCCGACGTTGACGCCCATGATCGGAATGCCGCGCTCGCCCACCGTCTTGGCCGCCCGCAACATGGTGCCGTCGCCACCGATCGAGAGAACGAGTCCGGTATCGGAAAGATCCGACACGATGTCCACCGATCCATCGAGTCCGAGATTCCGGTGATCCTCCAGCCCGGCAACTGCTCGGTGGCCGTGCGCCCGTAACCATTCCACGGCGGCGCCCGCCAGCGCGCCGGCCTCGGGGCGATCGGCGTGCCCGACGAGAAGAACGGCGGTCATCCCTCGAGTCTCCCACGAACCTTCGCGTGGAGAAGGAACTCTTTGTTGCCCTCCCCGCCGAGAAGCGGCGATTCCATCAGGTCGACCGGGTCGGCCCCGGCCACCCGAAAAGCCTCGGCCACGTCTCGGCATGCTTCGTCCCAGAGAGCAGGGTCGGTCACGATTCCCTTGCCTTTGGACACTTCGGCCCGACCGACCTCGAACTGTGGCTTCACGAGCACGACGATTTCGCCTCCTTCTCGGCACACGCCGACGAGGCGCGTCGCCACGAGAGTGAGCGAGATGAAGGAGAGATCGGCGACCACCGCGTCGACCGGTCCACCGATGTCGTCGACATCCATCTCCCGGACATTGAATCGCTCGATCACCTTCACTCGATCGTCATGACGGATGAGTGGGTGCAATTGACCATGACCGACATCGAGCGCGACCACTTCGGCGGCCCCACGCTGCAGAAGACAATCGGTGAAGCCACCCGTCGATGCGCCGGCATCGAGGACTCGTGCTCCGGCGACGTCGATCGACCATGCGGAGAGGGCGGCATCCAATTTTTCGCCCCCACGACTCACGAAGCGGGCCGGTGGACCCGAGATCAACACCGAATCGCCCGGGTGGACCTGACGACTCGGTTTGTCGGCGACGGCTCCGTTCACGAGAACGCGCTTTTCTTCGATCAGAGCGGCGGCTTCGGATCGACTCGCGACCAGGCCCCTTCGAACGAGGTCGGCATCGAGACGCGAGCGTCTGGTCACGGAACCGACACGCCGATGAGTTGGGCGACCCCGAAGAGATCGTCGGCGTCGATGTCGATTCGTAGTCCGCCGCCCACGTCGGGCACCTCACCTGGACGCGTCACACCCGATCGCACGAGTGCGTAGCGACCTCCGATCGTCCGCGCGAACAATCCGTCGGTCGAGGGGCGATCCCCCACCATGAGCACATCGTCTCTCCAGTGGCCGAGGATCGCGCGCACCGCGTCGCCCATCGGCGAATACGGCTTGCCGGCGATGATCGGGGTCACTCCGGATGCGACAGAGATGGCCGCCAGGATGCTGCCGCCGCCCGGTATCGGGCCGTCGGGAGTCGGATACGTCGCGTCGTCGTTCGTCCCGACGAGACGCGCGCCTCCGCGAACCGCATGCGCGGCTCGCCGCATGATCTCGTAGTCGAAGTGACGGTGGAATCCGACCATCACCACGTCCACGGGCGAGGGATCGGACTCGTATTCGTCGTGCCCGACGACTCGGGCCCCCACCGCGCTGACCGCCTCGACGACACCCGCCCCGCCGCACACGAGCACCGATTCTCCCGGTCGCACCAGGCTCGCTCCGGCCATGGCCGACGTGACCACGTCGCCACGCGCCGGTATGCCGATCGAGTCGAGGGCGGCTTCTTGTTCGGCCACGGTGGCCGAGGAATTGTTGGTCACGAACAGAACGCGGTGTCCCGCGCGCCGGAGCGCGGCGATCGCCTCCACCGAGCCGGGTATCGGAGCGTGGGCCAACCACACGACGCCGTCGAGGTCGCACAGCACCGGAAACGGGTCCATCGAGTAGTGATCCTGCCATGTCAGGTGACAACCTGTACGGGTGCCTCGTTTCGAACCGTTCCGCGCCCTTCGCTACGGCGACTCGTCACGTTCGTATCTCGAAGCCGTGACGGCACCGCCCTACGACGTCCTCTCGGATGCCGATCGCGCCCGACTCGCGGCCCGTCATCCCCAGAACATCGTGCACATCGACGTGCCGCTCGAATCGGCTGGGCCCACCCGTTACGAACGAGCCGGCCGGGAACTCTCCGAATGGCGACGAGCCGGTGAGCTCGTCCTCGATGATGCACCGTCGTTCACGATCTACCGGATGGATTTCACCGACTCGCTCGGTCGCCGACGCCGCACGGCCGGAGTCATCGGAGCCCTCGAAGTCGTCGACGAAGGTGCCGGTGGAGTCCTTCCTCACGAGCGCACCACCCCCAAGGCCAAGACCGACCGACTGGATCTCACCCGCGCCACACGCGCGAATCTCTCCCCGGTCTGGGGGCTCTCACTCTCCCCCGGGCTGACCGCACTCCTGGATGCCCCGGGCGAACCCATGGGTTCGATCGACGTCGATGGGGTCGTGCACACCTTCGAACGAGTCTCGGATCCGGCTCGAGTCGCAGAGATCTCCCGCGCCGTGGGAGCGCACGATGTGGTGATCGCCGACGGCCATCACCGTTACGCGATCAGCCGGACGTTCCGCGACGAACAACGCGCCTCCGATACGGGAACCCGTGGCGCGGCCGAGACGACCATGACCTACATCGGCGAGCTCATCGAGGATCAACTCAGCGTGGACGCGATCCATCGCCTCTACACGGGAATTACCGACGATGTCCTCGCCACGTCCTTGGCGGAGTTCTTCGATACCCACGAAGCCGGACCCGTCACCCCCGAGATCACCAACGAGATGCGCGACAAGGGCGCCCTGGTTCTCGTTCGACCCGATCGAACCGGCCTCTTTCTCGTCCCCCGCTCCGAATCGTTCCCAGGAGTACGCGACCTCGATGGCGCCCGCCTCGAACACGCCCTCGCCGAGGTCGCGCACGAGGTCACCTATCAGCACGGGGTCGAGCACGTCGTCGACATCGTCTCGTCGGGCGGGGCTTCAGCAGGCGTGCTGATCCGACCCGTGACCGTGGCCGAGATCCGACGGACCGCCGACGAAGGCCTTCTCATGCCGCCCAAGTCGACGTTCTTCACCCCGAAATTGCGCACCGGTCCGGTCATACGTCCACTCGACGTGGATTGACCCCCGGCGAACGTGTTCAGGTGATCGACGCGCGGAAGATTCCCTCGATCGTCGAGTCGAGAAGTGCGTCGAACTCCGCTTCGGATTGCTGAGCCGACAAGCCTTCGGTGAGGGCGCGAGAGAAGCTCGCGATCACGCCGTGGTTCCGCGCCAACCGTGCATTCGATTCGTCACGTGAATAACCCCCCGACAGCGCCACGACGCGCAGAACGCTCGGGTGCTTCACGAGGTCCGAGTAGAAGTCGTCGACTTCGGGCAACGTCAGCTTGAGCATGACGGGCTGCGAGGACGGCTGCCGATCGAGCTCGGCGAGAATGGCCTTCTTCAAGATGACTTCGGCCTCACCTTTGGTCGGACTGTTGATATCGACTTCGGGCTCGATGATCGGAACGAGTCCGGCGGCCAGGATCTGTCGACCGACGGCGAACTGCTGAGCGACCACGGCCTCGACTCCCGAGACGTTGGCCGACTTGATGACCGACCGCATCTTGGTTCCGAAGATCCCCTTGTCACGCCCCCGAGCGAGTAACGCATCCAAGTCGGGCATGGGCTTCATGACCTGAACCCCGTCCGCTTCGTCGGCCAGACCTTTGTCGACCTTCAGGAAGGGAATCACCTGCTTGCGTTCCCAGAGAAATTGGGCCGAACCCATGCCGTCGATCTCGCGGTCCATGGTGCCCTCGAAGAGGATGGCTCCCAGCACGCGGCGTCCGTCGAAGGCGGGACTCTTGATCATGCGAGTCCGCATGGCATGGATCAGGTCGAACATCTGCTCATCGCCCGAGTACGACGACTCCTCGATGCCGTACAGCCGCAGAGCTTTCGGGGTGCTTCCACCACTCTGATCGAGGGCGGCGATGAAGCCCTTTCCGTTGCGCATCCGGTCGAGCTGTTCCTGATTCATGTCGATGCCTTTCACGTCCCGTGGACGCTGGCGATCGTAGTTGTCAGTCTCCGGCCGAGCCGATGACCTCCGCCACCCGAGCGAGTGACTTGTGCAGGCGGGCTCGTTGGCTGGGCTTGACGAGGTCGTCGGCCACCACCTCGGTCCGACTGGCGGTTCCGGCCCCGGTCCGGAAGAAGCGCCGCCGTACTCGACCGATCACGGCCACCTCATCGCCGGTCGACAACGTCTCGATCTCGTTCCGACGTCGCGGGTCGACCATGGTCACCGGCACCGAGCTCTTCGCTCCGTCGTCGTCCTCGGTCGTGACCTCGAGCGCCACTGCCGAACTTCCCGACGGAAGGTCCCTCCACACCGGCGGGCTGCTCAAGATCCCCCTGATCACCACGACATTCATGACTCTCCCTTCGCCTTGCCAAGCGACAAAAAGTGGGAGTTGTCAGCGCAAAGAGGCGATGCGTTCCTCGACGTCGGCGAATTCGGGATCGTGCAACGCCACGCGTCGGAACATCTCGCGCGCCTTGTGCAGATTGCCCGCCCGATCGTAGAGATCACCGAGCACGTACCACTGGCGCAGATGGTGATCGCGAACTTTCTTCGGAATGGCCGCCGACCGGACCATGAGATCGATGGCCTCTTTCAATTCACCACGATCGGCCAACGATCCGGCCACCACCATGCGACCTTCAGCCATGACGTCGTGCGAAGGGGAGATTCCCTTGATCTCCTCCCAAATCTCGTCGACCGCGGTCCAGCGTTTCAGCGCGCGGTAACAGTCGGCCAGAACGGGCAAGTCCTCCACTCGTCCTCGTTGCGAACGGGCGATCTCGAGCGCGGCCGCGGCCTCCCGCCAACGGCCGAGCCGGTAATTCGACAGGCCGATCACCTCGTGTACTGCTGAGACGTGGGACATCTCCTTGAGAAGTGAGTTCGCAATGCGACGCGCGTCGGTGAAACGCTCGGCCTCCAGTGCGATTTGGGCCTGCAATAGCCGGTCGCTCAGCCGGGCTGCTCGACGAGGATCGAGAGATGCCTCGACCTTCTCTTTGACCTCGGGATCGAGCGACATGTTCTCGTTGCGACGCGGGCGAGCGGGCTTGGCGCGCTCGGTGGCCGCCACGGCCGCTTCGCGGATCGGACCTTCGTCGATCCATCGCTCGGGTTCTCGTTCGACGCGTGTCGGCTCGATGCCTTTACGGACCTCACCGGCACCTCGTGCGCGTACGGCGGCTCGACGCCGCTCGGCTTCGGTCTGCGGTTCGCGTTCTTCGCGCTGGAACTGACGCGGTGGACGACGATCGCGCCGATCGTCGCCGGACCGGGATTCCCAACGGCGCCCGTCGGTCCGACGGCCTTCACCGCGTCCCGTGCCGGATCGACGTTCGTCGTCCCGACGTCCGGTGGTTCGACGCGCATCACTGCGCCGACCTTCCGTCCGACGTTCGTCACCACTGCCTTCTTCGCGCCAGCGCCGGTCCCCGGTACGTTCGTCGCGACGGCCATTCGTCGGCCGACCACTACGACGGTCGTCTCGACGCCCGACGCTCGATCGCGAATCCCGACGATCATCACCTGAACGCGGCTCCCGTCGACGGTCGTCCGATCGCGAATCCCGACGATCATCACCTGAACGCGAATCCCGTCGACGGTCGTCCGATCGGCTATCTCGACGACCATCGCGACGGGCGCTACCGGATCCGCGACTCGCCGAGCCCGACCCGCGTGCACCAGTGCCACTCGATCCCGACCCGCGCGATCCAGTGCCACTCGATCCGGAGGCACCACGACCGGTCGGACGACCTGCGGCGCCGCCCGAACGACTCGCCCCGGGGCGACCGCCGGTCGGGCGCGATGAACGAGGTCGGTCTCCAGCCATAAGAAGACGATTCTACGGGCGACCGGGCACCGCTTGAAGGATGATGCGCGCGACCATCCGAGCGCTCTCGCCGTCGTAGTGGAGGCCGTCGTAGCGTCGGATGCGATCGCAGTCGTCCGGGTATTTAGGACACACCCAGTCGCTCAGCCGAACGACATCGATGGCGAGTTCCCGACCGATGTCTTCGTAGGCCTCGATCTCACATCGGGTGCCGGCGGCTTCGTCGGGACCGATGTCGGTTCGGGGCACCGGCTCCACCAGAACCACGTCGGCCACACCGCTGAAGTATTCGACCAGACGTCGAATCCGCTCGCGCACCACCGGCCTCGATTCCGCGGCACAGAAGTGTAGATCGACACCCCGCCAGAAGAACTCCGACCCGGTACCACCCCACCACACCACCACAGTGTCGATGTCGAGACTCAGCGCTCGGGTACGTGCTCCGCGCAGGAATTCGACGCACTCGGCTTTGCCGTATTGATCACGGAGATCCTCCGAGGGCACACAGCCCGGATCGGCGTACACGTCGACATCGATTCCCATTGCCTCCGCTTCGGTCCCCAATTCATCGGCCGCTACCGCCGGCACCGAGTCGCCGAACACCATCACCCGCGCGCGGGTCGACGGCTCGAGCTTCGGAGCGAGCGTGACCGAAGCATCGATGGCCGGCGACGCCGACTCGGTCGTCACGAGGGCTCCGATCACGACCGCCAACGAGACTGCGGCCATGGGGGCGAGAGCCCGGCGGGGCCATTTCCTCTGCCGAATCGGCATTTCCACGAGGTCATACGACGCGGCGGCCAGTGCCACCGACATCACCGTGACGACGACGAAGCGAGTACCCGCACTCCATTCGTCAGCGATGTCGGACACCACGAGAGGCCAGTGGAAGAGATAGATGCCGTAACTCCAGCGACCAATCGTTCGCAGAACGCGCGAGTTCAGAACTCGGTCCGACGTCGTGGCCGCGTGCAACACCAAGCCGACACCGATCAGACTCATGCCGATCAGAGGTCCGGCGAACACCCATCGCCGATCTCCCGGCAACCACAACGATGCCGCAGCGAATCCGGCGTAGCCAGCGACAGCAACCCACCGGGCGACCACTCGCCTTCGTACCGACGGTGGCGGCCACCCACGCGTGGCCACGGCGGCGCCCAGAAGAAACGCCACCGCTCGAGTATCGGTGCCCTGATACACGCGATCGATCGAGTGCCCGATCCCGATTCCGATCACCTGCGCCGAGGCCGAGAGCGCGGCCAGGGCCAAGGCGATCCGACCGAGTCGATCGGCCGAATGACGACGCAATACGAGCCAGGCCACGATCGGCCAGACCAGGTAGAACTGCTCCTCGATGGCCAATGACCACAGATGGCGTAGCGGATCCGGCGCGGCGAAGGTGTCCCAATAGCTCGAACCACTGGCGATGTGGACCCAGTTGGTCGTATAGGTGAGCGCACCCCACACATTGCGCGCCTGAACGTCGACCTGATCGATCCACGCGAGGACGGCCACGAGCGCGAGCAAAACGATCAGGGCCGGCACGAGGCGGCGGAATCGTCGAGCCCAGAACGCCGTGAGCGAAACCGTCCCGGAGCTCTCACGCTCGGCCACTAGTAGGCCCGTGATCAGGAAACCCGAGATCGCGAAGAAGACGTCGACCCCGATCCAGCCCCCATCGATCAGGCCGGAGTGAAAGGCCACGACCACCAGCACCGACAGGGCGCGCAGTCCGTCAAGACCCGGTAAGTGCGTGGGTCCAGAGACGGTCCGCGTCGTTTCTGCGGCATCCATCGACATCGCACGATGTCTAGCCGAAGTCCACACATCGGGTCCGGAAAGCAAAGAACCCCGACCGCACGAGGCGATCGGGGTTCTTCATCGACTAATTCCGGCAGCGACCTACTCTCCCAGGAGGTCTACCTCCAAGTACCATCGGCGCTGGCGGGCTTAACTGCCGTGTTCGGAATGGGAACGGGT
>CAZLXB010000011.1:30474-66711 GCA_964563545.1 uncultured Bifidobacterium sp. | reverse complement strand
CGCTTGGCCTTCTCCCAACCCTTCAACTCGAGGGGTAGTTCGATGTTCTTGGCCACGGTGCGCCACTCGAAAAGGCCACTCTGCTGGAACGCCATGCCGTAGTCCTGATCGAGGCGGGCCTGCTTGGCCGACTTGCCGTTCACGGTCACCGAACCACTCGTGGGTTCGAGGAGGTTCGCAATCAGTCGCAGAAGAGTGGACTTGCCGCAGCCCGACGGACCGATGAGCGAGACGAACTCACCCGGGGCGATCGAGAGGTCGATGTCGACGAGAGCGTCGACCTGATTGGCGGCACCGGCGTTGAACACCTTGCCGAGACGGGAAATGTCTACCGCGCTCATGCGGTGGCCTCCTTGGGGCGATTGCGCATCATGTACAGGTCGGCGATGGTCACGAAACCCGACATGGCGAGTCCGAGCAGCGCGGCGCCAAAGACCGCCGTGAACACCTTGGCCGGATCGCTGGTGGCTTCGCGCGCGTATTCGATGATCAGACGGCCGATACCGCCCTTCAGACCGGTCGAGATCTCGGCCACCACCACACCGATCACACTCGACGACGCCGCGAGTTTTAGCGACGGAACGATGAACGGCACCGCCGACGGGAAGCGGAGTTTGAAGAGCGTCTGCGTCCACGACGCCGCGTAGCTGTCCATCAGTTCGACCGATGCCGAGGCCGCAGACTGCAGTCCGCGCAACGTACCGACCGCAACCGGGAAGAACGCGAGGAAACCGCCGAGCACCGCCGCCGACAACCAGCGCGGCCACTCCCAGCCGAACACGTGCAACTTGCCGCCCCACGAGACGACGAGCGGCGCGAGAGCGATGAGCGGAACGGTCTGCGACACGACGAGGTACGGCAGGATGCCGCGCTCGGCGATCTTGAAGCGCGACATGAGCACCGCGAGTCCGAGACCGAGTGTGGTGCCGAGGAAGAATCCGACGAGCGCCAAGCGAAACGAGAACCAGGCGCCGGCGAGCACCACCGACCAGATCCGGCGATCGGATCCGCGCAGTTCGGGCCGCGTGTACCGGCTGAGCATCTCCCACACGTGCGGCATGGCGTTGTCGTTCGCACGCGGCAGGAGTTTCCAGCCGAAGATCTTGCCGCCCGCTTCCGGGCCGACCGCCTTGTAGATCTCCCACACCGCGGCCACGAGCACGAGCGACACCACGAACAACACCATCCGGCGCACACGGCGCAACATCACCTGGTGATTCCTCGTGGTGGGTGCAGTCGACATCGGCTGGTGGGTCCTCAGCTCTTGGCCCGTACTTGTTCGGCGATTGCCGGGATGACCTTCTCGCCGTACGCCTGGAGCGTCTCGTCCTTGGCGTCGTGCTGCAAGTAGATCGAGAACTGGTCGACGCCGAGGTCGCGCAGCTGAAGCAACCGGTCGATCTGCTCCTGCACGGGTCCCACGATGCAGAAGCGATCGACGATTTCGTCGGGCACGAACGTCGTGTGCGAGTTACCAGCCCGACCGTGCTCGTTGTAGTCGTATCCCTTCCGACCCTTGATGTAGTCGGTGAGGGCCTTGGGCACCGGACTGTTCTCGCCGTAGCGCTCCACGATGTCGGCCACGTGATTGCCCACCATGCCACCGAACCAGCGGCACTGATCGCGGCCGTGCGCCAGGTGCGCCGCCGAACCATCGGTCACGTACGCGGGGGCGGCCACGCATATCTTCACGCTCTTCGGATCGCGCCCGGCCGCCTTGGCCGCCTCGCGAACGGCGGCGATCGTCCACTCGGCGATGCTGAGGTCGGCGAGTTGCAGGATGAACCCGTCGCCGACTTCGCCGGTGAGGGCGAGTGCCTTGGGACCGTAAGCCGCGACCCACACCTCGGCCCGGGACTTCGTGGCCCAGGGCAGACGCAGACTCGAGCCCTTGTAGTCGACGGCGCGACCGTTGACGAGTTCGCGGATCA
Organism: uncultured Bifidobacterium sp.; assembly: GCA_964563545.1. Taxonomy (GTDB): domain Bacteria; phylum Actinomycetota; class Acidimicrobiia; order Acidimicrobiales; family Ilumatobacteraceae; genus Casp-actino8. The sequence goes on along the minus strand of CAZLXB010000011.1, from coordinate 64,780 downwards.
CATGGATGCTCTCGCGCAAAGTGGCCAGTGTCGTCGGCTTGCCGTTGGTGACACGCACCGCCGAGTCGCCGCGACCGATACCGATCACGGTGCGGTTGCCGAACATCTCATTCAGGGTCGCGAACGCACTCGCCGTGACCGTCCAGTCGCGGGTGGCCGGGTTGGTCACCATCGGACCGACGATCACGTTGCGGGTCTCGTTCAGGATCTGGGTGAAGACCGGGAAGGGTTCCTCCCACAGAATGTGGCTGTCGAAGGCCCACACATGACTGAACCCGTAGGTCTCGGCCTTCTTGGCCAGATCGACCACGCGCGCGGCCGGCGGCGTGGTCTGCAGTACGACTCCGATGTCCATTCGGTCGACTACCGGTTCTGCGGGAAGCCGAGGTCGACGCGGCTCGTGCGGGGATCGGGCCAACGCGAGGTGACGACCTTGCTTCGCGTGAAGAACTGGATTCCGTCCGGTCCGTACATGTGGAGGTCGCCGAAGAGCGACGCCTTCCAACCGCCGAACGAGTAGTACGACACCGGCACCGGAATGGGCACGTTGACGCCGACCATGCCGACGTTCACGTCGAACTGGAACTGCCGGGCCACGCCACCGTCGCGGGTGAAGATCGCCGTGCCGTTGCCATACTGGTTGTCGTTGATGAGCTTCAGGCCGTCGTCGTAACCCGACACGCGCACCATCGACAGAACAGGTCCGAAGATCTCGTCGTCGTAGCACTTCATACCCGGCTTGACGTTGTCGATGAGGCTCGGCTTCAGGAAGAAGCCCTCCTTTGGCGCGCCCTCGCGTCCGTCGACCAGCACCTTGGCGCCCTCGGCCGCGGCTCCCGCGACGTAACCAGCCACCTTGTCGCGGTGCTCGCCCGAGATGAGCGGGCCCATCTCCGAGTCGGGATCGTTACCGGGTCCGATCTTCACGTTCGGAATACGCGACTGGATCTTGGCCGCGAGCTCATCGGCGATCGTGTCGACCGCGAGCACGACCGAGATCGCCATACAACGCTCACCGGCCGAGCCGTAGGCGGCGCTGACGAGCGCGTCGGCCGCCATGTCGAGATCGGCGTCGGGCAGCACGAGCATGTGGTTCTTCGCGCCACCGAGGGCCTGGACCCGCTTGCCGTTGCGCGTTCCGGTCTCGTAGATGTACTTCGCGATCGGTGTGGAGCCCACGAAGCTCACCGCCGCGATGTCGGGGTGTTCGAGGATGCGATCGACGGAGGTCTTGTCGCCGTGCACGACGTTGAAGCAGCCATCGGGCAGGCCCGCCTGCTTCAGGAGCTCGGCGATGAACATCGACGCCGACGGATCCTTCTCCGACGGCTTGAGCACGAACGTGTTGCCGCACGCGAGCGCATTGGCGAACATCCACATCGGCACCATGGCCGGGAAGTTGAAGGGAGTGATGCCGGCCACCACACCGAGCGGCTGGCGGATCTGGTACACGTCGACACCGGCCGACGCCTGCTCCGAGTAGCCACCCTTCATGAGGTTCGGGATTCCGCAGGCGTACTCGATGTTCTCGAGTCCTCGCGCGACCTCGCCGAGTGCGTCCGACAACACCTTGCCGTGCTCCTTGGTGAGCAGGCTTGCGATCTCCTTACGATTCGCAGCGACCAACTCGCGCATGTGGAACATGATCTCGGCGCGCCGTGAGAGGTTGGTCGCCCGCCACGCCGGCAACGCGGCCTTGGCCGTGGCGACGGCCTGGTCGACTTCCGACACATCGGCGAAGCCGACCTCGCCCTGGACCTGTCCGGTGGCGGGATCGAAGATCTTGCCGGCGCGTCCGGACTTGCTGGCGACGGTGTGGCCGTCGATCCAATGATCGATGCGATACATGTTCTTCTCCTGTTTCAGACGAGGTATTGCGACAGTCCGCGCTTCACGAACTGTCCGTGGCCCTTGCGGCCGGTGTACTGGTCGTTCTCGATGACGATGGAGCCACGCGACAGAACCGTGTCGACCTTGCCGTCGATGACCCAGCCCTCCCAGGCCGAGTGGTCCATGTTCATGTGGTGCTTGTCGTTGATGCCGATCTTGGTCTTGGTGTTGGGATCCCACACGACGACGTCGGCATCGCTACCCGGAGCGATGATGCCCTTCTTCGGGTACATGCCGAACATGCGCGCCGGTGTGGTGCAGCACGTCTCGACCCAGCGCTCGAGCGAGAGTTCGCCGGCCACCACACCCTGATAGATGAGCTCCATGCGGTGCTCCACACCGCCGATGCCGTTCGGGATCTTGGAGAAGTCGCCGAGGCCGAGTTCCTTCTGGTCCTTGAAGCAGAACGGGCAGTGATCGGTGGAAACCACGGCGAGTTCGTTCATGCGCAGACCCTTCCAGAGGTCGCCCTGGTGACCGTGGCCCATCTGACCGATGTGATGCGGATCATGATCACGCGAACGCACCGGAGTACTGCACACCCACTTCGAACCCTCGAAGCCGGGCTGACCGAGGGTCTCCTCGAGTGTGAGCCACAGGTACTGCGGGCACGTCTCGGCGAAGACGTTGCGTCCGTGGTGACGTGCAGCGGCGACTTCGTTGAGCGCATCGCCGGCCGACATGTGCACGATGTAGAGCGGAACGTTGCCGGCCACGTGCGACAGGACGATCGCACGATGGGTTGCCTCGGCCTCGAGCGGCGACGGGCGCGTGTAGGAGTGGTAGCGAGGATCGGTCTCGCCACGGGCCAGCGCCTGCTGCACCAGAACGTCGATGGCGATGCCGTTCTCGGCGTGCATCATGATCATGGCGCCGCACTCGGCGGCGGTCTGCATGGCGCGCAGGATCTGACCGTCGTCGCTGTAGAAGACGCCGGGATAGGCCATGAACAACTTGAACGACGAGATGCCCTCGTGTTCGGTGAGGTACTTCATGGCCTTCAGCGACTGATCGTCGACTCCACCGATGATCTGGTGGAACGCGTAGTCGATGGCGCATTCGCCGTCGGCCTTACGGTGCCATTCGGCCAGGCCGTCGAAGACGTTCTCACCGTAACGCTGCACGGCCATGTCGACGATGGTCGTCACGCCACCCCAGGCCGCGGCTCGCGAGCCGGTCTCGAACGTGTCGGACGCGAACGTTCCGCCGAAGGGAAGTTCCATGTGCGTGTGCACGTCGACGCCACCGGGGATGACGTACTTCCCCTTGGCATCGATCACGCGATCGCAACCCTGCTCGGAGCCGGCGAACCAGCCCGGTGCGCCGACCGCGGTGATGGTCTCACCGTCGATCAATACGTCGTTCTCGATCACGCCCGTGGGCGAAATGACTTTCCCGTTCTTGATGAGTGTCTTGGCCATGGTCCTCCCCTTTCAACCGTGGACTCTGATTGTCTCAGACTTGTGCGACCGCAGTGTTCCGGCCGTGTTTCGGATCGACGCGATCAGGGCTCGACGAGTTCGTCGTAGGCATCGGGCCGGCGGTCGCGGTAGAACGCCCACCGATCGCGGATCTCGAGCAACTTCTTCATGTCGAGGTCACGGACGATGAGTTCGGGCTTGTACGGATCGCCGACTTCACCCACGAACTTGCCCTCCGGATCGACGAAGTAGCTCTGGCCGTAGAAATCGTTGGTACCGAGCGGCTCGATACCGACCCGGTTGATCGCGCCGACGTAATAGATGTTGGCCACCGCGGCGGCCGGCTGCTCGAGGCGCCACAGATACTCCGACAGGCCCCGGTGAGTTGCCGACGGATTGAACACGATGTGCGCGCCGTTCAGCCCGAGCGCCCGCCAACCTTCGGGGAAGTGGCGGTCGTAGCAGATGTAGACGCCGACCTTGCCCACCGCGGTCTCGAAGACCGGGTATCCGCCGTTGCCTGGCTTGAAATAGAACTTCTCCCAGAACCCCTTGGTCTGCGGGATGTGCTGCTTGCGGTACTTGCCGAGGTACTTGCCATCGGCGTCGATCACCGCGGCCGTGTTGTAGTAGGTACCGGGCTGGGTGACCTCGTACATCGGCAGCACGAGGACCATGCCGGTTTCCTTCGCAATGCTCTGAAAACGCTGCGTGGTCGGACCGTCAGGGATGTACTCGGTGTAGCCGTAGTACTCGACCTCTTGCACCTGGCAGAAGTACGGGCCGTAGAAAAGTTCCTGGAAGCACATGACCTGCGCTCCCTGCTTGGCCGCCTCGTGCACGGCGGCCTCATGCTTGTCGATCATCGCTTCCTTGCTGCCCGGCCAATCGGTCTGCAGCAACGCCGCCCTCACAACGTCTGATGACCCAGTAGATGTCACGGTGTCTCCCCACGAGTCAGCGATCAGTCGCCGACCCACGAAACACTAATTGACACCGACCCGACTCCAAAAGAGCAGGTCAGGGGCGTGGGTCAGTATCCGCCACCGATCTTTCCGTGGTCCCACGAGACGATCTGCTCGACATCGATCTGGATACCGAGGCGCTTCTTGGCCTGTGCCTCCAGGAAAGGCAGTGCGGCATCGCTGATCGCACCCTCGCCGTTGTACTTGAGCCCGACCGCCTTGCCGATGGACAGGATCGTGTCGTAGTCCTCGATGATGCGACCCGTTCCCACGAGTTCGAGCCCCTTCAGGGTCTCGTACGTCTCGCCGCTCTCGATCAGACCGGTGATCTTGGGATCGCGCCGGAGGTTCAGGATCTTCTGGCTCTTACCGAACGTCCAGAACGTCACCTTGCCGTCCATCACCACGAACCACATGGCCACGAGGTGTGGATGGCCGCTCGGACCGATGGTCGCGATGTTGAGGATCTTCTGTTCCTCGAGGTATGCCGCGATCTCGGCGTCGGTCATGGTGATGGAGGCCCGTTTGTTCGCCATGGTTCGACCCTAGACGAGGTCCGATGGACACCCGTCACCCGTCGCCCCCTCCGCCGACGCCGGTGCAGTGGGCAGTAGTCGGCCTCCCTGCGCTACTTTTGCCCTCGTGGTTTCGACCCCTTCCCCCACGTTGCAACTCGATCCGCTCGGCGCGGAAGCCCGTCCGCTGGCCGAGTGGCTCACGACCTTCCACCTGGCGTCCGTCGTCCTCGACCCCTACACCAACGAGAGTTCATGGGTGTTGCCCACCGCAGCACGGATCATGCGCGGTTTGGCTGGCGCGGCCGTGCGCGTGAACTTCATCGTGACCGCGGGCGACGACGACGCGAAGGCCTTCCTTGGGCCCCTCGCCAAAGAGTTCCTCGTCTTCACCGACCCCGATCGCTCCATCGTGCGCGGACTCGGCCTCTCCTCGTTGCCCGCCTTCGTGTTCCTGCAGTCCGATGGTTCGGTCGCGGCCCACGCCGAGGGCTGGGATCCGATGGCCTGGCGCGCCGTGGCCAAGACGATCGCCGAGACCACGTCGTGGTCGGTGCCGGCGATTCCCGCTCCCGGCGATCCGGCGTCGTTCCATGGCACGCCGGCCCTGGGCTGAGTTCTGGCCGATTTCACTCCTCCGCCACCGACCGATCTTCCGATCGAAGAGGTCGTCGACGAATTACGTCGGCGCCTGATCGAGAACCCGAACGTCGTCCTCGTCGCACCCCCCGGAGCCGGAAAGACCACGCTTCTCCCCCTTCGACTACTGGATGAGCCCTGGCTCGCCGGACGACGCATCGTGATGCTCGAACCTCGACGTCTCGCCGCCCGCGCCGCCGCGCGTCGGCTCGCCGCGCTGATCGGCGAGGAGCCCGGTGGCATCGTCGGTTACCAGACCCGCGACGAGCGTCGCATCGGTCCGGCCACGCGCGTGGAGGTCGTGACCGAAGGAATCCTGACCCGCCGTCTACAGAACGATCCGGAACTGCCGGGAGTGGGTCTCGTGATCTTCGACGAAGTCCACGAACGGAATCTCCCGACTGATCTCGGACTCGCGCTCTGTCTCGATGCCCAGTCGAGCATCCGACCCGACCTGCACGTACTGGCCATGTCGGCCACCGCCGCAGCGGAGCAGTTCGCGCGTCTCCTCGGACGCGGCGCCTCGGTCCCGGTGGTGGTGAGTGACGGCCGACAGTTCCCCGTGGATGTGAGGTGGTGTCCACCGGGCAAACAACAACGACTCGACGACGCGGTGGCCGACATCGTGCAGCGCGCGTTGCGCGAGAACGCCGGAGACGTGCTCGTCTTCCTACCCGGCATCGGTGAGATCAACCGGCTCGCCGACCGACTCGTGTCCGTGGTGTCGACCGAGGTCGACGTGTATCCGCTCGCCGGAGCATTGTCGATCGCCGATCAGGATCGTGCCCTCGCGCCATCACCGATCGGTCGACGGCGCGTGGTCCTCTCGACCGACATCGCGGAGACGAGTCTCACCGTCGACGGCGTGAGCGTGGTAGTCGACGCGGGTCAGGCCCGCGTGCCGGTGTACGACACGCGCACGGGAATGACACGGCTCACCACCATCCCCACGTCGCGCGCGTCGGCCGAACAACGCGCCGGTCGTGCCGGACGACTCGGACCCGGCGTGGCTTACCGGGCCTGGAGCAAACTCGAACACGGAACGCGACGCGCACATCTGGCGCCGGAGATCACGCGTGTCGATCTCGCCGGCCTTCTGCTCGAACTCGGCGCGTGGGGCACGCCGATCGACGACCTGCACTTCATCGATCGACCCGCCAGGCAGGCCCTGGAACAAGCCGCGGATTTGCTGCGTCTCCTCGGAGCACTCGATGACGAAGGTCGTCTCACGGCCGGTGGTCGGCGAATTCTCGCCGTACCCGTGCACCCGCGCCTCGCGCACATGATCGCCGAGGCCGGTGACTCCGATCGGGCACTCGCCTGCGTGATCGCCGCCCTGCTCGACGATCGCGACGTAGTCCGCGGACGTCCTGATGACGTTCCCACCGATGTCTCGTGGCGCGTGCAGGCCGCCACCGGAGTCGTGCACGACGATCGCATCGATCGTCGTGGTGTAGCGCGGTGGCGCGAGCGCGCCGAGGATCTCGCGCGCCGGGTCGGCACCCGCATCGACTGGTCGTCGATCGAGTCCGATCATGCCGGACGGATTCTTCTCCTCGCCTACCCCGACCGGCTCGCCAATCGCCGTCAGCCCGGACAGTTCCAACTTCGCAACGGCTCGGCTGCTTGGTGCCGTCCCACCGATCCCTTGGCCGAGGAAACATTCGTCGTGGCCGCCGATCTCGACGGTGATCGCAAGAACGCGCGTATTCGTCTGGCCGCCTCGGTCGACGAGGCCGACATCGCCGCTGCGATCGCCCGCGACATCGTGGAAGATCGAGCGATCTCCTACGACAAGGAACGGCGCGACATCGTCGAGCGGGTCGTGCGACGAGTCGATCGCATGAAGATCTCCGAATCGGTTCGCCGCCCCGGTCCGGGCCCCGAGTCGATCGCCGCTCTCATGGACCAAGTGCGCTCGACCCGCCTTGCGTGCCTGACCTGGTCGAGTGCGACCACCGAATTGCGTTCGCGGATCGCCTTTCTGCGTCGTGAGATCGGTGAACCGTGGCCCGACTGGTCGGACAAATCGCTGCTGTCGAGTCTCGACGACTGGCTCGGTCCGTATCTCGCCGGGATGACGTCGATGAGCGACCTCGCCTCGGTCGATGTCGGCATGTTGTTGCGCTCGCAACTTCCGTGGCCCGAAGGCGCGCGGCTCGACGAACTCGCGCCGACCACGATCGAACTTCCTTCGGGGCGTTCGCTGAAGATCGACTTCACATCGGGAGTTGCCGAGGGTACGGCGCCCGTGATCCCGGTCCGGGTTCAGGATCTGTTCGGCGTGAAAGATCATCCATCCATCGCCGGCGGGCGCGTCCGACTCGTGTTGTCGTTGCTGTCGCCGGCCGATCGTCCGATCCAGATCACATCCGACCTGCCGGGATTCTGGGCCGGAACGTGGGCCGAAGTCCGCAAGGAGATGGCCGGCCGGTATCCGAAGCACAACTGGCCGGTCGATCCGGCCAACGCCGATCCGAAGCGGATGAAAGACCGATGATCGCGACTTTGGAGATCGCCGGCCTCTCGTGGCCGATCGTCGTGTTGTGCACGGTCCTCGCTCTCATCGGTTCGAGTATTCAGGGTTCGCTCGGTTTTGGACTCGGCATGCTCACCTCGCCGATCTTCGCCATGATCGACCACTCGTTCGTGCCGGCCGCCATGATGATCTCGGTTCTCCCACTCACCTTCGGCGTGGCGTGGCGCGATCGGTCGCACATCGACGCCAGTGGTTTCAAGTGGGCGATCCTCGGGCGCTTTCCGGGCGTCTTCGTGGGTCTGGTGGCTTTGCGAGCGATGAGCAAGGACGGACTGGCCTACGCCGTGGCTTCGTCGGTACTCGTGGCGGTCACGATCTCGATCGTCACCTCACGTCGCGGTCAAGTCGTGCCGACGAACGCCACCACTCTCACCTCCGCTGGATTCGCGAGTGGATTCATGGGCACGGTCACTTCGATCGGCGGTCCGCCCATGGCGCTCGTCTACAAAGATGGCGAACCGCGAACGATGCGGGCGACGATCGCCGCGTTCTTCAGCATCGGTGCCGTCATCAGTGTGGTGGGTCTCATCGCCTCGGGCGAGGTGGGTCGACACGAACTCGCTCTCACCGCCGTGATCCTTCCGGGAGTGGTTGGCGGTTTGCCGGTCTCCCGGTTGCTCGGCGACCGGATGCCGCCCCACGTGATGCGTCCGTTGATTCTCGCCCTGTGTGCCGTTTCCGGCACACTTCTCATTCTCCAGACCGCACTCTGACCATTAGCGTCGGGGACATGCCCGACTTCGAGTTCTCCGAGATCCTCCCGCTCGGCAAGGACGACACCCCGTACCGACTCGTCGGCACCGAGGGTGTCTCGACCTTCACCACACCGGAGGGCACTTTCCTCAAGGTCGCGCCCGAGGCGCTCACGCTCATCACCCGCGAGGCCATGCGCGATATCGCACACTTTCTCCGGCCCGGACACCTGCAGCAGTTGCGCAACATCCTCGACGATCCCGAGGCCAGTGACAACGACCGATTCGTGGCTCTCGATCTCCTGAAGAACGCGGCGATCTCGGCCGGCGGCGTGCTCCCGATGTGTCAGGACACCGGCACCGCGATCGTGAAGGCCAAGAAGGGCCAGTTCGTGTTCACCGGTGGCGGTGACGAGGAAGCCATCGCACGTGGCGTGTTCGACACGTACCTCACGAGCAATCTCCGCTACAGCCAGATGGCGCCGCTCACGATGTACGACGAGGTCAACACCGGCAACAACCTGCCGGCTGAGATCAAGATCGCGGCCACCGACGGCGACGCATACAAGTTCCTCTTCATGGCAAAGGGTGGCGGTAGCGCCAACAAGAGCTACCTCTTCCAGGAGACCAAAGCCCTCCTCAACGACAAGACGCTCTTCCCGTGGCTCTTCGAAAAGATGAAGTCGCTCGGTACCGCGGCGTGTCCGCCTTATCACCTCGCGGTCGTCATCGGTGGCACGTCAGCCGAACACGCGGTGGAGACCGCGAAGCTCGCCAGCGCGCGTTATCTCGACTCGCTGCCCATCGCCGGCAGCAAGCTCGGCCACGGTTTCCGCGACGTTGAAATGGAAGCGCGCATCCTGAAGCTCGCGCAGGACACCGGCATCGGTGCCCAGTTCGGTGGCAAGTATTTCTGCCACGACGTGCGCGTGATCCGACTCCCGCGTCACGGTGCTTCGTGTCCGGTCGCCATGGCGGTGTCGTGTTCGGCCGATCGCCAAGCACTCGGCAAGATCACCAAGGACGGCATCTTCCTCGAACAACTCGAGACCGACCCGGCGCGTTTCCTCCCCGACGTCACGCACGACGATCTCGATGGAAGCGCCGTGGTGCACATCGACCTACGCCGTCCGATGAGCGACATTCGCGCCGAATTGTCGAAGTATCCGGTGAAGACTCGCGTCATGCTCACCGGCCCGATGGTGGTGGCGCGCGACATCGCGCACGCCAAGTTGAAAGAACGCATCGACTCCGGGCTCGGGCTACCCGACTACATGAAGGAGATGGCCGTCTATTACGCCGGCCCGGCCAAGACCCCCGACGGCATGGCGAGTGGGTCCTTTGGTCCCACGACCGCGGGTCGCATGGACAGTTACGTCGACGAGTTCCAGGCCAACGGCGGAAGTTTTGTGATGCTCGCCAAGGGAAACCGCTCGCGCGCCGTGACCGACGCGTGCAAGAAGCACGGCGGGTTCTACCTCGGTTCCATCGGTGGTCCGGCGGCGCGACTCGCCCAGGACTGCATCACCAAGGTCGAAGTGCTCGAGTACCCCGAACTCGGCATGGAGGCGGTTTGGAAGATCGAGGTCAAGGACTTCCCGGCCTTCATCGTGGTGGATGACAAAGGCAACGACTTCTTCGATCTCGTCAATAAGCCCTTCGGCGGGACGCCGGTCGCCCTGAAGTAATCAGGGCTGGAGTAGTTCGCCCAGCCGAAGTTCACCAGCTGCGGTCTGACCGCCGATGGCGAGGAAGCGTTCCATCGCCTCGCGAGTGCCGGGCCCACCGAGTGTTCCGCTGAACGCATTGCCCTCGGCGAGGAGATCCGCGGCAACTTCTTTCTCGGCCCGGATCACCGATGCCTTGGCGGCGGCCACGGCGTGGGTCGGATACGACGCAATGCGCGCGGCCAGACGTTCGACGAACGGCCGCAGTTGTTTGCGGGGCAGTGAACGATTGACCCAACCCCACTTCTCGGCGGTCTCGGCGTCGACATCGTCGCATCCGAGCACGACTTCGAGAGCCCGTGACCGTCCCATCAGTCGGGCGAGACGTTGGGTTCCGCTACCACCCGGGATGATGCCCAGCGCTACCTCGGGCTGGTTGAACACCGCACCCGCGTGCTTCTTGGACGGCAGGGCGGCGAATCGCATGTCGCAACTCAGTGCCACTTCACTGCCCCCACCGCCGACGCGTCCTTCGATGACGGCGATGGTGGCCTTGGGCATCGTGCGCAACTGCTCGCACATCACGTGATACGGATTCAGTTCGGTCGCGGGTGGCTGATCGGTCGGGAACGAAAGAATCGCCTCCACGTCGAAGTGGGCGATGAAGAAGTCGGGATTGGCCGACGACAGGATCACCACTCGAACCGAATCGTCGACCGCGAGTTCACCCACGATCTGTGCAGTGGCGAGGAACTCCTCGAACGTGAAGAGATTGATCGGCGGATTGTCGAAGACGATTCGCGCGATTCCATCGGCTTTCGAGACACTGACACCCATGACGCTCCCCCTCACACGCGTCCCGGAACGGAACGACCTCTACTTGAGCAGTTTTTTCACCGCGGCCCGGGTATCGGCGATCTCATCGGGGGTGGCCCCGAATTCCACGGCCGCGAAGTCGGTCACGCCGATGTCGGCCAGCGCCGCCAGTCGATCGATGACCTCGGACTCGGTACCCACCACGGCGATGTCGGCCGGACCCGATACACCTTCCTTGTCGAGCATTGCGCGGTAACTCGGCAACTGCCCGTACACCACGAACACTTTGGCGGCGCGCTCGAAAGCGGCTTCCTTGTCCTTGGTGACGCACACCGGAAGCGCGGCGATCACGCGGGTCGAGTCACGACCCGCCTTGTCGGCGGCGGCCTTCAGAGTGGGCACCGTGTGATTGGCGAGTGTCTGCGGACCGGTGCACCACGTGAGGGTGCCGTCGGCCAGCGCCGCGGTGACCTTCAGCATCTGCTCACCGAGCGCGGCGATCACAACGTTCGGGCGACTGCCGCCGGGCACCGACACCGCGCCATTGACGCGGAACTCCTCACCGGCGTGAGCAACCGGCTTGCCTTCGAGCAGCGGCATCATGACCTCGAGGTACTCGCGCATGTGGCGCACGGGCTTGGCGAAACTCATTCCCCACATCGACTCGACCACGATCTGATGGCTGAGGCCGATACCCAGGCACAGGCGTCCCGAGCACGCCGCATTCACCGTGAGTGCCTGCTGGGCCATCATCATCGGGTGGCGCGGATAGGTGGGCACCACACTCGTTCCGAGTTCGATGCGCGGCACTTCCCGACCGATCACCGCCAACGCAGTGAGTGCGTCATGACCGAAGATCTGGGGCGCCCAGTAACTCGCGAAGCCGTCGGCCTCCGCCCGCTTGGCCTCGGCCACCATGGCGTCGAGGGTTCCGTCATTGGCTGCACCGCCGAAAATTCCGATTCGCATGCCCGAACCGTAGCCCTCAGGGCGTGGCGGGCCGTCAGCGGGAGATTCAGGCGAGGGTGACGATGTCGAGCCAGTCCTCACCGAAGTAATCGACCTGACCGTCGGGCATGAGCAGGACCTTGGTGGGCTCGAGACGTTCGACGAACTCGGCGTCGTGGCTCACGAAGACGATCGAACCCTTCCACGACGACAGCGCGTCGGCCACCGCCTCACGGCTCGGCGGGTCGAGGTTGTTGGTGGGTTCGTCGAGGAGCAACAGGTTGTTGCGCCCGACCATGAGCATGGCCAGGGCCAACTTCGTCTTCTCGCCACCCGACAACGTGCCCGACTTCTGGAAGACCTTCTCCCCTGACAGTCCGAACATGCCGAGAAGTCCGCGCAATTGAGTTTCGGTGAGTTGTACACCGGGCGGAACCTCGCGCCGGATGTTGTCGAGAAGGCTCGCCGAGGTGTCGAGGTTGTCGTGCTCCTGCGCGTAGTACCCCACGGCCACTTGGTGACCGAACCGGAAGTCGCCGAGATCGGCGGTGGTCTCACCGGCGAGAATTCGCAACAGGCTCGTCTTTCCGGCACCGTTGAGTCCGAGCACGAGCAAACGCTCACGTCGACCGAGATCGAACGACACGTCCTCGAACACCGGCGGTCCGCCGTAGCCCTTGCAGAGATGTTCGGCGGTCACGACCGTCTCGCCGCAGGGCGGCGGATCCGGAAACCGCACGGTGATGGATCGCGATGCCGTGGGTGCCACGACCTTTTCCGATTCCAAGCGATCGATGCGCTTCTCGATGCTGTGCGCCATGGCCGCTTTGGTGGCTTTGGCCCCGAAACGGTCGACCACGGTCTGCAGGCGCTGGATCTCCTTGGCTTGGAGGGCGGCCTTCTTGGCCAGCCGTTCCTCGTCCTCGGCCCGCGACTTGATGTATTGGCTGTACGTCCCGCGATATTCCACCACGTGACCCGTTGCGTCCTCGGCCACGCGATCGAGGTGCAGCACACGGGTGATCGCCTCGTCGAGCAGATCGAGGTCGTGGCTGATCACGAGCAACGCACCGCGATACTGACGTAGGAACGACAGCAACCAATTCTTGGCGTCGACGTCGAGGTGGTTCGTGGGTTCGTCGAGCAGCAGCACATCGCTTCCGGCGAAAAGGATGCGCGACAACTCGACGCGGCGACGTTCGCCACCGGACAGAACACCGACTGGCAGATCGAGACGTGAAGCGGTGAGACCGAGCCCGGCCGCGATCGACCGCGCTTCGCTCTCGGCCGCATAGCCGCCCCGGGAGGCGAATTCGTCCTCGGCTCGCGAATAGCGGGACACATTGCGTTCGCTCGCGTCTTCTTCCATGGCGATCCGCAACTTCTCGAGGCGCGCCAGATCCTCGTCGACATTTCGACCCGAGAGGATGTGCGAGATCGCGGTGCGACCGTCGAAGACCCCGGCGATCCGTGGATCCTGGGGCAGATACCCGAAGCCACCCTTGCGGGTCACCTTGCCGGCGATCGGTTCGGCGTCACCGCCGAGGACCTTGAAGAGACTCGTCTTACCCGCTCCGTTGCGCCCGACCAGGCCGACTTTGTCCTTGGGCATGATCGTGAAGGTCGCGTCCTGAACGACGACGCGACCGCCGACCTCGACCGACAACGACTGGACCTGAAGCACCCTCCAAGTGTGTGGCGCACGAACCGGACTCGCAACCCGTCGCAGGTCGACGTCGTGTGATCAAGGAGTGGACGTAGTGACGGCCGAGTCGTCCGACGGTTCATCCGGATCGGCGGCGTCGCTCGCGGTGTCATCGACCGCACTGTCGACCGAGGCGGTGTCATCGGTCGGGTTCACGTCGACGATCGCATCGGGCATCTCCTCGTCCTCCACGAACTCGGATTCGAGGCACTTTCCAGAACCGCCGCCGGGTGCGTTGCCGAGGACCTTGGCCAGCACGGCCACCAGAAGATCGTTGCCTTCCATCGACGGATGGACGCCGTCACCCGACAGGACACCGTCCGACTTCGAGATCGACTCCCAGTCGACCAGCCAGACGTTGTCGCGGTTGCGAGCTTCGTCCTCGATGGCGTCGTTGACCTCGCGCTGCTCGGGTCGATACATCGACGTATTGAAAAGTGCGATCGGCCGGGGCGAGAGCTCGTCGAGCATGGCGCCCAGGAGACGCTGAAACACCTCGGGGGTCTGCCAATAGTTGGTGCCGAGGAAGACGACGGCGGCATCCCATCGCTCGTCCAACTTGGCCGTCAACACTTCGGGTCCGAACTCGATCGACTTGCCGATCTCGGCTTCGATCACCATCTGCCAGCCGAGCGGCACCAGGCGTCGACAGGCCTTGTTGTTGAAGCGGCGCGCCACCGTGGCGAAAATCGAGTCGCCCACGAGGAGAAGGCGCGGTCCGTCAGCGACCTGGCCGATCGTGCGATCGAAGGTCGGAAGAACCGGTTCTCCAGTCGTCGCTCCGGCGACCTCACCCGGGCTGACCGACGGCAGAACCCCGATACCAGCGACGGTGCCGAGTGGACCCGACGGCGGCGTGGAGGACGGCGATCCGTCACCGGCGCACGCCGACAACGCGATGGTGCCGGCCACGGCCAACGCGGCGAGACGTCTCATGCGTCGCCGGCGCGTTGTGAACGTAGTTCGTCGCGGATCTCGGTGAGGAGGCCGATTTCGGTGGGTGGGGCCACGGCTTCGTCTCCGGTCGCGCGGTTGTAGATCTTCAACATCACGAAGAGAACGAGGGCGATCGAGACGAACGTGACGGCCACGGTGAGAAAGGCGCCGAATCTGATTTGGGCGTCGTTGATCTCGAGGATGAGGGCGTCGTCGAAATTCGGTTGGCCGAACGGGATCGCCACGAGCGGCATGATCACGTACTCCACGAGCGCGGTCACGAGCCCGGTGAAGGCCGAACCCATCACGAAACCGATGGCGATGGCGACCAGATTTCCCTTGTTGATGAATTGGCGGAACTCGTCAAGGAAGCGTCCGATGGGGTTCTGCTTCATGGAAGCAACGGTAGTCCCTGACTGCACTTCCGGAACGGCGACACCTCCGGGGCGCACTACCTTGAAATCGTGAACGAGCCCCACGCGCCGTCCGGCAACGGCCACGACGAGTCGGTCCCCGAACTCCTCCTCGACAAACTCGATTCTCTTCGCGTCCTGCGGGCCGACACCGACGAGGAGAAGGACGCTCTGCTCTTCCAGATCGGTGGTCGCGGGGTGGTCGAACGCGAGATGGTCGCGCAGATGTCGGAGGTGCGGCCGCTTCAGTATCCACAACGATTCGAAGAGGCGCACCGCATGATGGTGCGGGGTATCGAGGTCCTCGATCGCAACGGTGCCCGACCGGCCGAAGTCCGCCGACTCGGCCCGCTCACTCCGGTTGCGAAATGGCTCGTACAACAAGTGACCAGGTGGATCGTCCGCAGTCACCTGAACCGCCTCGTCGGACGGATCGGCGGATTGTACGAACGTCGCGAGGCCAACAGCGCGTGGGGAACCTCCGAGCATTCGATGCTTCGGAGATCGCGTCTCGACATCCGTCGCGTACAGAATGGTATGAGCACCAAGGCCCTCGGACTACCGACCTTCCTCCTCGGCGGCGCAGTGTTGACATCGATCGCGAGCGGTCTGCAAAGCGTCACGCGAGCCGCGCTCGACTCCACGGCGGGCGTGATCGTGCTCGGCGTCATCCTGTTCGCAGTGCTGGCCGCCCTCTCGTGGGTTGCGCTCTACAGCGCGGGTGTGGCCCGCCGACGGATCAAACTCTCGACCGATCAGCCGATGCGCGCGCTGTGGGAGACCATCGGCGCCGCCGGCAAACCGCCCCGCGACGAGAGTTACAACTTCGCGGCCTACGCGATCGTGTTGTTGATCCTGTCGTGGATCGTGATACCGCTCGTCGTGTGGTTGGCCATCGCCGCCTAGGCCCGGACCAGATCAGCGATCGGGGTCGAGTTCTTCGAACCGATCGACTCGACGCAACGTGGGGAAGAAGAACGAGTACACGGCCACGATGCCGAGCGTGGCCACACCGCCCCCGATGACCGCGGTCTGGGTTCCGAGAGCTTGGGCGGCGACCCCGCTCTCGAAAGCCCCGAGTTCGTTGCTCGCTCCGATGAAGACGTTCTCGACCGCCATGACCCGACCCCGCTTGTCGTCGGGGGTCACGAGCGGCACGAGCGTGCCACGGATGTAGACGCTGATCATGTCGGCTCCCGCGAGGATCACGAGCGCCACGAAAGCGACGATGTAACTCGTGGTGACGCCGAGAATCACCGTGGCGGCACCGAAGATCCCGACCACGACGAGCAGCGTGCGACCCACGCGTCGGGTGACCGGCTTCGAGGCAAGGATCAGGGCCATGGCGGCGGCTCCGATGCCCGGTGCAGCACGCAGCCATCCGTAGGCGACGTCACCCACGCCGAGCCGGTCTTCGGCGATCGCCGGCAGAAGCGCCACTGCGCCCCCGAAGAGGACCGCGAATAGATCGAGGGAGATAGCGGCGAGAAGGATCGGCGTGCGTCGTATGAAGCGCAGTCCTTCGAATGCCGAGTGCAAGGTGACCTTGTCGTCGGGTCCGGGTGGTTCGGGTTCGCGCAAGAAACGGATCCGTGCCAACTGCACCACACCGCCACCCATGAGTCCGGCGGCGACGAAGTACGCGAGCGCGGGATCGGCGGCGTAGAGGAAGCCGCCGAGGGCCGGGCCGACGATGGCCGCCGCCGTCCACGTTGCTGAGTACAACGCGATCAATCGTGGCAACGTGCCATCGGGAGCGACCATCGGTGGAATCGAGCGAATCGCCGGCGCCGAGAAGGCGCGAGCCGCACCGAAGAGCACCGCGACGAGGAAGAGAGGCCAGACGGCCGTCGGGTCACCGAGTGCGTAGAAAGCGAGCACCAACGCGCACACGAGTTCGGCGGCAACCGCGAGGGTTCCAATGATCCGCCGATTGAAACGGTCGGCGACCGATCCGGTCACGAGAACGAGAAGAGCCGCGGGCAGGAATTCGGCCAAACCGAGCAGGCCGATGTCGAGTTCGCGGCCGGTGATGTCGTACACCTGCTTGCCGAGGATCGTGGCCTGAAGCATCACTCCGGCCGACGTTGTGACACTCGAACCGAGAAGGTTGCGGACCGGCGCGAAGCGGAGCAAAGCCCGGCTCGTCGGGTAGTCGACGGAGACCGGCTCCGCACCATCGTTGGGCACGGAGAATCACGCTAGTCAGTGGTTTCCCTCGGCCTGCACCTCGTCTGCTAACACGGAGGCATGTCGTCACTCGCCCAGGACACCCGCTGGCTCGATGCCACGGCCCAAGCCGAACTCGTCGCCAAGGGTGAGGTCACACCGCGTCAACTCGTGGAAGCCGCCATCGAGCGCATCGAGCAACTCGACCCGGCGCTCAATGCACTCACCTATCGGTGGTTCGATGCCGGCCGGGCGACCGCTGACGATCCCTCGCTACCGAACGGCCCGTTCCGCGGTGTGCCGTTCTTGTTGAAGGATCTGTTCGCCAACGAAGCCGGCCGACCTATCAGCCACGGTTGTCGAGCCTTCAAGGCCGCCGGCTACATCGCCCCG
Source organism: uncultured Bifidobacterium sp. (assembly GCA_964563545.1). Taxonomy (GTDB): domain Bacteria; phylum Actinomycetota; class Acidimicrobiia; order Acidimicrobiales; family Ilumatobacteraceae; genus Casp-actino8. The sequence continues at coordinate 47,072 of CAZLXB010000011.1, read as the reverse complement.
ACCGACACCGAGTTGGTCGCCCGCTACAAGCGCGCCGGTCTCGTGACCCTTGGCCGTACCAACAGCCCCGAACTCGGCAGCGTGCCGGTGACCGAACCTCTCGCGTGGGGCCCGACTCGCAACCCGTGGGACACGTCGCGCACGAGCGGCGGGTCGAGTGGTGGCGCCGCGGCCGCCGTGGCCTCGGGCATGGTTCCCATCGCGCACGCGAGTGACGGCGGCGGCTCGATTCGTATCCCGGCCAGTTGTTGCGGACTCGTGGGTCTGAAGCCTTCGCAGGGTCGCATCACCATGGCCCCGTTCCGCGACGAGAGCAACCTCGGCGTGGAGCACTGCGTGAGCCGGACCGTACGCGACACCGCGCGGCTCCTCGACGCGACGTGCGGACCGGGCGTGGGTGACGTCGTGATCGCGCCGGCGCCGTCGCGTCCGTACCTACAGGAAGTCGGCGCCGACCCCGGTCGACTGCGCATCGGATTCCTCGACCACAGTCCGCGCGGATTCGCGGTGCACCAGGAATGCGTGACCGGTGTGCACAACACCGCCAAGCTCCTCGAGTCGCTCGGCCACCACGTGGAAGCCGCCTGGCCGGCAGTGCTCGCCGACCAGAGCCAGGGCAAATCGTTCGGGGCCATGTGGAGCACCAACATGGGCATGTCGCTGCGGCGGTTCGCCGACACTCTCGGTCGCGAGATCACGGCCGACGACGTGGAGGCGATGAACTGGGCGCAGGCCAAGTTCGCCGAATCGGTGTCGGGCGTCGACTACGCGGCGGCGCTGGCTGCTTCGGTCGCGTTCCGCCGCGCCGTGCAGTCCTGGTGGGCCGAAGGCTGGGACCTACTCCTGACTCCCACACTCGCCGAACCGCCGATCGCCATCGGCGAGATCCACGACGATGCGGCCAAGCCGATGGGTGCACTCGTCCGCGCCGGCGAGTGGGTCACGTTCACCGGTCAGTTCAACATGAGCGGTCAACCGGCGATCAGCCTCCCGCTCCATCGCACCGCGAAGGGATTACCAGTCGGCATGCAGTTGGTCGCCGCCTACGGACGTGAGGACGTGTTGATCCGCGTGGCGTCGCAACTCGAGGCCGCGGCGCCGTGGGCGCAGCTCACTCCCTGATCGAACGCTCACCCACCACGGCGGCGACGTCGATCTCCCCGTAGATGTGCGGGAATTCGTCGGGGGCACCGTCGAGCCGTTCGACGACCACCTTCGACACGAGTCGCGACTCGTCGATTTCCAGCAGTACGAGCTCGTCGTCGGCAAGATCGGCGTAGAAACGCTCACGAACACCGCGCCACTGATGATCGAAACTGCAGTGCGTGTAACCAACGTCGGCGACTGTCGCACCACGCGTGGACCACGGATAACGACCAGTCACCTGCGCCTCGTCCCATTGGCGACGAATGGCGAGATGGAGGATCAACGTGCCGTCCAGCCGCCGTCGACCGTGACCGTCTGACCGGTCATGAACGAACACGCGTCGGACGCAAGCAGGAGCAGCGCGCCGTCGAGTTCGTGCAGTTCGCCGAGACGAGGCATGGGCGACATCTGGCGAACGAAGTTCATGCTCGTCTCGTCGTTCATGCCAACGGTCATCTCCGATGGGAACCATCCCGGGCACAGCGCGTTGACGCGCACGTTCTTGCGCGCCCACTGCAAGCCCAGTTCACGGGTCAGGTTGATCACCGCACCCTTGGACGCGCAGTAATGCGCCTGCTTGACCGGGGCCGCACCCACGAGTCCGAACATCGATCCGATGTTGACGATGTTGCCACCGCCGCGAGCGATCATGTGTGGGGCGACCAGTTTCGACAGATGCCAGATCGCGGTGACATTGACCTCCATCGTGTCGCGGAAGGTCTCGAGATCTTCGTCCTCGATCGCGACCTTGTGCCCGATCCCGGCGTTGTTCACCAGAACGTCCGGGTCACCGGCCTCGGCGACGGTACGCGCCACCAGAGCCTCGCGATCTTCGGCTCGTCCGAGATCGGCGGCCACCGCGATCGAACCCGGTAGTTCGGCGGCGAGTTCTTCGAGACGTTCGAGTCGGCGGGCCGCCATGACCACCCGCGCCCCGGCGCCGTGCAGCACACGCGCGAAGTGGGCGCCGAGTCCCGATGACGCACCGGTCACGATGGCGACTCGTCCATCGAGTCGGAAGATCCGAGTCGGATCGGTGGTGGAGGATTCGGTGTTGACGAACATGACCCGCAGGCTACGAGTGCTTCGGGTGCCACCTTCGACCGGGAAGGGGCGGTGTGACACGATGACGCCATGTCGCCCCGTCACGTCGTTCTCGTCCATGGCGCCTGGCACGGCGCCTGGTGCTGGGCGGCACTGCAGGCCGAGCTCGAGAACCGCGGCATCGCGTCGCTCGCCATCGATCTACCCGGACACGGATCCTCGACGGCGGCCTTCACCGATCTCCACGGGGACGCAGCCATCGTGGTCGAACTCCTCCAACATCTCGCCTCGCGCGGCGTGCAAGATCCGGTCCTCGTCGGCCACAGCTACGGCGGGGCAGTCATCACCGAGGCCGCGAGCCGCTTCGATCGAATCGATCATCTCGTCTACGTGGCCGCCTTCGCCCTCGATCAGGGCGAGTCGGTGATCTCGACTCTCGGCTCGTTCGGCCGCGTGAGCAACGCCCTCGACTCGGCCGTGATCCAGCACGACGACGGAACCTCCACCATCGACCCAACTCGAGCCAAGGACGCTTTCTACGGATCGTGTTCCGACGCCGTCGCCCGAGCCGCCGTCGCCCGCCTCTGCCCGCAACCGGCCGCCACCGTCATGCAGCCGACGACGGGAAGTCCTCGCGATCGCATCACGTCCACCTACGTGATTTGCGAGCGCGATCAGGCGGTGGCCGTCGAGCACCAACGCGTGATGGCTTCCCGATGCACAACGACCGTTTCCCTCGACACCGATCATTCGCCCTTCGCGTCGATGGTCACCGAGACCGCCGATCTCATCGAACGAATCGCCCGGGCCGCTACATGAAGATCCGCGTCGGCTACGGCTTCGGGGTTCGCACGACTCTCAACGATGACGGTTTCGCAACCGTCGTCGATGCCCTCGAAACACTGCGCTACGACAGCCTCTGGTTGAGCGAGCGGATCGGCGGCGAAGCTCCTGATCCGCTGGTAGCCATGGCGTTCGCCGCCGGGCGCACCACCCGACTGAAGTTCGGAATGAGCGTGATGGTGCTGCCCGGTCGCAATCCGGTGGTCCTCGCCAAGGAACTCGCAACCCTCGACCGACTTTCGAACGGACGCCTGCTCCCGGCCTTCGGACTCGGCGTGGCCGATCCGCAGGAACAACAAGCATTCGGCGTCGCGCGCGAAGAGCGCGCCAAGCGGTTCGACGAAGCCCTCACCGTTCTCCGCAAGTGCTGGCTCGACGAGTCCGTCACTCACCATGGCAACTTCTTCCATTACGACAATCTGCGCGTGCAGCCCAAACCCAAACAGAGCCCGCCCGATGTCTGGCTGGGCGGCATCGCGCCGAGTGAACTCAAGCGAGTCGGACGCCTCGCCGATGGTTGGTTACCGAGTTTCGTGACTCCCGCCGACGTCGCCACCGGTCGTCAGGTCGTGGAGCAGGTCGCCCACGAACACGGGCGATCGATCGACCCCGAACATTTCGGCGCCCTCATCCCATACGCCGATGGCCCGCTCCCCGATCAACTTGTAGCCGGGTTACGTGCGCGTCGGCCCGATCTCGAAGATGTCACCCAACTCGTGCCCCAAGGATGGAACGGGCTCATCGACACGATCGGAAAATTCGTCGACGCGGGCTTCTCGAAATTCGTGGTGCTACCGATCATCGAGCCGACATCGGCGAACGCGTGGGCCGATCACCTCGCCGAGGCCGCACCGCACCTGTTGCCGCTTCAGACCTGAGCCGGCAAGAGACCCGACAACCACGCGTGCACGTTGCGTCCGATGGCTTCGATGTCGTAGCCGCCCTCCTGCAACACGACCGTGGGCAGACCGAGTGAACGCACGACCTCACCACAACGGCGATAACCCTCGGTGGTGAGAGCGAGATCACTGATGGGGTCGTTCCAATACGTGTCGACACCGAGCGACACGATCACCATCGACGGATGGAAGGCAGCGATCTGCGAGCACACGTCGGCCAGACGATCGACGTAATGATCGTCTTCGGTCTCGGCGGCCAGTGGAACGTTGATGGTGCTGCCACGACCGGCACCGGCCCCGGTTTCCTCGGCGTAGCCGATGTACCACGGATACGCCCGCTCCGGGTCGCCGTGCAACGACACGAACTGGACGTCGTCGCGTTCGTAGAAGATCTGCTGAGTTCCGTTGCCGTGGTGGTAGTCGACGTCGAGGACCGTGACCTTCGTTCCGGTGGTGGCGGCCACATGATTGGCGACGATCGCCGCGTTGTTGAAGAAGCAGAAACCACCGAACACATCAGCGGCCGCGTGATGGCCAGGAGGACGGCAGAGTCCGTACGACGTGGGAGCACCATCGAGCACGATCTGCGCCGCCGTGAGCGCCACGTCGACCGATGCGCGCGATGCCTCGTAGGTACCTTCAGCGAGCGGCGTGGCGGTCTCGTAGCACCAATAGCCGAGGCCCGAGATCGCGTTGGTGGGCAGCGGGCCGTTGCCCATGCCGGCGCGCAGACCCGGATGCAGCATCGCCTCGGGGAAGAACTCGGTCCGGCCGGTTCGCGCGTTGAGCTCCTTCCACGCCGACTCGAGGAACGCGATCAGACCCTGATGATGCACGGCTTCGATCGGACCCTTGCCGTATTCGCGTCGGTCGACGAAGCGAAAACGAGAATCGGTGAGGAGTTGCTCGCGAATCGTCTCGGCCCGACTCGGCTTCTCGTACGTGGGGATGGGTTGTCCCATGTTGATCTCGTGCTGCGGGCTGTGCAGTCGGTGCAGATCGGTCCAGACGACGTCCATGCGCGCCACGCTAGACGGATCGGATCGGGTCAGCGGACCGGATCGTGGTACGGCGTGTCGAGGAACGCCGGCCAGTCGCCACCGCCGTGCACTTCGATGGTCGCTCCACTCACGTAGGACGCGAGCGGTGAACACAGATAGACACACGCATCACCGATCTCGGAGGGCTCGGCGAGGCGACCGATGGGCACGCGCGCACCGGTGCGTCGCACACCTTCCTCGTCGCCGTAGTGAAGGTGCGCGAGTTCGGTGCGCACCATGCCTACCGTGACGAGGTTGACGCGCACTTTCGGGAGCCATTCCTGCCCGGTGGTCTTCGTGTAGTTCACGAGTCCCGCTTTGGCCGCTCCATACGCAGCAACCGTGGGCGCGGGCCGCTCACCGGACACGCTGCCGATGTTGACGATCGCGCCTCCGGTCGGTTGGTTCTGCATGTGGCGATTGGCCGCCTGGCTGCACCACATGGCCGACAACAGATTGAGGGCCACGATCTTGTTGACGAACGAAGCCGATGCTGTAGCCGTATCGGCGGGCGGCGCACCACCGGCATTGTTGACCAAGATGTCGATCCGGCCGAGTCGCGCCACCACGTCGTCCACGACGGCCGCGGCTTGATCCGGATCCCGTAGATCGGCGGCGAGAGCGGTCCAGCCCGCGGGCAGACCCTCGGGGATCGAGCGGGCGCACACGACGACGGTGGCACCGGCATCGGCGAATCTTTGGGCGATGCCACGACCGACACCCTTGGTGCCGCCGGTGATCAGCGCCACCTTGCCGGTGAAGTCGATGGTGAGGGCCACGGGCCGACCTTAGTGGCAGGTCACGACCCTCGTCGGCTCGCATCTGACGCGGCGTCAGATGAGAACTACGCTCGCTCCGTGCCGATCTCCTCTTCCATCGACCAACGCGGAATCGCCGAGGTCGTCATGAACTGCCCGCCGGTCAACGCCCTCACGGTGGCGCAGTGGTTCGAACTCGCCGACACCATCACCGCGCTCGGCCGCGACCCCAAGGTCCGGGTCGTCGTGCTGCGGGCCGAGGGCAAGGGCTTCAACGCCGGGGTCGACATCAAGGAGATGCAGAACACCACCGGGTTCGATGCGCTGATCGGTGCGAACAAGGGCTGTTTCGCGGCCTTCGCCGCGGTCTACGACTGTCCGGTGCCGGTGATCTCGGCCGTGGCCGGATTCTGCGTGGGAGGCGGCATCGGCCTCGTGGGCAACAGCGACATCATCGTGGCGAGCGACGACGCGTTCTTCGGCCTACCCGAGGTCGACCGCGGGGCACTCGGCGCGGCGACCCACCTCGCGCGGCTGGTGCCCCAACACAAGATGCGCGCCATGGTCTACACCTCGGCCACGGCCTCCGCGGCCGAGCTCCACGCCTTCGGCAGCGTGTTGAAGGTCGTACCGCGTGCAGAGTTGCGCGATGCCGCCATGGAGATCGCGGCAGGCATCGCCGACAAGCACCCCACGGTCATTCGCGCCGCCAAGGAGAGCCTGAACGGCATCGACCTCTGGGACGTGAAGCGCAGTTACCGCTACGAACAAGGCTTCACCTTCGAACTGAACCTCACGGGAGTGAGCGACGAACTACGCGACGACTTCGCCGGTACCGACAAGTCGAAGCAGGGCGACTGACGACATGGCCCGCACGAGCAAGTTGATGAGCGAGGTCGAGGCCGTCTCGACCATCGAGAGCGGGATGACCCTCGGTATCGGTGGCTGGGGCAGTCGTCGCAAACCCATGAGCCTCGTACGCGCGCTGTTGCACACCGACGTGAAGGACCTCACCGTCGTGTCGTACGGCGGACCCGATGTCGGACTCCTGTGCGCCGCCGGCAAGGTTCGTCGTCTCGTGTACGGCTTCGTGTCACTCGATTCCATCGCCCTCGAACCGCACTTCCGATCGGCGCGCCAAGCAGGCACCATCGCCGAACCGGTCGAGTACGACGAAGGCATGCTGCAGTGGGCGCTGTACGCCGGATCGCTGCGACTTCCGTTCCTCCCGACCCGCGCCGGACTCGGCAGCGGCGTGATGGATGTGAACCCCTCGCTGCGCACCGTGCGCTCGCCCTACGACGACGCCGAGGACCTCCTCGCAGTTCCGGCCATCCGCCTCGACGCGGCGTTCGTACACCTGAACCGCAGCGACGAGCGCGGCAACGCGCAGTTCCTCGGCCCCGACCTCTACTTCGACGATCTCTTCCTCGCCGCCTGCGAACCCGGCCGTCGATTCGTGAGCGCCGAGAAGATCGTGCCGACCGCCGATCTGCTGAAGGAGGGTTCGTTCCACACCCTCAAGATCAATCGCTCCATGGTCGACGGTGTGATCGCGGCTCCGAACGGCGCCCACTTCACGACCTGCGAACCCGATTACGGACGCGACGAAGCGTTCCAGAAGGCCTATGTGGACGCGGCCCGCGACGAAGAGAGTTGGCGAGCGTTCACCAGCCGCTTCCTTTCGTCCGACGAAGCCGGTTACCAACGAGCAGTCGCCGAATGGCGCGCCGAGCGCAAGGAGGACAAGAAGTGAGCACCTCGCTCGCCGACGTCGTGGCCGTTGCCTGCGCCGATGCATGGCGCGGCGACGGCGAGATTTTCGCCTCGGGCATGGGAGTGATGCCGATGCTCGGCGCTCGCCTGGCGCGCGCCACCTTCGAACCCGACCTTCTCGTGTCGGACGGCGAGGCGTTCTTCGTGGCCGGCGATCTCCCGATCGGCGGCACCGAGAAACTCGTCGAGGGTTGGATTCCTTTCCGACAGGTGTTCGACACCCTGTGGGGTGGCCGTCGCCACGTCATGATGGGCGCGAGTCAGATCGATCGCTTCGGCAACACCAACATCGCCAACATCGGCCCGTGGAAGCAACCTAAGGCGCAGTTGCTCGGAGTCCGCGGCGGGCCGGGCAACACCGTCAACAACGCGACGAGTTTCTTCATCCCCAAGCATCAGTCGTCGGTGTTCGTCGAACAGGTCGACATGGTGAGCGGCGTCGGTTACGACCGCGCCGACAAACTGGGTGGCTTCATCGCCCGTCGCCACGATCTGCGTCGTGTCGTCACCAATCTCGCCGTACTCGACTTCAACGGTCCTGGCCATCGCATGCGCATCGTGTCGGTCCATCCGGGCGTGACCGTGGCCGACGTACAGAGCAACACCGGGTTCGAACTCGTCGTCGAGGGCGACGTGCCCGAGTCGCGCCCACCGACCGCCGAGGAATCGGCGGCCATAGAACGCATCGATCCGCGTGGCCTGCGCCATCGCGAACTACCGGCCTGACCGACATGCACCCGCGACTACACACTCCTCTGTGCGATCTCCTCGGCGTCGAGTACCCGATCGTCCAGACCGGTATGGGCTGGGTTGCCGGCCCCCGTCTCACGAGTGCGACCTCCAACGCCGGCGCACTCGGAATCCTCGCCAGCGCGACGATGGACTTCGAACAACTCCGGTCGTCACTCGCCGAAGTGAAGTCGCGCACGAGCAAGCCCTTCGGTGTGAACCTGCGGGCCGACTCGGCCGATGTGAACGACCGCATCTCGCTCATGATCGATGAAGGCGTGAAGGTCGCATCGTTCGCCCAGGCACCCAAACCCGATCTCATCGCCCGTCTCAAGGACGCCGGTCTCGTGGTGATCCCGTCGATCGGCGCCAAGCGCCACGCCGAGAAGGTTCTCGAATGGGGCGTGGACGCGGTGCTCGTGCAGGGTGGTGAAGGCGGCGGACACACCGGTGCCGTGCCCACCACCGTGCTGCTTCCCCAAGTGGTCGACGCCGTGCAGGGTCGGATCCCGGTGATCGCCGCCGGTGGCTTCTTCGACGGACGCGGACTCGTCGCCGCCCTGGCCTACGGCGCATCGGGTGTGGCCATGGGAACCCGTTTCCTTCTCACGAGCGACTCGTCGGTACCCCAACAAGTGAAGGACTTCTACCTCGGCAAGGGAGTTCTCGACACCGTGGTGAGCACGCAGGTGGATGGCGTGCCCCATCGGGTGCTGCGCACCGAACTCGTCGATCAACTCGAGAGCGGAAGGGCACGGGTGCTCGCATTGCCGCGTGCCGCCATCAACGCTCTGCGCTTCAAGCGCCTCACGGGAACTCCGTTGTCGGAAATGCTGCGCGAGGGCCTGGCCATGCGCAAGTCGCTCGATCTCACGTGGGCCCAGATGATCATGGCCGCCAACACGCCGATGCTCCTCAAAGCCTCGCTCGTCGACGGCCGGACCGAAAGCGGTGTCATGGCGAGCGGACAAGTGGTGGGCGTGATCGACGATCTCCCGACCTGTGCCGAACTCGTGACCCGCATCATCGATGAAGCCAGCCGAACACTCGACTCGCTCACCGGCGCTCCTCATCGCTGAACCGCCGTCACTACACCACCACACGAAAGGACGACATGGCCGCCACCACACTCGACGGTCCCGATGCAGTCCGCGCGCATGTCGGACGCCACCTCGGCCACAGTGAATGGCTCACGGTCGATCAGGACCGCGTGAATCTGTTCGCCGACGCGACCGGAGATCACCAGTGGATCCACGTCGACGTCGAACGCGCGAAGAGCGGACCCTTCGGTGCGCCGATCGCTCACGGCTACCTCACGCTGTCACTCTCGAATCTCTTCCTGCCCCAGATCGTCGAGGTCGTCGGCTTCTCGACCGGCGTGAACTACGGCGTCGACAAGGTTCGCTTCCCGTCGCCGGTGAAGGTCGGAGACCGTGTGCGGGCGGGAGCCGAACTCACCGAAGTCACCGATGTCGCCAACGGACTCCAGACCAAGATCGTCATCACGATCGAGGTCGAGGGATCTTCCAAGCCCGCGTGCATCATCGAGTCGCTGAGCCGTTGGCTCGTCTAGGAAGGTCGTCATGACGGTACGCAATCTCTTCGACCTGACCGGACGCGTCGTGCTCCTGTCGGGGGCCGGACGTGGCATCGGCGCGGCCAGCGCGCTCGCGGTCGCCGAGGCCGGGGCCGACATCGCGGTGCTCGCACGTAGCGCCGATCAACTCGAAGCAGTCGCGGCAACGGCCCGGTCGATGGGTCGGCGGGCGATAGCCCTCCCCACCGATGCCAACGATCCCGAAGCCGTCGAGGTCGCGGTGGCCACGACGGTGGCCGAGCTCGGGCGCATCGACTCTGTGGTCAGCGTGGTGGGCGGCTCGATGCCCCAACCCTTCATGTCCACGAGCGACCGCGATCTGCGCAACGCCTTCGAGAACAACGTGATCAACGGGCTGCGACTCGTGCGAGCGTGCGTGCCGCATCTCCTTGCCGCGAGCGATGGACGGTCGGGGGCGTCCTCGGTCGTCATGGTGTCGAGCGCGATCGGACACGTCGTCGGCCGGGGTTACACCGCGTACGGCAGTGCCAAGGCCGCCCTCGATCACGCGGTCGAACTCATGGCCGCCGATCTCAATCCGAAGATTCGGGTCAATGCCGTCGCCCCGGGCGCGATCCTCACCGAAGCCCTCGAGGTCGTCGCCGCCAATCCCGAACTCAAGGCCTCCATCGAGAACGCCACCCCGTTGCGTCGGCTCGGCGTCCCCGATGACATCGCGGCCGCGGTGCTGTTTCTCGCCTCCGATGCCTCCAGTTACATCACGGGGCAGATCCTGAACGTGGACGGCGGTGTCACCACGACCAACTTCAACTTCCCGATTCCCGACCTGTGACGAAAACGCCCCCGGCCGACACGAATTCGGTGGCCCCCGAACGCCGGAGCGCGCTCGGTGCTCTCCGCCACCGCGACTTCGCGTATTTCTTCACGGCGGCGGCGATCTCCAACGCCGGCAGCTGGATGCAGTTGGTTGCCGTGCCGGCGCTTCTGTACGACCTGACCGACAGTTCCACCTGGCTCGGTGTGTCGTCGATGGCCAGTCTCATCCCGGCCGTTTTCCTCACGCCGTATGCCGGCGTACTCGCCGATCGCATCAGTCGACGGCGAATTCTCCTCGTCACCCAAGTCGTCCAGATGACGACCGCCTTCGTGCTCTGGACGATGTATCTGACCGGCTCGATACGTCCCGGCCTCATCGTGGCCCTCGGCCTCTTCGGTGGAATCTCCACCGGATTCCAGACGGCCGCTTGGCAAAGTTTCGTTCCGCTACTGGTACCACCCGACGAGATGCTCGACGCCGTGAAGTTGAACTCGGTGCAGTTCACCCTCGCCCGAGCCATCGGTCCGGGTCTCGCCGGTCTCGTGGTGTCGACACTCGGTACGGGCGCGGCGATCTTCATCAATGCCGTCACGTATCTCCTCGTGATCGGAGCACTCTTCGTGTCGCGGCCGCGTCAGACGATCGACCACTCACACGGACAACGGGTCAGCGAGACACTGCGCGAGGGCGGGCGTTACGTCTCGCGGAACCGCCCACTGCGGATCGCGGTGATCCTCGCCTTCATCACGTCGATGTGCGGTCAATCGCTCCAGCACGTCGCACCGGCGGTGGCCAACCGGATCTTCGACCGACCGTCCACCGACAACGCCGGACTGTTGGTCGCGCTCGGTCTCGGCGCCCTCACGTCGTCGGTCTTCTCGGTGGCGATCGGCGACCGCATGGCCCGTTCCACCCGGGTCCTCGTGGCTCTCACGCTCTTCGCCGGCAGCACGGCGCTCATTCCGCTGACGTCTTCGTATTGGGTCGGGCTCGTGGCGTACTTCATCGGAGGTCTCGCACACCTGCAGTCGGCGGTCGCCCTCAACACGTTGATCCAGGGCACGGTGCCCGACACCATGCGCGGACGCACCATGAGCTTCTACGTTCTCGGCATCCTGGCCGGCATACCGCTCGGCGCATTCGCACTCGGTCGTCTCGGGGACGTCTTCACGATGCGCGTCGCGGTGCTCGTCGACGCCATCGCCTTCGTGATCGTCGCCTTCGTCCTCATCGCGCGGGGTTGGCTCCGCGACCTCGACACGACGAGAATCGATCCGTGATGCGTCCCGAGGGAACCGATCTCCAGTACGACGAGGCGCGGATCAAACTCGGTGAGGCGGTCCGCCGACTCGGCCACGCGGCCGTGGGACATGAATCGCCACTCGCCGACATCGAACTCGCCACGTCCACCATCGACGGTGTCAGCCAACGGCTCGAGTCCTCCCCCGCCCGGATACGCGACCTCTCGAACTTCGGAAAGTCACTCTCCGAAGTTGCCCTCGACGGCGACCAATTGCCGAGCCACATCGCCCGCCCAGGTTCCGGACCCGGAAGCCCCTACGGCCTCGACATGGTCGTTCACCGCGAGGGAGACCGTATACGTGCGCGCTTCCGTCTCGGGCCGGCCCACGAGGGCCCGCCCCAGCGCGGTCACGGCGGCGTGATCGCCCTCGCCTTCGACGATGCACTCGGCTTCGTTCTCAACATGCACCAGATCATCGCCTACACCGGTGAGCTCTCGATCCGCTATCGCGCCGGCACACCGATCGGGTCACCACTCGTGATCACCGCCTGGCTCGACCGACGGGACGGGCGCAAGATGTTCATCGAGTCCGATCTGCGCGAAGACCGCCCCGAGGCCCCGGTGATCGCCACCGCCTCGGCAATCTTCATCGAGATAGACCGACACCCCGGGATCTCTGACACACTGTCAGCCAAGGTCTGACGGCCGGGGGGTCGGCCGTCGCCGACAGGAGGGGATCCCGATGACGACGCTCAGCGACCACAACCACGTGGCCACGCAACGCTTTCCGCGCGAACTGGTCCGCCGCATGGCCGACAACTTCCGCACCCGGACTCTCGACCACGCGCCCGGCAACATGACCGAACCGGCCAGCGTGTTCACCGACCAGGCGCGATTCGAGAAGGAACTCGACGTGTTGTTCCGTCGCGGTTCGCACGTGATCGGCTGGACCGGCGAACTCCCGCGTCCGGGAACCTTCGTCACCAAGAACGTCGCCGGCCATCCGGTACTCGTCACCCGCGCCGAGGACGGTGTGTTGCGTGCCTTCCGGAATGCGTGCACCCACCGTGGTGCTCAGGTCGCCGATGGTTGTGGCGAGGCGCGTCGGCTCACCTGCCCGTATCACGCCTGGTCGTTCGACCTCGACGGATCCCTCGCCGGACAACCCGACGCCTACGCGTTCGAGGGCATCGACCGTATGACGCTCGGTCTCGAACCGCTGCCGATCGCCGACGTCGCCGGACTCATCGCGGTCGGACTCGACGAGAACGCCGACCCGCGCGCGGCCTTCGCCGACATCGAGCCCCAATTGCGGTGGTGTAGTTACGACACCCACGAGATCGTGTGTCATCACAGTTGGAACCTGCGTTCCAACTGGAAGATCGCCTTCGACGTGAACCTCGAGACGTATCACGTGAACTACTTGCACCGCGAGACGCTCTTCAACCTCGTGCTCCACCACCCGATCTACGACACCTTCGGACGGCACGGTCGTTGGGGCTTTCCCACCACCGGCATCGAAAAACTCATGGACCTTCCGGAGGATCAGTGGCCCGATCCAGCCCCGATCAGCATCGTGCACACGCTCTTCCCGTCGGTCGTACTCCTCGAGACGCCGGTGAGTTGCCAGATGTTCCGCATCTATCCCGGCCGCACCGTGGGCGAATGCACGGTCGATCTCACCGAGGCATCGGTGCGCCCGACGACGTCCGATGAGGAACGCGCGGCACGCAAGGCCGGAGCCGACTTCGCCGCCGTGGTGGTGGGCAAGGAGGATTTCCCGGCCGCCGAACAGTGCCAGCGTGGTGCCGAGATGGGACTCAAGCAGTTCGTCTTCGGAACGAACGAGCCGATGTTGCAACATTGGCATCGCACCTGGCGCGCCGCTCTCGACGCCGCCTGATCCCGACCCACCCCCCCACCCGACCGGAGTTCACGTCATGCCCATCGTCTCGATCATGCAAGCCCTCGCTGACAAGGCGGCCGAGAACCCCGACCGGCCGGCGATCACGTGCGGAGACGAGACCGTCACCCGTCGCGAACTCGAATCTCGAACGAATCGACTCGCCCGAGCCTTTGCCGACCTCGGCGTGACCCACGGCAGCTTCGTCACCGTCGCCCTGCCGAACTCGGTCGCGTTCTATGAGGCGTGCATCGCGGCGTGGAAACTCGGCGCGATCCCCCAACCAGTGAGTTACCGCCTTCCCGATCGCGAACGACAGGCCATCGTCGAACTCGCCGAGTCGTCACTCGTGGTCGGAGTCGACGCCGCCGCCCATCCGAATCGCCGCACGGTGCCGGTCGGATACCGACCCGACTCGTCCATCGACGATGGTCCGCTCCCCGATGTCACCTCCCCGGCCATGAAGGCACCTACGTCGGGTGGTTCCACCGGACGGCCCAAGTTGATCGTCGCCGGTGATCCTGGTGTGGTGAACGTCGGCAACCCGGGCATGGGTCAACGCGTCGATGGTGTGGTGTGCATTCCCGGACCGCTGTATCACAACGCACCGTTCTCCTTCGGCGCCGGATCGCTCTTCCAGGGCAACCATCTGGTGATCCTTGCGAACTTCGATGCCGAAGCAACCCTCGCCGCGGTCGAGAAGCATCACGCCGACTGGATCCTCTTCGTTCCGACGATGATGTCGCGTATTTCGCGTCTGCCCGACGACGTCAAGAATCGCTACGACCTCTCATCACTCGCCGTCGTCTGGCACATGGCGGCACCGTGTCCTCCGTGGTTGAAAGAAGAGTGGTGCCACTGGCTCGGGGGCGAGAAAATCTTCGAGCTCTACGCCGGGACCGAGGCCCAAGCCGTGACCATCATCCGCGGTGACGAGTGGCTGACGCATCGCGGTTCGGTGGGTCGAGTGGTCACCGGTGAGATGAAAGTCCTCGATCCCGAGACCTACGAGGAACTCCCACGCGGCACCGTGGGCGAGATCTTCATGCGCAACGATCGCATCACTTACCGGTACCTCGGGGCCGAGGCCCGCAAGACACCCGACGGATGGGAGAGCCTTGGCGACATGGGCTCGATCGACGCCGACGGTTACGTGTATCTCACCGATCGTCGCGGCGACATGATCCTGTCGGGCGGGGCCAACATCTACCCGGCCGAAGTCGAGAACGCGCTGTCGGAACATCCGCTCGTCGTTTCGTCGGCGGTGATCGGGCTTCCCGACGAAGATCTCGGTAACCGCGTGCACGCGATGGTGCAGGTGTCGGGTCCGGTCTCCGACGACGAGATGCGGAACTTCCTGGCCGAGCGACTGGTCCGTTACAAGATCCCGCGAACCTTCGAGTTCGTGGATCATGCAGTGCGCGACGACGCCGGCAAGGTTCGTCGTTCGGCGTTGCGCGACGAACGCTCCTGACCCTCAGGCGGCTCGGAACTCGATCGGCAGGCTCTGGATGCCCCGCACGAACGATGCGTGGCTGTACTCCGGCTCGAATTTCGAGTCGGCGAAGCGGAAATCGGTGAGTCGCGAGAACATCTCGGAGTAGATCGACTTCAGTTCCAGCCGAGCAAGCGTGGCACCGAGACACAAGTGCGGTCCCCATCCGAAGGCGATGTGCGGATTCGGATTCCGAGTCGCGTCGAATTCGTGCGAGTTCTCGAAGATCTCCTCGTCGCGGTTGGCCGACATGTAGTGCATGAGGACCTGCGAGCCGGCCGGTATCGACACCCCGCGCACCTCGACATCCTTGGTGGTGGTGCGACTCATGTTGACGATCGGCGTCACCCACCGGAGCATCTCTTCGATCGCCGTGTCGAGGTTCTCCGGTGATCTCCGAACCCATGCGAACTGCTCCGGTCGCCGGATGAGCGCCTCGAGGCCACCAACGATGACGTTCCGAGTGGTCTCATTACCCCCGACGAGGAGCAGAAGGGCATTGCCGATCACATGGGCATCGTCGAGAGCGCCTTCACCGTCCGATCCCCCGTGCATGAACTTGCTGACGAGGTCGTCGCCCGGTTCGCGTCGCCGCTCCTCCATGACCTCGCTGATGTAGCCGTAGTACTCGAGCGCCGCGTTCACGACGTCCTCGGTCACGTACTCCGCTTTGTCGGATCCGGCGATCATGCGATCGCTCCAGTGCTGGAGTCGGTCGTAGTCGGACTCGGGCGCGCCGAGCATCTCGCCGATGAGGGTCATGGGAAGCGGTCGGGCGATGTCTTCCACGACATCACACGAACCACGCTCGATCACCGAGTCGACGAGCGTGCGCGACACCTCACGCACGTGCTCCTCGTAGGCCTTCATCTGACGGGGCGTGAATCCACGGGCGACGACGCGGCGCTGGTCGGCATGACTCGGATCGTCGGAATCGATCATCGACGGCTGCGCCGCACCATTGGGTCGCGACCCATTGGTCGCGCTGCTGAAGATCTGGGGTTGCCGCTCGGCCCAGCGGACGTCTTCGAGTCGGGTGAGCGCCCACATGCCGTTCACGTCGCGGTACACGGGTTCGTTGGCCCGGATCCATGCGAGTTCGGCGAAGGGACCCCGCTGGTACCAATCACGGTCGAGAATGTCGATGCGCACTTTCCCCATTGCCTCCGCTCCCGAACCTAGTGCGCGTCGGTGGCTCGCGACCGTCGCCCGGTCCGACACACCGTCATCGCGGTGGGGCAGACTACGCAGATGCCCCCCAAGCAACGCATCTCGATTCTCGTTGGCGTTCTCGCGCTCATCTCGACGGCCTGCGCCAACCGCGGTGACGACACCTCGACGGTCACC